>DATJMM010000037.1:0-68346 GCA_035508735.1 Solirubrobacteraceae bacterium | reverse complement strand
GTCGCGCACAAGCAGGATCCCTACGAGTGTGGGCTGCCCTCGGAGGTCAAGCGCGGGCTGCGGTTCGGGATCAGCTTCTATCTGGTGGCGATGCTGTTCATCCTGTTCGACATCGAGGTCGTGTTCCTGTACCCGATCGCGGTCGAGCTGCGCTCCTACGGGAGCTTCGCGCTGCTGGAGACGGTGGTGTTCGTGGTGCTGCTGTTCGTGGCCTTCGTGTACGTGTGGCGCAGGGGGGCGCTGGCGTGGAGGTGAGGCGCGAGCGGCTGCGAGGCCAGCCGGCGCACGTGGACGCCGACGCGCTGCGGGTGCGCTCGCTGAACGCGCACCAGCTGCTGCGCGGGGCGGACCTGGAGGGCGCCAACCGCCCGGCGCACCTGCACGGGACCGAGCTCGACGAATCCGAGCTCGAGCGCTACGTGCACGAGCGCGTGCTCACCACCACGCTCGAGTCGACGGTGGCGTGGGCGCGCTCGAACTCCTTCTTCCCGCTCGCCTTCGGGCTCGCCTGCTGCGCGATGGAGCAGTTCCACACGGCGGGCTCGCGCATGGACATCGCGCGCTTCGGCTTCGAGGCCTTTCGCGCGTCTCCGCGCCAGGCCGACCTGATCATCCTCGCAGGGCGCGTGTCGATCAAGATGGCGCCGATCATCCGCAGGCTCTACGACCAGATGCTCGAGCCCAAGTGGGCGATCTCGATGGGGGCGTGCTGCTCCTCGATGGGCGTGTTCAACAACTACGCGCTGGTCCCCGCCGACAAGTTCCTGCCGATCGACGTGCACGTGCCCGGCTGCCCGCCGCGGCCCGAGTCGCTGATGCACGGCATCCTCAAGCTGCGCAAGATGGTCCAGGACGACCCCGACCTCGGCTGGCGCGATCGCTACCAGGCGCGTGGCACCGAGGAGGTCATCGGGGAGGGTGACACGCCGGACGTTGTGGACGCGCGGGGCGCCGCGGCGGCGGCGGTGAACGCGGGAGTCGATGCCCGCCCAGCCCAGGACACGCCCGGTGCCTGACGCCACCGGGCTGGAGCTGATCGCACAGGAGCTGCGCGAGGCCGAGGGCGAGGGCGCAGTGATCGAGACGACGTTCTTCCGGGCGCGCGGGAGCGTGGAGATCGACCCGGCGCGCGTGCGCTCGGTGCTGGCGCGGTTGCGCGAGCGGGGCTACTCGTTCCTGGCGAGCGTGCACGGGGTGGACTACTACCCGCACGAGCCGCGCCTGGGCGTGCACTACGAGCTGCTGGACATGGCGCGCGTAGACCGCATCACGGTCAAGCTGCGCGTGCGGAGCGAGCGGCCGGAGGTCGACTCGGTGACCGAGGAGGGCCCCGACGGACCGGGCTGGCCGACGGCCGACCACCAGGAGCGCGAGGTTTACGACATGTTCGGGGTGGTGTTCCGCGGGCACCGCGACCTGCGGCGGATCCTGATGCCGGAGGACTATGAGGGCCACCCGCAGCGGCGCGACTTCCCCGTGGGCGGCGAGCCGGTGGCCTTCACGTTCAACGAGCGCGAGACGCTGGGGCCGATGTGATGGGCGCGCCGACGCCGACGGATCAGCCGGGGATCTCCGAGTACCGCCGCCGCGAGCAGGACGTGACGCTCGAGCCGGTGCGCCGGCAGCTTGCCGAGCGCGACGGCGGCGGGGGCTCCGGCGAGGAGCTCTTGACGCTGAACTTCGGCCCCCACCACCCGGCGACCCACGGCGTGCTGCGGCTGCTGGTGACGCTGCAGGGGGAGGTGGTGCGCGACCTCAAACCGATCATAGGCTACGTGCACACGGGCATCGAGAAGACGGCCGAGGACAAGGCCTACTGGAAGGTGATCCCGGTGGTGGAGCGGATGGACTACCTCTCCTACTACTTCAACGCGATGGCCTACGTGGGGGCGGTGGAGAGGCTGGTGGAGGTGGAGGTGCCCAGGCGCGCGCAGTACCTGCGCGTGATCCACCTGGAGCTCAACCGCATCGCCTCGCACCTGATCTGGCTGGGCACGAGCGCGCTGGACCTGGGGGCGGTGTCGATCTTCCTGTACTGCCTGCGCGAGCGCGAGCTGATCCTGGACCTGTTCGAGATGTCCTCGGGCCAGCGCATGCACACGCGCTACTTCCAGGTGGGCGGGGTGATGGAGGACATCCCCGGCGGCTTCGAGCGCAAGCTGCGCGAGTTCCTGAAGATCATGCCGGAGCGCGCCGACGAGTACGGCGCGATCCTCAACTCCAACGAGATCGTGCTGCAGCGCCTGCGCGGCACCTGCCCGCTGGACGCCGACACGCTGCTGGCGCTCGGCGTGTCGGGGCCGCTGCTGCGGGCGGCGGGCAACCCGTGGGACCTGCGCAAGGCCGATCCCTACTGCTGCTACGAGGACTTCTCGTTCAAGATCCCGGTGGGCACGGTGGGCGACAACTACGATCGCTTCGCGGTGCGCCTGGCCGAGATCTACGAGTCGGTGAAGATCGTGGCGCAGGCGCTCGACGGACTGCCGGAGGGGCCGCACATGACCGAGGACCGCAAGGTGGCGCTGCCGCCGCGCCACGAGCTGGCGACCTCGATGGAGGCGCTGATCCACCACTTCAAGCTCGTGACCGAGGGCTTCAGGGTGCCGCCGGGCGAGGTCTACAACGCGATCGAGTCCCCCCGCGGCGAGCTCGGCTGCTTCGTGCGCTCGGACGGCTCCTCCAAGCCCGCGCGCGTGCACATGCGCGACCCGAGCTTCGTCAACCTGCAGGCGCTCTCGCACATGACCCGCGGCAGCTACATCGCCGACATGATCGCCACCACGGCGATGCTCGACCCGATCCTGGGAGGGATAGACAGATAGATGGGATCGCGCGAGGCACCAACCGGGGATCTGCGGATGGCGGTGCCGCGTTTCGGGCACGGCTCGCGCGTGCCCGGCTGGGACGCCCCGGTGGACCTGGAGAAGGACCCGGCGGAGATCCCAGGGGTGGGCGGGTCCCCGTCCCCGGAGGTGCCGGACGGGCTGCGCGCGCAGATCGAGGCGCACATGGCCAACTACCCCGACCGCCGCTCCGCGGCGCTGCCGGCGCTGGAGGCGGCGCAGCGCGTGCACGGCTGGTGCTCGCCGGAGGCGATCGAGCAGGTGGCGTACGTGATGGGCGTGACGCCGGCCTACCTGGAGTCGGTGGCGACCTTCTACGACATGCTCGAGAACGCGCCGGTGGGCCGCCACGACGTGTACGTGTGCACCAACATCTCCTGCTCGCTGTGCGGCGCCGACGAGCTGCTAGCGCAGGTGCGGGCGGCGGTGGCCGGCGCGCCGGACGGCGCGGCCGAGTTCAACGTGCGCGCGTTCGAGTGCCTGGGCGCGTGCGACATCGCGCCGATGGCATCGGTAGACGGCGTGTACGTGGGGCCGCTCACCGCCGAGGACGTGCCGCGGCTGCTCGAGGACGCGCGCGCCGGGCGCCCGGTGCTGCCCGAGAAGCAGCTGGCGCGCAAACTGGTGGCCGACCCGCACGCCAACAGCCGCGAGTTCCCGCTGCACGACGCCGAGCCGGCGCGGAGGGCTCGCTGATGGCCGCCCCCACCGCCACCCGCGAAGGCGACAGGGAGGGCCGGGAGCCGATCCTGCTGTTCAAGGACATCGACGAGCCGGGTCTGGCGACGCGCGAGGTGTACGAGCGCCGCGGCGGCTACTCCTCCCTGCGCAAGGCGCTTCAGATGAGCCCCGAGGAGGTGCTCGAGCAGCTCAAAACCTCCGGCATCCGCGGGCGCGGCGGCGCGGGCTTCGCCATGGGCACGAAGGTGTCGTTCCTGCCCAAGGGACAGATGGACAAGTACCTGGTGTGCAACGCCGACGAGTCCGAGCCGGGCACCTTCAAGGACCGCGAGCTGATGCAGAAGACCCCGCACATGCTGATCGAGGGGATCGCGATCGCCTCCTACGCGGCCGGCGCCAACCGCTGCTTCATCTACGTCCGCGGCGAGTACGTTCTCCAAGCGGACGTGCTCGACGCGGCGCTGGCGGAAGCGCGCGAGGCCGGCTACGTGGGCGAGGACGTGCTCGGCTCGGGCCACTCGATGACGCTGGTGGTGCACCGCGGCGCCGGCGCCTACATCTGCGGCGAGGAGACCGGCCTCTTGGACTCGCTCGAGGGCAAGCGCGGCAACCCGCGGTTGAAGCCGCCGTTCCCGGCGGTGCAGGGCCTCTACCAGGGGCCCACGCTGATCAACAACGTGGAGACGCTCGCCACCGTGCCGGCGATCATCGCGATGGGCGGCGAGCAGTACGCGAAGCTCGGCGTGGAGACCTCGACGGGCACCAAGCTGGTGTCGGTGTCCGGGCACGTGCAGCGCCCCGGCAACTACGAGATCGAGCTCGGCATCCCCTCGCGCGAGATCGTCTACGGCCTCGCCGGCGGCCCCCCCGAGGGACGCAGGGTGAAGTGCTGGTTCCCCGGCGGCTCCTCCTCGCCCGTGCTCAAGGAGGAGGACCTGGACGTGCCCTACGACTTCAACTCGCTGGCCGGCGCCGGCTCGATGCTCGGCTCCGGCGCGATCATCGTGGTCGACGACTCCACGCCGATCCTGGACGTGGCGATGAAGACCGCGAAGTTCTACCGCCACGAGTCCTGCGGCAAGTGCACGCCCTGCCGCGAGGGCACCAACTGGACGGTGAAGATGCTCGAACGCATCGACGACGGCGAGGCCACGCCGATGGACCTGGACATCATGGCCTCGGTGCAGGAGCACATCATCGGCAACTGCCTGTGCGTGCTGGGCGACGCGATGGCAATGCCGATCGGCTCGATGATCGCCAAGTTCAAGGACGAGCTCGAAGCGCACATGGAGCAGGCGCGCCTGCGCCGCGGCCTGAACGGCGCCGGCGCCTCGGACGCGGCGCTGCAGGCGCAGGGGGCGCTCGATGCCTAGGCCGCAGCCGAACACGATCACCTTCACGATCGACGGCAGGGAGGTGCAGGCGCCGGAGAACACGATGCTGGTCGACGCGGCGAAGCTCGGCGACGTGGAGATCCCGGTGTTCTGCTACGAGCCCAAGCTGGGCCAGCCGGTGGGCGCCTGCCGCATGTGCCTGGTGGAGATCGAGGGCATCCCCAAGCTGCAGACGGGCTGCTCGACGCCGGTGAAGGACGGCATGGTGGTGTACACCGAAAGCGAGCGCGTGAAGACCGCGCAGCAGTCGGTGGTGGAGTTCCTGCTGATCAACCACCCGCTGGACTGCCCGGTGTGCGACAAGGGCGGGGAGTGCCCGCTGCAGGACATCACCTTCGGCTGGGGCGGGGGCATCTCGCGCTTCATCGAGCCCAAGCGCCACTTCGTCAAGCCCCTCGAGCTCTCGCCGCTGGTCGCGATCGACCGCGAGCGCTGCATCCTCTGCTACCGCTGCGTGCGCTACTCGCAGGAGGTGGCCGAGGACTACCAGCTGGTGCTGCTCGAGCGCGGCGCGCACTCCTACGTGTCGACCTTCGACGGGCACCCCTACGTGGCGCCGTTCAGCGGCAACATCATCGAGCTGTGCCCGGTGGGCGCGCTGACCTCCCGCCCCTACCGCTTCCGCGCGCGCCCCTGGGACGTCGAGGACGCGGGCTCGGTGTGCACGCTGTGCCCGTCCCAGTGCAACGTCACGGTGACCGTCCGCGACGAGCGGGCGCTGCGCGTCTTGGCGCGCGACCACGCCGAGGTCGACGACGGCTGGCTGTGCGACAAGGGCCGCTTCGGCTACCAGTCCTTCCACGTGGACGAGCGCGTCACCGAGCCGCTGCTGCGCGACGGCGGGCAGCTGCGGGCAGTCTCGTGGGAGCGCGCGCTGAGCGAGGCGGCCGCGGCGCTCGGCCGCGCGGGCGCGCACACCGGCGCGATCGCCGCCGGCGCCACCACCAACGAGGAGGGCCTGCTGCTCTCGCGCCTGTTGCGCGAAGCGCTCGGCTCAGGGCACGTGGACTCGCGCCGCGCCGGCGGGCCGCCGCTGCAGCTGGCGCGCGCGCTCGGCGACCCGCGCCTGCAGGCGCGCACGTCCGACCTGGAGTTCGCGCACGCGGTGCTGGTGCTGGACGCTGAGCCCGTCGACGACGCGCCGATCCTCGACCTGCGCATGCGCAAGGGCGTGCGCCGGCATGGGCTGAAGCTGGCCGTGGCCTCGCCCCACCCCAGCCTGCTGGACGCGAACGCGGCGCTGTCGGTGCGCTACGCGCCCGGCGCCGGCGCCGCCTTCGCCGCGGCGCTCGCCGCCACGCTGGCCGCGGGGGCCGACGCGCAGGACCCCAAGCTCGACTCGTTGGCGCAGGCGGCGGGCGCCGAGCCCAGCGCGGTGCGCGAGCTGGCGGCGCTGCTCGCAGGCGCCGGCGGCGATGGCGCCGGCGGCGGCTCGGCCCAGGGAGAGGGCTCCGCTGAGCGCCCCCCGCGCGAGGTGGTGGTGCTGTGGGGCGAGCGCCTGACGGCCGGCGCCAACGGCGCGCTCGGAGCGCGCTCGCTGCTAGGGATCGCGGGCTCGCTGCGGATGGAGGGCGTGGAGGGCGCGGGCCTGCTCGAGATCCCCTCCTCGCCGAACGGGCGCGGGCTGCGCGAGGCGGGCGTGCTGCCCGGCGCCGGCCCCGGCCTGGCCGAGCTCGAGCGCTCCGGCAGCGAGCAGGCGCCGCGCGACGCGCGCGCGATCGCCGAGGGCCTCGCCGGGGGCGATCTGAGCGCGCTCTACCTGCTGCACGCCGACCCGCTGCGCGAGCTGCCCGACCGCGAGCTGTGGGGGCGCGCGCTGGCGCGCGCCAGCACGGTGGTGGCGCACGCGGCCTTCCTCACCGAGGGCATCGCCGAGCACGCCGACGTGGTGTTCCCGGCCGAGGTGTACGCCGAGAAGGAGGGCACGCTGGTGCATCCCGACGGGCGCCTGCAGCGCCTGCGCCCGGCGATCGCGCATCCGGGCTCGGTGCGCGCGGAGTGGCGCGTGCTGGCCGAGCTGGCGCTGCGGCTGGGGCTCGACCTCGACGTGCTCAGCGGCGCGATGGCCTCGCAGCGGCTGTTCGAGGCGGTGCCCTTCTACGCCGGGCTGACGCTCGAGCAGATCGGCGGGCGCGGCGTTCGCTGGCAGGAGCGCGAGGCCGCCGGCGCCTACCCGCAGGCCACGATCGGCCAGGAGGGCCGCGAGCAGCTCCCCGACCCGGTCCCGACCGGCGCCGATGCGGCCGAGCTCGCGGGCTGGCGCTCGGTGTGGGACTCGGTGGAGGTGGAGCACTCGCCGGCGCTCGAGTTCCTGTTCCCGCGCGAGCGCGCCGCGCTGGGGCTGAGCTACGTGGGAGGCGAGGGCGCGTGACGCCGCATCCCGTGCTGGCGCTGGTGGGCTACTACGAAGCCTGGTGGGTGCAGATCCTCAAGTCGATCCTGATCTTCGCGGTGGGGCTGCAGCTGGTGCCGCTCGTGCTGCTCGCCGAGCGCAAGCTGCTGGGGCGCTTCCAGGCCCGCTACGGGCCAAACCGCGTGGGCCCCTACGGCGCGCTGCAACCGCTCGCCGACATCGTCAAGCTGCTGACCAAGGAGCAGTTCCGCCCCACCACCTCGGTGGGGGTGCTGTTCGCGCTGGCGCCCGTGATCTCGATCCTGACGGCGGTGGCGGCCTTCTCGATCATCCCCTTCGGCAACGTGCAGCACATCTTCGGCGAACGCGTGGGGCTGTACGGCGTGGACGTGTCGATCGGGCCGCTGTACCTGTTCGCGTTCGGCGCGATCGCCTTCTACGGGATCATGCTCGGCGGCTGGTCCTCGGGCTCCAAGTACTCGTTCCTGGGGGCGATGCGCGGCGCCGCGCAGCTGATCTCCTACGAGGTCTCGCAGGGGCTCGCGCTGGTGGGCGTGATCATGACCGCGCAGACGCTGTCGCTGACGGGGATCGTGGAAGCCCAGAAAGGCATGTGGTACTTCATCCCCCAGCTCGCCGGCTTTTTGATCTTCCTGACCGCCAGCTTCGCCGAGACCAACCGCGCGCCGTTCGACCTGACCGAGGCCGACGCGGAGCTCGTGGGCGGCTACAACACCGAGTACGGCGGCGGGCGCTTCGCCTCCTACTACTTCGCCGAGTACCTCAACGTGCTGGTCGTCTCCGGCATCGTCACCACCGTCTTCCTCGGCGGCTGGCTGCTGCCGTTCGGCATCCACCCGCCCGGTTGGGTCGACCCGTTCGTGGTGCTGTTCAAGATGACGCTGATCACGTTCCTGTTCATCTGGGTGCGCGCCACGCTGCCGCGCCTGCGCTACGACCAGCTGATGAGCTTCGGCTGGAAGGTGCTGCTGCCGCTGGCCACGCTCAACACGCTCGTGACCGCGGTGCTGGTGGTGGTGACGCACTGATGGCCGCCCCCGCCTCCGAGAGCCCGGCGCCCGGCGCCCGGCCGGCCGTGGCAGTCACGCGCTGGGACCCCGGCGAGGACGTGGTGGAGGTCACGCGCACGCCGCCGCCGGGCGCCGCGCGCGAGACCTGGCGCACCTTCCGCGAGACCGTGCGCGGGCTGAAGACCACGCTCGGGCGCATGGTGGAAGCGCCCACCACCGTGCAGTACCCCGAGGAGAAGACGCCGGTCTACCCGCGCTTCCGCGGGCGCCACAAGCTGCACCGCTTCGAGGACTCCGGCCTCGAGAAGTGCGTGGGCTGCTCGCTGTGCGCGGCCGCCTGCCCGGCCGACTGCATCCGCGTGGTGGCGGCCGAGAACACGCCCGAGAACCGCGTCTCCGCCGGCGAGCGCTACGCGGCCGTCTATGAGATCAACCTGTCGCGCTGCATCTTCTGCGGCTACTGCGAGGTGGCCTGCCCGTTCGACGCGATCACGATGGGCCACGACTACGAGCTCTCCGACTACGACCGCGCGGACCTGATCTTCACCAAGGAGATGCTGCTGGCCGAGCCGCTGGAGCGCACGCCGCTGAGGAACGAGGGCGAGTGACGGGGGCCGCCGGCAGATGAGCGCGGTGCTGTTCTTCATCGCCGCGATCGGGGTGATCGCGGGGGCGGTGGGCGTGGTGGTGATGCGCAACCCCTTCTTCAGCGTGCTGGCGCTGGTCTGCCACCTGATCTTCCTGGCGGTGCTGTTCCTGCTGCTGCGCGCGGAGTTCGTGGCCGCCGTGCAGGTGGTGGTCTATGCGGGCGCGGTGATGGTGCTGTACGTGTTCGTGGTCGCCTACGTGGGCGGCGAGGGCGAGTCCATCGGCGAGCGCCTGCACGGCGTGGGCAACCGATCCCGCCCGCCCGGCGGCGGCTCGGCGCTGCGCGTGGGCGGCGCGGCGGTCGGCGGCGCGCTGCTGGTGGAGCTGATGATCGCGCTGCTCGGCACCGGCCTGGAGGCCACCGGCGGCGACGGCGCGCCCTACAGTCCGGGCCCGCGCACGTACGGCACGCCGGCCTTCATCGGCAAGCTGCTGCTCACGCGCTTCCTGCTGGCCTTCGAGCTCGCCTCCTTCCTGCTGCTGATCGCGGCCGTCGGCGGCGTGGTGCTGGCGCGCCGGCGCGGCGGCCTCGAGGAGGACGACGACCGCGCCGCGCTCACGCCGCTCGACCTGCTGCGCCCGCGCGGCACCGGCACCACCGCCGAGGGCGTGGGCCGGATGACGCTCGGCGCCGGCGACGGCGGTGGTGGTGGCGGCGGCGGCGTGGCCTCGGGGTACCGCTCGTGAGCATCGACTGGTACCTGGCGGTCTCCGCGATCGTGTTCTCGCTCGGCGCGCTCGGCGTGATGACGCGGCGCAACCCGCTGGTGGTGCTGCTGTGCCTGGAGCTGATGCTCAACGGCGCCAACCTCGCGCTGATCGCCTTCTCGCGCATGTGGGGCAACGGCGACGGGCAGATCCTCGCGATCGTGGTGATGACGGTGGCCGCCTGCGAGGTCTGCATCGGCCTCGGCATGATCGTGGCGCTGTACCGCCGGCGCCTGCCGATCGACGTGGACGAGCTCAGGGAGCTCCAGGGATGATGACCGTGCGGACGGAGGCACCGGCTTGAGCACGACCACGTGGGGGTGGCTGGTGCTGGCGTTCCCGCTCGCGGGGATGCTCGTGACCGCGCTCGGCTACCGGCGGCTGGGGGCCGGCGAGTCGCGGGCGGCGGGCTGGATCGGCACGCTCGCGATCTTCCTCGCCTTCGTCTGCGCGGTGGGGGCGCTGATCTCCCTGCAGGGCCACGCCGCCTCGCACCGCGAGCTCGTCTCCTCGCTGTGGAGCTACGCATACACGAGCGGCATCGACGCGCGCATGTCGATCCTGGTCGACCCGCTGTCCGTGTACATGATCCTCGTGGTCAGCGGCGTGTCCACGCTGATCCACCTGTACTCGATCTCCTACATGGAACGCGACCGCGGCTTCGTCCGCTACTTCTCATACCTGAACTTCTTCGTGTTCTCGATGCTGCTGCTGGTGCTGGCGGGCAACTTCCTGCTGCTGATCGTGGGCTGGGCGTTCGTGGGCGCCGCCTCCTACCTGCTGATCTCCTTCTGGTACAGGCGCACCACCGCCACCACCGCGGGGATCAAGGCGTTCGTGATCAACGTGGTGGGCGACGCGGGTCTGGTGCTGGGGACCTACTTCATCTTCAAGCACACCGGCACCCTGGACCTGCTGCGCAGCTTCCACGCCGCCGAACACGGCGCCTTCGGCCACGCCACGAACAACGGCGACCTCGTCGCCGGCTGCGTGCTGCTGCTGGTGGGCGCGTTCGCCAAGTCCGCGCAGATCCCCCTGCACACGTGGCTGCCGGACGCGATGGAGGGCCCCACGCCGGTCAGCTCGCTGATCCACGCGGCCACGATGGTGACCGCCGGGGTGTACCTGATCGCACGCATGCACCCGCTGTTCGAACGGGCGCCGGCGGCGCAGGACGTGGGCGCGGTGGTGGGCGCGCTGACGCTGTTCGTCGCCGGCACCATCGGCCTCGCGCAGACCGACATCAAGCGCGTGATCGCCTACTCCACGATGTCGCAGATCGGCTACATGATCATGGGCGTGTCGGTGGGCGCCTACGCCGCCGGCCTCTTCCACCTGATGACCCACGCCTTCTTCAAGGCGCTGCTGTTCATGGCGGCCGGCTCGCTGATCGGCGCGATGGCCGGCGAGCAGTCGCTGGAGAGGATGGGCGGCTTTCGCAGGGCGCTCCCCTTCACCTACGCCTGCTTCATCGTCGGCGGCCTCGCGCTGTCGGGCATCCCGCCCTTCTCGGGCTTCTTCTCCAAGGACGACATCCTGTTGGAGACGGCCGAACGCGGCGGCTGGCACTGGGCGCTGTACGGGATCGGCTACGCCGGCGCGCTGCTGACCGCGATCTACACCTTCCGCATGATCTTCCGCGCCTTCCACGGCGAGCCGGTGAGCGAGGCGCGCGAGCTGGAAGGCGGCCACCTGGCACACGCGGAGGTGCCGCGCAACCCCGCCACCGGCGAGCAGGAGGACACCGACGTGGGCTTCCCCGGCCCCGCCCACGCGATCGCCGAGCGAGCATGGCCGATGCGCATCGCGATGGGCCTGCTGGCGCTGGGCGCGGTGGGCGCGGGGCTCGTGCAGATCCCCAAAGCGGACTTCGTGATCGACGACTTCCTGAAGCCCTCGTTCGCCACCGCCGGCCGCTACGAACCGGCCGGCAAAACCAGCGTGCTGGTGATCGGGCTCACGCTCGGCACCCTGATCGGATTGGCCGGGATCGCGCTCGCCTACCGCCTGTGGGTGCGCGGCGGCCGCGACGCCGAGGGCCGCTACCCGGCCGCGCAGGCGATCTGGCGGCGGGTGGGGCCGCTGTACGAGCTGTGCCTGAACAAGTGGTACTTCGACGAGCTGATCGGCGCGCTGGTGGTGCGCCCGGCGGCGGCGCTCGGCGGCTTCGCGCGCGACACCTTCGAGCGCGTGTTCGTCGACGAGACGCTGATCGGCGGCGCCACCGGCATCGTGCGCGCCGGCTCGGCCGCGGTGCGCGCCGCCCAGAGCGGCTTCGTGCGCTACTACGCCGCGCTGCTGGTGCTCGGCGTGACCGGCGTGGGCCTCTACTTCCTGTTGCAAGCCTGATGCCGGCGCTCTCGATCCTGATCTGGGTGCCGCTCGCCTGCGGTCTGGCGGGGGCGCTGCTCGGCGCCCTCGGCAGCGCGGCGGCGGTCGAGACTGGCCCCGCGAGCGCCGACGCCGGCGAGGCGGACGGCGGCGCCGGCTCGGCCCGCCAGCGCTGGAACGCGCCGGGGACGCTCGCCCTGCTCGGCTCGCTCGCGGCGCTCGGCCTGGCGGTCTACTACATCGCCGAGTTCAATCCCGGCGGGGGCCTGCAGGACGTGACCGACACGGTCTGGATCGCGGCGCTCGGCATCCACTACAAGCTCGCGATCACCGGGCTGAACGTGTTTCTGGTGGGGCTCACCACGCTGCTGTTCGCGGCGGCGGTGCTGGCCTCGAACCTGCGCAGCGAGGCGCCGCCGGTCGATCGCCCGCGCCTGTACTACTTCAACTTCATGCTCGCCGAGTCGGCCGTGCTGGGCGCCTTCCTGGCGCAGGACCTGGCGTTGTTCGTGGCCTTCTTCGATCTGATGCTGATCCCCTTCTACTTCCTGATCGGGGGCTGGGGCCAGGGTCCCGACCGCGTGAAGGCGACGATCAAGCTGGTGATCTACACGCTCGTGGGCTCGCTGCTGATGCTGGCCGGCGCGATCGCCACCGGCGTGCTCGCCGCCCAGCAGAACGGCGGGCACGTCACGTTCGTGCTCTCCGCGCTGCACGCGCTGCCGCTTTCCACCGGCTCGCAGGAGTGGATCTTCCTGTTCTTCGCCGCCGCCTTCCTGGTGAAGATGCCGGCCTTCCCGCTGCACGGCTGGATGCCGGACGGCTACCGCGCGATGCCGATCGAGGTGCTGATGGTGTTCTCCGGGGTGCTTTCCAAGGTCGGCGCCTACGGCTTCCTGGCGATCGTGCTGCCGCTGTTCCCGCAGGCCTCGGTGCACTTCCAGACGCTGATGCTGCTGATCGGCCTGGCCTCGATCCTCTACGGCTCGCTGCAGGCCTTCAGCCAGACCGACGCGCGGCTGATCCTCGGGTACTCCTCGGTGGCCCAACTCGGCTTCATCACCGTGGGCATCTTCGCGCTCGACCACCAGGGGGCGCAGGGCGCGCTGCTGCAGATGCTCAACCACGGCCTGGTGATGGGGCCGATCCTGTTCATCGTGGCGCTGCTGGCGCGGCGCGCGGGCGGTTCGGAAGACATCCGCGAGATGGGCGGCATCGCCTTCCGCGCCCCCGTGCTCGCCTCGCTGGCGCTGATCGTGACGCTGGCCACGCTGGCGATGCCCGGCTCCTCCAACTTCGTGGGCGAGTTCCTGATCCTGCTCGGCCTCTTCAAAGCCAAGCTCGCGATCGCGATCATCGCCTTCAGCGGCGTGGTGATGGCGAGCGTGTACGCGCTGCGGCTGTTCATCGGCGCCTTCCACAACCGCGTCGGCGGCCGCGTCGATTCGCATGAGATCGGCCTCCGCGACGGCCTCGTGCTGGTGCCGCTGGTGCTGGTGATCCTGTTCTTCGCGATCTACCCGCAGCTGGCGCTGCACCGCAGCGAAGACGCGGTGAAGGGCGCCGTGTTCGAGGCGCAGGCGCTCGCGGGCAACCCGCACGCCCAGTTCCACTACTTCGGCGGCTCGGCCGGCGCCGCCGCGATCGCGAGCGCCGGGCCGTGAACTACGTCCCCCTGTTCCATCCCGCGGTTGCGAGCGCCCACCTGAAGGGCCCGCACGTGGACTTCGCCGGGCTCTCGCCGCTGATCGCGCTGCTGGGCGGGGCCACGATCGTGCTGCTGGTCGGCATGATCGGCGCGCGCTGGGCGCGCGCGCAGCTGGTGCCGGCGCTCAGCCTGGCGGCGCTGGGGGCGGCGCTGGGACTGACGATCTGGCAGTGGGGCTCGCACAAGTCGATCGTGTCGGGGGCGCTGCGGATCGACGACCTGTCGCTCGCCCTGAACCTGATCCTGATCGCAGGCGGCGCCTGCGCTGTGCTGCTGGCGTGGCGCTCGCTGGCCTCCCAGGAAGCGGCGCATGGAGAGTTCCACGCGCTGCTGCTGACCTCGGTGGGCGGCATGTCGGTGCTGGCGGCCGCGCAGAACACCGTCGCCCTGTTCGTCGGCCTGGAGCTGCTGTCGATCCCCCTGTACGTGCTGTGCGCCACCGAGCTGAAACGCGAGCACTCGCTGGAGTCCGGCCTGAAGTACCTGATCGTCGGCTCGGTCGGCTCGGCCACGCTGCTGTACGGCCTCGCGCTGATCTACGGCGCCACCGGCTCCACCGACTTCTCCGCGATCGCAAGCGCGCTGTCCAACGGCAGCATCGCCACCGACCCGCTGACGCTCACCGGCATCGCGCTGTGCGTGGCCGGCCTCTGCTTCAAGGCCTCGGTAGCGCCCTTCCACCAGTGGACGCCGGACGTGTACGAGGGCGCCCCCACGCCGGTGACGGCGTTCATGGCGGTCACCACCAAGGTGGCCGCGCTCGGCGTGTTCCTGCGCTTCTTCGACGTGGCGCTGATCGACGCCTCGGGGAGCTGGGCGCCGGCGGTGGCGGTGCTGGCCGCGATCACGATCGTGGTCGGCAACGTGGGCGCGCTCGGGCAGTCCTCGCTCAAGCGCATGCTCGCCTACTCCTCGGTGGGCCAGGCCGGCTACATGCTCGCCGGCGTGGTGGTGGGAACCAAACTGGGCGTGTCCGCCACCGTGCTCTACCTGGCCGTGTACCTGCTCATGAACATGGCCTCGTTCGCCGTGATCGTGGCGCGCGAGCGCGAAACCGGCCTGGGCGACTCCTTCGCCTCGATCGCCGGCCTGGGGCGCGAGCGGCCGTGGCTGGCGTGGCCGATGACGCTCTCGATGCTGGCGCTCGCCGGCATCCCCGCCACCGCCGGCTTCATCGGCAAGTTCTACCTGATCGACGCGGCCGTCTCCGGCGGCTACACCTGGCTGGCCGTGGCGATCGTGATCGGCTCGATGATCTCGCTCGGCTACTACCTCCCCGTGGTGGCCGCGATGTGGCTGCGCGAGTCGCCCGCCGGCTCCGCCGCCCCGCCGGCCCGCGAGCCGGCCTCCCCCGACGCCCCAGGCGGCGGCCCGCTGCCGGCGCTCGCCGGCGGCTCCCCGGAGCTCGACGCCGAGGCGCTCGAGCCGGGCGCGGGCCTCGCCGCAGGCGCGCCCCCCGAGGCCACCGGGGGGACGCAGTACGAGGTCGTGCTCGTCGCGGTCCTCGCCGGCGCCGCCACGCTCGTCTTCGGCATCGTCCCGCAGCCGCTGTTCGAGCTCGTCCACCACGCCGGCGCGGCGCTTGGCGGGCTGTTCTGAGCGCATTCCCGCGACGCTCGGCGAACGCGCCCTCGTTCAAGGTGCAGGCGCTGGCACCCAGCCCGTGCGCATGTGCTCGTTCCGCGCGAGCGGTTTGCTCTGCCCTTGCCACTGGCAGAGCATCTGCTGCTGCTGATCGTCCCAGTAGATGCGCATGCCGCCGTGATCGAGCTTCTTGTGACAGGTCGCGCAGAGGATCGCGATGTTGAGATAGCTGTCGATCCCCGGGAGACGGCTGCTGATTGGCACGATGTGCGCTCCCTCGCAGTAGTTCTTAGCGGTCGAGACCATGGCGAATGTGTCGTCACACACCTGGCAATGCCCGTTGTAGAGATCCTTGAGCTCCTTGACGACCTGGGCGTCGCGTTCGATGCGTTCGACGATCGTTCTCTTGGCTTTGGGTCGCATTCCCTTGCTCCTGGCGCGAAGGCGCTCCAGGAACTTGTGCAGCTCCTCAGGCGAACCGCCAACTATGTCCGCGTAGCTCTCGCCCACATCGGAACCCGCCTGCAGCGAAGAGTCGGCGCTCAGCGACACAATCAGAGCGGAGAGGTCGGCGTAGCTCGCGAGCGCGTGCTGCTGACGGGAGGACGCTGGAATGAAGAACTCACGTGGACCGTTCCAACCGGGGTCGTATCCCAGCAATGCGGCAACTCTCGGAACGGGAACGTCTATCGGTCGCATGTCTCGGAGAAACATGATGTTTTCCCATGACGCCGGTACCGGCTCCCATACGGCGTCGGCCATCGTCGCGTCCCGGCGCTTCGAGGCGACACGCGCAAGCGCCGCAAAGCGCTTGCCGGTATAGAACAGCACCCAGTCCCCGGCGCGGACGCGTTCCCACTCGGCACGCTTGTTCGCGAGGCTGCCCCACATACGAACGACGCCGTCGCCGGCGTGACGCCTTGCCGCCTCCTGAGCGCTGGCAGACAGCGCCGAGAGCTGCGAGAGCTGCACGCCCTCCACGACTGAGCGCTGGAAGTTGATGGGTGCTCGCCGTCGTGCCGCTGGCGCGAGAACGAGCTTCTTGCCGGTAGCAGGTGCCATCTAGCGCGAAGTTCTACAGATGAACTTACAGCGCGCTCGAGCCCGTCGCGAACTGAGCGCAGGATGGCCTGCGTCTACAACCGCCCCGACATCTCCGCCGCCGCTTCGGCTTCCTGGAGCTGACGCTCGACGAGATCGAGCCCGGCGCTCCAGAAACCGGGGTCGGTGAGGTCGATGCCGACGATCGCCGCCACCTCCTCCGGCGCTTTCGAGCCGCCTGCGGCGAGCATCTCCAGATAACGGGGCACGAGCTCCGGACCTTCGTGCGCGTAGCGCTCGTACACCGACAGCGCCAGCAGCTGCCCGTAGGCGTAGGCATACACGTAGCCGGGGCTGCCGATGAAGTGCGGGATGTAGGACCACCAGCTGCGGTAGCCCTCGGTGATCTGCACGGAGTCGCCGAACAGCTCGGACTGGCTCTGCTCCCACAGCTCGCCGAAGCGCGCCACCGACAGCTCGCCCTGCTCGCGCCGGCCGGTGTGGACCAGCTCCTCGAAGCGGTTCATCGCCACCTGGCGGAAGACGGTGGCGATCGTGTCCTCCAGGTTCTCCGCCAGCAGCGCCAGGCGCGAGGCCGGCTCCGTGTCCTCCTCCAACAGGCGCGAGAACACGATCGTCTCGCCGAACACGGAGGCGGTCTCGGCCAGCGTCAGCGGCGTGCTCTGGTGGAAGACGCCCTGGCGCGCGGCCAGCGCGAAGTGCACGCCGTGCCCGAGCTCGTGCGCCAGCGTGAGCACGTCACGGCGGCGGGAGGTGTAGTTGAGCAGCACGTACGGGAAGACCGCGGGCACGGCCGCCGCGCAGAAGGCGCCGCCGCGCTTGGCCGGGCGCACGGGGGCGTCGATGCGGCGCTCCGAGTAGAAGCGCGCCACGAGGCTCCCCAGCTCCGGAGAGAAGGAGGAGTAGCAGTCGAGCACGATCTCCTTGGCGCGCGCGTAGGTGAAGCTGACCTCGTCCTCGCTCACCGACGCCATGCGGTCGTAGTCGGCCAGGCGCTCGAGCCCCAGCAGGCGCGCCTTCAGCCGATACCAGCGGCGCGGGATCTCATAGCGCGCGCGCACCGCCTCGATCAGCGCCAGCACCGACTCGTCGCTGGCCTCGTTGGCGAGGTTGCGCGCGGCCAGCCAGTGCGGGTAGCTGCGCAGGCGGTCGTCGGTGGCCTTGTCCGCCAGCAGCGTGTTGAACAGGAAGGCGCGCGTGCGCAGCCCCGGCGCGAGCGCAGCCGTCACCGCCTCGGCAGCCGTGCGCCGGACCTCGCGGTCGGCCAGCGCCAGCCGGCTCAGCGCTACGTCCAGCGCCACCCGCTCGCCCCCCGGCGCGCGCCCGCCGTCCGGGCCGCCCTCGGCCTCGCCGGCGCCGCCGCCAGCCGTGCCCGCGGGGGGCAGCTCGACCTCGATCGCCGAGGTGAGCTCCTCGAACAGCCGCGTCCACGCGCTCGCGCCGGTGAGCGCCTTCTCCGTCAGGATCCTCTCCTCGGGTTCGCTCAGCATGTGCTCGCGATAGCGGCGCACATTGCGCAGGTGGTGCGCGCAGAACTCGAGCCCGTCGGCGGCGAGCAGCTCCTGCGCCCGCTCGTCCGCGAGCGCCGCCCACTCCAGCTCGAAGAACAGCAGCGCGGTCTGCAGCGCCGTCTCCTGCTCCTGCACCCACTGCATCAGCGCCCCGTTGGCGGGGTCGGCGGTGTCGGTGGAGAAGCGCAGCGCCGCGTAGTACCCCGCGCGGCCGACCAGCTCCTGGATCGCAGCCAGCTCCTGCATCGCCGCCTTCAACCCAGGGCCGTCGAGCTCGCCGAGCTTGCCCGCGTAGCGGCGCGCGAAGCCCTGGCCACGCTCGAGCGCCTCGGCCATGCGCGCGCGCACACCCTGCTCGCCCTCGCCCTCGACCAGCGGCTCGAGGTCCCAGGCGCTCGCCTCCAGCTCGGGGTCGCTCGGCTGGGAGGGAGCTTCGGTGGCCATCGCCACGCAGCTTAGCTGCGCGCGAGCTCGGCGATCGAGTCCCACACCAGCGTGGGCCGCACCGAGCTCGCGGCCAGGTCGGCCTCGCGGAACTTGCCGGTGCGGACCAGCACGCCGCTGAGACCCGCGTCGATCGCACCGCCGACGTCCGCCTCCAGGTCGTCGCCGATCATCGCCGCCTCCCCCGCCGCCACGCCCAGCTGGCCGAGCGCCGTGGCGAAGAAGGCGCGCGACGGCTTGCCGGTCACCACCGCCTCGCGGCCGCTCGCGTACTCCAGCGCCGCCACGAACGGCCCGGCGTCCAGCACCAGTCCCCGCTCCGACTGCCAATAGCGGTTGCGCTGCAGCGCAAGCAGCTCCGCCCCCGCCCGCAGCTGCGCGAAGATCGCGTTCAGCCGCGCATACGTGAAGCCCTCGCCGAGGTCGCCGAGGATCACCGCCTGCGGGTCGCGCGCGTCCTGGCCGCCGGCCAGCTCCGCGAGATCCTCCAGCAGCGCGTCCGCCACGTGCAGCGCCACCCGCTCATAGCCCCGCTCGCCGCAGAGCTCGACCGCCAGCGATGCCGGCGTCAGCACCTCGCCCGCCTCGAGCTCGAAGCCCATGCCCCGCAGCCGCTCCACCACCAGCCTGCGCGAGCGCGACGTGGTGTTCGTGACCAGCCGGAACGGCGGGCCGTGGGCGCGCAGCCGGTCGATCGCCTCCCGCGCGCCCTCGAGCGGCTGCTCGCCCACGTGCAGCACCCCGTCTATGTCGATCAGCAGGCCCCGCCACGATGAAGCCGCCATCGCAGCACTATGACGCACACGTGCGCCGTGTATTTTCTTCGCGATGCAGCGCCCGATTCGCGTGCCCGCCACAGCGCTCGCAGCGGCGACGCTGGCGCTCGGCCTGGCCGCCGGCGCCCTGGCCACGCCCCCGGCGGCGGCCGCACACCGAAAGCACGCCGCTCACCGCCATCGCCGCTCGCCGCCGCCGCCGCAGGTGAAGGTCACACCCGATCTCGGTCTCGGCGGCGTCACCACCACGATGCAGCCGGTGGGCCTCTCGATCGAGTACTCGGTGATGGCGCAGGACCTCGGCACGAGCCCCTGCCCCCCCTCCGCGCTCGTCAGCGAGCTGGAGCAGCTGGGCTCGCCGCCGCTGGCGCTCTCCGGCGACACCCAGGACTCGACCGCGCCGAGCGGCGCGCTGGGCTCGCCCGCGAGCTCGTGGGAAGAAGCCACCGCGTACACGCTGCCGGCAAGCTTCTGGAGCCAGCTCCAGTGCCTGCTGAGCGCCACCCGGGATCCGCTCGCCGTCGGCCTCAACGCCCGCACCGGCACGGCGTCGTGGGCCGCGCAGATGGTGTCCGGCGCCCAGAGCGCCGCCACCAACGGGCTGGAATTCTCGCTCGGCAACGAGCCCGACCTGTACGAGCTGCCCAACTACGCCGAGCTCGACAAGCCGCTCGGCGACGAAGAAGCGGCCGACGTGAACACCTACCTGCAGGTGGCCGAACAGCTCCGCCCCGCCGTCGGCGGCGCCGGCGTGATCGGACCCGAACTGGCACGGCCGGCGCACTGGCGCCAGCAGCTTCCGCGCGTGATCTCCCAGCTCCGCCTGCAGACCGTCGGCGTGCATATGTACCCGCTCACCACCTGCGCCACCCCCAAGGCGGTGACGATCGGCGGCCTGCTCTCGAAGGAGGCCGCCGACCAGCCGGACAGCATCGCGTGGGTGGTCGCCGACGCCGGCGCCGCCGGGGTGCCAGCGATCATCTCCGAGGCGAACTCCGCCTCCTGCGGGGGCGTCAGCGGCGTCTCCGACAGCCCCGCGGCGGCGGTGTGGGCGGTGCGCTTCGTGCTGAGCGCGCTCGAGACGGGCTTCCGTCAGGTGCGCTTCCACTTCAGCGGCGGCCCCTACGACCCCTTCCTCGTGAGCGGCGAACAGGTGCTCACGCGCCCGCTCTGCGCGGCGCTGGTGGCGCTCAACCAGTGGCTTCCGGTGGGCTCCTCGCTGCGTGAGCTGGCGGGCGTGCGCGGGCTCGCCGTGAGCGCCGTGAGCCAGCCGGGCGGCGCCACCGTGCTGATCCTCGACAACCAGCGCCGCCGCCCGGCGCCGGTGCGGCTGCGGGGCGTGAGCGGCGCCAGCGAGCAGGTGCTCAGCGAGAGCGGCGCGGGCGCCCCCGGTGTTCCGCTCGGCACGCACGGGGGGTTGGCGAAGCTGGTGATCGCGCCCAACAGCGTGGTGGCGGTGACGATCCCCTCGTGAGCGCCGCGCGAATCGCGTCCGGGCGAGCGCCTAGCATCACGCGCCCCCATGCACGAGACACAGCCGCGAGTGTTCCTGCTGTCGCGACCTTCGGTCGACCTCGACGGCGTGCGCGGCTATCTCGTCGACGTCGGCGGCGAGAGCTGGCTCGAGCGCCGGCTGCGGGAGGCCGAGGGCGAGCCCCACGGGCGCCCCAACCCCGGCGAGCTGCTGGTGGAGTTCGGCGGGCGCGCCTGCTACCGCAGCTGGGAGCCCGGCCTGAACCCCAACGTCACACGCATCCGCACCGACCGGCGCGAGTACTTCGCCAACATCCTGCGCTCCGGCCACGGCAGCGTGCTCGAGCACGCCAACTATTCTTTCGCCATTCGGAATTGTTCGAGGGTTTTTACTCATGAGCTAGTCAGGCACCGCGCCGGCTCCGCCTTCAGCCAGGAGAGCCTGCGCTACGTGCGCCTCACCGACATCGGCTTCCGCGTGCCGCCCGCGCTCGAGGGCGTGCGCGAGCAGGTGCTCGCGATCGTCGAGCAGCTCGAGGAGTTCCAGGTCAGCGCCGCCAGGGAGCTCGGCATCGACGCCGAGGGCGTGCCCTTCCACGTCAAGAAGGAGGTCACCTCGGCGCTGCGCCGGCTCGCCCCGGTCGGCCTCAGCACCGACATTCTGTGGACCGCCAACGCCCGCACCCTGCGCCACGTGATCGAGATGCGCACCGCGCCCGGCGCCGAGGAGGAGCTGCGGCTCGTGTTCGACCAGATCGCGCGCATCATGCAGGACGAGGCGCCCAACCTGTTCCAGGACTTCGCCCGCCAGGACGACGGGAGCTGGGTGCCCGAGCACAGGAAGGTCTGAGGGCGCCGGCCGGAGAGGCACACGCTGCGCGCCTCCGCGGTGTGTGTGCGGCGCCCCAGCTCGTCGCGCTCAGCCCTCGATGCCCTCGAACAGCAGCGCGAGATCGATGTCGGTGACGCCCGCAAGCGCACACCGCAGCTTGTCCTTGCCGCTGATCAGCTCGCGGGCTCCGTAGCCGCCATCCCCCGGCTCGGTGTAGACCTCGATCGCCCGCGCCGGCACGTCCACCAGCCAGTACGTGGGGATCGCCGCGCGCGCGTACAGCGCACCCTTCGTGTCGCGATCGGTCTTCTGAGAGCTCACAGCCACCTCGACCACCAGCAGCGCGGTGCGCGGGTGCTCGGTGGGGGCGGGCCGCTCCGCGAGCAGCGCGAGGTCGGGCTCCGGCTCGGAATCCGGGCCGACCTCGATCGGCAGCTGCACTCGCAGCGCCATTCCCGTAGCCGCGAAGTGACTCGTCAGCCGTTCGATCAACGTTCCATGCGCAGGCGAGTGGGGGCTCATCTCCACGAGCACCCCGTCGAGCAGCTCGACCCGCTGCCCCTCGAGTGCGCCAGAGGCGACGATCTTGTTGTAGGTGTCCACGTCGAGCCTGTGGATCGGCAGCTCGGTGCCTGGCTCTGCGGCAGCGGCGGTCACTGTCGAGCTCGCGGGCATGAGCCCATGCTACTCCCGGTTCTCGCTCGGGCTGAACCGGCGGTCCGGCATCCACTCCGCGTCCAGAGACCGGCTGGGCAAGCGAGGCAAGGATGCAGGGAGCGAAGTGTCCGAGAAGCACATGAGCGACCGAGGACGCCGCATCGTGCCGCCCAGACGGTCTCTGGTCAGGCGTCCATCGTGCGGGTGCGCCACGCGCCGAGCGCGCAGAACACAACCACCCAGGCGACGGACACGATCACCGCGGTGGCTGTCGACATCGTTACGGTTTCGCCTCCCCGCGGCCCGTGGTGCTGGCCCAGGGAGATCGGGCTGAAGTGCGCCACCGCCTGGCTGAGGATCAGCTTGCGCGAGCTGCCAAGCGATTCGATGTTTTCGAGGATGCGGCTCGCCACCAGCTGCCAGCCGATCAGCACGGTCAGCGCCGCCGGCCGCGAGCCGATCAGCGAGGAGAGCCCGACCGCCACCACGCACACGATGCCGGTCGAGAACAGCGTGAACAGCAGCCCGTTGAGCGCCAGCGCGGCGCCCGGGGTGGGCGTGCCGGAGGCGAGCGCATAGATGCCGATCAGCATCAGCGCATAGCCGGCGAGCACCACCAGCCAGCACAGCCCGAGCGCCGCCGGCACGCGCGAGGCGAACAGCGCCAGGCGCGAGCGGCCGGTGACCACCAGGTCGCGGAAGACCCCGGCGGCGAGGTCGCCGGCGCCCCCGTCGGTGCCGATCATGATCGCCGCGAGCGGCCCGAAGAACAGCGCGAGCACCGGCATCGCGTCCTTGAAGCCTTCGATGCCCCCCGCCGGCGAGTGTTCGGCGGGACTCGAGGAGTGCTGCACGCCTTTGACGATGAAGTACACCAGCAGCGGCGCCAGCGTCAGCACCAGCGCCCAGATCAGCGTGCCGCGTTTCTTGCGCAGCTTCAGGAAGTCTGCTCCCACCATCTGCACGGCGATCGTGGCGTTCATGCCTTCACCTCCGCGGGCACGAGGTCGGCGTCGAGCCTGGAGGTGACCTCCAGGAAGCGCTGCTCGAGGCTGTGGCGCACAGGCTCCAGGCGCGTCACGCCGACCCCCGCGCGCACGAGCTCCGCGTTGAGCTGCGCGGCGCTGCGCGGCTCCCCGGCGAGGACCACGCGAATGCCTTCGTCGTCCGGGCGCGCCTCGGCCACGAGCTCGCTCGCCCGCAGCAGCTCGAGCGCCCGCTCGGGGTCCTCGACGCCGAGAATCAGCTCGTGGCGCGCGCCGCCGCCGCTCGCGAGGTCCGCGATCGCGCCCTGCGTGACGATCTTCCCGCGGTCGACGATCGCCGCCGCGTCACAGGTCTTTTCCACCTCGTCGAGCAGGTGCGAGGAGATGAACACCGTGCGCCCCTCCTGCTCCACCATCGCGCGGATCATCTCGCGGAACTCCTGGATGCCGGCCGGGTCCAGCCCGTTGGTGGGCTCGTCGAGTATCAGCAGCAGCGGGTCGGCGAGCAGGCAGCGCGCCACGCCGAGCCGCTGGCGCATGCCCATCGAGTAGCTCTTGACCTTGTGGTCCGCGCGCTCGGAGAGCCCGACGCGTGTGAGCGCCGGCTCGATCCGCGCCCGCGTCTGCGGTCCGCGCACGGCGCTCACGATGCGCAGGTTCTCGCGGCCGCTGAGGTGCATGTGAAAGCGCGGCTCCTCGACGATCGCCCCGACCCGTTGGAGCGCCTGTGCGCGCTCGCCGGGCACGGCGTGGCCGAGCACCCGCATCGTGCCGGCGCTCGCGTGCGTGAGACCGAGCAGCGTGCGAATGATCGTGGTCTTGCCCGCGCCGTTGGGCCCGAGGAAGCCGAACGCCGCGCCGCGCGGCACCCGCAGGTCGATGCCGTCCAGCGCGGTTCTCGCCCCGAAGCGCTTGGTCAGCCCGTGCGTCTCGATCGCTAGCTCGGTGTCGCTCACGCCGTCAATATCGCCGGTCGAGCGGCGGCGGGCAATCGGGGATTGCCCCTACGGCGCAGCGGGTGCGGGCCGATCGAGGCCGCGAGCATCGCCGGCGAGGCGATCGCGCTCGGGCGCGTCGAGGCTCACGATCCGCCGCTGCACCGCCCAGCGGCTCAGCTCGTGGCGGCTTGAGAGCTGCAGCTTGCGCAGCACCGCCGACACGTGCGCCTCCACCGTCTTCACCGAGATGCCCAGCCGCTGCGCCACCTCCTTGTACATATAGCCCCGCGCGATGTGGCGCAGCACCTCGCGCTCGCGCGGCGTCAGCTGGTCGAGCTCGGCGTCCTCGCACCGATCCTGGGCGCGGACCTTCGCGCCCGCCCAGCGCCCGCTCGCCGCGAACGCGTCCAGCACGAAGCCCGCGAGGCGCGGCGAGAACACCGCGTCGCCCTCCGCCACCGCGCGCACCGCCGCCGCCAGCTCGGCGCCCGAGATCGTCTTCGTCACGTAGCCGCGCGCGCCCGCGCGAATCACCGCGATCACGTCCTCGGGCGCGTCCGACACCGACAGCGCCAGGAAGCGCACCTGCGGCTGCGCCCCCGCCACCTGCGCAATCACCTCGGCGCCGCCGCCGTCCGGCATGTGCACGTCGAGCAGCACCACGTCTGGACGCTGCTCGGCGATCACGCCCACCGCCTGCGCCACCGAGCCCGCGTCACCCACCACCTCCGCCGCGCCCGCCAGCTCGGCGCGCACGCCCGCCCGGAACAGGTGGTGGTCGTCCACGATCACCACGCGCGGGCAGCTGCTCACAGCGTCGCCCCGAGCTCCATCGCTAGCTCCACCTCGCTGCCCTCGCCCGGCCGGCTGCGCACCTCCGCCCGCCCCCGGTGGCGCTCCATGCGTCCCACGATCGAGTCGCGCACGCCGCGACGGTCCGGCGGGATCGAGCGCGGGTCGAAGCCCACGCCGCGATCGCGCACGAACACCTCGACGCGATCGCCCGCCACCTCCGCGTACAGGTCCACCCGCTCGCTGCCCGCGAACTTGGCGGCGTTGGTCATCGCCTCGCGCGCCGCCCCCACCATCGCCTCCAGGCGCGCGTCCAGCGGACCGTCGCCCACGCTCACCACCTCGATCGGCACGCGGTGCAGCTCCTCCACCTCCGCCGCCGCGCGCTCCAGCGCCGAGACCACCGTGTCGGCCCCATCACGGGGCGGCCGCGCCAACAGCCAGCTGCGCAGCTCGCGCTCCTGGCGGCGCGCCAGGCCCGCCACCTCGCGCGGGTCGCCCGCGCGCTTCTGGATCAGCGCCAGCGTCTGCAGCACCGAGTCGTGCAGGTGCGCCGCCAGCTCCGCGCGCTCCTGCTCGCGGATGCGCGCTGAGCGCTCGAACGACAGGCTGCGCGCCAGCCGCAAGAACCACGGCACCGTCAGCGCCCCGAACAGCGCCGCCACCACCGCCACCAGCGCCACCGCCGCAGCGAAGTGCAGCCCCCGCGCCAGCATGTGCAGGATCGCGAACGCCACCGCCACCGCCAGCAGCGTCAACAGCGCCTGGCGCACCAGCAGCAGCGCGCGGCGCAGCGCCGACCAGCGGCTCGCCCGCGGGGCTCGCGTCGTGCTCAGCTGTGCCTCGGCCGAGGCCATAGCGCAATCATGCCAGCGCATGCTTCAGCGCTTCTAAGGGATTCCCCCTACGCGAGCGCCGGCCACGCGCACGCCGCCCGCGGCCGTCAGGCCGCCCTCATAAAGACGATCTGACGCACTCAGGCTTCCCCGGCCTGCAGCTGCTTGACCTGCGCCTCGAGGCGACTCATCACCTCCGGGTCGCGCAGCGTCGTCACATCGCCCAGCGCGCGCCCCTCCGCGATGTCGCGCAGCAGCCGCCTCATGATCTTGCCCGAGCGCGTCTTCGGCAGCTCGTCCGTCCAGATGACGCGCTTCGGGCGCGCGAACTTGCCGATCCGCTCCGCCACCGTCGCGCGGATCCCCTCCACCGTCGACTCGTCCCCCTCGGCCTCGCCGCGCAGCGTCACGAACGCCACGATCGCCTGCCCGCTGTCCTCGTCGTGCTGGCCGATCACCGCCGCCTCCGCCACCGCCGGGTGCGCCACGATCGCCGACTCCACCTCCGCCGTGGAGAGGCGGTGCCCGGACACGTTCACCACGTCGTCGATGCGCCCGATCACCCAGAAGCAGCCGTCCCTGTCCACACGGGCGGCGTCGCCCACCAGGTAGGTCTCGCGCCCGAAGCGGCTGAAGTACGTCTCCACGAAGCGCTCCTCTTCGCGGTAGAGCGTGCGCAGCATCGACGGCCACGGGTGCGTCAGCACCAGCAACCCCTGGCCTTCCTCGACCGGCTCCCCCGTCGACTCGTCCAGCACCTGCGCGAACACACCCGGGAACGGCTGCGTCGCCGAGCCCGGCTTGGTCTCCGTGATCCCCGGCAGCGGCGTGATCATGATCGCGCCCGTCTCGGTCTGCCACCACGTGTCCACGATCGGGCAGCGCTCTGAGCCGATCACCTTGTGGTACCACAGCCACGCCTTCGGGTTGATCGGCTCGCCCACCGAGCCCAGCACGCGCAGGCTGCTGAGGTCGTGCGCGTTCGGGTACTCCGCCCCCCACTTGATGCACGCCCGGATCGCCGTCGGCGCGCAGTAGAGGATGCTCACCTCGTAGCGCTCCACCAGCTCCCACCAGATGCCCTTGTGGGGGTAGTCCGGCGCGCCCTCCCACATCACCGAGGTCGCGCCGTTGCACAGCGGCCCGTACACGATGTAGGAGTGGCCCGTGATCCAGCCCACGTCCGCCGCGCACCAGTAGACGTCCTCGTCCGGCTTGAGGTCGAACACGTAGCGGTGCGTCGCCGACACGCCCGTCAGATAGCCGCCCGTCGTGTGCAGGATGCCCTTCGGCTTGGCGGTGGAGCCCGACGTGTAGAGCACGAACAGCGGGTGCTCGGCGTCGAGCGGCTCAGCCGGGCACAGGGGGTCCGCGCTCGCCACGATCTCGTCGTAGAACACGTCCCGGCCCTCGCGCATCGTGCACGGCGTGCCCTTGCTGCGCACCACCACGATCTTCTCGAGCGTGTCCAGGTCGCCCATCACCTCGTCCACGCACTCCTTCACCGGCGCGATCCGGCCCTTGCGCGCCGCCCCGTCCACCGTCACCAGCACCTTCGCGCGCGAGAACTCCATGCGCTCGCGCACCGCCTCCGCGGAGAAGCCCCCGAACACCACGTTGTGGGGCGCGCCGATGCGCGCGCACGCCAGCATCGCCACCACCACCTCCGGGATCATCGGCAGGTAGATCCCCACCACGTCGCCCGCGCGCACGCCGAGGCCCTTGAGCGCGCTCGCACAGCGTTCCACCTCCTCCAGCAGCGCCGCATAGGTGAGCTCGCGCTCCTCGCCCTCCTCGCCGCGCCAGTGGATCGCCACGCGCTCGCCGCGGCCACCGATCACGTGGCGGTCCAGGCAGTTGTAGGAGGCGTTCAGCGAGCCGCCCGTGAACCACTTGTAGAAGGGCGGGTTCTCGTCCTCGAGCGCCCGCGTCCAGCGCTGGAACCAGTCCAGCTGCTCCGCCTGCGCCGTCCACCAGCCGAGCGGGTCCGCCGCCGCCTGCTCGTAGATCGCCGCGTCGCCCAGCAGCGCCCGCTCGCGAAAGCCGCGCGGCGGCGGGAAGCGCTCCACCTCGAGCAGCGCCGCGAGCTCGCGTTCGAGCTGCTGCGCGCCGGAGGACTCGCCCTCGCTCCGGCGGTCTGTCTCCTCCCTGCCCATCGCTGCGACTCTACCGCCTGCCGGGAGACGCGCCGCCCGCACCGGCGCCCAGGCGCGCGCTGCGCGCGCCGGCGCTCAGCCGCCCCGCTTGCGGCGGCGCTTGCGCGAGGAGCCGGCGGCGGTGGGCGGCGCCGGCGCCGGCACGGCCGCAGCGGAGGCGCCCGCCGCCGCGCCTGCGCCGGCCGCTGCGCGCGCCTGCGCGCGCATCTGCGCGCCCGACGGCCACGGACGCGCTTCGCCCGCCGCCCACGCCGGCGGGTCTTCCTTGGGCCATTTGCCGTAGAACAGCACGCCCATCATCACGATCCAGAAGGCCGGCACGATCTGCAGCTCGGCGCCGCCGATCGGCAGGAAGATCAGCACCGCGCTGACCATCCCCACGATCCCCATCCAGCGCGGGAACAGGCCCACGCGCAGGGCGCCCTGCACGGCGCCGATCATGCCCGCCGCGAACGCCAGGCCGGCGATCAGGTCGATGTAGTCGAAGGCCTCGTTCACGGCGCCGCTGGTGAGCGCGCGTTCCACCGCGTGGTTGGTGTAGTCGTGGGCCGACACGAAGTTGTGCGTCTCGATCGCGCTCGCCGCCTGGTGGCCCACGCTCGCCAGCACCAGCGCCACGCCCCCGCCCAGCACCAGCGGCAGCGCGAATTTCCACGTCTCGGGCCGGCGGAACAGGGTCGCGTCGAGCAGCACCAGCAGGATCACCGTGAGCATCGCGATCGCGACCGCCGACAGCACGCTGCCGGCGACCAGCGGCAGCGAGTGCGCGGCGATGAATTTCACCTCCGCCGCGCGCGGGCTCACCGTCGGGTTGGCCACGCCCGACACGGCCGGCGCGAGCCCCTGCAGCAGCCCCACCGTCGGCGCGCCGTTGAGCGTCTCGGAGATGATGATCGAGCTCAGGAAGTACAGGAAGCCGGCGCCGAACGCCGCCGAGCCCAGGCGGCTGCGGCGCTCGCTCTCGCGCGCCACCTGCTCGCGGATTTCGCGTGTGTCGGGCATGAGCTAGCGCAGTCTATGATGCGAGCATGGAGAGCGGCGGATTCGGCGACCTGTTCGGCGACCCCGAGGAGCTGCAGCGCCGCCTCGCCGAGTTCGCCGAGCAGATGCAGGGCAACCAGCGGCTGGTGTGGGCCGACAACGCCATCAAGCTGGCCGTCGACATGACCGTCGCCGCCGTCGCCAGGGTCAACGTGCAGGGCAACGCCGAGGCGCAGGCCGAGCAGATCCGCACCGTGATCGCGCGCGTCTTCCCCGAGGCGGTCGCGCTCGTGCGCGAGGCGCGCGAGGGCCTGCAGTAGCAGCGGGCTCGGCCGCCGCGCGTGGCCGTGCGCTCGCGGGCCACGGCGTTCAGTAGCGGGCGCGCCCCGCGCCCCGCGCGCCGCCCGGCTGTGGCGCGAAGCCCGCCCAGTCGTCGAGCGGTTCCTCCTCGTAGGCCGGCGGCAGGGGCTCCCCGCGCTCCGCCGCGCGCGAGGCGCGGCCGGCCTGCAGCACCTCCCGGAAGGAGCGAAAGCGGAAGATCAGCACCACCGCGCCGAGGCCCACCGTCGCGGTGAAGGCCGCGATCGCGATCTGCTGGCCGACCGAGTACGCCGCCGCCACCGCCGCGCCGCTGCCGGCGAACACCTTCACCAGCAGCGCCTGCTGCACGCCCGCGCCACCCGGCGTGAACGGCACCGCGCCCGCCACCTGGCCCACCGCGAACACCAGCAGCACGTTCTCCACCGAGCCGCCCACCCGGAAGGCGTCCAGCAGCAGCCAGAAGGCGGCGAAGCGACACGCCCACGCCAGCGCCTGCAGCGCCGCCACCTCGCGCAGGTAGCGCGGCCGGTCGCCGAGGATCGTCAGCCCCTGGCGCACGCGCGCCCAGAACGCCTTGGCGCGCTCGGCCAGCAGCGCGAAGGCCGCCACCGCCGCCACGCCCAGCAGCGTCACCGCGAACAGCGCCAGGTGGAAGTTCGACGCCAGGTAGGAGATGTCGAAGGAGCTCAGCTTCGAGAAGTCCGGCGGCTTCGGGAACACGCCCTGCGTGAAGGCGAAGACCAGCACCAGCACGCCCGCGCAGAAGTCGAACACCGACTCCACGAAGAAGGCCGCCGCGACCGTCGGGTAGCGCGAGCCGGGGATCGAGGAGCGCGTCAGGAACAGCTTGATCACGTCGCCGCCGCGCGCCGGCACCACGTTGTTGAAGCCCACCGCCGCGAAGTACGCGCCCCACACGCGCCGCCACTGGAAGCTGGCCGCCGGGTAGGCCGCCCTGAGGCTGTTGAAGAAGGCGCGCGAGCGGATCGTGAGGTTCAAGCCGAAGAACAGCAGGCCCAGCGCCAGCGCCGGCCAGCGCACCGCGGCCAGGTCCGAGAAGAACTGCCCCGCCGCGTGCAGGAACGAGCTGACGCTCTGGCCGATCGAGGTCGATGCCACGGGCGCCCACACGCCTCAAGCGTACGGGCATGCGCTACAACGGAGCGCATGGCAGCGTCCTCCGCCGCCACGCGCGGGCTCACGATCGCGGTCACCGGCCCCACCGGCGAGATCGGCCAGGCGGTCGTCTCCGCGCTCGAGCGCTCGCGCGAGGTCGGCCGCATCCTGGGGATGGCGCGCAGCGCCTTCGACCCCGCCGCCGCCGGCTGGAAGAAGCTCAGCTACCGCCGCGGCGACGTGCTCGACCGCGAAGCCGTGGCCGCGCTCGTGCACGACGCCGACGTGGTCGTGCACCTCGCCTTCATGATCATGGGCGGCGCCGCCGAGAGCCGCGCGATCAACCTGCAGGGCTCGCGCAACGTGTTCGAGGCCACCGTCTCGGCCCAGGTTCCGCGGCTCGTCTACACCTCATCGGTCGCCGCCTACGGCTTCCACGCCGGGAACCCCCAGCCGCTCACCGAGCACACCCCCGCGCGCGGCACCGCCGCCCACTACTACTCCGCCCAGAAGGCCGAGGTCGAGGCGCTGCTCGAGCGCACGCTCGCCGGCGCCGCCACCGCCGCCTACGTGCTGCGCCCGTGCATCGTGGCGGGGCCGCGCGCGCCGCTGCTGATCGACAGCCTGCCCTACACGCAGATCTCCGAGCGGCTGCCCGCGCCGGTGCTGAGCCTGCTCGAAGGCGTGCCGATCCTCAAGCCGGTGCTGCCCGACCCCGGCGTGCCCTTCCAGCTGGTGCACCACGACGACGTCGCCAGCGCCGTGCGCGCCGCCGCGCTCGGCCGCGGCTCCGCCGGCGTTTACAACCTCGCCGCGCCCGGCCAGCTTACCGTCGCACAGCTCGCCGAGGAGCTCGGCTGGTACTCCATCCCCGTGCCCGAGCTCGCCGTCGACGCCGTCGCCGAGATGATCTCGCGCCTCGGCTTCCTGCCCGCGCAGGCGCAGTGGATCGCCGCCCTGCGCGAGCCCGCCATCATGAGCGCCGCCAAGGCGCGGCGCGAGCTGCGCTGGCGCCCGCGCCACGACGCCCTCGGCACGCTGCGCGAAACGATCGCCGCAGCGCGCCTCGGGCGCCTGGTGCGCTGAGCGGCCGGGCGGCGCGAGCATCCGGCTCGGCCGCCCGGCCAGGCGGGGATCGCCTCACGCGGGCTATTCGGCCTCTACCTGTTCCAGGAACGGCACCATGTGCTCGAAGAACTCGTTGATTTCAGGCGTGGCGCCGGCCGGGTCGTTGTGGGCGTAGGTGCTCTTCTCTTCGATCAGCGTCAGGTTGGACGGCGGGATCCCCGACTGCGCGGCCAGCGCTTCGGCCTCGTTCAGCGTGGTCTGACCGCCGCCGAGCAGCGCGTCCAGTTCGGAGTCGATCGCGAGGATGTGCAGCGAGCTGGGCAGGTGTTCGCCCATCGTCGCGTGCAGCCCCAGCACTTCCTGGGCCGGGTTGGCGAGGCCGTTGCCCACCGCGCCGGTGTCCAGCGTCAGGCGCGCCGGGAAGTACCACTCGCTGCCGTTGGCTTCGCGCACGCCGGTGCCGGACAGCATTTCGGCGTAGCGTTTCACCGGCGTCAGCGCGCCCGCGCCGTCCCAGGCGTGCAGCCCGTCTTCGGAGGCCGTTTCCGAGACGCCCTGGCCGCCGTGGATCTGCGCGGCGATCAGCGACTCCGGCGAGGTGCCCACGTTGACCGAGTAGCCGAAGCCCGCTTCGTTGGTCACCGGCGTGATCGGCCCGCGCAGGTCGGCAGGCAGCAGCGGGAAGCTTTCCAGCAGCGAGCGGCCTTCGGGTTCGACCGTGGTCAGCGTGGAGCCCTCGATCGAGAACAGGCCCAGGTCGGGAGCGGGGATGCCGCCGAACGCCAGCCACGGGGTTTCGCCCGGTTCGTCCAGCTTGGCCAGCTCGTGCTGCGCTTCTTCGGCGGAGATCGCCTGCGGGCTCGAGCCGCCGTCGTCGTAGACGAGCCCGGACAGACCTTCGGCGCCGGGCTTGCCGGCGAAGTCCCAGGTCGCGTAGGCGGTGACCACCGAGCCGCCCAGCGAGTGCCCGCCGAGCACCACCTTGCCGCCCGTGCGCTTGGCCGCTTCGATCACCACGTTGAGGTCTTCGACCGCGCGCGCCATCCCCCACTGCTTGGCGAACGGCACCAGCGCTTCGGGCACCGGTTCGTAGTGGTCGTGTTCGCTTGCCACCAGTTCGTCGAAGATCTGTTCGCCGATCTGCTTGGCCAGCCGTTCACCGTACACCACCGCCAGCGCTGCCACGTCCGACTGGAAGATCGCCTCGCCGTCCGCCGCCGCGATCGCTTCGGCGTCTTCGCCGGTGCGCTTTTCGAGCTGTTCTTCGGTGATCTTCGCTTCTTCGAGTTCCTTGTGCGCCTTGGCGCTGGCCTGTTCGTCGATTTCGCTCTGTTTGGCTTCCACTTCTTTCTTGATTTTTCCCGTTTCGCTGTCCTTCTGGAGCACTTCGGTGAGGATCTCGGAGAGGTATTTTTCGGTGACTTCTTTTTCGAGGCGTCCGGTCAGCACGTACTTGAGGAACACTTCTTCTTCGGCCTTGACCTCGTCTTTGCCGAGGTAACCGAGGTAGTAGTTGAAGAACTGCTGCGAGGGGCTTTCCTCTTCTTTGGTGACGGGGTTTTCCTGTTCGCTCAGTTCGCCGAACTTGTACTTGGTCAGCTCCGTCTGGTTCTCGAGCAGGTTCTCGCGGCGTTCCACCGCCCACACCTGCCAGTGCGGCAGCGCTTGCACCAGCGACTTCGCGAACGGCACGAAGTAGGCTGCCGCGGCCGAGGTGCCCGGCTCGAGCACCAGCACGTTGGGGGCGGGTTCGCCCTTGCGACGTATCTTGATCACGCCCACCCGGTCGAACGCCACGCGGCCCAACTGCGGCAGCGTCACCGTTTCCGCCTTCGCCTGCGCGCGCGACTCCCGCACCCGCATCATCGTCCTCTTGACCGTCACCGGCCGCTCGCGTCGCCCCCGCGCCGCCGTCGCAGCCGGCGCCGCCGCCAGCGCCACCACCACCAGCGCACAGGCCGCCACCAGCAGGCGCCGCCCCACACGCACTGACCGCATCCCTCGCTGCTCGCTCATCCCCTTCTCCCTCGGTCGATCCGCTGACCAACGCACGCGAACCAGCGCGTGCACAACTGCCAACCCCCGGAGTAGACAGTAGCCGCAGCGGCGCGTACGCGCAAGGGCTCGCCCACCGACGGGGCGCGTGGCGCCATGCGCGCGCGGCGCCACGCGCGTGCAGGCGGCGCCACGCGCGTGCGCCGCTACAGAGGGCTGCCCATGACTGCCGTCTCGGTGCGGATCGTGGCCAGCTCCTCGGCCCTCAGCCCGCGCGCGAACTCGTCGATCAGCCCCTTCGGGCCGGTCACGGTGAAGGCGACCTGCGAGCTCAGCAGGTGCGGGTGCTCGAGCACCTCGCATTCCACGCCGATGCGCTCGGCCCAGCTGCGCATGGTCTGCTCGACTTCGTCTTTGACCATGCGACCAACGTTGGCCACCAGCGTGCGCGTCTCCACCTCGGCGGCGTCGCGCCGCCGGCCGGCGAGCGCGGCGCGCTGCTCGGCGCTCGGCGGCGGCTCCACCTGCACCCATTCATCGAGCTCCTCCTCCCAGTGAGCCACCTCGATCGTGGCCGACACGCCGTCGCGGCGGAGCACGCCCTCGATCGCGGCGCGCGCGGCGCGCAGGGTCTCCAGCGTGTTCGCGTAGACGAACAGCAGCCGGCCGTCGTGGGTGAGGACGGCGTCTGCGGGCACGGCGGAGGCGAGCTCGCCGAGCACGTCCGGCTCGCGCGCGGAGGCGCGCAGCCTGGCCAGCAGCGAGCGCAGCGCGCCGGGGACCTCCCCGAGTTCGAGCCCGAGCGCGGCCTTCAGCCGCCAGTCCTGCTCATCACCGCTCTCGGGGGTGGACGCTGACACATCGCGCACCATATATGCGCCCGCGAGCGCGCGGCGCGCGCAGGCCGCGGGTGGCGGCGGGCGGCGGGCGGCGGGCGGCATGACACGCGGCGCGCGCAGGCCGCGGGTGGCGGCGGGCGGCAGGCGGCGGCATGACACGCGGCGCGCGCAGGCCGCGGGGGCAGCGGGCGGCGGGCGGCGACGTGACACGCGGCGCGCAGCGTGGGGTCCGGCGGGCACGGGAGGGGAATAGTCCTGCGCGTGAATATTCAACGCGCGCCTTATCGCCCGCCCGCAGGCGCGCCATGATCTCGGCGTGAGATGATCACCGGGGATGTAACCACGGCCGGGGCGGCCTCCACGTCCGCGCGCACGGGCGCGACCCGCGGCGCGAAACGCGCGAGCGAGGAGCGGGTCTCGCTGGAGCTGACCAACGCCCAGGTCGAGACGGTGATTCGCGCCACCGCCGACTCGCACGGACCGAGCCTGAACCTGCTGCTGTCGGGTCTGATCACCGAAGAGGCGATCACGGAGGGCTCGCTCGAAGACCGCTACTACGCGGAGCTCGAGAGCGGCAGGCTCTCGCACTCGCTGTTCCGCGGCCTGCTGATCCTGGCCCTGTTCATATCCGGCGAAGAGGGGCGCGGCGTGGTCGAAGTGGCGCGCCAGCTGGGGCTGAGCCCCAGCACCACGCACCGCTACATGAGCACGCTGGTGGCCTTCGGGCTGCTGGTGCAGGACCCGTCCACGCGCAAGTACAGGCTGCCGCTGTGAGCCAGCGCTGGCGCTGCGACCACGCTCGCGCAGGCGGGTGCCGCGCGGGCGTCAGGCGAGGGCCTTCCGACGCCAGCGCATCACCGCGAGCATCGGAACCCGCGACGGCCCCAGCCGGGCGAGCGTGCTGCGCGCGACAGCGCGAGCGCGCGGGCTGCGCGCCTCGGGGGCTGAGAGGTAAAAGCTGGCGATGCCGGCGAGTATGACGGCGTGGCGGGCGTGGCGGGCGAGCTCCGTCGAGAGCATGCGCGCTTCGCCGGCGATCGCGGCGAACCGCTGCGAGGTCTGCGCCTCGTCGCGATAGTGCGCCACGAAGCTGTGGTTGCTGTCGAGCGCGTCGTCGGGACGGTCGACCAGGCTGTCGAGCAGCGCGCTGATGGCGCAAACCGAGGGGAAGTAGGCGGCGTCCACCCGCTCCGCCTCGCGCTCGTCGGCGACCCCGGCGGCGGCCGCGAACAGGGCGTGGATGGCGAGGCATGAGATGCCGGCGGCGGCGAGCTCCCACCACAGGTAGTCACGCCCGCAGCCGAGGCTCCGCGTCCACTCGATCAGCTGCGCGTCGCCTTCGACGGCGACGGCGTGGTTTCTGCTCTGCGCCTCGCCGCAGCGCTCGACCGCGCGCACGAGCGCCGCTTCGAGCGTGGGCGTGGAGGGCAGCGTCCTCAGCGCGGCGCGGCAGCGGGCGACGAGGTCGCGCAGGTAGCCGCCGTCGTCGCGCTGAGGGTGGTGCAGGTAGTAGTCGACGCCGGAGGGCGTGGCGCGGACGGCGTCAACGAGCGCGGCGTGCAGCTGCAGGCCGTTGCGCACCGAGGCGCCGCGCGGATCCTCGTTGATCGCGTCGAGGTAGTCGTAGGCGATCTGGAAGTCGACCATCGCCTGCACCAGGGCACGGCGATGTCGCCGCGGCGCGAGCACCGCGAAGAAGGCGGCGGCCTCGGGGTTGAGCCCCTCGCGCGTGAGCTTGTGCAGCGCCTGCGCGCGCAGCGTGGGGTCGGGGATCTCGCTTGCAACGATCGTCCAGGCCCTCACCAGCCTCCGCGCCCGCGGGTAGATGGTCAGCCAGTAGGCCACGCCCGTGCTCAGCAGCGCGAGAGTTTCGCGTATCGGTATCGTGCGTGCTTTTCTCATACCACCATGCTGGTATGAAAAGCGCGGAACCTTTAGCGGTGCAAATCAATGTTCTACTCCTGCAACGCGAGCTGCGGCGGCACCTCCGAGGCGAGATAGCCCGGAATCGCCAGCACCAGCAGGGCTCCGAGCACGATCAGCAGGATCGTCTGCACGGTGTGCACGCCTTCGAACGCGAACGGCGCGGGGAAGCCGGTGGTGAGTCGCAGGTAGCGGTCGCACAGCAGGTGCCCGTAGACGCCGGCGCCGGCGCCGAGCAGCCCACCGGTGCCGAGCACCAGCACGGACTCGCAGGCGAGCACGCCGCGCAGCTGCCATGGGCTGAAGCTGTGGATGCGCAGCGAGGCGAGCGAGGAGCGCCGCTGCCAGATGCCGGCGCCGATCGCGGCGGCCATCGCCAGCGCGGCCGCGATCATCAGCAGCAGCGTGATCTGGCTCATGCGGCTGAGCCCCTGGCGCGCGAGCGCGTCGGCCTGGGCGGCGCGTTCGGAGCTGCTCTGCACGATCAGCGCACTGCCGCCGCCGAGCGCGCCGCGGATCGCGCGCTTGACTGCCGCGGTGGAGGCGCCGGCGCGCGTGTCCACTTCCAGCGCGGTGGCGTCGGTGGTGGCCCAGGCGCGCCGGTAGTCGGCCGCGGACATCACGATCGCGCCGGCGGACCAGCCGAGGTTGGTGGTGGTGGCCGCCACCCGGTAGGCGACGGGGCCGCTGGGCGTGGGCAGGGTGAGCTCCTGTCCCACGCGCACGTGGTGCTGGCGGGCGATCTGCTGGGAGACGGCGATCCAGCCTTCCTGGCCGAGCCGCGCCTCGGCGCTCGCCGGCGCTCCTTCCTGCAGCTGGCTGGCGGGGATCGGCTCGGGCGTGCCGGCGGCGCGCGCGATGATCCACACGCGCCGGCCGGCGAAGTCCAGGAAGCCTCCCTGGTAGGGCCGCACGCTGCGCACGCCGGGCAGCGCCGCGATGCGCGCCGGCAGCGAGCCGGCGGCGAAGTCGCTGGTGGCGAGATCGTCGTCGCTGTTGACGACCCACAGCTGCGCGGTGGAGACGTATTCGCCGTAGTCGCGGTAGAGGCCGTGCAGCAGGTCGTTGTGGGAGTCTTCGGCCACCACGCAGCCGAACACGGCGATCGCGCCGGTGGCGGCGAGCGCGAGCGAGCGCACCGTGGTGGCGCGCAGCGAGCGCACTGCGACGGTGAGCATGTTCAGGCGCGAGGAGCAGGCGGCGAGGTGCTCGGCCGCACGCACGATCGCGCGGAACGCGAACGGGATCGCGAGCAGCGTGGCGACGGCCAGGCCGATGGTGGCGGGCACGATCGCGGACGGCCAGATCAGAAGCGGACAGCTGGTGAGGGCGATCAGCAGCGCGGCGGCGAGGAACAGCCACAGCTCCGCATGGCCGTCGAGCGCCTGGCCGGGTTCGCCCTCCTCGAAGTAGACGGCGTCGACGGCGCGGCGGCGGCGCAGGTCGAGCAGCGGCGGGGCGGCCGCCAGGCAGGTGGCGAACACGCCGCCGAGGAACGACACCAGCAGCGGGCGCAGGCTCACCACGGTCTGCGTGCCGAGCGGGAACGCCGCCGAAAGGTAGCTGGGCGTGCTGTGGAAGAGCGTGCGCGAGAGCACGTCGCCGGCGGCGAGGCCGGCGAGCGAGGCGACCACGCCCAGGCAGACGGCCTGGAAGACGATCATGCGCACGAGCTGCCACGGCCGCACCCCCTGCATGCGCAGATCGGCGATCACGCGCCGTCGCTCGGGCACGGTCAGCAGCATCGCGTTGAAGGCGAGCAGGAAGCCGACGACGGCGCTGACCAGCACGAAGAAGCCGGTGGCCTTGGTGTTGGGAGCGACGGCCTGCTTGAGCAGCGTGACGTCCTGATCGGCGGCCGCGACGGTGAGCCGCCCGGCGGCGAGCGCGCGCAGCTCCCGCTGCACGCGCGTGCGCGTACCCGGCCTGGTGGTGACGAGGATGCGGGTGACGCGTCCGCGCAGCCCGGTCAGCCGCTGCACGAACGCGAGCGGTGCGATCGCGGCGAGCGAGCCGGACAGCGCGCCGATGGTTTCGGGGCCGAGCACCGCGATCACCGGCACGGCGCGCACGCGCCCGTGCACGTACAGCGACACGCGGGCCGGGTCGCCTGCAGGCTGCTGCGCGGAAGGCGGCGGCAGCCCCAGCGCCTGCGCGGTGGCGCTCGGCAGGATCACGCCGGCGCTGGAGAGGTCGTGCAGGGAGATGTTGCGGGTGATGCTGCCGTCGAGCGACAGCAGGCTGGGCGCGGCGCTGGCCAGATCGATTCCCACGCGCCGGCCGTTGGGTCCCAGCAGGGTGGCGTTCTCGTCGAGCACGGGCGCGGCCTGCACCACGTCGGGCAGCGCTCGCACGCGCGCGAACAGGCGCTCGTCGAAGCCGTTGGCGTCGCGCGCGCGCAGCTGCAGGCTGGCGGTGCCGGCGATCCCGCGCACGATCGCGCTGGAGGCGTCGGTGATGCTGCTGTTGGCGACCTGCACCGCGAACACCAGCGCCACCCCCACGGCGATGCCCACGCCGGCGAGCAGCTCCTGCACGGGACGGGTGCGCAGGCGCCGGGCGTAGAAGTAGAAGAGGCCGGAGAGGCGCACCTGCGCCTAGCTGGCGGCGCGCCAGCGCACGGGCGCGGCGGCGGCGAGCTCGGACACGCCGGCCAGCAGCTTGCCGTCGCGCAGCGCGCACACGCGGTCGGCGACGACGGCGGCCTGCGCGTCGTGGGTGACGAGCAGCACTGCCACCTGCTGCTCGCGCGCGATCTGCGACAGCAGCGAGAGGATCTCGGCGCCGCGGCCGCTGTCGAGGCTGCCCGTGGGCTCGTCGGCCAGCACGAGCCGCGGCTCGTTGACGAGCGCACGTGCGATCGCCACGCGCTGGCGCTCGCCGCCGGAGAGCCGGTCGGGGGTGTGGTCCAGGCGCGCCGTCAGCCCCACGCGCGCTAGCCACGGCATCGCGGCGCGGCGCGCCTGCCTGAGCGGCACGCCGTCTGCCAGCAGCTTGATGGCGGCGTTCTCCACGGCCGGCACGCCGGCCATCAGGTGAAAGGACTGGTATACGAAGCCGATCTGCCGGCGCTGGTAGTCGGCGGTCTCGGCGGCGGCGAGCGTGGCGAGGTCGCGTCCCTGGAAGCGCACCGCGCCGGCGTCGGGCGCGAGCAGCGCGGCGGCCAGCATCAGCAGCGTGCTCTTGCCGGAGCCGCTGGGACCGTGCAGCACCACCAGTTCGCCGGCGTGCACGCTGAGGCTGATGCCGTCGACGGCGCGAACGACCTCGCCGCCGGAGCTTGCGTAGTGCTTGACGACGCGGTCCAGCTCGAGCACCGCCGGCCCGGCAGGCACGCTCACTGGCCGCGAGCTCCCTCTGCGCGTCGCAACGGCACCACCCGCGCCGGCGCCGGCGTGAGCTCGCCGCGCAACTCGCCGCTGTCGATCGAGAGCGCGCGGTCCACGCCGGAGAGGCCCTGCGCGTCGGCGGTGCTCATCAGCACCGCGGTGCCTTCGTTGGCGATCGAGCGCAGCAGCGCGAGCAGCGGATCGCGCTCGAGCAGGTCGACGCCGCTGGTGGGCTCGTCGATCACTACCAGCGCCGGCGAGGTCGCGAGCGCGCTGGCGAGCGCCACGCGCGCCACCTCGCCCCCGGCGAGCTCGTGGCAGGCCATCCTCGCGCAGTGCTCGGCGCCGACGCGGAACAGCAGCTCTTGGCCGCGGCGGCGGGCGTGCTTGGGCAGCGCGCGCTGCGCGAGCAGGCCGGCGGCCACGCGCTCGACCACCAGCCCGCGCTGTGAGGAGGAGAAGGACGTCTGGCAGTAGCCGATGCGGCGGCCGAGCACGCTGTTGCGGGTGCCGGCCAGGTCCCTGCCTTCGAAGCGCACCACGCCCTCGTCGGGCGACTCGACGCCGGCGGCCACGCGCAGCAGCGTGCTGCGCCCGGAGAAGCGCGGACCCCAGACCGCCACCAGCTCGCCTGGTTCCAGATCCAGCGAAACGTCTCTTACTGCCACCCGCTCGAGCCTGCCGCGCCGATAGCGCTTGGTGACGTGCTCGATCGAGAGCAGGCTCATCGCAACTCGCTCACCCCGGCCGCGGTGCCCGCCGTGCGCAGCTCGGCGCGCGCGTAGGTGATCCACTGCAGCTGCGCGTCGATCATGCGCCTGCGCTCCTCGATCAACAGGCGTTCCAGCAGGCCGGAGATGCCGATGCGCCCGCCCGCGGCGTCCTCGCCGGGACGCGCGAGCTCCTGCGCCTCGCGCACGCATTCCTGCTCGTAGCGCGCGATGAAGTCGAGCGCCGCCTCGACGCTGTGCACCCCGGCGAGCGTCATGCGGCCGAGCATCTGCGCGCGCTGCGGGTCGTTGCGCACGCGCTCGGCCAGCCAGCCCCGGTAGGAGCGGGCGCCCTGCGCAGTGGCGCGATACGCGGCGCCCGCCTTGGCGCCCTGGCTCACGCCGGTGCTGGCGCGGGCCGACATCTTCTCGATCAGCCCCGCCTCCATGAGACTGCTGAGCGCGGCGTAGATCGAGGAGCGCCCGACGCTCAGAAAGCCCCCGAAGCGCCGCTCGAAGCGCTGCCCGATCTCATAGCCGTGGCTGGGCTTCTCGATCACCAGGCCGAGCACCGCGCAGGCCACCTGGGAGCGCAGCGCAGCCCCCACCGCCGGGGCGCCCGCAGCCCCAACCGACGGGGCGCTCGCCGCCACCGCACCGCGTTCGTCCAGCGCGTGCTGCGAAGACACCGCCGACCTATTCTCGAGAAGGAAGCCCCAACATCTTTGACCTATGCGCAATCGTACCGTTCATTCCAAACTTTGCGCAAAGACAGACAAACAAAAACAAGTACGTTTTTTGCTGTCTGTTGAGGCGTCCGACACGAGCCGGTGGTGCTCGGCGGGCTTGACCCGGTAGCGCCCGCTGACCAAGTGGCTGCCCGTCGTGTGGCTCGCCACGAACTCCAAGAATGGCATCAGCTCCTATGAGCTGGCACGCGCTCTCGGGATCACGCAGAAGTCGGCTTGGTTCATGCTCCAGCGCATCCGGCTCGCCATGCAGACCAAGACCTTCTCGCGGCTGTCCAGCGAGGTCGAGGTCGATGAGACGTACATCGGCGGCAAGGCCCGCAACATGCATGCCAAGGATCGCGAGCGCAAAGGGATCAAGGGTGCGGCGATGGCCGGCAAGACGCCCGTGCTCGGCATGATCGAGCGTTCGAGCCGGACGCGATGGACTCCTTGACGCGCGGGCGCAGCGTCTTGGCCTTGACGTACAAGACGATCGACCACGCCGAACGCTACGTGGACGGCAAGGTCCACACGAACACCATCGAGAAACTTCTGGAGCCTGGTCAAGCGGAGGCTCCACGGCACCTACGTGTCCGTGGAGCCCTTCCACCTCTTCCGCTACCTCGACGAGCGCGTGTTCACGTTCAACGAGCGCGACCGCACCGACCACGGACGTTTCGAGACAGCGCTTCAGGCAGCTGCCGGGCGCCGGCTCAGCTACGCCGAGGTCACCGGCAGCGCTAGTTGCTGGTTGGACCTAGGCGTTCTCGCGCCGCAGTTCGTCCACCCCGGACTTCGGCACCTGGGCGAGCTTCGAGAGCGTGTCCTCGAAGCGCTCGTAATCCTCAGGCACGGCTGAAGGCTCTGGCGTCGGCCCGAGGGTGTACGTCGGCTTTGCACTGTACGCCTGCGGCGTCACGATCTGCGTTTCGTTGGCCACGTTGCCTCCCTTCGCATCGTGATGAGCAGTAGGCTAGCGAACGTGCCGACCGTGCCAGCCCTCCAGAACACGGGGCCGTTTGTGGCCGCCGCGACCTTTTGCGAGAAAGTCCTCACGGAGGCCAGTGGTGCGGTCAGTCTCATCAGGGTCACCGACACCATCAACCAAGCGGTCATGGGCAGCGACGCCCCCCGCGAGATGCAGCCCTTCATGGCGAACATCACGCTTGTCGTGATGCTGAAGTCAGGGTCAGCGAAAGGCCAGTACGGCCTCATGGTCCGCCCCGAGGCACCCAGCGGCGAGCAAATGCCGCCCTTCGAGGTGACGATCCAGCTCCAGGGCGACGCCTGGGGTGCCAACGTCGTCGCGCCGATGCAGTTCCCGGTCACGATGCCCGGTGTCTACTGGTTCGACGTGCTGCTGACCGAGCCGACGACGGATGTCCCCGGTCAGTTTCTCACGCGGGTACCGCTTGATGTGGTGTACCAGCGAGTTGGATAGCGCCCGAAGACGCGAACATGACGGTGTCCGTTTTTTCTGAGCCGAGCACGGTGGGCTGCTCCGGCATGACGACGAGCGGGATCAATGCTTCCCGGAGCGCCCCTTCGTTTCGGTCGCCCCGTTCAAACTCGGCCAAGTAGCCGACGGCACGCAGCGTAAGCTCGCGGACGAACTCGTCGGCGCCGGCCTCGTCGAGTTCGCAGGGGTCTGGAAGCCGCTCGGCCAGCCCATCGGCCGAGAAACGTCCGGCAAGGTATTCGATGATGGTGCTCCGCACGTGATCAATCATGGTTCCTGCTCCTGAAGTTCGGCTAAGTGCCGTGGATATCCGTACCCGCTTCAACGCCGGTCGCTACGCCGAGCGAGCCCGAGACGATACAGACCCATCGGTCTGCGAGGGTAGAGAACTTGATATCGGCCCCGCGCCACCCTGGGCTCCAGCAGGCTCGCGTAGCCGGATGATCGAGTATCACGACGAGCACGGGCGGACCGTGGCGTGGGCGCACCAATATCGACTTCCTGACGGCCGGCCAATCCCCCAGACACCGAAACCCGATCCGAAGTTTCTCTTTGAGGACGGCACGCGCTACAAGCTCGATCCCCGGCTGCGGTAGCGGGCGGGTCAGGCACTCATCGATCCAGAACTTCACGCGCCCCGTGCGACACGGCGCTTGGGCTCCGCGTGTCTTGCGCCGGAGTTCCATGGCGCAGGGGGTCGACCACGGCGCGGGTTGGCCTGCGTCCACAGCACCGCGACCGGATACGCGTCTTCCGGGATATGCGGGTAGTCCTCTCGTAGCACCTCGGGCTTCTCGCCCATCTCGATCAGGCTTGCGATCGTGCGCACAGGCACCCTGGTCCCCGTGATGACCGGCTCGCCACCCATCACAGCCGGGTTGTGTTCGACGTAGCGGTCGCGAAGCCGGGTGTAGGACTCGGCACGCTCGATCGTCTGTGCCGCGTCCTCGGTCATCGCTACACGGAGCGCTTCAGACAGCTCGAACTCCGAGCCCACCGCGAGAGGCTGCAGGTGCGCCAGCCAGCTGCGCAGACGTCCCTTCGCCTTGCTCGGGAGCGTCGCGTCGATCTGCCGCAGCAGCACGAGCAGCGCGACTTCGTGCGCGGCAAGCAGGGACTTGCCCGCCCGTCGCTTCGGCTTCACGATGCCCTGCTCGATCGCCTTGTCGATCACGTTCAGCGGAACGCGCCCGATCTCGGCGGCCTCGCGGCGTGTGAGCAGTGTGGACGTCGATGCCATAAAAATCTATCCCCGAACCAGCAGTACTTTATCACGCGCCGCGCGATCCTCCGCAGCGTCGTCGTCTCCACCGAAGCCAGCCTCGTGGGGCTCGAACCCGCCCCACCGGATTGAAGTGGGTTGCGGACCGGCTCGCTCCGCTACCCTTCCCGCGTCATGGAGGCAGGCGAGCAGGCTCCCGATTTCGCGCTTCCGGACCAGGATGGCCGGACGGTGAGGCTTTCGGACTTGCGTGGCCGGCCTGTGGTCCTGTACTTCTACCCCAAGGCCTCAACGCCCGGCTGCACGGTCCAGGCGTGCGGGGTGCGCGACCATCACGCCGACTACGAGGAGGCGGGCGCCGCGGTGCTCGGTGTCTCGCCGGATCCGGTGGTCAGGGTCAAGAAGTTCCACGACGAGGAGCAGCTCGACTTCACGCTGCTCGCCGACGAAGACCACGCCGTGGCGGAGCGCTACGGCGTGTGGATCACGAAGAAGCTCTACGGGCGCAGCTACCTCGGCAACGAACGCACTACGTTCATCATCGACGCGGCAGGGAAGATCGCGGAGGTGCTGCGGAAGGTCAAGCCGGCAGAGCACGACCAGCTGGTGCTCCAGGCGCTCGGCAGGACTCCCCGCCCGCCGTCCTAGGCAGGATTCGCCGCCGCCCGGTCGCCGCACGCCGCACCGTCCGGGGGCGCCGCCCGGCCGCGCCGCGCCGGCCGCCCGGCCGCGCCGCCCGCCCGGCCGCGGCGCGGACTGCTGTACGCCTGAGCGCTATCGCAGCAGCCGCGACAGCCGCCGGTCCTTGAGCACACGCCCCTCTGTCTGGCAGCTGGGGCAGTAGGCGATCACGTAGTCCTCGAAGTGGACCGCCTGCAGCGCGGCGCCGCAGCGCGGGCACGGCTCGCCCTGGTGGCGGTGCACCAGCAGCGGCATCGGCAGCTTGTCGGGGATCGGCAGCGCGACCGTGCGTTGGTAGTGCTCGACGGCGCCGGCGAGCGTGTGCACGATCGCCTCGCGCAGCCGCTCGGCCTCGCCGGCCTCGAGGTCGCCGCCGCGCTTGTAGGGGGACAGCTGCGCGCGCCACAGGATCTCGTCCACCCAGGAGCGCCCGATGCCGGCGATCACGTGCTGGTCGCGCAGCAGCGAGTGCAGCGGCCGGGGCGCGTCGAGCAGCTCGCGCAGCCGCTCGGCGCTGCCGGGGTCGGGCCAGGCCTCAGCGCCGAGCGAGGCCAGCGCGTCGTCCTCGGCGAGCGCGCCGGCGCGCAGCAGCTTGACCCACGCGGCCTGCTTGGAGCCGAACTCGCGCAGGCGCAGCTCGCGCCCGTCGCCCAGCCCGAGCAGCAGCCGCGAGGAGCGGTCACGGGGCCCGGCGGGCTTGTCGTAGAGCTGCAGCCGCCCGGCGGACATCAGGTGGATCAGCAGCGCGAGGTCCGCGCCGGCGCTGACGATCAGGTGCTTGCCGCGGCGGGCGACCGCCGCGATCTGCTCCCCCTCCAGGCTCGACAGCGGCGGCTCGAAGGTCTTCAGCGCGTTGATGCCGGGGGCGCGCGCGTACTCGATCGGGGCGCCGCGCAGCGCGCGGTCGAGCAGGCGCGCGGTGATCTCCACCTCGGGCAGCTCCGGCATCAGCGCTCATCGTAGGCGCCGCGACGCCCGCCGGCGCTGCCGCGCAGTGGGCGCCGGCGGCGCGGCTCAGCGGCGGCGGCGCGGGCGCCCGCGCCGCTTATTTATAGGCCCGGATCGGCGGGCCTTCGTACTTGACGCCTTCGGGGCTCCTCCAGCGCACGCGCCAGTAGACGCCGGCGACGCGGGAGTCGAGGCTCCAGTAGCCGGCGCCGTTGGTGTGCACCGTCTTCAGCACGCGGTAGCGCCTGGCGTGCTTGGACCTGACCAGCACGGTGAGGCTGGTGGCGCCGGTGGCGGGGCGCACGAGCCCCCACAGCGACACGCCGTGACGGGTCTTGGTGACGGTGAGCGGGACGGGCCAGCCGTAGTAGAGCGGCTTGGGCTCGCCGCTCACGTACTCCAGGCCCGTCTGGAAGCCGGTGGTGCCGCCGTGCACGCTCGCGCCCGGCGCGCCGCCGATCGGGTCGTCTTTGAGCAGGTACTGCGAGAAGGCGGCCACGCGCGGGTTGCCATAGGCGATGCGCTCGGCGATGGCATCGTATTCGGCCTGCTTGGCGGCGGACACGCCGAGTTGCTTGTTGGGGTAGCTCTGCACGCCGAACTCGGTGAGGTAGATCGGCACCCCGGCGGGGATCGCGTGCGCGTGCGCCGCCAGGTTGAGCGCCCTGGAGAGCCGCGAGAGCGCGCCGAGCGTGACGTCGTCGGGTTCGGTCTTGCGCGAGGGCACGTAGTAGGGGCCGGCCGGCAGCGTGTAGGCGTGGTGCGCGTAGCCGGCCATCTGCAGCTCGCTGCACGAGCCCGCTTTGCGATAGCGGTTGTCGAGGCACAGCGCTTCGCGCAGGAACTTCAGCGGCGCCACGTCGTGCAGCGGCGCGTCCGCCCTTTCCCTGCGGTTGCGGCTGTGCAGCATGCCCCTGACCGAGTCGTAGCCGGTGGGCGCGGTCTCGCCGAACAGCACCTTCGGGCGCGCCTCGCCGGCCGCCTGCAGCCCCGCGTAGCCGGCCTGGTAGAGGCCGCGGTAGATGCGCGGCGAGGCGGGTGTGCCGTTGGCGTTCCACTGCGGCATCAGGAAGGCGGGATGGTTGGGCTCGTTCCAGATCGAGTAGAGCGAGACCTCGGAGCCGAACTCGCGGCCCACCGCGGTCATGAATTCTTCAAAATCCTTGTCGTCGGGACGCGTGATGTAGGGCGCCTTGCCGTTGGCGGTGGCCCAGCGCGGCACCGGCGAGGTGACGGTCAGCAGCACCGGCCAGTGCAGCCGCTGCGCTTCGGCCAGCACTTCGGCGTACTCGCCCCAGTCGTAGCTGCCGGGGCTGGTCGCTTCGAAGCTCGGCTTGGTGGCGCTGGCGGCGTCGGGGGCCACGTCCTGCCAGTGCAGCTCCACGCGGAGGGCGCGAACGCCGAGGTATTTCATCTGTTCGAACACATGCGCGCGCGTGGGGGCTTCGAGCAGGTCGTCAGAGGCCTCGAAGTAGGTGACCTGGCCGTGCGAGGCGAGCGCCTGCGAGCCGCCGGCGAAGCACGCCACGGCGGCGGACGCGAGCAGGGAGAGGAGGAGGATGCGAAGTCTGGGCATGGTCGGTTGAGACACCTCGGCGCAGAGAAGGTTGCGGTCTATGTAGCGTTCTGAGGCCATGAGCACGCCGATCGCAGCCGACGACATCGTCCGCACCCCAGCGGACGCGCAGGCTAACAGCCGCCCGCCGCTGCTCGTGGTCGAGCCTTTGCTGGGCTTCCTCGACGAGCACGGCCTCGGCGCGGGGGAGCTGGAGGCGACGCCGATCGGCGAGGGCCACTCCAACGTGACCTACCTGATCGAGCGCGAGGGCTGCGAGGTGGTGCTGCGCCGCCCGCCGCGCCCGCCGCTGCCGCCGAGCGCGCACGACGTGCTGCGCGAGGCGCGCCTGCTGCGGGCGCTGCGCGAGACCCCCGCGCGGGTACCGCGGGTGCTGGCGGTGTGCGACGACGAGCGCGTGATCGGCGCGCCCTTCTACGTGATGGAGCGCATCGACGGCGAGGTGATCGTGGCGAGCGTGCCGGCAGAGCTGGACAACGTCGCCGAGCGCCGGCGCATCGGCGAGCAGCTGATCGACGCGCTGGTGGAGATCCACGCGGTCGATTGGAGCGCGATCGGCCTGCAGGGGTTCGGCAAGCCGACCGGCTACCTGGAACGCCAGCTGCGGCGCTTCGGGGGCCTGTGGGAGCTGAACAAGACGCGCGAGATCCCCGCGGTGGAGCGCGTCGGCGCCTGGCTCTCCGAGCACCTGCCGGAATCGAACCCGCCCGCCCCGGCCACGATCGTGCACGGCGACTACCGCCTCGGCAACACCATGTTCTCCTGCTCGGCGCCGGCCGAGCTGCTGGCGGTGCTGGACTGGGAGATGGCGACGATCGGCGACCCGCTGGCTGACATCGGCTACCTGTGCATGATGTGGGCCGAGCGGGGCGACCCCAGCGAGGGGCTGCGCGCACACCTCGGCAACGTCACCCGCGCCGAGGGCTTCCCCACCCGCGCCGAGCTGATCGAGCGCTACGAGCGGCTGTCGGGGCGCTCGGTGGGGGACGTGCGCTGGTACGTGGCGCTGGCGCTGTGGAAGAGCGTGGTGTTCATGGAGGGCAACTACAAGCGCGCGCTGGCCGGCAGCACCGACGACCCCTACCTGCACCAGTTCGGCGACGGCGTGATCGAGCTCGCTGCGCGCGCGGAGGAGGTGACCGCCGGTGGCAGCGTCTGAGCGGCCCTCCGACGGGGACGCGCGCGCGCCTTGCGACGCAGACGCGCCCGCACCGCGCCGCAGCGCGCTGCTGATCGACTGGGGCGGCGTGCTGACGACCAACCTGTTCGCCTCCTTCCGCTCCTACTGCGAAGCGGTGGGGCTGGAACCGCAGCTGCTGATGGGGCGCTTCCGCGAGGACCCGGAGGCGCGCGACCTGCTGGTGGCGCTGGAGAAGGGGGAGCTCGAGGAGGCGGACTTCGAGCGCCAGTTCGCGCAGCTGCTGGAGATCGGTCCCGACGGCCTGATCGACGGGCTGTTCGCGGGGGTGCAGCCGGACGCGGCGATGGTGCAGGCGGTGCGCATGGCGCGCGAGGCGGGGGTGCGCACGGCGCTGGTGTCGAACTCGTGGGGCGTGCACCGCTACCCCCACGACCTCTTCGAGGAGCTGTTCGACGGCGTGGTGATCTCCGGCCGGGAGGGCATCCGCAAGCCGTCGCGGCGCATGTACGAGCTCGGCGCCGAGCGCGTGGGCGTGGCCGCCGCCGAGTGCGTCTACGTGGACGACCTGCCCTTCAACCTCACCCCCGCCGCCGAGCTGGGGATGGCCACGGTCCACCACACCGCCGCCGAGAGCACCATCCCCGAGCTCGAGCGGCTGCTGGGCGTCGAGCTGTCGGCGGCGCTCGACGCCGCGTAGCCGGGACGCGGCCGGCTCAGGCCCGCTTGCCCCTGCCATACAGCAGCTTGAACGCGCCCGCCAGCAGCCGCGAGGTGCGCGACTTGTAGGGGTACATGAACAGTTCCTTCTTCATCGCGAGTTTGGCGGTGACGACGATGGCCTGCTGCGAGCAGTACTTGCGGATGCCGCCGGCGCCATGGCGCGAGCCGATGCCCGACGCCTTGGCGCCGCCCATCGGCAGCTCCAGCACGGTGTAGTTGATCATCGCGTCGTTGACGTTGGCGGCGCCGGCTTCGATGCGCCTGGCGATCGCCTCGCCGCGGGCGGCGTCGCGCGAGAACACCGAGGCGCCGAGGCCGTAGGGGGAGTCGTTGGCCAGGCGCACCGCCTCCTCGGCGTCGGCCACCTTCATGATCGGCAGCGTGGGCCCGAAGGTCTCCTCGGTCATGATCTTCATGGTGTGGTCCACGTCGATGAGCACGGTGGGCTCGTAGAAGCGGCCGGGACCGGGGGCCTGCTGGCCGCCGGTGAGCACACGCGCGCCCTTCTGCACGGCGTCCTGCACGTGCTCTGAGATCGTGTCGAGCTGCGGCGGGAAGGTGATGGCGCCCACCTCCACCGTGCCGAAGCCGCCTTCGGGGTTGCCCACGCGCAGCGCGCGCACCTTCTCGGACACTTTCGCCACGAACTCGTCGTAGACGGGCTCCTCCACATAGGCGCGCTCGATCGAGATGCAGGTTTGGCCGGCGTTCTGCATGGAGAAGTAGGCGGCGAAGTTGGCGGCGCGCTCGAGGTCGGCGTCGGAGAGCACGATCATGGGGTCCTTGCCGCCGAGCTCGAGCGAGGCGGGGATCAGCCTGCGCGCGGCCGCCTCGGCGACCTTCCTGCCGGTCCTGGTGGAGCCGGTGAACATGATCATGTCGACCTGCTCGATCAGCGCCGCGCCGGTGGCGCCGCGCCCGGTGGCGATCTGCAGCACGTCCTCGGGCAGCCCGCACTCGCGCAGCCCTTCGGCCATCAGCAGCGAGGTCAGCGGGGTGACCTCGGAGGGCTTGAGGATCACGCTGTTGCCGGCCATCAGCGCCGGGATGCAGTCGCCGAAGGAGTTGGTCAGCGGGTAGTTCCACGGCCCGATCACGCCGATCAGCCCGAGCGGGCGGTAGCGCAGGATCAGCTTCTTGCCCTTCACCAGCACCTGGCTGGACTTCACGTGCTCGTCGGCGAGGTAGGCGGGGCCGTGCTTGGCCCAGAAGCCGAAGGCGTTGCCCGCGTAGCCGATCTCGGCCAGCTCGGCGTCCTCGTAGGTCTTGCCGGTCTCCGACACGATCGTCTCGACGATGCGCTGCGCGTTGTCCATCGTCCACTTCTGCGCGCGCAGCATCACGCGCGCGCGTCCCTCCAAGCCATACGCCTCCCACTCCGGCTGCGCGCGGCGCCCGCGCGCGGCCATCTCCGCCACCGCCTCCGCGTCGAGGTCCGGCACACTGCCGATCGTCTCCCCGGTGGCGGGGTTCTCGACTGCCACCCGGCTGTCCGGCCGCGACCCGGCGGCGGCGTCCGGCGGGTCGGCCTCGCCGGCCTGCTCCTGGAGGATCTCCTGCTCGACGTGCTGCTCGACGCTTGCCATCGCACTCTCCCCTTCGCTAGCTCGTAACCAGCAGGGTACTCCTGTGGCAGCGGCCGGCGCATGCGCCGCCCGGAGACGACGATCAGCCGGACAGCTCCACGGAGGAGATGCCGACCGACTCGGACGGGCGGTCGGAGCCGTCGGTGGGCACCGCCTCGAGCTTGTCGACCACGTCCATGCCGGCTGTCACCTCGCCGAACACGGTGTGCTTGCCGTCGAGCCACGGGCAGGCGCCGGCGGTGACGATGAAGAACTGCGAGCCGTTGGTGTCGGGGCCGGCGTTGGCCATCGCGAGCGCCCCCCTGACGATCTTGTGGTCGTTGATCTCGTCCTCGAAGGTGTAGCCGGGACCGCCCGTGCCGGTGCCCTGCGGGCAGCCGCCCTGGATCATGAAGTCCCTGATCACACGGTGGAAGATGAGCCCGTCGTAGAAGCCCTCGCCGGCGAGCTTGCGGAAGTTCTCCACCGTCTTGGGCGCGTCCTCGTCGAACAGCTCGAAGGTGATGGCGCCCTCGGTGGTCTGCATGGTCGCGGTTGACATCTCGCTCCTTTCGGGCTCTCGCCGTCGTGATGTGTTGGTTGCCGGGGCCGGCCCTGCCGCCCGCCGCGAGGCCGCTCAGCGATCGGCCACCCGCTGCAGCGAGAGCTCGTGCCCGTGCAGCTCGCCGCCGTCGAGCGAGTTGATCACGCGCTCGGCCTCGTCGGCGGGGACCGACAGGAACGAAAAGCGCTCGAGCACGGTGACGTCGCGCACGGCCTCGCCGTCGAGGCCGGTCGTGGAGGTGACCGCAGCGACGATGTCGGCCACGCTCAGCCCCGCAGCGCGACCGCCGGCCAGCACCAGCTTGGCGAAGCGCTCCGCCTCGTCGCGGCGGGACACGCGCGGCTTGGAGTGCCTGCGCGGGCGCTCGCGCACGGGCGTGGGCGCCGCCACCGCGCCGCGCTGCCACTGCGCCACGCTGGTGCCGATGTGGCGTTCGATCGCCTCCAGCTCGCGCTTCTGGCGGTCCTCCACGAACGTGATCGCCCGGCCGGAGCGCCCCACCCGCCCGGTGCGCCCGATGCGGTGCACGTAGGTGTCGGGGCTGGTGGGCACGTCGTAGTTGACCACCAGCGTCACCGTGGAGATGTCGAGACCGCGCGCCGCCACGTCGGTGGCCACCAGGATCGGCACCCTGCCGCCCTTGAACGCCAGCATCACGCCGTCGCGCGATCCCTGGGACATATCGCCGTGCAGCGCGCGCACGTTCATGCCGCGGTCGCGCAGGGTCCTGAACAGCTGCTCGCAGCGGATCTTGGTGCGCACGAACACGATCGCCTGCTGGCCTTCTGCTTCGCCTTGGCGGGTGATCTCCGCGCGCAGCACCTCCACCAGCTTGTCCGGCTTCTCGCGCGTCTGCACCGGCAGCTGGAACTGCTCGACGGTGTCGATCGTGAGCGTCGCGGCCTCCACCTGCACAATCTTGGGGTCGTACATATAGCGGTCAGCGAGCGCCCGGATCGGCCCCGGCATGGTGGCGCTGAACAGCGCCGTCTGCCTGCTCGAAGGGGTCAGCGAGAGGATCTTCTCGACGTCCTCCAGGAAGCCCAGGTCGAGCATCTCGTCGGCCTCGTCGAGCACCACGAAGCGGCACTCGTGCAGCACCAGCGAGTGGCGCGAGATCAGGTCGAGCACGCGCCCCACGGTGCCCACCACCACGTGCCCGCCGCCGCGCAGCTGCGCCTGCTGGGTGCGGATGGGGGCGCCGCCGAACACCGCCACCACGTCCACGCCGCGGTGCGAGCCGTACGTGCGCAGCGCCTGCGTGACCTGGATGCAGAGCTCGCGCGTGGGCGTCAGAACGAGCGCCTGCACCTCGTGGTTGGCGGGGTCCACGTACTCCATGATCGGCAGCCCGAACGCAGCGGTCTTGCCGGTGCCCGTCTGCGCCTGCCCGATCACGTCGCGCCCGGCCAGCAGCTCCGGGATCGCCTGCTCCTGGATCGGGCTGGGGGACTCGTAGCCCACGTCGCGCAGCGCCTGCAGAGTGGGCTCGGAGAGACCGAGCTCGGCGAATGACTTGGCCATGACGGTGGACATGAGCTTAGGCGGAGGGATCCAGCAGCAGCTTGCCGGTGGTGCGCCGCGAGCCCAGGTCGACCTGCGCCTGCGCGGCCTGAGCGAGCGGATAGGTGCTGCCGACGATAGCCCGAAGCTCGCCCGCGGCCACCCGCGCGAACAGGTCTGCGAGCGCTTGCGCGAAGCTCGGCGACCGCTGCGGCCTGCCCGGCGCCGGCAGGCAGTGGAACAGGTAGAAGCCCACCACCGCGCGCGAGTGGCGCAGCAGCGAGCCGGTGCGCAGCTCGTTCTGCTCGCCGGTGGCGATCCCGCACACCACCATCCGTCCGAACGGCGCCAGCGCCGCGTAGGAGGCGTCGAACACCGCCCCGCCGGACATCTCGAACACGACGTCCACCTCGCGTCCGCCGTTGGCCTCGATCAGGCGGGCGGTCAGGCCCTCGGGCTCTGGGTCCACCGCCGCGTCCGCCCCCAGCTCCAGCGCCAGCGCGCGCCGCTCATCGCCGGTGGCGGTGGCGATCACCCGCCCCGCGCCGAACGGGCCGCCCAGCTGCACCGCCAGCGAGCCCACGCCGCCGGCAGCGCCGTGCACCACCACCGTCTCTCCTGCGGCCACGCGGCCGGCGGTGCGGTACAGGTGCCAGGCGGTGGTGCCTTGGATCACCAGCGCCAGCGCGGTGCCGTCGTCGACGCCGTCGGGGAGCGGGAACGTGCGATCCTCGCGCGCGATCGCGTACTCGGCGTAGCCGCCGCTGCCGGTCAGCGCCACCACCCGCTCGCCGCTGTCCTCGCGCACGCCCGCCACCTCGCCGCCCGGCACCAGCGGCAGCGTCGCCTTCTGCACGTAGGAGTTGGTGCGCATGTGCGTGTCGGCGAAGTTCAGCCCGGCGCGCGTGACCCTGATCAGGACCTCGCCCGGCGCCGGCCGCGGCGTGGGCAGCTCGGCGAGCTCGAGCACCTCGGGTCCGCCGAACTCGGTCATCTGGATCGCGCGCATCGCAGCGCCCAGGCTAGCGCGTGCCCGGAGCCTGCTCTAAGGTGCGCGCCCATGCCGATCACAGTGGTGGGATCGATCGCCTACGACACCGTCAAGACGCCCTTCGGGGAGCGCCAGCGCATGCTCGGCGGCGCCGCCGTGCACTTCTCGCTGGCGGCCTCGTTCTTCGACGAGGTGCGCGTGGTGGGCCCCGTGGGCGAGGATTTCGGCGAGCGCCAGCTGCAGGTGATGCGCGCCCGCGGCGTGGACGTGGGCGACGTGGAGCGCGTCAGCGGCGGGCGCACGTTCTTCTGGCAGGGCGAGTACGGCTGGGACCTCAACTCGCGCGAGACGATCGACACGCAGCTGGGCGTGTTCGAGGGCTTCGCGCCCAAGCTCTCGGAGCGCTCGCGCGCAAGCGATGTGCTGTTCCTCGCCAACATCCAGCCCGAGCTGCAGCTGCAGGTGCGCCAGCAGCTCCCCGGCGCGCGCTTCGTCGCGCTCGACTCCATGAACCTGTGGATCGACGTCGCCCGCGACGCGCTCGTGCGCGCGATCGAGAGCGTCGACTGCGTGATCCTCAACGACGCCGAGCTGCGCCAGCTCACCGGCAAGCCCAACCTCGTGGCCGCCGCGCGCGAGATCCTGTCGTGGGGCAGGCCCACCGTGATCGTCGCCAAGCAGGGCGAGTACGGCGCCGCGCTGGTCACACGCGAGGGCTTCTTCGCGCTGCCCGCCTATCCGCTGGAGAGCGTGATCGACCCCACCGGCGCGGGCGACACCTTCGCCGGCGGCCTCGTCGGCTACGTCGCCGCGCACCCGCACGAGCCGCTGTCCGGGGAGCTGCTGCGCCGCGCGATGGCGCACGCCACCGTGCTCGCCTCCTTCAACGTGGAGGAGTTCGGCACCGAGCGCCTGCAACGGCTCAGCGGACGCGAGATCGCCGCGCGCATCCACGAACTGCACGCGATGACGCAGTTCAGCGGCGCGCCGCTGCAGCTGCGCGGCTGAGCGCCCGCGGCGCCCGCCGCCGAGCCCCGCGGCGCCCGCCGCGCCGCCCCCCGCCGACTACCCGCGCCGCCCCCCGCCGAGCCCCTGCGGGCCGGGTGCCGGTGTCGAGCAGCGCCGTCGCTCATAATCGAACCAGAGCGCTTCCCTTCCGCCGACAGGAGATACCCATGAGCAGCGAGCGATCCACGATCGAGGGCCCCGAGACCGCGGCAGCGGCGGGGGCGAGCGGCAACGGCGCGCCAGCCGCGCAGGACACGCTCACGGTGGTCGACAACCGCACCGGCGCCAGCTACGAGCTGCCGATCACCGACGGCACCGTGCGCGCCACCGAACTGCGCCAGATCAAGGTCGACCCCGACGAATTCGGCCTGCTCTCCTATGACCCGGCCTACATGAACACCGCCTCCTGCCGCAGCGCGATCACCTACATCGACGGCGAGGCCGGCATCCTCCAGCACCGCGGCTACTCGATCGAGCAGCTGTGCGAGCACTCCACCTACCTCGAGGTCGCCTACCTGCTGATCAACGGCCGCCTGCCCGACCAGGAGGAGCTCGGCGGCTGGGTCGACGAGATCACCATCCACACGTTCGTGCACGAGAACGTCAAGGACTTCATGCAGGGCTTCCGCTACGACGCCAACCCGATGGGCATGCTGGTGGCCTCGGTGGGCGCGCTCTCCACCTTCTACCCCGACGCCAACAAGATCCACGACGAGCGCGTGCGCGCGATCCAGATCATCCGCCTGCTGGCGAAGATGCCCACGCTGGCCGCGTTCGCCTTCCGCCACAACATGGGCCAGCCCTACGTGTATCCCGACAACGACCTCGACTACGCCAGCAACTTCCTCGGGATGATGTACAAAATGACCGAGCTCAAGTACCAGCCCGACCCGCGGCTGGCGCGGGCGCTCGACGTGCTGTTCATCCTGCACGCCGACCACGAACAGAACGCCTCCACCAGCGCCGTGCGCGGCGTGGGCTCCACGCAGGTCGACCCCTACTCGGCCGTCGCCGCCGGCGTGGCGGCGTTGTACGGGCCGCTGCACGGCGGCGCCAACGAGCAGGCGCTGCGGATGCTGGGACGCATCGAGAAGGTCGAGAACATCCCCGGCTTCCTCGCGGGCGTGAAGGCCGGCAACGAGCGGTTGATGGGCTTCGGCCACCGCGTCTACAAGAACTACGACCCGCGCGCGCGCATCATCCGCAAACACCTCGACGCGGTGTTCGAGGTGCGCGGCAAGAGCCCGCTGCTGGAGGTCGCCACCGAGCTCGAGAAGCAGGCCCTCGACGACGACTACTTCACCTCGCGCAAGCTCTACCCCAACGTCGACTTCTACTCCGGCCTGATCTATGAGGCGCTCGGGCTGCCGGTGGCGATGTTCCCCGTGATGTTCGCGATCGGCCGCACCGCCGGCTGGATCGCGCAGTGGAAGGAGCTGGTCGAGGACCCCGAGCAGAAGATCGCGCGCCCGCGCCAGATCTACACCGGCGCCCGCGATCTCGAGTACGTGCCGATCGAGCAGCGCTAGCGGCTAGAGAAGCACCAGCGTGGCGCCGTTGGCGCGCAGCCACGCGCGATCCTCGCGGTAGCCGGGCCAGCGGCCCTCCAGCAGCGCCCAGAAGCGCGGCGAGTGGTCGAGCACCTGCAGGTGGCAGACCTCGTGCCAGATCACGTATTCGAGCACGCGCTCGGGCGCCAGCAGCAGGCGCCAGTTGAGGCTGATGCGCCCGGCCGCCGAGCACGAGCCCCAGCGCGTGCGCTGCGCGCGGATGCTGAGCGAGCCGTACGAGCTGCCGCTGAGCGCCGCCGCGCGGTCCAGGCGGGGGGCGATCTCGGCGCGCGCGGCGCGGCGGTAGAAGCGCTCGAGCGCCGGGCGCGCGTCGCCGTCGGGAACGAGCAGGCGAGGGCCGTCGCGGCGCACGCGCGTGCGCCCCGGCTGCGCCACCAGCTCCAGCGGCGTGCCCAGGTACGGCACGGTGCCGGCGCGCTCGCGCAGGCGCCTGCGCAGCTCGCTCGCCTCCGTCAGCCTGCGTTCGATCCACGGGCGCAGCTCCACGATCGCGGCCGCGGCGGCGCGCTCGGGGGCGCGCGCCGGCAGCACCACCTCCACGCCGGCGTGCGCGTGCACGTTCACGCGCACGCGCCGCGCGCGCGCGGAGCGGCGCACGGTGTAGGGGATGTCCCCTACGCGGGGCGCGAGCGGGCGCTGCTGCCTCGGCTCGGGACGGGCCATGCGCGCAAGCGTACGCGTCCCACCGGCCGCGGCGCCCGCTGCGCCGCCGGGCGCGCCATCTCCTCGCCCACCCGCCGGTCCGTACGCTTGCGGCGTGGACGGACGCGAGCGCGAGCCCCCGGAGGGCGCCCCCACCTTCGACGAGGAGCTGCTGCTGTGGCTCGGCGACGAGCCGCCGCGGGTGCGCGCGGCCGACTCCGAGCGCATCCGCGACGTCGCCGGCGAGTTCGCGCGCGGCTTCGACGCGCTCGCCGAGGTGGGGCGCGCGGTCACCGTGTTCGGCTCGGCCCGCACGCCGCCCGATCACCCCCACTACGCGCTCGCGCGCGCCGTCGGAGCCTGCCTCGGTCACGCCGGCTACGCGATCATCACCGGTGGCGGCGGCGGGATCATGGAGGCTGCCAACCGCGGCGCGCGCGACGCCGGCGCGCTGTCGGTGGGCTGCAACATCGAGCTCCCGCACGAGCAGCGGCTGAACCCCTACGTCGATCTCGGCCTGCGCTTCCGCCACTTCTTCGCGCGCAAGGTCATGTTCGTGCGCTACGCCAGCGCCTTCGTGATCTGCCCCGGCGGCTACGGCACCCTCGACGAGCTGTTCGAGTGCCTCACGCTGATCCAGACGCAGACCATCCGCCACTTTCCCGTGATCCTCGTGGGCGACGGCGAGTGGGACGGGCTGATCCGGTGGCTGCGCGCCGGCGCGCTCGCCGACGGGCGCATCGACCGCGCCGACCTGCGGGCTCTGCACGTGGCCGGCGAGCCGGCCGAGGTGTGCGCGATCGTCGACGCCGCGCGCGAGCGCCAGCGCGCCTACGGGCACCGCCAGCGCAGGCGCTCGGCCGGCTGAGCGGCGGCGGGGTACACGGCCTTCTCCCACGGCCGCACCAGCTTCAGCGCGCTCAGGATCGCGCGCGTGGCGGGCGAGCGGTTGAGCGTGTAGAAGTGGATGCCGGGGGCGCCCGCGGCGAGCAGCTCGGCGCATTGCAGCGTGGCGTAGGCGACGCCGAAGTCCAGCACCGCCTCGGCGTCCTCGCCGCGCGCGTGCAGCTCCGCGCGCAGGGGCTCGGGGATCGAGGCACCGCACATCGCCGCCATGCGCTCCACCTGGCCCACGCGCGTGATCGGCATCACGCCGGGGATGATCGGCACGCGCACGCCGGCGCCGCGCGCGCGCGCCACGAAGTCGAAGTACGCCGCGTTGTCGAAGAACAGCTGCGTGATCAGGAAGTGCACGCCGGCGCCGACCTTCTCCACCAGGTGCTCGAGGTCGGCCTCGGGGCTCTCGGCGTGGATGTGGGTCTCGGGGAAGCAGGCGGCGCCGATCGCGAACGGGTAGTCGGCGCCGATCAGCTGCACCAGCTCGCGCGAGTACTCGAGGCCGCCGTCGGTCTTGGTCCACTGCTCCTGCCCCGCCGGCGGGTCGCCGCGCAGCGCCAGCACGTTGTCGACGCCCGCCGCCCGCATCTCGTCGAGCGTGGCGCGCAGCTGCGGCACGGTGGCGCCCACGCAGGTGAAGTGGGCCATCGCCTCCAGCCCGTACTCCTCCTTGATCTTCTTGACGATCTCGATCGTCTTCTCGCGCGTGGAGCCGCCGGCGCCGTAGGTGACCGACACGAACGCCGGCTGCAGCTGTCCCAGCTCGGCGAGCGCCGCGTACAGGTTGCGCTCGCCGGCCTCGGTCTTGGGCGGAAAGAACTCGAACGAGAACGCCGGCCGCTGCGAGGCGAGGATGTCGTCGATGCGCATCGCCAGATTATGCCGTCCAGCGCTCGACGTCCCCCGGCACGCGGCGGGCCCGGCCGCTCGCCTCGAGGTGCGTGAGGAAGGCGAGCGTCTCGGACAGCAGCCACTGCGCGTTCTGCGCCGAGAGCGCGTCGCCGAACACGCGCGGCACCAGCTCGAAAGCGGTCAGCTCGCGCCCGCGCAGGGCCGCGAGCGCCGCGTCGAGGTGCTCCTGCGTGAGCCGCCGGTTGCCTTCGATGTGCGCGTGCACGTCGGCGAACGTGCGCCCGTGTCCCGGCAGGCACAGCCGCGCGCCCAGTCGCGCCACCACGTCGAGCGAGCGCAGGAACTCCCCCACCGGGTCGGGCGAGAAGCCGAACTCGAAGTACAGCGAGATGCGCCCCAGCAGGTGGTCGCCGGAGATCAGAAGGCGCCGCTCGGGCTGGAACAGGCACACGTGCGAGGGCGCGTGACCGGGCGTCTCATACGCGATCCACTCGCCCAGGTCGCTGGCCACCGTCATCCCCTGCACGAGGTCGCGATCCGGCTCGAACGGACCCGCCACGCCGGGGCTCTCCTGGCGGCGCTGGCGCTCCTCGGCATAGCGACGCAGCGGCTCCGGCGGCACGCCGCTCTGGCGCGCCACCTCCAGGCGCTGCTGGAAGACCGCTTCGGGATCCTCGAGCATGCGACTGAGCAGCTCGTGGCTGGGGTGCATCCAGATCTCGCAGCCGGCGCGCTCGCGGATCGTGGGCGCCTGCCCGCAGTGGTCGGTGTGCGCGTGCGTGCACACCACCAGCTGCGCCTGCTCGAGCCGCAGGCCGCACATCGCCAGGGCCCGCTCCAGGTGCGCCAGCGAGTCCGGCTGGTGCATGCCGGTGTCGAACAGCACGAATCCATCGCCGTGCGCCACCGCCCAGGCGTTGCAGTGCGGCACGCCGGGCCACGGCAACGGCAGGCGCAGACGGTAGAGGCCCGGGAGCACGCGCTCGCCGCGACCCAGCTCGCGCCTGATCGTCACCTCCGACACGAGGCCGGAGACTAGACTACGGCTGTCCAGCGGCGACATCGAAGGGGAGGCGCCATGCCCGATCAGGAGAGCGCAAGCGAGGCGAGCACGAAGGTGCAGGAGGTGGCCGCCAACATGCAGCAGGCGGCGGCCACCCGCAAACGCATCTCCGGCAGCAAGGCGGAGTCGGTGGCCCGCCGCTACTTCGCCGCGATCGACGCCCGCGACCTCGAGGCGGCGGTGTCGCTGTGGGCGGAGGGCGGGCGCGAGCACGTGCGCGGCCAGTTCGACGGGACCGCCCCCGACGGCGTGCGCGCGTTCATCGGGGAGCTGATCGAGGCTATGCCAGACCTGCGCATGGAGGTCCTCTCCACCACCAGCGAGGGCGAGCGCTGTGGCGTGCAGTGGCGCCTCAGCGGCACCTTCGCCGGTCCGGGCTCCTTCGGCGGCATCGCGCCCACCGGCGACCGCGTCGAGCTCGAAGGCCTGGACCTGCTCACCGTCCGGGACGGGCTGATCCAGGCCAACGACGCGTTCGCCAACTCGATGAGCTTCGCCCGCCAGATCGGGCTGCTGCCGCCCCAGGGCTCGAGCACGGAACAGCGCATGAGCCGCGCCTTCAACGCCAAGACACGGCTCACCGCCGGGATCGTCGGCGGCGAGGCGCAGCTCCTTGCCGAAGGCGCCTGGGTGGTGCAGGGACAGCCGGGGCGCTGCAACGTGTACCTGCTCGAGGAGGACGGCGGCGTGGCGCTGTTCGACGCCGGCGCCCGCACCATGACCCGCGCGGTGGCGCGTGCCGGCGCCAAGCTCGGTGGCATCCGCCGCGTGGTGCTGGGGCACGGCCACACCGACCACCGCGGCGTCGCGCCCGCGCTCGGCGTGCCCGTCCTCTGCCACCCCGACGAGGTCGCCGACGCCGAAGGCAGCGGCGGCTTTCGCTACTGGCCGCGCAGCCTCGACGGGCTGCCGGCGCCTCTGCGCGTCCTGCACAAGCTGCTGCACCGCTACGCCTGGGACGGCGGTCCCGTGACGATCGCGGGGACGCTGCGCGAGGGAGACGAGGTGGCCGGCTTCAAGGTGATCGAGCTGCCGGGACACGCGCCGGGGCAGATCGGCCTGTGGCGCGAGTCCGACCGCCTGGCGCTCACCAGCGACTGCTTCTACACCGTCGATATGTGGGGCCGGGACTGCCCGGCGCGCCTGCCGGCGCGCACCTACAACTTCGACACCGAGCAGGCGCGCGCGAGCCTGCGCAAGCTGGCGGCGATGGAGCCCGCCGCCGCCTGGCCCGGCCATGGCGACGCGGTCGTCGGCGACGTGCGCGGCCAGCTCGAACGAGCGGCCGACGCGGCCTGAGCGTGGCCAAGCGCGGCCGACGCCGTACGCGCCGAGCCGACGCCGGCCCCGTCAGGCCAGGGGCCCCGCACGGCAGCGGCGCTCCCGCCGAGAAGCTCTCGGCGCCGAGCAGCGACTACACCGACGCAGAGGGCAACGTGCTCACGTTGCGCGGCTCGCTCACCGCCGGCGCGCGCAGCGACTACGCGCGCACGCTGGCCGGAGCCGGCGCGAGCGCCGCCGCCAGCCGCGAGGATTCCTGGCAGCGCGCGCTCGAGCTGCTGTTCGAGCGCCTGGCCGTGCGCTGGACGATCGCCGGCGTGCCGGTCGAGCGCCAGCGCGAGCTGCTGGCGCGCTTCCGCGCGGCCTCGCAGGCCGAGCGCGCATGGGTGCGCGAAGCTCTGCGCGAGCACTGCGCGGAGAACTTCCCGGACGTGCAGGCGCCCTGAGCCGGGCTCCGGGGCGCCGGCGGCGCAGCGCATCGACGCGCCTCCTAGCCTGTTGGAGCTGTGATGGTCGAGCCCGGTGCAGAGCAGCGCTCAGAGCGGCGCGTGAGCAGGCGCACGTTCGTCAGGGAAGGCGTGCTCGGCGGAGCGGCCCTGCTCGGCCTCGGCTCGCGCACCGGCGGCGCCGGCGCCCACAGCCACCACCGCCACCATCATCGCCGCGCGCCCGGCAAGGGGCACGGCGGGCGCGGCGCGGCGCCGCCCAACATCCTCACGATCCTCGTCGACCAGCTGCGCACGCCCGTGTGGATGCCGCCGTCGGCGCCGGCGGCGCTGGTGATGCCGAACCTGGCCGCGCTGCGTGCTCGCTCGGTGAGCTTCGAACGCCACTACACCGCCGCCAACGACTGCTCGCCCTCGCGCAGCGTGCTGCTCACGGGCCTCTACACCCACCAGACGGGCGTGATGATCACCGGCGCGGGCTGGCTCGACCCGCGCTTTCCCACCTGGGGCAGGCTGCTGAGCAAGATGGGATACGAGACGGCCTACTACGGCAAGTGGCATCTCAACCCCAACAACTACGCCTCGCTCGAGCCCTACGGCTTCTCCGGCGGCACCTATCCCTCCCCCAACGGCGCCCCCGGCCAGGGCACCGCGGTCGACCCGCTGATCGCCGAACAGTTCGCGCAGTGGTTGGAAGGCCACAGCGCCAAGACGCCGTGGGCGACCACCGTGTCGTTCGTCAACCCCCACGACATCGCCTGGTGGCACCGCTTCACCGAACGCATCGAAGCGGAGGCGTACCCGCCGGCCCGCGCCTTCGCGCTGCCGCCCAACTTCGAGACACCCGAACAGCTGCGAGAAAAGAGCAAGCCGCTGCTGCAGTGCTCGCTGCAGGACACCGCCGCCAAATCGTTCGGCGCGGTGCCGTTCGCCGGGCCGGAAGCGCTGAGCTCCTGGACGCAGATGATGGACACATACCTGCTGCTGCAGGGCTACGTGGACGTGCAGATCGGCAGGGTCATGGAAGCGCTCGCGAGCCGGCCGGAGGTGGCCGCCAACACGATCGTGATCTTCACCTCAGACCATGGCGAGTACGGCGGCTCGCACGGCCTGCGCGGCAAGGGCGCCTCCGCCTACGAGGAGGCGCTGCGGGTGCCGCTCGAGGTGTACGACCCGCGCGGCCTGCTGGGCGCCGCGCCGCAGCTCCCGCGCAGCCAGCTGACCTCCAGCGCCGACGTGGTCGCGCTGATGCTCACGATCGCCTCCGGCTCGAACGGCTGGCGGACCGAGCCGGAGTACGCCCATCTGGCCACGCGCCTGGACCTCGCCGCGATCTGCGCCAACCCCGCCGCGCCGGGACGCGAATGGGTGCTGCACACCACCGACGAGGACGTCACCGAGTTCGCCAAGGAAGCGCACGCCGCCGAAGCGCCGCGCCACGTGGTCGCGCTGCGCTCCACGCAGGGCAAGCTCGCGCTCTACTCCAACTGGCGCCCCGGCACGATGGAGGCGGAAGCGTACGGCAGGGAAAGCGAGTTCTACGACTACTCCGGCGAAGAGGGCCGCCTCGAGATCTCCAGCCAGCAGCGCTCGGGCTCGGCGCTCGAAGAACAGCTGTGGCAGACGCTCGAGGACAACGCCATCCCGGACGAGCTGCACGCGCCGCTGCCCCACGCGCTGCACCGCGCCCGTCGCGAAGGGCTCAGCAAGTACCTCAACTTCGAAGAACACGAGGCGCTGAGGGTCTACGAAGCGCACCGCCCGCGGGGCTTCGAACCGCCGCCCGAAGCGCTGTAGCGCGCGGGCGCGATCGCAGCGCCGCAGCGCGCGCCCCGCGCCGCCGGGTGGCTCGCGCCCGGTGCGCGCGGGCGCGATCGCGCCCGCAGCCCGCTACAGCTCGTGCGCGTCGCCGAGCAGCTCCAGCCGGGGGCCGTGGCCGGGGCCGGCCGCCACGAAGCGGGCCGTGGCCGGGCTGAGCTCGAAGGCCAGCACCTCGCCCCGCTCGCAGCGCACCTCCAGGCGGCGGCCGCCTTCGTGCACCGCGATCACCACCGCGCGCTCGAAGCCGCCGCCGAAGTGGGCGACGCGGGCGCGGGCGCCCACGCGCGGCAGCGGGCGCGAGGGCCCCAGCCGCCCGCCGCCGGGGCGCAGGCCGGACTTTTGCTCCATCGCGGCAGATGCTAGACCCGCCCGCCGTTCCCCCGCCCCGGCGACCGCTACCTTGGGCGCATGCGTCGCACCAAGATCGTGGCCACCATCGGTCCCGCCTCGCGGGAGATCGACACGCTCATGCGCATGGTCGAGGCCGGCATGAACGTGGCGCGGCTGAACTACTCGCACGGCACCCTCGAGGAGCACGCCGAGACGGTGCGCAGGGTGCGCGACGCGGCCGGACGGGTGGGGCGGCCGGTGGCGATCCTGCAGGACCTGCCGGGGCCGAAGCTGCGCATCGGCCCGCTGCGCGAGGACGTGGTCGAGCTGACCCCCGGCGAGCGGCTCGCGTTCGTGTGCGGCGAGGAGGAGCTCGACGGCGACGCGCGCCGCATGAGCGTGTCGTGGGCCGGGCTCCCGGACGCGGTCGAGGAGGGCTCGATCCTCTACCTCGCCGACGGCTCGGTGCGCCTGCGCGTGGTCGCGGTGCGCGCCGCCGAGCACGAGGTGGACGTCGAGATCGAGGTCGGCGGGGCGGTCGCGTCGCGCCAGGGCCTGAACATCCCCGGCCCGGTGGCGGCGCTGCCGGCGGTGCCGGAGGAGGACCTGCACCTGCTGCGCCACGGCGAGTCGATCGGCGTGGACGTGGTGGCGCTGTCGTTCGTGCAGTCGCCCGAGGACGTGGAATTCGTGCGCGAGCACACGCGCCTGCCCCTGGTGGCAAAGATGGAGAAGCCGCAGGCGGTCAAGCGCGCCGCCGAGATCTTCGAGGCGGCCGACTACGTGATGGTGGCGCGCGGCGACCTCGGCATCGAGCTGCCGATCGCGCAGGTGCCGATCGTGCAGAAGCAGCTCTTGGAGCTGGCCGGCTGGATGGCGCGCCCGTCGATCACCGCCACGCAGATGCTCGACTCGATGGTCAACTCCTCGCGTCCCACGCGTGCGGAGGTGGCGGACGTGGCCAACGCGATCCTCGACGGCACCGACGCGGTGATGCTCTCGCAGGAGACCGCCGTGGGCGCCTACCCGGTGGAGGCGGTGGCGACGATGGCGGCGGTGGCCGAGCAGGCCGAGTCGATCGCGCCGTACGAGCGCTGGAACGAGTCGCGGGTGCGCCGCACGCTGTCGGACCCCGCCTACACGATCGCCCACAACCTCTGCGATGCGGCCCGCGAGCTGCGCCTGGACGCGCTCGTGATCCCCACGCTGTCGGGGCGCTCCGCGCGCCTGGTCTCGGCGCACCGCCCGACGGTGCCGATCTACGCGCTCTCGCCGGGGCGCGAGACGGTTAGGCGCTGCGGCATGATGTGGGGCGTGCAGGCCGCCTCGATGCCCCGCCACGAGACCACCGAGGCGCTGATCGCCGACGCCGCGCGGCGGGTGGTGGAGCTCGGCTGGTGCGAGCGCGGCAAGCGCGTGGGCATCACCGCGGGCCTGCCCTCGGGCCGTCCCGGCACCACCAGCCTGTTCCAGATCCAGGTGCTGTGACGCCGAAGGTGAGCTAGCGATGGCCGGCGGGCAGGCAGGCGACAGCGCCGACGTGCTGGTGATCTTCGGCATCACCGGCGACCTCGCCAAGGTGATGACCTTCCGCTCGCTCTACCGGCTGGAGCGCCGCGGGCTGCTCGACTGCCCGATCGTGGGCGTGGCGGTGGACGACTGGAGCGTCGAGCGGCTGCGCGAGCACGCGCGCGAATCGATCGAGGCGAGCGGCGAGCAGCTCGACGAGGAGGTGTTCGCGCGCTTCGCCGCCCGCCTCTCCTACGTGAGCGGCGACTTCACCGACGCGGCCACCTACGAGCGGGTGGGCAAGGCGATCGGCGATGCGCGCACGCCGGTGTTCTACCTGGAGATCCCGCCCTCGCTGTTCGGGCCGGTGGTGGCGCAGCTGGCCAACGCGGGGCTCACGAAGACGGCGCGCGTGGTGGTGGAGAAGCCGTTCGGGCACGACCTGCCCTCGGCGCGCGCGCTGGCCGCGGAGATCCACGAGCACATCGAGGAGTCCCAGCTCTACCGCATCGACCACTTCCTCGGCAAGATGGGCACCGACGAGCTCCTCTACCTGCGGTTCGCAAACACCATGATCGAGCCGATCTGGAACCGCAACCACATCGCCTACGTGCAGATCACGATGGCGGAGCGCTTCGGCGTGGAGGACCGCGGGCACTTCTACGACCCGGTGGGGGCGCTGCGCGACGTGGTGGTCAACCACCTGATGCAGCTGGTGGCGCTGGCCGCGATGGAGGCGCCGGCGGCGCGCGACGCGGAGACGCTCAAGGACGCCAAGGTGGCGGTGTTCCGCGCGATCGCCGACGCCGACCCGGCGCACTACGTGCGCGGCCAGTACGACGGCTACCTCGACGTCGCCGGCGTGGCCGAGGGCTCCACCACCGAGACCTACGCGGCGCTGCGCCTGGAGATCGACAACTGGCGCTGGGCGGGCGTGCCGTGGTTCATCCGCGCCGGCAAGAAGCTGCCGCTCACGCAGACCGAGCTGCGCGCGGTCTTCCGCGACCCGCCCCGGCTCGGCTTCATGGGCGAAGGCCACCGCCGTCCCGAACCCGACCAGTTCGTGGTCAAGCTCGACCCCTCGACGGGCACGCGCGTGGTGCTGGACGCCCACCGCGCCGACCTCGCCGGTCCCGAGCCGGTGCTGCTGGACGTGGAGTTCGCCGAGCAGGGCGGCGAGGGGCCCACGCCGTACGAGGTGCTGCTGCTCGACGCGATCCGCGGCGAGGCGATGCGCTTCACGCGCCAGGACGGCGTGGAAGAGACCTGGCGCATCTTCGAACCGCTGCTGCGCGACCCGCCGCCGGTGCACCGCTACGCCCCCGGCTCGTGGGGGCCGCCCGAGGCCGCGCGCCTGCTCAGCGGCATCGGCGCCTGGCACGAGCCGTGGACGCAGTGAGCACCTGCGAGGATTGCGCGATGAGCCGCCACGAACAGGCGCGCGCGCGATGAGCCGCCACCAGCCCACGCGCGCGCAGATCGAAAAGCTGGAGGGCATGTACGGCAACCGCTATCTGCTGGAGCCGGCCCCGGACCACGAGCTGCCCGCCGCCGGCATGAGCGCGCAGGAAGCGAAGGAGCTGGTCGAAGAGGAGATCCTGCTCGACGGGCTGCCGGCCCGCAACCTGGCGACGTTCGTGACCACCTGGATGGAGCCGGAGGCCGACGAGCTGATCGGGCAGACGCTGCGCGTGAACTTCATCGACCACGCCGAGTACCCGCAGTCGGCGGAGATCGAGCAGCGCTGCATCCGCATGCTCGCCAACCTCTTCCACGCCCCCGGCGAGACCACGGGCGCGCGCACGCAGGGCTCCTCCGAGGCGATCATGCTCGGCGCGCTTTCGCAGAAGTGGAGATGGCGCGCGCGCCGCGAAGCCGCCGGCAAGCCCTGCGAGCGCCCCAACCTGGTGTTCGGCGGCGACGTGCACGTGGTGTGGGAGAAGTTCTGCCGCTACTTCGACGTGGAGCCGCGGATCGTGCCGCTGAGGCCCGACAAGTACACGATCGGCCCCGAGGACGTGGAGGGGCGCGTGGACGAGAACACGATCGGGGTGGCGGCGGTGCTCGGCACCACCTTCACCGGCCACGCCGACGACATCCGCGGCATCAACGACCTGCTGGTGTCGCTCAAGCACGAGCGCGGCCTGGACGTGCCGCTGCACGTGGACGCCGCCAGCGGCGGCTTCGTGTGGCCGTTCCTGTACCCCGACTCCGAGTGGGACTTCCGTCTCGAGCAGGTGCGCTCGATCAACGTGTCGGGGCACAAGTTCGGCCTGGTCTACCCCGGCATCGGCTGGCTGGTGTTCCGCGAGAAGCAGGACCTGCCCGAGGAGCTGGTGTTCTACGAGAACTACCTGGGCAAGCGCGACGCGACCTTCACGCTGAACTTCTCAACCGGCTCCTCGATGGTGCTGGCGCAGTACTACAACTTCGTGCGCCTGGGCCACGCCGGCTACCGCTACATGATGGAGATCATGAAGTACAACGCGCGCCAGCTGGCCAAGGAGATCGTGGACTGCGAGCTCGAGCTGGTGGGCTCAGAGGATGAGGAGCAGCTGCCGCTGGTGGCGTTCAAACTCGCCGCCGGACACCAGTTCGACGAGTTCGACCTGGCGGCGCAGCTGGCGGCCGAGCGCGGCTGGATGGTGCCGGCCTACACGCTGCCGCCGCAAGCCGAACACGTGAAGATCATGCGCGTGCTGGTCAAGGAGACGCTCGGCAACACGCTGATCGAGACGCTCGGCGCCGACGTCAAGCAGGCCTGCGAGACGCTCGCCGCCAAGGGCGCCATGCACCCGGCGGAGCGCAGGCGCAAAGTGAAGACGAACACCGGCTTCTGATCTCTTTATTAGCCTCCGCCCTGACGGGCTCCGGTCGTCGCGGCCCGGCGCACGCCGGCGCGGCGGCGCAGCTCACGCGGCTACGCCGCTGCGCCCGTAGAAGTCGGCCTCCAGGCGCCCGAGCTCGGTGACGGGCTCCTCGCCGTACATCCACTCGCGCGCGATCCTGTGCCAGTTGGCGCGCGCGCGCAGCTGCGCGAGCACGGCCAGCGTGAGCATCTCCATGCGCCGTCCGAACAGGTGCTCGGGGCGGATCGTCTGGTGGCGCATCTCCCTGAAGTGGCTCGAGCGCGGGTCGGAGCTCTCGATCATCACCTGCGTGGCGATCTCGGGGGTGAGCTGCACCGGCTCGTCGGCGGTGGTGTACCACCAGATCGCGTCGCGCACGAACGCGAGCAGGTGCTCGGGGTCGACGCGCTCGGGTTCGGGCAGGAAGCCGGAGGAGCCGAGCAGCCGGTGCAGCGTGGGCGCGTCGCCCTCGCTGACTGCGCGCTGCGCGGCCAGCTCCAGTTCCACCGGCTCCGCCTCCAGGCGCTTGAACAGCCCGAAGTCGAGGAAGGCCACGCGCCCGTCCTCGAGCAGCAGGAAGTTGCCCGGGTGCGGGTCGCCGGAGAACTGGCGGTGGCGGTACAGGCAGCCGAGGAAGAAGCGGAAGACGATCTCCCCGACGCGGTCGCGCTCGGCCTGCGAACGCGACTTGAGCTCCTCGAAGCCGGCGCCGCGCACGAACTCGCTGACGAGCACGCGCTCGCGTGAGAGCGACGCGATGACGTCGGGCACGACGATGAAGGGATGCCCGGCGAAGATACGCGCGAGCGAGCGCTGGTTCTGCGCCTCGAGCTCGTAGTCGAGCTCCTCGACGATCCGCTCCTTGATCTCCTCGGCGATCGCCTTGACGTCGAGCGCCGGGGTCATCCGCTTGAGCAGACGCAGGATCATGTCCAGGTTCTGTAGGTCT
>DATJMM010000036.1:0-70079 GCA_035508735.1 Solirubrobacteraceae bacterium | reverse complement strand
CGCGCGAGCTCCCACAGCAGCACCACGAGCACTACCGTGGCGGTGCCGAGCGCCAGTCCCACCGCCGCTAGCGCGCTGACCGCTCGCAGCCGCCGGCTGCGCGCGGGAAGAAGATCACGCGCTCCGCGTCGCGGGGCACTTCGTCGAAGCTCTTCACCAGCTCGGCCTCGCGGCGACCGCCCGGAGCCTCGGTTGGCACCGCCGCCCACATGCCCGCGTCGAGCTCGCGACGGAACGCCTCGATCAGCTCCCGCTCCTGCTCGGGCACCTCGACGTCCCCCTCCGCGAGCACCGTCTCTCCGTGGCCGGGCCTCATGCGCAGGAGCTTCATCGACGGCCGGCCTTCCGCAGCAACCTCATCGTGCACCGATTATGGCAAACGCGCGAGCGTCGAAGATCAGCTTCCGCCGCCGCCGGCGCGCGCGCCGGCGAGGCCGATCACGTCCACCGGGCCCGGCCCGCCGCCGACGTCGCGCAGCCCCTGCGCCACCGCCTGCCCGGCCAGCCGGCGGGCCTCGCGCGCCGCCTCGAGCGGCGTGCGGCCGAGCGCCAGCTGCGCCGCCAGCACCGAGGAATGCGTGCAGCCGGAGCCGTGCGCGGCGCCGCCGGGATGACGCTCGCCCTCGATCTCCACCGGCTCGCCGCCGTCCGCGTCCACGTACAGGTCCACCGCCCGCGCCCGGTGCCCGCCGGTCAGCACCACCGCGCGCGGGCCGAGCGCCAGCAGCGCCCGCGCCAGCTCGCGCGCCTCGCCGTCCTCGCCCTCCCCGCCCCGCCCCGCCGCCGGCTCGCGCCCGGCCAGCGCCCGCGCCTCCGGCAGGTTGGGCGTGAGCACGCCGGCGCGGGGCACGATCTCCGCCACCAGCGCCGCCTGCGCCTCGCGCGCCAGCAACCGCGCGCCGGACTCGGCCACCAGCACCGGGTCCACCACCACCGGCGTGCCCGGCGGCAGCCCGTCGAGGGCCTGCGCCACCGCCCGCGCCGTGTCCGCGTCTCCGAGCATGCCCACCTTGACCGCGTGCACCTCGATGTCGGCCAGCACCGCGCGCACCTGCGCCAGCACGATCTCCACGGGCAGCTGCAGCACCGCCTCCACGCCGAGCGTGTTCTGCGCCGTGATCGCGGTGATCGCGCTCGCGCCGTGCACGCCGCAGCGCGCGAACGCCTTCAGGTCGGCCTGGATCCCCGCGCCCCCGCCCGAGTCCGAGCCGGCGATGGTGAGAACGGTGCGCGTCAGGGCTGTTCCGAGGCCGGCATGGAACCCGGCTGCGAGCCAGGCATCGCCCGCATCGCCGATATCGCGTGGCCGCGCCTGCGCGCCGGAAAGATCGCGTAGCTGCCCACCGCGGTCACTAGCAGGCGACCGTCCTCGTGGCGGACCTCGCTGCGCATCACCGCGCTGGTGCGATTGCGCCGGTCCAGCGTGGTGCGGCACACGATCTCGCCGTCGGTCGCGCTCTGCACGTAATTGATCGCGATGTTGATCGTCGCTATGTGCTCCTCCGGCGTGGTCTGCACCCACAGCGTCGAGCCCATGCAGTAGTCCACCATCGCGAACGTCGCCACGCCCGACAGCAGGCCGCCGCCGTTGATCAGCTCCGGGCGGATGCGCAGCCGCACCGTCTGCGGGTCCTCCCAGCGCAGGCCCATGAAGCCGCTCACGCCGTCGAGCGAGCGCGGGCCGCCCTCCGTGCCCGCCGCCGCAGCGCCCGCCGCCGCAGCGCCCGCCGGGGCTTCCTCAGCCGCGGGCCCCGCAAGCGCCCCGTCCACCGCGATCCGAGCGGATGTCTCTGTCCCAGCTCGCCGTTCACTCACTTCCACCAGGCTACGCGACCGTCGCGCGCAAGCGCATCGCCGCCGCCTGCGCCGTGCATCGCCGCCGCCTGCGCCGCGCATCGCCGCCCCCCTGCGCCGCGCATCGCCGCCGCCCTGCGCGGCGCGCGTGGCCGGCGCACGGCATATTGCTCAGTTTTTTGATTTACTAACTAGCGTAAAGGCTTCCTGAATCTTCGCGCCCGACCGCTCCGCGTCCTGCGCGGCCGGGTTGCGGGGAGTGCAGCAGCCAATCCGAGCTTGCAGGAGGAGATCCAGATGCCGAGAATCCTCGTGACCACAGACGCAGCCGCACCCGTTCCCGCCGCCGGCGCCGCGGTGTTGCTCGACGAGCACGTGCACTCGATTCACCTCAGCACCGACCACGCCGCCATCCAGCTGATCGAGCGCGTCGCCTGGGCGGTCAACGACGCAGAGCACGCCGAAGGCCGTGACGCCGCCGTGCCGCGCGGCGCAGCCGGCGAGGGCAAGCGCGCTGACCGCGCTCGCGGCGGAGCGCGCGAGCGGCGCCGGCGCGACGGCGCCGCGTCCGGCCGCTCGGGAGCGCAACGCTCCTCCACCCTGGCCGCATAACCGCTCGCGCCCGGCGGCCAGTGGATCCGCCCTGCCCGCTCGGGACACGTTCGTGTGACAAGGAAGGCACAAAATCGTCACAGAGACATCGCTGCGGGCACGTTGGCGCGCTTACGGTGGAGGTCATGTCGACCCCCATACGCAAGCCCACCGATCAGCAGCGCTGCGACGTGCCAGGCCAGCGAGATCCGCGACACAGGCTCGGTCGGCTCGGCGAGGATCTCGCAGCGGCTCACCTGGAACGCCTCGGCTTCGCGGTGCTCGAGCGCAACCGGCGCACTCCGTGCGGCGAGATCGACCTGGTGGCAAGCGACGGCGAGGTGATCGTGTTCGCGGAGGTCAAGACCAGGCGCGCTCCCCGGCGAGCGGGCGGCGCTCGCCCACACGAGGAGCCCCTGTCGTGGCTGCGCGCGCGCCAACGCGCCCGCCTGCGCCGGGCCGCCACGGTCTGGCTCGCGGAGCGCGACAGGCCCCGGACGCCCGCCGCGGCCGTGCGCTTCGACGCGATCGGCGTGATCGTGGACGGCCGCGGGCGCCTGCTGGGGCTCGAGCACCTGGAGGGCGCCTGGTAGCCCCGGTGTTTACAGCGCCAGCTGCTGGTAGGCCAGCGACTGGAAGGACATGCGGTGCAGCGGCGAGACGCCGTGGCGCAGGATCGCCTCGCGGTGGATCGGCGTCGAATAGCCCACGTGCTCGGCGAAGCTCCAGTGCGGATGGCGCTCGTCGGCGCGGCGCATGAAGCGGTCGCGCGTGACCTTCGCCACGATCGACGCGGCTGCGATCGCCGCGCTGGTGGCGTCGCCGTCGACGATCGCGCGCTGCGCCCGTCCGAAGTCGGCAACCGCGAAGCCGTCGAGCAGGCACAGCACCTCGCCGCGCACGCCCGCCGTGACGGCCATGCTCGCGTCGCGCAGCGCCGCCAGGTTGGTCTTGTGCAGGCCGCGCGCGTCGATGCCGCGCACGCAACGGGACACCACCGTCACGCGCGCCGCGCTGCGCATGACCAGCGGGTAGAGCTGCTCGCGCGCCTCCGCGCTGTGCTGCTTGGAGTCGTTGAGCGCACCCAGCGCACGCAGCTCGCGGGTGGTGATCGCCTCGTGATCGAACAGCACCGCGGCGGCCACCAGCGGCCCCGCCAGGCAGCCGCGACCGGCCTCGTCGGCGCCGGCCACCAGGCGGTAGCCGAGGCGGCGGTCGAAGGCGAACAGACGCCGCCCGCTGCCGCTGCGGCGGGCGCGGCGACGGGCGCGCGCCGAGGCGGGAGGCCGGACGCCGTCTGTCACGACCGGCAGCGCGACGCGATCGCTAGAAGATGCCGATCCGGTCCGGTGGCCAGTAGGTGGCGATCGCTCCTCCGATGATCCATCCGGTCGGGACGGGCCCCCAGAACCTGCTGTCGTCCGATTCCCCACGGTTGTCCCCCATCATGAACCAGTGGCCGGCCGGAATCGTGATCGGGTCGGGGAAGTTGCACTCGGGGCTGACGCCGCAGGCGCGGATGTAGGAGTCCTGCTCGCGCACGAACGTGCCCTTGCCGGCGGCCTTGCGGTAGACGTGGCCTTCCTTGATGTAGATCTGATCGCCCGGCCCGGCCACCACGCGCTTGATGAAGTTGGTGCCCGAGTCCTCCTTCGCGATCGGCTGCGCGCAGGCCGCGCCGCCGAGCTTGATCACGTGGGGCGTCGGCCCGCACTCCTCCTGCTCGGCGCCTTCGGGCGGGTGGAAGACCGCGATCTCGCCCACGTGCGGTTCGCTGAAGTCCATGCCGATGCGGTTCACCAGCACCCGCTGGCCGACCGCCAGCGTCGGCTCCATCGAGCCGCTGGGGATGCGGTAGGGCTTGATGATCCAGGCCTGGATCGCGAGCGCGAGGCCGAGCGCGACGGCCACGATCACGACCAGCTCGACGACCGCGGCGGTCGTGGATTTGGACTTCTTCGTGCGCAAGCGCTTGCCGCCGGGGGCGGATTGGGCCGTGGTGGCGGCGGAGCGCCGTCCGCCGCTCTTAGGCCCCGGCTTCACGCCGGTGCATCGCCGACCCCAACGCCCTCCTCGGCGTCGCCGGCGTCGGAGGGAGTGTCGCCGTCGCCCGTCGCGTCCTGCGGGTCCTCGGCCGCGGAGGCGCCCGGCGGCTCCTCCTGCGGGTCGGCGCCCGCCGGCGGCTCGCCGGCGTCCTCGCTGTCCGGGCTCCCGCCGCTCTCCTGCGCTGTCTCGCCGCCGGCGTCCGAGCTGGCTGCGACGCCCTGCTCGCCCGCGCCGGCCTGCTCCTGCTCGAGCTCCTGTTGCTTTGCGACGCCCTCCGCGAGCGTCTCCTGCGCGGTCATGCCCTCGGCGTCGGTCGCCTCGCCGGCGCCGTCAGCCTGCTGCTCGAACAGCAGGCCGGGCTCGACCGCGACCTCGGGACCGGTGTAGCGGCGCTCGCGCACACGCGCGCGCTTGCCCACGCGGTCGCGCAGGTAGTAGAGCTTGGCCCGCCGCACGTCGCCGCGGGCGGCCAGCTCGATGCGCTCGATCTTCGGCGAGTGCAGCGGGAACATGCGCTCCACGCCGACGCCGAAGGACTGCTTGCGCACGGTGAAGGTCTCGCGCGCGCCGTGGCCCTGGCGCTTGATCACGACTCCCTCGAAGACCTGCACGCGCCTGCGCGTGCCCTCGATCACCTGGAAGTGCACCTTCAGGCGATCTCCGGGCGCGAACTCCGGGACGCGGCGCAGCTGGGCGCGCTCGATTGTTGCGATGACGCTGCTCATGGGATCGAAGAGAGGTATCGCGTCCTTGGCTGACAGAGGCCCCGCGACGGAGCGCTCGGCTGGGACGCGAGCAGGAATGGTAGCGAACGGTCGCAGCCGGCTCGCCACACCGGCTGCGCTCACGCGTCCCGATCCTCGCCGCCGCGCAGGCCGCGCTCGCGGCTGCGCTGCGCCCGCCACCGGGCGATCTGCTGGTGATGACCCGACAGCAGCACCTCCGGCACGCGCCAGCCGCGGAACTCCGCAGGGCGCGTGTAGTGCGGGTACTCGGGGTTGCCCTCGAGCGCGGCGCTGAAGGACTCCTCCTCGGCCGAGCGCTCGTCTCCCAGCGCCCCTGGCAGCTTGCGCATGACCGCGTCGCACAGCACCATCGCGGCGAGCTCGCCGCCGCTAAGCACGTAGCGCCCGATCGAGATCACGTCGCTGGCGAAGTGCTCGACGATGCGCTCGTCGAAGCCCTCGTAGCGCCCGCACAGCAACGTCAGCTCGCGCTCGCCGGCGAGCTCGCCGACGAGGCGCTCGTCGAGCAGCCGCCCGCCGGGCGCGAGCGCGATCACGCGGCGGCGGCTGCGCAGCAGCACGGGGTCGGTCTGGTAGCGCGCGCGCAAGGCGGCCTCGAGCACGTCCACGCGCAGCACCATGCCGGCGCCGCCGCCGAAGGGCGTGTCGTCGACCTGGCCGCCGCTGAGCGGCGTGTGCTCGCGTGGGTTCACGCACTCCAGGCGCGACCCGGCGGCCAGCACGTTGGCGACGTGGCGCTGGCCGGCGAACCATCCGAACCACTCGGGGAACAGGGTGAAGACGTCGATGTTCACGAGCCCTCCCCGCTTGCGCCGCCGCGTCTCCGACCAGGACCGCGCGCCTGCTCGCCGGCGTCCAGCCCGAGAAAGCCGAGGTCGACCTCGATGCGCCGTCGTTGCGGCGTCACGGCGCGCACCGCGTCCTTGACCATCGGCACGAGCAGCGGCTCGCCGCCGCCGGCCGGCTGCACCTCGAGCGCCTCGCACGACGGCAGCTCGAGCAGCCGGCTGACCGTGCCCAGCACGTGCTCGCCGTCGAGGACCGCGCAGCCCTCCAGTTCGTGCGCCCACCACTCGTCCTCGCCCAGCTGCGGCGCCTGCGCGCCGCGGACCCCCAGCTCGCTGCCGCGCAGCGCGAGCGCTGCGTCGCGGTCCTCGACCCCCTGCACGCGCACGATCGGACGCGCGTCGGTGCCGGCGCGGCGCACGATCGGCGCGCTGACAGCGCCCAGCGTGACGACGGTGCCAGCCTGCAGCAGGCGCCCTCGCGGCCGCGTCACGTAGAAGCTGCCGTCGAGCCCGTGGGGGCGTCCCACGCGTCCAGCGGAGATCGTCGCATCGGCGCCCTCCCCGCCGGGCTCGCGTCCCGCCGCTGGGCCGGGCGCTCGCGTCAATCGACGATGTCGACGAGCACGTGGCTGCCCTCGCCGGCGGCGGCCGCTTTGACCACGGTGCGCAGGGCGTGCGCGGTGCGCCCGCCGCGGCCGATCACCCTGCCGTAGTCGTCCGCAGCCACGCACAGCTCGAGCACGATCGTGCCGTCGTCCTCCTCGAACTGCTCCACCTCGACCGCCTCCGGATCGTCGACCAGCCCTTCGGCGAGGTACTCCAGCAGCCGCTTGGGGTTCTCGCTCGCCATCCGCGTCAGCGCATCATGCCGCCGGGCGCGCTAGCCGACCTCGATGCCCTGTATGCGCAGCAGCTTGCGCACGGTGCCGGAGGGCTGCGCGCCGCGCGCCAGCCAGCTGCGCGCGCGCTCCTCGTCGATCACGATGCTGGAGGGGTCCGACTGCGCGTTGTAGTGGCCGATCGTCTCGATCACGCGGCCATCGCGCGGCGAGCGCTGGTCGGCGACCACCACGCGCCAGATCGGGTCCTTCTTGCCGCCCACACGCGTGAGCCTCAGCCTTACCGCCACTTGTTCCTCTCGTTCATGAAGTTGATCCCGCGAATGGCAGAGCTTAGACGGTTTCAGCGGGCTCCCCGCATCAGCGCGCCGATGTCCGGCACGCGGCCGCGGCCGACCTGGCGCATCACCTTGCGCATCTGCCCGAACTGCTTGACGAGGCGGTTGACCTGCTGCACGTTGGTGCCGGAGCCGCGCGCGATGCGCAGCCGGCGCGAGCCCTTGATCAGGTCGGGGTGGCGGCGCTCCTCCGGGGTCATCGAGAGGATGATCGCCTGCAGGCGGTCGAGCTCGCGTTCGTCGAGCTTCATGCTCTGCAGCTGATGGCCGGCAAGGCCGGGGATCATGCCGAGGACGCTGGTCAGCGGGCCCATTTTGCGGACCATCTTGAGCTGGTCGAGGAAGTCGTCGAGGCCGAACTCGTTGCGGCGCAGCTTGCGCTCGAGCGTGCGCGCCTGCTGCTCGTCGATCTCACGCTCGGCGGTCTCGATCAGGCTCAGCACGTCGCCCATGCCGAGGATGCGCTGGGCCATGCGGTCGGCGTGGAAGCGCTCGAACTGCTCGAGCTTCTCGCCGGTGGACGCGAACAGGATCGGCTTGCCGGTGACGGCCCTCACCGACAGCGCCGCGCCGCCGCGCGCGTCGCCGTCGAGCTTGCTCATGACCACGCCGTCGAACTGCACCGCCGCGGCGAAGCTCTCGGCCACGTTGACCGCGTCCTGCCCCGTCATCGCGTCCACCACCAGCAGCACGTCGTCGGGTCGCACCGCCTCGCGGATGCGCACCAGCTCGGCCATCAGCTCCGCGTCCACGTGCAGGCGGCCGCTGGTGTCCACGATCAGCACGTCCTTGCCCTCGGCGCGCGCGCGCTCGAGCGCCCAGGCGGCGATCTCCACGGGATCGCCGTCGCTGCCGCGCTCGTAGACCGCCGCGCCCGCCTGCGCGCCCACCTTGACGAGCTGCTCGACCGCGGCCGGCCGGTACACGTCGCAGGCGGCCAGCGCCACCGAGGAGCCGTGCTCGCTGTGCAGGTAGCGCGCGAGCTTGGCGGTGGCGGTGGTCTTGCCGGAACCCTGCAGGCCGGCCATCAGGATCACGGTCGGCGGCCGCGAGGCGAAGGCGAGCGGGGCGCGCTCCGGCTCGCCGCCGCCGTCCTGCGCGCCCGCCCCGCCCATCAGCGCCGTCAGCTCCTCGGCGACGATCTTCACGATCTGGTGGCCGGGGTTGAGCCCGCCCACCACCTCTGCGTCCAGGCAGCGCTCCTTCAGCTGCGCGGTGAACTGGCGCACCACCTTGAAGTTGACGTCGGCCTCGAGCAGCGCGAGCCGGATCTCGCGCATGGTCGCCTCCACGTCCTGCTCGCTCAGCGTGCCGCGCTGGCGTACGTCCGCGAGCGTGGCCTGCAGTTTCTCGCCCAGAGAGTCGAACACGGTGGGGTGATTCTCGCAGCCGCGAGCGCCGAGGAGCGCCCTATCGCGCCGGACGAGCGCCCCGGCGGGGCGTCAGGCGTCCGTGTCGCCCGGCGGCACCTGCGGACGGGCCGGAGCCGGGGGCACGGCGGCGGGCCCGTTCGCGTCCGGGAGGCGACCTTTGAGCGCCTCGCCGATGCCACCGAAGGCCTGCGCGAACTCGGATGGCACGACGAACACCTTGTTGGCTTCGCCGTCGGCGAGTTCGGGGAGCATCTTCAGGTATTCGTAGCTGAGCAGCGCCTGGTCGGGCTTGCCCTCGTGGATCGCCTTGAAGACCGTGTCGATCGCCTTCGCTTCGCCCTCGGCCCGCAACATCGCCGCCTGACGCTCGCCCTCGGCGCTGAGCACCGCGGCCTGCTGGGCGCCTTCGGCGGTCAGCACCGCCGCCTGCTTTGCGCCCTCGGCGGTGAGGATCTGCGACTGCTTCTCGCCTTCGGCGGTCAGGATCGCGGCGCGACGGTCGCGCTCGGCGCGCATCTGCTTCTCCATCGCCGTGCGGATGTCCGGCGGCGGGTCCACCGACTTGATCTCCACGCGGTTGATGCGGATGCCCCACTTGCCGGTGGCCTCGTCGAGCACGGTGCGCAGCTCCGCGTTGACGTTCTCGCGCGCCGTCAGCGTCGCCTCCAGCGTGAGCCCGCCGATCACGTTGCGCAGCGTGGTCACCGTCAGCTGCTCGATCGCCTGCAGCGGGTTGGCCACCTCGTAGGTGGCTGAGCGGGGGTCGGTGATCGTGAAGTACAGCACCGTCTCGATCGCCACCACGACGTTGTCGTCGGTTATCACCGACTGCGGCGCGAAGTTCACCACCTGCTCGCGCAGGTCGACGAGCGGGCGCACGCGGTCGATGAAGGGCGTCACCAGCGTCAGCCCCGGTTCGAGCGTGCGGCTGTAGCGGCCGAGCCGCTCGACCACGCCGGCGCGCGCCTGCGGGATCACGCGGATCGTGCGCGCCGCCACAACCAGCGCGAACACCACCAGCACTATCACGACGATCAGAACGGCCATGGCTTCCTTTCAGTGCATGACGAGCGCCGTGGCGCCCCGTATCTCGACGACCTCGACGCGCTCGCCGGCGTCGATCACCTCGTCGTCGTCGTAGCTTCGCGCCGTCCACACCTCGCCGTTGTCGACCTTCACGCAGCCCACGCCCTCGGCGTTGGCGATGCGCTCGAGCACCATCGCCCGGTGCCCCACCAGCGCGGCCGCGCCGGTGCGGATCGCCGGCGGCAGCCGCCGGTGGCGGCGCGCCACCGGACGCAGCGCGCCGAACACGATCAGCGAGGCCAGCACGAACACCACCACCGCCAGCGGCGCCCCCACGCCGGCGGCGCTGACCGCCGCCGCCAGGCCCGCGCCGAGCGCGAACGGCAGCAGGTAGAGGCTGCCGGTGTGCATCTCCCCCAGACCGAGCACGCAGGCGGCCACTACCCACAGGATCCAGTCCATGCCTCCCAGGTTACTCCTGCGCGATCAGCGCACGCGCAAACTCGCCGGCATCGAACGGCCGCAGGTCCTCGACCTGCTCGCCCACGCCGATCAGCTTCACCGGCAGGTCGAGCTCCTTGGCGATCGCCAGCGCGATGCCGCCGCGCGCGGTGCCGTCGAGCTTGGTCAGCGCCACGCCGGTGACCTCGGCGGCCTGCGCGAACATGCGCGCCTGGTGCAGGCCGTTCTGGCCGGTGGTGGCGTCGATCGTCAGCAGCGTCTCGTGCGGCGCGCCCCCGTATTCGGTCCCACCCGCCCGGGAGATCACCCGGTGCACCTTGGCGAGCTCGCCCATCAGGTCGTGCTGGGTGTGCAGGCGCCCGGCGGTGTCCACGATCACCACGTCGAACCCCTCCGCGCGGGCCCTCGCGATCGCCTCGAACGCCACCGCGCCGGGGTCCGAGCCCGCCGGGCCGGTGACGATCTCGCAGCCGGCGCGCTCGGCCCAGCCCTCGAGCTGCTCGCCGGCGGCCGCCCGGAAGGTGTCGGCGCCGGCCAGCAGCACCCTGCTGCCGAGTTGCTCGCGCAGGTGCCACGCAAGCTTGCCGATGGTGGTGGTCTTGCCGGTGCCGTTGACGCCCACCGCCATCACCACTGTGGGCTTGGCGCGCACGTCGATGCGCGCATCGCCGACCGTCGCTGTCGCGGCCAGCAGCGCGATCAGCCGCTCGCTCAGCGCCTCGCCCCCCTCCAGCTCGCCGGCGCCCGCCTCGCCCTCGAGCGCGGCCACCACCGCCGCGGTGGCGGCTGCGCCCACGTCCGCCATGATCAGCGCCTCCTCGAGGCGTTCCCAGGTGTGCTCGTCCAGCTCTCCGAACAGCGTGGCCTGGACCTCGGAGGACAGCGCCTGGCGGGTCTTGGCCATGCTCTCGCGCAGGCGGCGGAAGAGGCCGCCGCGCTGGCGGGCGCCCTGCGCCTCGTGCGCGAGCGCGCCGGCGGGCTCCTCCTCGCCGGTGACGAACAGTTCGCTCCAATCGCGCGCCACGGGGCGCGCGAGGATAGCAGCGGCCCGGCGCGGCGTCGCCGCCCGATGGCGGCCGCTCAGGCGACCTCGGCGATCTCCTCGAGCTGCTCTCGCTCCGCCGGCAGGCGCCGCGAGAGCACCTTGGAGACGCCGTCCTGTCCCATCGAGACGCCGTACAGCCAGTCGGCGGCGTCCATCGTGCGCTTCTGGTGGGTGATCACGATGAACTGGGCGCGGTCGGAGTAGCGCCGCAGCAGCGTCAGGAAGCGCTCGAGGTTGATGTCGTCGAGCGCCGCCTCGACCTCGTCGAGGATGTAGAAGGGGCAGGGGCGCGCCAGGAAGACCGCGAACAGGAACGCCAGCGCGGTCATCGACTTCTCACCGCCGGACAGCAGCGTCAGGCGCTTGGTCGACTTGCCGGCGGGGGTGATCTCGATCTCCACGCCCGGCAGCTGTTCGCCCTCGGCCTGCTGCGCCTCGCTCTCGGCGTCCGCCGCCGCCTCCCAGTCGCCCTCCGCGCCCGCCGCCCCGCCCCGGCCGCCAGCCAGCGGCTGCCCGCCCAGCACCGGCCGCGGCGTCTGCTCGTCCTGCACTAGTCGCAGGCGCCCGGAGCCGCCCGGGAAGACCTCGCCGACGAGCTCCTCGAAGTTGCGCGCAGCGGCGGCGAAGGTCTCGACGAAGGTCTGCTCGATCTGCCTGTCGGTTTCGCGGATCAGCGAGCGCAGCTCGCGCAGCGCCGTCTCGAGGTCGACCCGCTGCGTCTCGAGCTCCTCCACGTGCTCGAGCGCCTCCGCGTACTCGTCCTGCGCCAGGGGGTTGACGGGGCCGAGCTGCTCGCGCCGGCGGGTGAGACGCTCCACTCGCGTGCGCAGCGCCTGCGCCTCCTCCTCGCCCAGCTCCGCCTCCGGCTCCTGCGCCTCGGCCTCCACGCCGAGCCCGGCGGCGACGGCCGCGCACTCCTGAGCGGCCTCCTCGGCGCGGTCGCGCAGGCGCTGGGCAGCCACCTCGGCGGCGGTGACGGCCTCGCCGCAGGCGCGCAGCTCGGCCTGGATCTCGCTCTCGGCGGCGGCGCACTCGCGCAACGTCACGGCCATCTCCTCCCCCGCCGCGCGGTCGGCTGCGAGCCGCGTCTCGATCGCCTCGACCCTGGCCTGCACGGCGGCGATCGCCCCCTCGATGGCCGTGGCCAGGCGGCGGGCGCGCGGAAGCGCCTGCTCGTCGAGCGCCCGCTGCGCCTGCAGCTGCTCGAGCCGCCGCCGGCTGGCCTCCTGCTCGCGCTCGCGCCGCTCGCGCTGCCGGCGCTCGGCGGCGAGCTCGCCCTCGAGCTCGGCCTGGCGCACCGCCAGCGGACCCTGCGCCGGAGCGATGCGCCGCTGCTCGATCAGCCACTCGGCGCGCCGCTGCGCCTCGCGCTCCTCCGCCAGCAGGCGCTCCGCGGCGCGCAGCGCCTGCTCGGCCTCCACGCGCGCCTCGTCGCAGGCGCGCGTCAGCTCGAGCGCCCGCTCGGCGGCCGTGCGCGCCGCGTGCTCGTCCTGCGCGGCGCGCTCGGCCGCCCCGATCAGCCGGTCACGTTCGTTGCGGCGGGCGAGCACGCGCTCGCTGCCGCCCTCGGCGAGCTGGCGCACCTCACCCCACGCCGCGAACCACACGCGCCCGCTCCTGGTCGCGGCGATGCCGGCGAACTCGCTCGGCAGGTCCTCCAGGCGCTCCACCACCCACGCGTCGCCGAGCAGCCTCGCGGCCAGCGCCATCACCGCCGGCGGGCCGCTCACGAGCTCGAGCAGCGCCCGCGCCCCCGGCACGGGCGGCGTCCGCGCGCCGGCCGGCTCGACGGGCTCGTGGCCGCCGCCGGCGAGCAGCGCGACGGCGCCGTCGGGGCCGGCCCCGTCGAGCAGTCGCTGGGCGCCGCCGACGTCCTCCACCAGCGCCGCGTCCAGGCGCCCGCCGAGCGCGGCCGCCAGCGCCAGCTCGCAGCCCTCCTCCACCACCAGCTCCTCGCTCAGCGCCCTGGGCGATTGCGAGCGCTCCGGCCCCGCGTGGGCGTGCGCGCGCAGGAACTGGTTGGCAGCGGCGAGCTCGGCGCCCACCCGCTCGCACTCGCGGCGCGCGTCCTGCAGGCCCCGTTCGGCTCCGCCCAGCTGCTCGCGGGCCTGCTCGGCCTGCTCGTCGGCGCGCGCGAGCGCGGCGCGCGCCGCGGCGGCGCCGGCCTGCGCCTGCTCGGCGCCGGCCTGCTGGCGTTCGAGCTCGGCGCGCAGCTCCACCAGCTCGCGCTCGATCTCCTGCTCGCGGCCGCGGGCGAGCTCGGCCAGCTGCGCCTCGAGCGCGGCGATGCGATCCTCGCCGGCGGCGCCGGCGGCGGCCACCTCGCCGCCCTCGCGCCGTCCCACGCGCTCGAGCGTCTGCAGCTCGTGCTCGACGCGCTCGATGCGCCGTGCCAGCGCCTGCGCGCTCGCGCTCGCCTGCTCGGATCGCAGCGACAGCCGCTCGCGCGCGGAGCGGCCGTCGTAGAGCAACTGCGCGAGCGCGTCGTGGCGCTCCGCCCGCTCCGCCAGCGCCCGCTCGGCGGCGCCCCGCTGCTCGATCGTGAGCGTGAGGCGCTGCTCCACCTCGGCGCGCGCGGAGCGCGTGCGCGCAACGTCGCGCTCGGCGCCGGCGAGCTGCTCGCGGCAGGCGCGCAGCTCCTCGCGCGCGAGCTCCCAGCGAGCCTGCAGGATTTGGCGCTCGAGGCGCTCGTGCAGCTGCGCGGCTTCGGCCTGGCGCTTGAGCGGGCGCAGCCGGCTGCGCGCCTCGCGCTCCACGTCGAGCGCGCGATCGAGGTTCTCCTGCGTGCGCTCGAGCTTCAGCTGCGCGCGCCTGCGGCGCTTGCGGTGCTTGCCGAGGCCGGCGGCCTCCTCGATCAGCAGGCGCCGCTCGCGCGGCTTGGAGGTCACGATCGCCTCCACCCGGCCCTGCGAGACCACCGAGTGGGTCTCCTTGCCCAGGCCGGTGTCCGACAGCGTCTCGATCACGTCGCCCAGCCGGCAGCGCGCGCCGTTGAGCTTGTAGCCGCCTTCGCCGCTCCGGTCGAGCCGGCGCACGATCGAGATCTCGCTCATCGGCACGTCCACGGCGCCGTCGGAGTTGTCGAGCACGATCTCCACCTCGGCCGCGCTGCGCGGCTGCACGCCGTGCCCGCCGCCGAAGATCACGTCCTGCATCGACTGGCCGCGCACCGCCAGCGGCGACTGCTCGCCCATCGCCCACAGCACCGCGTCGGTGACGTTGGACTTGCCCGACCCGTTCGGCCCCACCACCACGCTCACGCCGGGGCCGAAGTCCAGGCGGGTGCGGTTGGGGAACGACTTGAAGCCGTTCATCGTCAGCGACTTCAGTCGCATGCGCACCCCCTGCCCGGACGGCGCGCGCTCATGGCTCGCCGGCCAGCGAATCCACCGCCATGCGCGCCGCCTGCTGCTCGGCGTGCTTCTTGCTGCGGCCGCTGCCGCTGCCGAGCTCGCGGCCGTCGACGCGGGCGACGACCGTGTATGTGCGCTCGTGCGGCGGCCCGTGCTCGCCGCAGACCTCGTAGCTGACGCTCGCCCCGCGCCTGGCCAGCAGCTCCTGCAGCGCCGACTTGAAGTCCACCGGGTGCTCGAGCGCCTGCCCGATCTCGGGTGCGAAGGCCTCCACCACCGCCTCCGCCGTGCGCTCGTAGCCGGCGTGCAGGTAGCACGCGCCGATCACCGCCTCGATCACCGAGGCGAGCACCCGCTCGGTGCCCACCAGCGCGACGACGCTCTCCCCCGCGCCCGCGGGGGCCGCCGCCAGCAGCCGCTCGGGCAGGCGCAGGCGCTCCGCGACCGCGCGGCAGGACACCCCGGAGACCGCCTGCGCGCGGATCTTGGTGAGCCGGCCCGCGCCGAAGCGGTCCGCCTCCAGGCGCGGGTACAGGTAGGCGGTCACGGCCAGCGCCAGCACGCTGTCGCCGAGGAAGGCCAGGCGGGTGTAGGAGCCGCTCGGGCGCTCGCTCCAGGAGGCGTGCGTGAAGACCTGGCGCGCGAGCTCCTCGGGCAGGTCCTCCAGCAGCTCGGCCAGCAGCATCAGGCCTCCGCATTCGCGGTCCCGCTCGGGCTGTGGGCGAGGACGAAGTCGACCGCTGCGCCGACCGTCAGGACCTGGGCCGCCTGCTCGTCGGACATGCGCACGCCGTAGGTGTCCTCGAGCTCCTGCACGAGCGTGTACAGGTCGAGCGAGTCCGCTTCGAGGTCCTCCTTGAAGCGGGTCTCCTCGTCGATCCGCGCGGGATCGACGTCGAGCTCGTCGGCGAGGTGGTCGCGGATCAGGATCAGCACCTGCTCGCGGGTCATCGGGGGCACGGCTGCGGCTCGCTGGTCATGGCGCGCCCGGCAGGCTAGCGCCGACCGCGGACACGGGCGCGCGCCTGAGCGCGCCGGCGCGCTCGAGCGCGGCATGGGTCTGGCCCACCACGTCCTCGCGCGCTCCGCGCTGCGCGCGCAGGATCGCCTGTGCGAAGCCGCGGCGGCTGAAGCGCCCGTGCGGCACCACGCCGAGCCTGCGCAGCCCCAGCAGGTAGGCGCCGCCGTTGGCCTCGGGGTCGATCTGCTCGCGAAAGCCGCGCAGCGCTCCGCGCAGCAGCAGGCCGCCGAGCTTGCCCGCGTTCGAGGAGGTGGCGGCGTCGCGCACGGCCGCGAGCATCGTCTGCGAGACGCCCTCGCTGAGCTTCAGCGCGATGTTGCCGGTGAAGCCGTCGGTCACGATCACGTCGGCGACCCCGGATACGAGGTCTCCTCCCTCGACGTTGCCGACGAACTCGAAGGCGTCGAAGGAGGGGTCTGCGCTCATCACGCGCTCGCGCAGCTCGGCGTGCGTCTCCACCACCAGCGCGCTGCCGCGCGACGACTCCTCGCCGTTGGAGAGCAGGCCCACCCGCGGCCGCTGCACGCCCAGCACCGTGCGGGCCAGCGCGGCGCCCATGAACGCGAACTGCACCAGGTGCTCGCGCCTGGCCTCGGCGCTCGCGCCAACGTCGATCAGCGTCACCGGACTGCGCGGCACCGGCAGCGGCAGCGCGAGCGCAGGCCTGTATATGCCCGCGGCGCGCTTGATGTTGAAGGTGCCGGCGGCGAGCGCGGCGCCGGTGGCCCCGGCGCAGACGAGCGCCTGCGCGCGGCCCTGTGCGACCGCCGCCGCCGCCTGCACGATCGACGCATCCGGCGTCGAGCGGACCGCCAGCACGGGGTCGGGCGCCTTCGCGATCGACACCGGCGCGTGCACGATCTCGACGCCGGGCTCGGGCTCCCCGAGCTCGCCGGCCGGACCGAACAGGATCACCCGCGCCCCCTCGCCGGCGGCCAGCCTCGCGCCCGCGGCGACCTCGGCTGCGCCCAGGTCGGCGCCGTTGCAGTCCACCGCCACGACCGGCTGCTCGCGGGCGCCCGCGGCAGGCGTCTGGAGGCTGGGGGAGCGCGCCCCTCGTGTCACTGCCGGCTAGGCGTGGTCGTGTTCGTGCTCGTGTTCGTCGTGCGCAACGATCTCGCGCCCCGAGTAGGTGCCGCACACGGGACAGACCCGGTGCGGGCGGCGAGGACTGTGGCACTGAGGGCAGGCGTTCAGCGCGGGCGCGGCGATCTTGTGCTGCGCGCGCCGCTGGGCGGTGCGGCTGTGCGACTGCTTTTTCTTGGGGACGGCCATGAGCGTCAGAAGGGTAGCAATCGCGGCCCACCGGGCGGCCCGGCCCGCCCGGTCCGGCGCCCGCCTGTCGCCCGGAGCCGGCCGCCGCCCGGCGCGGCGGCGGTGAGCCGGACGTCGCTCAGCCGAGTTTGAGCTCGCGCAGCTTGTCCCAGCGGTGGTCGGGGGCGGGCTCGTGGTGGTGCTCGTCTGCGACCTCGTTGAGGTCGGCGGCGCACACCGGGCACAGGCCCGCGCAGTCCTCCCGGCAGAGGACCTTCGCCGGCAGCGCCAGCGCGAAGGCGTCGTGCGCCCAGTCGGACAGGCGCAGCGTCTCCTCGGCGACGTACGGGCTGTCCAGCTCCTCGCCGCCCGCCGGCACGTCCACCTCGCGCGCGTCGACCTCGACGGTCGGGGCGGCGTCCTTCAGGCAGCGCATGCACGGACCGTGCACCTCGGCCACGAAGCGCAGGCGCAGCGCGTAGCCGCCGCCGTTCATGCGCGAGACGCCCAGCTCGACGCTCGCGGGCGCCGGCCACGCGTGGTAGCGCTCGCTGCCGAGCAGCAGCGGCTCGATCGGCACCGGCAACGTGAGGCGGCGCCCCTCGCCGGGGCTCAGCCGCAGCCCCGCGAGGTCGAAGTCGTGGGCCTGGACGGGCATCCCCTCCAGGCTAGCCGGTGCCCCGGAATGGGGTGCGAGCCGGCGGGGGAGCGCTACGCGTGCGCCTGCAGTTCCCGCTTGAGCACCTTGCCGGTGGCGTTGCGGGGCAGCTCCGCCACGAACAGGACGTCGCGCGGCACCTTGTAGCGGGCGAGGTTGGCCTTCACGTAGCCCTGCACGTCCTCGGCGCTCAGCCCGCTGCCTGCGCGGCTGACGACGAACGCGCGCAGGCGCTGGCCGAACTCGTGGTCCTCGACGCCGACGATCGCGACGTCCTCGATCTGCGGGTGCTCGGCGAGCAGGTCCTCCACCTCGCGCGGGAACACGTTCTCGCCGCCGCTGATGATCATTTCGTCGTCGCGACCGTCGACGAACAGCCGTCCGTCGGCGTCGAAGTGGCCCACGTCGCCGGTGCTCATGAGGCCGCCGATGATCTCCTTGTTGCCGCCGCCGGTGTAGCCCTCGAACATCATCTCGTTGGCGACGAAGATGCGCCCGCCCGCGCCCGGCGGCACCTCGTGGCCGTCGGCGTCGAGCAGCTTCACGACCGTGCCCAGGGGCGGGCGGCCGGCGGTGCCGGGGGCGGCGCGCAGGTCTTCGGGCGTGGCGATCGTGGCCCACGCGACCTCGGTCGAGCCGTACAGGTTGTAGAGCACCTCGCCGAAGGTGTCCATCACGCGCGTGGCCAGCTCGCCCGGCAGCGCCGAGCCGCTGGCGGCGATCACGCGCAGGCAGCCGACGTCGTAGCGGCCGACCGTCTCGGCGCCGAGCTCGAGCATGCGTTGCAGCATCACCGGCACGACCGCCAGCGCGCTCGCGCGGTGCTGCGCGACCGCCCGCAGCGTGTCCTCGGGATCGAAGCGCCGGCGCAGCACGAGCGTGGAGGCGAGCGGCAGCGCGAGCGTGAAGTGCGCGAAGCCCCAGGAGTGGAACATCGGCGCCGCGATCACCGTGGTCTCGCGCGCGCGCAGCGGGATCTTCGAGAACATCGCCGCCATCGGCTCGATCGAGTCGGGCTCCTTGCGCGTGGCGCCCTTGGGGGCGCCGGTGGTGCCCGAGGTGAGGATCACCACGCGCCCGTGCTCCTGCGGAGGCTCGAGGTCGCTGGTGGCGCCGGCCGCGATCAGCTCCTCGACGTGGGGGTGCTCGTCGCCGGCGCGCGCACGCTCCCCGCCGGACTCGCGCCAGGCGATGAAGCGCTTGCGCTCCGTGCGGTCTTCGGCGATGAGGCCGGTGAACTCCTCGTCGTAGACCACCGCGGCCGGGTTCTCGCGCGCGAGCACGTCGGCGATCTGGGGGCCGGCGAAGGCGGTGTTCAGGTACAGGGCGCTCGCGCCGAGCTTGGAGCAGGCGGCGGTGACCTCGACGAAGCCACGGTGGTTGCGGCACATGATCGCCACGCCGTCGCCTTCGCCGATGCCGGCTTCGCGCAGCCCGTGCGCCAGCGCGTTGGTGCGCCGGTGCACCTCGCGGAAGGTGAGCGTGCCGCGCTCGTCGACGATCGCCAGGCGCTCCGGGTAGCGGGCCGCCGATCCCGCGTAGGCGGCTGCGGGGGTGGGGCCCCAGCGGCGCAGCGCGGCCAGCGACCGCACGGTCCTGTCGGGCCGGCTCGGACGCAGCAGGCCGGTGTCGAGGAAGGTCTTGGCGACCGCCAGCTTGTAGCGAGCTTCGCGCGAGTTCACCGGCTCGACCCTACCCAGCTCGTCTCTGCGCGTCCATGCGGTTCTCCCACCGGCGCTGCGCACGGGGCCGTTGGCGGCGCCGGGCCTCCGGGCGCAAGCTAGCTGACTTCAGCGGGTTCGTCCTTGCCCTGCAGGCGCTCGCGCCCGCGCTGGACGGCGGCGATGAACTTGGACAGGTTGACCTCGAGCGTGTTGAGGATCTCATCCGCGTAGTCCTCGGCGCCGAGCCGGATCTCGCGCTCGCGCGCGCGCGCGTCCTCGACGATGTCCTCGGCGGCGCGCTCGGCCTGCTTGGTGACCTCCTGCTCGCCGACCAGTTTCTCCTGGCGCTCGCGCGCGTCTTTGATGATGCGCTCGGCCTCCTTCTTGGCCTCGGCCAGCATCTCCTGGCGCTCCTTGACGATCCAGCGCGCCTGCTTGATCTCCTCGGGGATGGTGGCGCGCATCTGGTCGAGGATGTCGTAGATCTCCTCCTTGTCCACGCGTACCTGGTCGGTGAGCGGCACCGGCTTGGCGTTGTGGACGAGATCGTCGAGCTTGTCTATGAGAACCAGGACATCCATGCGGTCACAGCCTATCCCGCCTGTGAGTTCGTCAGCGTCTGAGCTCTTCCTGCAAGCGCCGCGCGACCTCGTCGGGCACGAGGTCGTCGATCTTGCCGCCGAAGGTGGCGAGCTCCTTCACGCCGCTCGATGACAGGAAACTGTACTGCGGCGAGGCCATCAGGTAGACGGACTCGACCTCCGGGTCCTGGCGGCGGTTGAGCTGGTTCATCTCCAGCTCGTACTCGAAGTCCGAGATCGCGCGCAGGCCCTTGACGATCGCCCTCGCGCCGACGCTGCGGGCGAAGTCGACGACGAGCGTGGAGAACGGCTCCACGCGCACGTTCTCGAGATCCGCGAGCGCCCGCTGCACGAAGCCCACGCGCTCGCCGATGTCGAACAGGGCGCCGCTCTTGCGCACCGAGCGGTTGACCACCGCCACCACCACCTCGTCGTACAGCGCGGCGGCGCGGCGGATCACGTCTAGGTGGCCGTTGGTGATCGGGTCATACGAGCCGGGGCACACGGCCACCGATCTGCGGGGCGAGTTCATCGTTGGCGGTGAATTGTGATGGAAGTGTCGCCGTAGCGTCGTTCACGCTCGAGCGGCAGCTCGAGCGCCAGCGGCGCGCGGCGGTCGCTCTCGACGACCACGCGCGCGCCGGGCGCCAGCAACGCCGGCAGCAGCGCCGACAGCTCCGGGCCCCACGCGCGCGCCTGCGCGTATGGAGGGTCGATGAACACCAGATCGTATTTCTCGCGCCGCGCGCGCGCCGCCTGCAACGCCCGCAGCGCATCCACGCGCCGCACCTGCGCCTGCTCGCGCGCCACGCCGAGCGCCTCGAGGTTGTCCTCCAGCACGCGTGCGCAGGCGGGGTCGCGCTCCACGAACACGACGCCGCGCGCGCCGCGCGAGAGCGCCTCGATGCCGAGCGCGCCGGTGCCCGCGAACAGGTCCAGCACGTCCTCGCCGGCGAGCTCGCCGAGCATCGCGAACAGCGCCTCGCGCACTCGGTCGGAGGTCGGCCGCGTGCCTCGCCCGCGCGGCGCCTTCAGCCTCCTGCCGCCGAGGCGGCCGCCGGTCACCCGCATCCGTCGAGCGGGAACGCGCCGGCGAGCGCGGCGGCGAGCAGCGCGTGCTCGGGCGCCAGCAGCCGGGGGTCGCGCGCCAGGATCTCGCGGGCGCTCGCGCGGGCGGCGTCGAGCAGCTGCGCGTCCTCGGGCAGGCGCGCGACCCGCAGGTGCCCGACCCCGGACTGACGGGCGCCGGCGAGCTCGCCCTCCTTGCGGATCGCCAGATCGATCTCGGCGAGGCGGAAGCCGTCGGCGTGCTCCGCGAGCGCGCGCAGGCGTCCCGACTCGGCGGCGCCTGGGGCGGACGGGGCGCTCACGAGGAAGCAGCTGGCGCGGTGCTCGCCGCGCCCGACGCGGCCGCGGAGCTGGTGCAACTGGGAGATCCCGAAGCGCTCGGCGTTCTCGACGAGCATCACGGTGGCGTTGGGCACGTCCACGCCCACCTCGATCACGGTGGTGGCGACGAGCACCTGCACCTCGCCGGCGGCGAAGGCGGCCATCGCGCGCTGCTTCTCGCCGGGGCGCATGCCGCCGTGCAGCAGCGCGAGCCGGCGGCCCGCGAGCTCCCCCGCGCCGAGGCGCTTCAGCTCGGCCGTGGCGGCGCGCAGGCCCTCCTCGCCGGCGGCGCCCCCACGCTCGTCCGGGGACGAGTCCACCAGCGGGCAGACGACGTAGGCCTGGCGGCCGGCGGCGAGCTCACGGCGGAGTCGCTCGTAGGCTGCGGCGCGCTCGCGCGCGCCGCTCACGAGCCGGGTGTCGATCGGCTGGCGTCCCGCGGGAAGCTCGCGCAGCACGCTGGTGTCGAGGTCGCCGTAGCGGGCGAGCGCGAGCGTGCGCGGTATGGGGGTGGCGGTCATGTGCAGCACGTGAGGGACGCGCGCGGCCGCGCCGTCCCCGTGGCGCTCGGCGAGGGCGGCGCGCTGGCGCACGCCGAAGCGGTGCTGCTCGTCGACGACGGCGACGGCGAGGGCGTGGAAGCGGACGTCGGGCTCGATCAGCGCGTGCGTGCCGACGATCAGCGACAGCTCGCCGCTGGCGAGCTTGCCGAGCGTGTCGCGGCGGCGGCGGGCGGGGGTGGAGCCGGTCAGCAGCGCCGCGCTCACGGGCTCGCCGCCGAGCAGGCGCTGGACGGTTGCGAAGTGCTGCTCGGCGAGCGTCTCGGTGGGCGCCATCAGCGCCGCCTGCAGTCCGTGCCCGACGGCGCGCAGCATCGCGTGGAGCGCGACCACGGTCTTGCCGCTGCCGACCTCGCCCATCAGCAGACGCTGCATCGGCGCCGTCCCCGCGAGGTCGGCGTCGATCTCCGCGATCGCCCGGCGCTGGTCGCCGGTGGGGGCGAACGGGAGCGCGCGCTGCAGCCAGCGCGCGGCGAGCTCGTCCTCGCCGGCGAGCGGGGCGGCGCCGGTGCGCGCGCGGCGCCGGGCGCGCCGGCGCAGGAACACGAGCTGGCTCAGCAGCAGCTCCTCGAAGGCCAGCCGCCTGCGGCCCGCCTCGAGGTCCTCCGCGCCGCGGGGGAAGTGCATGGCCGAGAGCGCGCTGGCACGGTCGGGCAGGCCGCCGGCGACCCTCACCGCCGCCGGCAGCGGCTCGACCACGTCGGCGAGCGCGCGGCGTTCGCGGCGCACCAGCGTGAGGATCTGCGTCGAGGTGACGCCGTCGGCGGCCGGGTAGTGGGCGACGGCCCCGCCGTTCGGCGCCGCGGGCGCGTCGCCCGCGCCGGGCTCGTCGCCGGGCCCGCCGTCCAGCTCGCCGCCCAGCTCGCCGCCGGGGGCATGGTGGGAGACGGCGAAGCCGCCGCGCCCGTCGGCGCGCCCGTGCAGCAGCAGGCGCGTGCCCGGCGGATAGCGCTCCACCAGCCACGGCTGGTTGAAGAAGGTCGCGCGCATGCTCGCGGACGCGTCGAACACCGTCGCCTGCACGAGCGCGCGCATGCCGCGGCGTCGCACCGGGCGGGCGGCGATCGCGCGCACCGCCACCGCCACCGTCGCCTGCTCGCCGGCGCGCAGCCCGGCGATCGTGCGAGCCTCGCGGCTGGCGCTGGGCAGGTGCTCCAGCAGCTCTCCGACGGTGCCCAGGCCGAGCGCCGCCATGCCCGCGGCGACGCGCCCGCGCGGCAGCTCCAGCGCCGCCTGCAGGCGCGACGGACGCGGCCAGCGCAGCGGCGCGGCGGCCAGCTCCTCGCCGGCGAGCTCACGCTTGGAGGCGAACGCGGCGGGCGCATGGCGCAGGTGCGCGCGCCCGGCGGGCGCCTGCGAGAGCGCCGGCGTGGTGGTCCTGGTCGCCGCCGTCATCGCGCTCCATGATGATCGCCGCGGCGGTCATACGGCGCGCACGGCCGGCGCGCCGGCGGTCGGGGCTACTCGGCGGCGAGCAGCCACCAGTACGCCGCTTGACCGCCGTGGCGCAGTTCCAGCTCGACGCCGTCGGCGGCCAGCTTGGTCAGCTCGGCCAGCTCGACCGGCGCATCCCGGCCGTCGATCACGCTGATCAGCTCGGGCGCGCCGTGCCCGTTGCTGGCGCCCGCGAGCGCGCCCAGCACGCGCCGCAGCGTCTCGCGCGGCTCGCCCCAGGCGAGCACCTCGTCCTCGACGAAGCCGACGGCCTCGCCGCGGGCGAAGCGTCCCTGCGCGTCGTCGCGCGCGGCCGGCGCGACGGCCCCGGTGCGCACGTGCGCCAGCACGTCTTCGATCGCGTGCTTGTTCTCCTCGAGCGAGCGCTCGAGCGACAGCGCCACCGCCGCCGCGAGGCCCGCCTGCTGGCTGGTGCAGGGAGCCACGTACACGTCCTTCTCGGAGATGCGGGCGGCGTATTCGGCGGCCATCACCACGTTGGCGCTGTTGGGCAGCAGCACCACCTCCTCGCTGGGGACGGCGTGGATGCCGGCCAGCAGGTCGTTGGTGGAGGGGTTCAAGGTGGGACCGCCGTCGACCGCGCGCACGCCCAGCTCGGCGAACATCTGCCGCAGGCCCTCGCCGCTGACCACGGCGACGGCGCCGCAGCGCTGCTTGGCCGCTTGCGCGGAGCCCGCAGCGCGGGCCGCCTGCTCGCCGACGCGCCCGTCGCGCTCGGCGACCTGGGTGCGCATGTCCGCGACGTCGAGGTGCGAGACCTCGCCCGCGTCGGCGAACACGGCCATCGCGCGGTCCGGCTCGTCGGTGTGCACGTGCACCTTCAGCGTGCTCGCGTCGCCGACGACCAGCACCGAGTCGCCGAGCGCTTCCAGCTCGGCGACGAAGCTCGCGGGGCTGAGCTCGCTGCCGGTGACGGCGAAGTTGGTGCAGAAGCGGTAGGTGCCCGAGCTGTGCTCGGGGTGGCTGATGCGGGCGGGCGCGTAGTGGTCGAGCGCGGGCGCCTCCTCGCCGCGCAGCGCCGCGACCACGCCGGCGAAGATGATCGTGAGCCCGTAGCCGCCGGCGTCGACCACGCCGGCCTCGCGCAGCGCGGCCAGCAGCTCGGGTCCGCGCTTGACCGACTGCTCGCCGGCCTGCACGGCGCGTTCCAGCGCGGCGGCGATCGCCAGGTCCTGCTCACGCGGCTCTGTCGCCGGCCCGAAGCGCGGCGTCTCCGGGCCGTGCGCCAGGTCGGCCGCGATCTGGCGCGCCATCTCGCGCGCCACCGTCAGGATCGTGCCCTCGGCCGGGTCGCGCACGGAGGAGTAGGCGCGGTCGGCGGCGTTGGCGAGCGCGGCCCCGAGCAAAGGGGCGTCGATCAGCTGGCCGGGGCGCGAGACGAGCTCCTCGGCGGCGCCGCGGATCAGCTGCGAGAGGATCACGCCGGAGTTGCCGCGGGCTCCCAGCAGCGCGGCGCGAGCCACCGACTGCACGATCTCCTCGCGCCCGATCTCGTCGATCGTGCGGGTCCCGTCGGTCCCCTGCAGGCTGTCGAGCTCGCTCAGCACCGCCTGCAGCGTGAGCGCCATGTTGTCGCCGGTGTCGCCGTCGGCGACGGGGAACACGTTGAGGTCGTTGACCTCCTGGCGACGCGACTCCAGATGCGCCAGCGCGCCGGCCACGGCGGCGCGGAAGCGAACGAGGTTGGTGTCCGTCACGGCGACAGGTCTATCAGCTCCACCACCCGGCGCGGGCGCCTGGCGAGGCCGGCGGCCCTACAGCGCCTTGGTGACCTTGCCGGCTTTCAGGCATCTGGTGCACACATATACCCGCCGGGGCGCCTTGCCGACCATGATCTTGACCTTCTGCAGGTTGGGATCGAAGCGCCGCTTGGTGGCAACCATCGAGTGGCTGCGGCTCTGCCCGAAGGAGGGGCCCTTGCCGCAGCTGTGACACACCTTCGCCATGCGCGGCAGTCTAGCGATGTTCGCCGCCGCCGAAGACGGCGGCGCGGGCGCCGGGCCCGATCGCGTGCTCGCGCACGCCCGCGCGCAGCGCGGCCATCCGCACCACGGCCTCGGCGGCGTTGCGTCCCTGGTCGCGCTTGCCTCCCCCCGAGCGCTGCAGCGCCTGCTCCATCGTCTCGCAGGTGAGCACGCCGAACGCGCACGGCACGCCGGTGTCGAGCTGCACGCGCATCACGCCGGCGGCGGCTTGCTGGCAGACGAACTCGTAGTGGTCGGTCTCGCCGCGGATGACCGCGCCGAGGCAGGCCACGCCGGCGTAGCGCCCGGCGTGCGCGGCGTAGCTGGCGGCGAGCGGCAGCTCGTAGGCGCCAGGCACCTCGAACACCTCGATCTCGTGGTGGCCGTGCTCGGCGAAGGCCGCACGGGCGCCGGCCACGAGGCGCTCGGCGAGGTCCTCGTAGAAGCGCGCGACCGCGATCGCGAAGGCGCCGGGGGCGCGATCGCTCACGATCTGCGTCGCTCCCGCTTGCGCCGCTCGCCGTGCAGCAGCTCCGCGTCGAGGTTGAGGCCCTGGTGGTGGAGGGTGTGGCCCATGCGCTGGGCCTTGGTGCGCAGGTAGGCCTCGTTGTGCTCGTTGGGCGCGTGCTCGATCGGCAGCTGCGAGGTGACCGACAGCCCGTAGCCCTCGAGGCCCCTGATCTTCTTCGGGTTGTTGGTGAGGATGCGGATCGAGGACAGGCCGAGGTCGACGAGGATCTGCGCGCCGATGCCGTAGTCGCGCAGGTCGGCCGGCAGCCCCAGGCGCTCGTTGGCTTCGACCGTGTCGAGGCCCTGCTCCTGCAGCTTGTAGGCGCGCAGCTTGTTGAGCAGGCCGATGCCGCGCCCCTCCTGGGAGAGGTACAGCAGCACGCCCCGGCCCTCGCGCTCGATCATCGACAGCGCCGATTCGAGCTGCTCGCCGCAGTCGCAGCGCAGCGAGTGGAAGACGTCGCCGGTGAGGCACTCGGAGTGCACGCGCACGAGCACGTCGGGCTCGCCCGCGACCTCGCCCTTGACCAGCGCCACGTGGTGCTTGTCGTCGAGCAGCGAGCGGTAGCCGACCGCGGCGAACTCGCCGAAGGCGGTCGGCAGTCCCGTCGCCACCACCCGTTCGACGAGCTTGTCGTGGCGGCGGCGGTAGGCGATCAGGTCCGCCACCGTGATCATGCTCAGCTGGTGGCGCGCGCAGTACTCCACCAGGTCGGGCACGCGCGCCATCGTGCCGTCGTCGTTCATCACCTCGCAGATCACGCCGGCGGGGTTCAGCCCGGCCAGGCGCGCGAGGTCGACCGCCGCCTCGGTCTGCCCGGCGCGCTCGAGCACGCCGCCGGCGCGGCTCTTCAGCGGGAACACGTGCCCCGGCTGCACCAGGTCGCGGGGCCGGCTCTCGGGGTCGATCGCGACCTGGATGGTGTGCGCGCGGTCGTGGGCGGAGATGCCGGTGGTGACGCCGTCGCGCGCCTCGATCGAGACGGTGAAGGGCGTTTCGAAGGGGGACTCGTTCTTGGCCGCCATCAGGTCCAGGCCGAGCTCGTCGCAGCGCTCGGAGGTGAGCGACAGGCAGATCAGCCCGCGCCCCTCCTTGGCCATGAAGTTGATCGCCTCGGGGGTGGCGAACTGCGCGGCCATCGTCAGGTCGCCCTCGTTCTCGCGGTCCTCGTCGTCGCAGACCACCACCATCTTGCCCTGGCGGATGTCTTCGAGCGCCTGCTCGATGGTGGCGAACGGGGTGGCGGTGGACGTGGGGCTCATGCTCGTGCCTCCTGGGCTTCGTGCGCCCTCATCAGGCGCTCTACGTGCTTGGCGAGTACGTCGACCTCGACGTTCACGGCGTCGCCCTCGCGCGCCTCCCCGAGGTTGGTGCGCCGGAGGGTCTCCGGTATCAGCGACACCGAGAAGCCGTCGTCGAGCAGCGCGCTGACCGTGAGGCTGACGCCGTCGACGGCGACCGACCCCTTCTCCACCAGGTAACGCGCCAGGCGCGGCGCGAGGACGATGTCGAGCACCCGCGAGAAGCCCTCCTCGCGCACGGCGGCCACCGTGCCGGTGCCGTCCACGTGGCCCTGCACGACATGCCCGCCGAGGCGGTCGTGCGCCCGCAGCGCCAGCTCCAGGTTCACGCGCGAGCCGGCGGTCAAGGATCCCAGCGAGGAGCGCTCGAGCGTCTCGATCATCGCCTGCGCGCGGAAGCCCTCGCTGCCGACCTCGGTGGCGGTCAGGCACACGCCGTTGACCGCGATCGAGTCGCCCTCGCCGAGCTCGCCGGCGAGCGCGCTGCGGATGCTGAGCGTGGCGCCGTCGCCCTCGCGCTCGAGCGCGGCGACGCTGCCGAGGTCCGCTATCAGGCCGGTGAACAAGGCTCGCGCTCCCCCGCCCGCCGTCACCACTCGCGCAGGCGCGCGGAGATCAGGAGGTCCCCGCCGACGGCTCGGCAGTCGAACGTGAGCGCGCGCAGCGCCTCGGAGATGCGCTCGACGCCTTCGCCCTCGAGCGGGTCGCGCGCGGCGCTGCCGCCGAGCAGCAGCGGCGCCAGGAACAGGCGCAGTTCGTCGATCTCGCCCGCGTCGAGGAAGGCGCCGGCGAGGTGCGGGCCGCCCTCGAGCAGCGCCGAGGTGACGCCGAGCGCGCCGAGCTGGTCGAGCCCGGCGCGCACGCGCGCGGGCTCGTTTTCGCCGCTCACGACGAGCACCTGCGCGCCCGCGGCTTCGAGCGCGTCGATGTCGGCGCGCGCGGCGGCGCGGGTGACGACGATCGTGAGCGGCACCGCTCCGGCGGCGGCCACGAGCTGTGAGCTGGGCGGCAGGCGCGCGAGCGAGTCGAACACCACTCGCCGCGGCTGCGCCTCGGGCTCCGCGGGGGTGCCTTCGGGCCGGGCGGTGAGCAGCGGGTCGTCGGCGAGCGCGGTGCCGATGCCGACGATCACGGCGTCGACGGAGGCGCGCCAGCGGTGCGCGAGCTCGCGGCTTTCCTCGCCGCTGATCCACTTGGAGTCGCCGCTGCGGGTGGCCACCTTGCCGTCCAGCGTCATCGCCGACTTGAACAGCACCCAGGGCCGGCCCACGCGCGCGTGCTTGCGGAAGGCCTGGTTGAGCAGGCGCGCGCGCGCGGCCAGCTCGCCGTCGGCCAGCACGACCTCGACGCCCTCGTCGCGGAGGATCCCCAGGCCCCGCCCGGAGGCCTTCTCGGTGGGATCGTCGGAGGCGACCACGATGCGCTTGATGCCGGCCTGGAGGATCGCTTCGGTGCACGGCGGCGTCTTGCCCTCGTGGCAGCAGGGCTCGAGCGACACGTACAGGGTGGCGCCGGCGAGATCCGCGAGCCCGCAGTCCTCGATCGCGTTGACCTCGGCGTGCGCGCCGCCGTACTCGCTGTGCCAGCCCTCCCCCAGCACCTCGCCGTCGCGCGCGATCACGGCCCCGACCACGGGGTTCGGCTTGACCGAGCCGGCGCCGTTGGCGGCGAGCTCGATCGCGCGCGCTAGGTGCAGCTCGTCGGTGGCCGTGCAGCTGGGCATGCGCCTCCAGGATAGGGCGCCGCCCGACGGTGGGCCCTGCTTGGCTCAGCGGCGCCGGCAGCGTCCGCCCCGCAGGCGGTAGATCGTCATGCGCGGACCCGGACGCGCGTAGGCGAGCGGGTAGTAGTCGAAGCTCCAGTCGAAGTTGAAGGGGACGAACTCGCGCCCGCTCGCCCCCCTGGCGAAGGGCGAGGCGCGGTAGACGACCCGGCCGGCGCGCGCCAGCCTGCGGTAGTAGGCGATCGCGTGGGGCACCGCGGCGGGTTCCGCGAAGGCGCGCCCGGACTCGGTCGAGCCGCGGATCACCCAGCAGTAGCCTTCGCGCTCGTAGAATCCGACCAGCGCGGGGTAGAGCGTGCGCTCGTAGTCCTCGAGGCCCACCTCGCGGATGTAGCGCGGGGCGATGCGCCCGTCCGCCTGCACGCGCAGGTACAGGGCGGGGTAGAGCTGCCAGCGGTAGGGGTTGGTGGCGGTGGCCGTGCCGGGAGCGACTTCGCGCGCCCATTCCTCGGGCTCGACCGGCTCGGCCACGACCTTGGCGCCAGCGGGGATGTGCGCCAGCATCCACCGTCGGGTGAGGTTGCGCGTGTCGGCCCGTGAGAGCACCATGCCGGCATGGATGCTGTACACGAGCCCCTGCGCCAGCAGCGCGAGGACCAGCAGCGCGGCGAGCACGTGGCGCCTGCCGGCGGTCGGCAGCGCGCGCGCGGCCCAGCCGCTGAGCTGGATCACGAAGCAGGCGCCGAGCAGGCAGGCGATCGGGAAGACGGGCATCAGCCAGCGCCCGAAGTAGCGCCCCTGGGTGCCCATGAAGGCGAGGAACACGAGCAGTGGCGGCACCAGCATCCAGCCGATCCGCCTGTCGCGGCGCCACACCGTGAGCGCGCCCGCGGCGGCGGCGAGCGAGGGCGCCCAGCCGAGGCCCCAGGTGAACGACCACAGGTAGTAGGGCAGGCCGCCGCCCCTGGGCGCGCCCAGCTTGCCCTGCGCTTCTCCCGACAGGCTCGACTGGTGCAGCAGTTCGGCGTGGAAGCTCTTGAAGTCCAGCAGCGCGTAGGGGTTTGCGAGCAGGAACGCGACGAGCGCGGCGGCGCCGGCGAGCACGAGCCCGGCGACGGCCCGCCGCTGCTCGCGAAGGCGCCAGGACGACGCGGCGAGCAGCGCCAGCAGCACGATCCCGGCGGTGTACTTGCTGGCGCAGGCGAGGCCGAGCCCGAGGCCGGCGAGCAGGTAGTCGCGCAGGCGGCCTTTGCGCAGCACGCCGGCGCTGCCGAGCAGCGAGAGCGTGGCGGGAGCCAGCGTGGGCGCGTCGTTGAGCGCGAGATGGGCGTAGAAGACGGGCAGGAAGGCGACCGCCTCGATGGCCGCGGCCAGCAGCCCCGCAGCGCGGCTCCACAGCCGCGCGCCGGCCAGGTAGAGCAGCCACAGCGCGAGCGTGCCGAGCACGGCTGCGGCGACGCGCGCGAGCGTGTACACCGACGCCGGGTGCAGCGCGAACTCGCGCACGGCGCCGTGGGCGCCGCCGTAGGCGATCGCGAACAGGAAGTGCAGGACGTAGGTGAAGGCCGGCGGGTTGGCGAAGTAGTGGGGGTTGAGCGTGCCGTGCTCGAACATCTCGATCGCGTGCGGCACGAAGTGGTCCTGCTCGTCGGCGTTGTAGGGGTAGGGCAGGCCCTGCTGCACGCCCCACAGGCGCAGGCCGAGGCCGCCGGCGAGCACCAGCGCGAGGCCCGCCCAGGCCGCGCGCCGCCCGCGGGCGGCGGAGGCGTTCGCGCGATCGGCCGGCGGCGGACGCTCAGCAGTTGCCATAGACGGCGTAGAGGCTGCTGTGGTAGAGCCGCTTGAAGCCGGTCAGCGGGATCTGGTCGCCCGGCTGGTCGCCGGGGTCGACGATGGCGTCCACGAACACGGCGCTGCCGAGGGGATAGACCGCGACGCTGCCGGCGTCGATGCGCCGCTCCAGGCGCGGGTCGCCGCGTTCGGCCTCGGCGCGCGCCTGGCTGCGGGCGAGGATGTCGCGCTGGTCGGGCCGGTCGAGGATCCAGCGCGCGTCGGGGATCAGCTTGTTGTCGGGCAGCGACACGAGCGGGCAGCGGCGCAGCTGCGCCGCTACGGCGGGGCTGCGCAGCGCGGCGGCGAGGCCGCGGTGGAACTGCTTGTGCTCGGCGAGCGTGGTGCGCAGGCTCGAGAGGCTGATCGTGTTGGCGGCGGACAGCGCGCCGTAGGCGACCAGCGCCACGGCGGCGGCGATCCACAGGCGCCGCAGCAGCGAGCCCGGCTCGAGCATCGCCCAGCCGCCGACGGCGACCGCGCAGAAGGGCAGCAGCGCGGTGGCGGCGCCGAGCAGGTAGCGGTCCACCACCGAGGAGCCGCCGGCGCCCTCGAGCAGGTACACGGCGAGCAGCAGCACGAACGCCGCCAGCGGCACGAGCGCCCGCCGCGGCGCGATCCACAGCGCGATCGCGATGCCGAGCAGGCCGCCGAGCAGCACCGGCAGGTGGTCGATGCGCACGCCGTAGCTCCAGACGGAGCCGAGCACGCTGCCGAAGCCCTGGGTGCGTTCCAGTTCGGCGGCGAGGCCGGCGGTGGAGTTGAGCGAGTACAGGGGATCGCCGGTGACGCTCCAGTCGACCGCCACCCACACCAGCGGCGCGAGCACGGCCAGCGCGAGGTGGCGAAGGCGCGCGCGGTTGGGCGCGCGCCAGCTGCACCACAGCCAGTAGGCGCCGCTCAGCACCCACGCGTCGGGGCGCAGCAGCCCGGCGGCGGCCAGCGCCGCGAACACCGGCCAGCCGCGCCGGGGGCGTTCCACCTCGAGCACGGTGGCCCACAGCACGAGCGCGATGTAGGTGACGTCGAGGTAACCCTGCGCGGCGAGGTTCTCGACGAAGAAGCGACTGAGCAGCAGCAGCGCCGCGACCAGCCCCACGAGCGGCCCGAAGCACAGCCGCCCGAGCCTGTACATGCCGGCCACGGCCGCCACGAAGGAGGCGATCGAGCCGAGCACCATCAGCCGCGCGCCGCCCTGCCCGAACAGCGAGCAGAAGACGCCGTAGGCGATCGCCAGGGGATGCTCGGTGGGGCCCCGGTAGACGCTGAAGTCGGGCACGTGACCCTGCAGCAGGTCGCGCCCCCACAGCAGCGCGTAGAAGGAATCGTAGGTGGGGTAGGTGGGGAAGGCGAAGTAGCCGACCAGCGCAGCGGCGCACATCGCGGCGAAGCCGAGGCGCGCCCAGCTGCGCGCGGGCACGGCGCGCAGGCGCGCCGGCCTGAGGGAGCCCGGCGTGCCCCGGGTGAGCGTCGCGCTTTCCATCTGGCCTTGGCGGTCGAGCTTGGTTTCTAGCGAGCCCGGCCGCCCGGCGCCGCACCGGCCCCGCGCGCCCGGCGCCTGGCGCCAGGAGCGTGTCGGCGCTTTGGGATACTGCGGGTGGCCAAGTCTAGGCAAACCGAGGCGATGAAGCTCATCATCCAGATCCCCTGCTTCAACGAGGCCGAGCAGCTGCCGCGGACGCTGGCCGACCTGCCGCGCGAGCTCGAGGGCTTCGACGAGGTGCAGTGGCTGGTGATCGACGACGGCTCCACCGACGCGACCGTGCAGGTGGCGCGTGCGCACGGCGTCGACCACCTCGTGCGCCTGACCAACAACAAGGGCCTCGCGGCGGGCTTCCAGGCGGGCATCGACACGTCCTTGAAGCTGGGGGCCGACGTGATCGTCAACACCGACGCCGACAACCAGTACTACGGCCCCGACGTGGCCAAGCTCGTGCGCCCGATCCTGGAAGGGCGCGCGGACATGGTGGTGGGCGACCGCGAGGTGGGCGGCATCGAGCACTTCTCGCCGCTGAAGAAGACGCTGCAGCGGCTGGGCTCGTGGGTGGTGCGTCAGGCGTCCTCGACGTCGGTGCCGGACACCACCTCGGGCTTTCGCGCCTACAACCGCGAGGCGGCGATCCAGATGATGGTGGTCTCGCGCTTCACCTACACGCTCGAGACGATCATCCAGGCGGGCAAGATGCTGGTGGCGGTGGACCACGTGCCGGTGCGCACCAACGCGAAGACAAGGGAGTCGCGGCTGTTCCCCTCGATGGGCGCGTACGTGCGCCGCAACGCGGTGTCGATCTTCCGCATCTACGCCCAGTACGAGCCGCTGCGGGTGTTCTGGAGCCTGTCGCTGCTGATCGGGCTGGCGGCGGTGGGGGTGTGGATCCGCTTCGCGGTGGCCTACGCGGAAGGAAGCGGCAAGGGCCACGTGCAGTCGCTGATCCTCGGCGCGGTGCTGTTCATCGCCGCGGTGGTGCTGTGGGCGCTGGGCGTGATCGGCGACCTGCTGGCGGCCCAGCGCGTGATGACCCAGCGCACGTTCGAGCGCGTGCGGCGGATCGAGCTGCAGCTGGGGGTGGAGCCCTCCCACTACGAACCGGGCGATCGGCGCGAGACGGTGCGGCTGTGAGCGGCGGCGGGCCTGCAGAGGAGGAGCGGTGAGCGGCGGCGTGACGGTCTCGGGCGACGGCGTGGTGACCGGCAACACCTACGACAAGTACGGCTCGGGCAACCCCGTCGTGCGGCGCCTGATGGCGGGCTTCGAGCGCGACCTGGACGAGCTGCTGGCGCTGGCGGCGCCGCGCTCGGTGCTGGACGTGGGCTGCGGCGAGGGCGTGCTGACGCACCGCTGGGCGCAGCGGCTGGGTGGCGGGCGCATCGTCGGCGTGGACCTGGAGGAGGACTCGATCCAGGCCGGGTGGGCGCAGCGGCAGGCGCCCAACCTGGAGTACCGGGTGATGGAGGCCGGCCGCGCCGGCCGGCCGGCGGACCTGCCGTTCGCGGACGGCGAGTTCGAGCTGGCGAGCGCGATCGAGGTGCTCGAGCACGTGCCCGACCCCGAGCACACGCTCGCCGAGATGGCGCGCTGCGCGAGCGCGCACCTGCTCGTGTCGGTCCCGCGCGAGCCGCTGTGGCGGGCGCTGAACATGGCGCGGGGCGCCTACTGGCCGGCGCTCGGCAACACCCCTGGCCACCTCAACCACTGGTCCAGGCGCGCGTTCGTGGAGCTGCTGTCGCGCCACGGCGAGGTCGTGGCGGTGCGCTCGCCGTTCCCCTGGACGATGTTGCTTGTCCGGCTCTAGCAGCCCTCGCGCCGGGGCGCGCGGAGCGGACGTGCGCGGCGCGGACGCGGGCGGCGGCCCCCCCGCCCGGCCAGGCGATGAGCGAGGGCGCTCATACGGGGCGGGGGCGCGCATCCTCTCGATCGGGATCGCCTCGACGGGCCTGCTGACGTTCGCGTACTTCTCGATCGCGAGCCACGTGCTGGGGGAAGAATCGGCGAAGCTGCTGGACCTGTTGTGGTCGGTGATGTTCGTGATCATCTCGGTGATCTACCGGCCGATCGAACAGCTGCTCTCGCGCACGATCGCGCAGCGGCGGGCGCAGGGGCGGACGGCGCACGCGCTGCGCGTGCCGATGCTGTTGCAGGCGAGCTTCGCGCTGGTGTTCCTGGCGGTGGCGCTGGCGCTGCACGACGAGCTGGTGAACCACGTGTTCCAGCGCCAGGGCGCGCTCTACGACGTGCTGGTGGTGGGCACGCTGGCCTACGCCGCGAGCTACTTCGCGCGCGGCTGGCTGGCGGGCCACCAGCGCTTCGGGCTGTTCGGTGGCCTGGTGTTGATGGAGTCGAGCTCGCGCATCTGCTTCGCGATCGCGGTGGCGATCGGGGTGGCGAGCGGGCAGACGGCGGTGGCGCTGGGGATCGCGGCGGCGCCGCTGGTGTCGCTGGTGGTGGTGCCGGCGGCGTTCGCGAGCACGCGCGCGGATCGCCGCCTCGCGGGCGCGCCGATCACGGTCGACGAGGCCGACGCGGCATTGGCGGGGCCGGCGACGGAGGCCGTGCAGGAGACGGCGGCGCACGAGGAGCTGTCGCTGCGCCGCGGCGGCGGCTTCGCGGTGTGGGTGTCGAGCATCATGCTCTCCGAGCAGACGCTGCTGAACGCGGCGGTGCTGACGGTGGACGCGACGGCGCGCAACGGCGTGCTGGCGGGGATCGTGTTCAACGTGCTGCTGATCGCGCGCGCGCCGCTGCAGCTGTTCCAGGCGATCCAGACCTCGCTGCTGCCACACCTGACGGGCCTGGAGGCGACGGCCGGGCACGACGCGTTCGCGCGCGCGATCAGGATCACGGTGCTGGCGATCGCGGCCTTCGCGGCGGCGGTGGCGGTGGGCCTGCTGGCGGTGGGCCCGTTCGCGCTGCGCCACGTGTTCTTCGGCCAGGTGTACAGCTACGGGCGCTTCGGGCTGGCGCTGATCGGGGTGGGCATGGGGCTGCACCTGATCTCGGGGGCGCTCAACCAGGCGGCGCTGGCGCGCGACCGCGCGCGCGCGGCGGCGCTGTGCTGGCTGTGTGCGGCGGCGCTGTTCGTGGCCTGGATGCTGACGCCGGCGGTGGGCGACGAGCTGCTGCGCACGGAGATCGGCTATGCGGGCGCGACGGGCTTGCTGGCGGCGCTGCTGGCGGCGCTGTACCGGCGCGGCGGGGCGGCGGCGCGGGCGCGTCCTCAGGCGGCGTCCACGGAGGAGGCGATCGCCCGGTAGGCCGCGGCGGGCTCCCCGGCGGTGAAGATGGCGGAGCCCGCCACGAACAGGTTGGCGCCGGCCCGCCGGCAGGGCGGCGCAGTGTGCGGCTCGATGCCGCCGTCGACCTGCACCGCGGCGCCGGCGCCGGCGAGCGCGCGCACGCGTGGGAGCTTCTCGAGCGAGCGCTCGATGAAGGCCTGCCCGCCCCAGCCGGGGTTGACGGTCATGCACAGCGCGAGGTCGATCGCGCCGGCGAGCTCGGCGAGCGCGCCGACTGGCGTGCCGGGGTTGATGGCGAGGCCGACGCAGAGGCCGCGGTCGCGGATCAGGCCGGCGGTGTAGGCGGCGTGCGGCGTGGCCTCGGCGTGGAAGGTGATCGAGTCCACGCCGGCGCGCACGAACTCCTCCACCTGGCGCTCGGGGCGCTCGATCATGAGGTGCGTGTCGAGCATGCCGCCGGCCTCGTGCACGACGTCGGCGAGCGCGCCGGCGACCAGCGGCCCGAGCGTGATCGGCGGCACGAAGTGGCCGTCCATCACGTCGACGTGGATCACGCGGGCGCCGGCGTCGAGCACCTCGCGAACCTGCTCGCGCAGGCGCCCGAAGTCGGCCGACAGGATCGACGGCGCGACGCGCACGCCGGCGAGCAGCTCGCGCGCACGCGCGCTCATGGGCGCCGCCGCCTCGACGCTGCGAGGCCGTCCGGGCGCGCACGCGCGCTCATACGGCCTGCAGCATGGAATCCCCGCACGCGTTGCACTTGAGGATCGCGGTGGAGGACATGCGCACGATCGTGGAGTGCTCGCCGCAGTTGGGGCACACGGAGCTGAGCTCGAAGCGGTGCAGGCAGTAGACGCAGCGGTAGCGGCCGGGGAGGTTGGTGGGGCGCAGCCACGGCTCGCCGCAGTTGGGGCACTGCGGCCCGAGGTCGATGGCGGGCCGCGCCGGGATCTCGGGCTCGCCTGCCATCGCTCAGGTCCTGCGCAGCCTGGCGATGAAGAAGCCGGCGGTGTGGTCGCGGTGCGGCAGCGTCAGCCGCGGTTCGTTCTGATCGAGCGCGAAGTCGGGATGGGAGTCCAGAAAGGAGGCGATCAGGTTCTCGTTCTCAGTGGGCGAAATGGTGCAGGTAGAGTAGACAAGCACGCCCCCCGGACGAAGCGCACGGGCGCCGGCTTGCAGGATCGAGCGCTGCGCGCGGGCCAGCTCGGCGAGCGCCTCGGGACTCGCGCGCCAGCGCAGGTCGGCGCGCGCCTGCAGCGTGCCGAGCCCGGAGCAGGGCGGGTCGACGAGCACGCGGTCGAAGCTGCGGGCCTCGTCTGGCGCACCGGCCTCGCGACCGTCCTGCCAGCGCGCGGCGTCGGCGACGCGCACCCGCACGTTGCCGGCGCGCAGCCGCTGCACGGCGCGCCGCAGCTCGCGGGCACGCGCGGGATTGCGCTCGACGGCGAGGATCTGCCCGCTGCCCTGCATCAGCGCGGCGAGGTGCGTGGTCTTGCCGCCGGGCGCGGCGCACAGGTCGAGCGCGCGCTCGCCGGGTTGCGGGTCGAGCGCGCGCGCAACGAGCATGGCGGCGCGGGACTGCGGCTGGAAGGCGCCCTGCCGCCACAGCGGCGAGCCGTGCGCGTCGAAGGGCTGCTCGAGCACGAGCGCCTCGGGCAGCTCGGGATCGAGGTGCGTGCGCACGGGCAGCTGCGCGGCCAGCGTGGGGGCGTCGGTGAGGAGCGTGTTGGCGCGCAGCGCGACCTCCAACGGCTCGTTGTCGGCTTCCATCAGCGCCAGCGCGTCCTGCGCTCCGAGCGTCTGCCACCACAGCCGCGCGATCCACTCCGGGTGCGAGTGCTTGACGGCGGCGCGCTCGGGCGTGTCGTCGCCGAGCGTCGCGAGCAGCGCATCCGGTCCCTCGCGCGCGGCGCGGCGCAGCACCGCGTTGACGAGCCCGTGCCCGGCGCGCGCGTTGGCCTTGGCGAGCTCGACGGCGTCGGCGACGATCGCGCGGTCGGGGGCGCCGGAGGTGTACAGCAGCTCGTAGAGGCCGAGCCGCAGCGCGGCGAGCAGCGGCGCGTGCAGCGCGCCGACGGGACGCTCGGCGAGCTCGGCGATGAAGTGGTCGAGCGTACCGCGGCGCTGCACGGCGCCGTAGACGAGGCGCATCGCGAGCGCCCGGTCACGGCCGTCGAGAGCGGACGCCTCGGCGGCGAAGGCGCGGTCGGCGTAGGCGCCGCGCTCGAACACGCGGCGCAGCACCACGTAGGCGCACGCGCGGGCGGGGGCGGGCGCGGGTCTGCCGGTGGCGGTGGCTGGCGCGGGCATCGGGGCGATGATCGGCGATCGGCTCAGCCGGCGCGCCGCGAGGGCTCGGCGGCGAGCACGTCGGCGAGGTCGCGGGCGAGGCGCTCCGCCTCGGGCTCGAGCAGCGTGGAGATCGTGATGCGCACCGCCGGCCCGGCGCCGTGCAGGCGATGGGGCGCGCCGGGCGCGAGCACCCATCCGCGCTGCATCAGCGCGCCGATCACGGATGCTTCCTCGGGGACCGCCAGCCACACGTTCAGCCCGGAGGCGCCGGTGGCGGGGAGACCGTGTTCGGAGAGCCGTTCGAGCAGGAGCTCGCGCCGGCGGGCGTAGGTGGCGCTGGCGCGCTCGACGAGCTCGTGCACGGAGGGGTCGCGCCACAGCTCGAGCACGGTGGCCTGGAGGATGTGACTGACCCAGCCGGGGCCGCGCTGCTGGCGCCCTTGCACGCGGGCGATCGTGTGGGCGTCACCGGCGAGCACGGCCAGGCGCAGGTCGGGTCCGAGCGCCTTGGCGACGGAGCGGGTGACGGCCCAGCGCTGGCGCGACTCGGCGGCGCCCCGAAGCAGCGTGTGCGCCGGGACGCCGGCGAGGGGGCCGAGGTGGTCGTCCTCGATCACGAGCGCGGCGGGGCGCTGGGCGAGCACGGCGCGGAGCTCGCGCGCGCGGTCGGCGTCGAGCGCGGCGCCGGTGGGGTTCTGGCCGCGCGGCGTGATGACGACGGCGCGCGCGCCGCGGGCGAGCGCGCGCTCGAGCTCGGCGGGCAGCATGCCGCGCTGGTCGACGGGGACGGGCTCGAGCTCGAGCGCCTGGGCGCGCAGCACGTCGTAGAGCGCGGCGTAGCCGGGGTTCTCGACGGCGACGCGGTCGCCGGGGCGCAGGTGCGCCTGGGCGACCCGCTCGATCGCGTCCATGGCGCCGCTGAGCACGCACAGGTGATCTCCCGGAACGCCGTCCGCGGCGAGCTGCCGGGCGGCCAGCTCGAGCAGCTCGGCGAGCGCCTGCGGCTCGCCGTACAGGCGCCGCCCGGCGGCGTGCGCCTCGGCGAGCGCCGAGCGCAGGTCCGGCAGCAGGTCGGGGTCGGGGTTGCCGCGCGAGAGGTCGCGGGCGCCTTCGGGCACGGGCATGGCGGGCACGGGCGCGCCGAGCTGGGGCCCGCTGCCGATGCGCACGCCGCGGCGCGGCTCGCTGACGACGACGCCGCGCCGGCGCAGCTCGGCGACGGCGGTGGCGACGGTGGCGGGGCTGAGGCCGACCTGCGCGGCGAGGCGCCGCACCGACGGCAGCCGCTGTCCCGGCTGTAGCGCGCCGGCGGCCACCAGCGCTTCGAGCTCGCGCGCCAGCTCCGCTGCGCCGCGGGCCTTGATCCGATACTGTTCTATGGCAGACAACGCTCTGTACTATTACAGATATTTATATTTATCGAGAGGAGTTCGTGTTGGGCTCGCAAGCGCAGAGTGAGCAGGCGGCCGCCGGTCCCCCGTCCGAGCGGGTGCGGTTGCGCCGCAAGCGCGAACGCGGCAGCTACGAGCGCGCGCTGATCGACGCGATCCTCGACGAGGGGCTGATCGCGCACCTCGGGTTCGCGGACGAGCACGGCCAGCCGTTCGTGACCCCGACGCTGCACGCGCGCTCGGGAGACGTGGTGTACTGCCACGGCTCGGCCGCCAGCCGCACGTTGCGCGCACTCGCCGCGGGCGCGCCGGCCTGCCTGACGGTGTCGCTGATCGACGGCCTGGTGCTGGCGCGCTCGGCGATGCACCACTCCGCCAACTACCGCTCGGCGATGGTGCTTGGCCGGGCGCGCGCGGTGACGGACGAGCAGGAGAAGCGTGAGGCGCTGCGCGCGATCGTGGAGCACATCGTGCCGGGCCGCTGGCGCGACGTGCGCGAGCCGCGCGCGAACGAGCTGGCGGCGACGGCGGTGCTGGCGCTGCCGATCGACGAGGCCTCGGCGAAGGTTCGCGCGGGCGGGCCGATGGACGACGAGGAGGACTACGCGCTGCCGGCGTGGGCGGGCGTGATCCCGCTGGCGCTCGTCGCAGCGCTCCCCGAGCCCGACCAGAGGCTGCACGCGGACGTGCCAATGCCGTCCTACGTGAGCGGCTACGCGCGCCCCGGCGCGCGCTGAGAGCGCTGGGCGGCGATGGCGCCTTCCTGCGGCGGGCCTCCCGCGGGCGGCGGGCCTCCCCCGGGGGGCGGGCCGGCGCGGCCCGCGGGCAGCGCGACTCAGGAGCCGGCGGGGAGCCCGTGCCCGCGCAGGTAGGCGCCGGCGTCCATCGCGCGCCCGCCGGGCGGCTGCACGACGAGCAGCTCGAGCGTGCCGGGCGAGCAGGCGAGCAGCAGCCGCCCGCCCTCCGCGCCGAGGCCCGCGGGGGCTGACGCGGAGCGCTGGCCGTCCAGATCCGGCGCGAGCCTCGCGGCGTGCACGCCGAGCGTGCTGCGGTCGGCCAGCACGACGCGCGCGCCGATGTGGGGGTGCAGCGCGCGCACCGTGCGCTCCAGCTCGGAGGCCGGCCTGCCGGGGTCTAGCAGCCGGTCGGCGGCGGTGATCTTCTCGGCGTAGGTGATCCCCTCCTCGTCCTGCTCGACGAACGGCGGATGCTCCTCCAGCGCGCGCACTAGCAGCTCGCCGGCGAGCGCCTGCAGGCGCTCGGCGAGCGTGCCGTAGGTGTCCTCGGCGCGGATCGGCTCGGCGGCGGCGAGGCACACGGGCCCGCTGTCGAGGCCGGCGGTGAGGCGCATGATCGACACGCCGGTGCGCTCGTCGCCGGCCATGATGGCGCGCTCCACCGGTGCGGCCCCCCGCCAGCGCGGCAGCAGCGAGGGGTGCACGTTGAGCAGCTCGTGCGCTGACAGCAGCGGCTCCTTGATGAGCGCGCCGAAGGCGCACACCACGATCGTGCCGTCGCGCCCGGCCGGGCGCCCGCGGCGCTCTTCCGCCGGCGCGCGGCCCCGCCCCGCCGGCTCGCGGCCCTCCCCCGCCGGCTCGCGGCCCTCCCCCGCCAGGGCGTCGTCGATCAGGGTGCGCGCGCGCTCGTCGTTGACGCTGTCGGGCTGGGCCAGCGCGAGCGCGAGCGCGCGCGCCTTCTCGGCCACGGGCGGGGCGCTGAGGCGGCGGCCGCGCCCGCTCGGCCGGTCGGGCCGCGTGATCACGAGCGCCGGCCGGTGGCGCTCGCTGGCGGCCAGCCGCTCGAGCACCGCGGCGGCGAAGGCGGAGGTGCCGATGAAGACGGTGCTCATGCGCGACGCTTCCGCCGGAGCGGCGCTAGGCGCCGTCGCCGGCAACCTGCTCGCGCCCGACCGCCTGCACGCCCCCCTCGCTGTGACCCTCGCGCATCGCCCGCATCGCCTCCTTGCGCTGCTCGCGCGAGATGCGATCGAGTATCAGCGTGCCGTCGAGGTGGTCGATCTCGTGCTGGATCACGCGCGCCTCCAGGCCCTCGGCCTCGAGCGCGAGCTCGGCGCCGCTCTCGTCGCGTGCGCGTACGCGCACGCGCGCGGGGCGCTCGACCTCGACGTGCACGCCGGGCAGGCTCAGGCAGCCCTCCATGGCGGCCTCCAGCTCCTCGCTCGCCCACTCGAGCTCGGGGTTGACGAGCGCGGTGACGGGGTCGTCCACGTAGGCTTTGTAGACGAGCACGCGGTGCAGCACGCCGAGCTGGGTGGCGGCCAGGCCGATGCCGAGCGCGTCGCTCATCAGCTCGCCCATGCGCTCGACCTCGGCGGCTAGCTCCTCGTCGAAGCGCTCGACCGGGAGCGCGGTGGCGCGCAGCGCGGGGTCGCCGAGCTTGCGCACCTGCGCGAGCGCCGCGTCGCGGCGTTCGCGCGTCTCGGCATCGAGCTCCTCGGGCTCGGACGAGTCCTGGTCGTGGTCGCTGGCGCCAGGGTGAGTGACCTCGACGTCGTCCTCCTCGGAGACGGGCGTGGGGAGCTCGATCGACTCCTCGGCGGTCGCGGTGCGCTCCTCGCTGGCCATGCGTCTGAGTTTATGAGCACGACCAGGCGGCGCGCCCCGCGGCCTGGCGCTGCGCGGCGTGGCCTCGGCGCTCCGACGGGCTTCAGCCGCGCAAGCGGTCAGCCGGTGGGCGCGAGCAGCGCAGCAGCCGTGGCCTTGCGGCGCGCCGACGGCTTCGGCTGCCCGAGCGGTCAGGTCCGCGCGCGCGAGCCCCTGGCCGCGCGCAGGACGAGCGTGGTCTGCGAGCTGTGTCGCCTGCCCTGGGGATCGTGAGCGACCAGGCCGAGGCGCACGCGCAGGCTGCGCGCTCGCGCGAGCAGGGCGCGCGCCTCGGGCGAGAGCCGCACGGTGAAGAGTCGCACCGCCCCTCCGGGAATCTCGAACCGAGCGGCGGCGAGCTTGAGGATCGTCGCCTTGGCGTGCGCGCCGGCGGCGCGCACCGGGCTCGCGCTGCGCAGCTCGAGCGTGCCGGCGCACGAGCTCTCGTCCGCAGGACAGCGGAGCCTGAGCGTGAGCCTGCCGCCGGCGCTCACCCTCGAGGGGTGGCCGGCGAGCGTCACGTCGGGCGCAGCGGCGGGCGTCGGGCTTGCCTGGAAGGCGCTCACGCCCGAGGACGGCGTGCCGGTGACGAGCGCGAGCTTCGCGGCGGCTTCTTCTTCGGCCTTCTTCCGGGCTGCTTCTTCCTGTTCGTGCTGACGGACGATTTCAAGCAACACGACTTCTTCGGCGGCCTTCGCGCGGGCGGCTTCTTCTTCGGCCTTCCTCTCGGCCGCCGCTTCTTCTTCGGCCTTCTTGGCCGCGACTTCTTCTTCGGCCTTCTTGGCCGCGGCTTCTTCTTCTTCGGCCTGCTTGCGTTCTTCGGCTTCCTGTTCGTCCCGCGGTTCGACCTTCACGGCGCGCGTGATCGGGTCGCTGCGCAGGCCGTAGCTGTCGGTGACCGTGAGCGTGAGCGTGTATTCGCCGGCACGGGCGTAGGTGTGCGCGGGCGAGACGCCTTCGCCGGAGGTGCCGTCGCCCCAGCTCCACGCATAGGAGGAGATCGATCCGCCGGGGTAGGGGTCGCTGCTGGCAGCGGCGCTGAAGCTCGCCGGGGAGCCGGCCTCCAGCGTTTCCGGCGCGGTGAGCGCGGCGGTGGGCGCCAGCGGCTGGAACAGGCCGAGGCCGTCGGGGGTGCCGACACCGGATGGCCCGTCGTAGCCGGCGGTGGCGTTGCAGGCGGTGGTGTATTCGCAGTCGACGTCGAGCGCTTCGCCTTCGATCAGCGCGCCGAGTTCGTCGGGATGGCCGCACAGCGCCTGCGGGGCACCGCCGCAGAAGCCGCTGCCCCCTGTGGTCACGTCATAGAGGTCGGAGCCGGCCGCCAGGTGGCCGTACAGCGTGAGCGCGGGATAGCCGACGCCGTGGCTGCCGCCGGCCAGCCCGTAGAGAGCGCTGATCAGCGGCGTGGCGAGCGAGGTGCCGCCGATCGTGATCCAGTTCCTGCCGCCTTTGAAGCGTTTGCATTCGGGGCCGCAGTTGAAGCTGTCGAAGATGTCGAAGCCGGTGTTGGGGTCGGCGACTGCGGAGACGTCGGCGGCGAGGCGGCTGGAGCCGCAGCCGCTCGCGGCGAAGCCCGGCGCGTGCGACTGCCAGGGCGGCGCGGTGAACAGCGCGCTGCAGCCTCCCCCGGTGGCGCCTTCGGCGTAGGTGCTTTCGTTCAGCGGGCCGTTGCCGTTCCAGACCGTCTCGCTGGCGCGTTCGCCCGCGGCGTTGAGCTCGAGCGTGGTGCCGCCGACGGCCACCACCGCGGGCAGCGTGGCCGGCATGTTGGGGACGCCGGGCGGTTGTGCGCCTTCGTTGAGGTAGGTCCAGTCGTCGTAGCCGTAGTCGCCGGTTGCAGCGGCGATCACGATCCCTGGGTGCTCGTAGGCCGATTCCACGCGGGTGGCGGTGAAGCGTTCCTCCGGCCCGCCGTAGGAGTTGGAGATCTCGCCGGCGCCGAGCGAGGCGGCCTCGTCGACCGCCGTGGCGAGGTTGACGAAGCCCGCGTTGTTGGCCTCCACCAGGAGGATCTTGCATCCGGGGCACACCGAGTGCACGACCTCGACGTCGAGTGAGATCTCCACCGACCAGCCGCTCTTGTCGGCTTCGGGCAGCGAGCTGGTGCTGCCGGTCTGCGAGACCTTGGTGAGGCATCCGTCGGCCTTCGTGCACGCCGGCAGCCCGTACTCGGCGTCGAACACGGCGAGGTCGGATTCGATCGCGGGGTCGTCGTAGGCGTCCACGATCGCCACCGTCTGGCCCGAGCCGCCGCTCGCTTCATAGCCGTAGGCGCTCGCGAGCTCCGCCGGCGTGAGGCCGCCGGCGGGGCCGGCTTTGCTGGCGCCGTCGCCGACGGTGTAGCGCTGCACGCCCGGCTGCCCGGCCGCGGAGGCGGGCACCGGCTCGCGCACCTGCGCGAAGCAGGTGGCTTCGCCCGGCGACGGGGGCGGGCAGGCGTCGCTGGTCTTGGCGTAGCCGATCGCAGGCGCGGCCAGCGCGGGCGCGGCCGTGGCGGCCCAGCCGAGCGCCGTGCCCAGCAGCGCGCCCGCCAGCAGCGCGCCCAGCGCAAGCGCGCGCGCCGGCGGCGCGCCTGCCCGCGGCCGGCGCCCGAGCGTCGCCCCTCTCAGCTTCGCCCTCCAGGCGTTCAGCGCGCGCATCCCGTGCATTCTCGTGTGTGGCGGTGCGAGCGCGCGGCGGCGGAACCTCGTTCGCGTCTCCTCACGTCCATGTGATCGGCTCGCAGAGCTGCGCGACCTTAGCATCCGCTGCAAGCTCCTCGCAAGCGCTGAGAGCCGGCTGGCGCAGCCCGCTCAGACGGGGTCGACGTCGACGCTGATGCTGACGCCGGCGTGTGCCCGCGTCTCGGCGAGCTCGCTCACGGCCGCGCCCACCGCCTGCACCGCGCCGGCGCGCTGGGCAGCCTTGACCAGCACCACGTAGCGCTCGCGCGCGCGCAGCCTGAACAGCGCCGCCGGCCCCAGCACGCTGGCGTCGGCGCCTCTCAGCATGGCGGCCGCCCTGGCGCGCAGCTCGCGCGCGGCCCGCAGCGCCGGGGGCACCTCGGGGGCGGCGAGCACGACCCTCACCAGGTGCGAGAAGGGCGGGTAGCCGAGCGTGCGGCGTCGCTCGAGCTCGCCGGCGAGGAAGCCCTCGGAGTCGTGGCCGGCGGCGTGGCGGATGCAGCGCGCCTCGGGCGCGATCGTCTGCACCAGCACGCGGCCCTCCCCCCCGCGCCCGGCGCGCCCGGCGAGCTGCGCGATCAGCGCGAACGTGCGCTCCTCGGCACGGAAGTCCGGGAAGCGCAGGGTGGCGTCGGCGTCGAGCACCACGGCGAGCGTCACGTCCGCGAAGTCGTGGCCCTTGGCGACCATCTGCGTGCCGACCAGCGCGCCGCTGCGGGCGTCCTGGAAGCGGCGCAGCAGCGCGCCCACCTCGCCATCTGCGCCGACTGTGTCGGCGTCGAGCCGGAACACCGGGAACGAGCCGTCGTCGAGCACGCGCGCGAGCTCGTGTTGCAGGCGCTCGGTGCCGGCGCCGTGCCTGGCGACCGAGGTGGAGGAGCACTCGACGCAGCGCGCCGGCGTGCGCTCGCGGTGGCCGCAGTGGTGGCAGGCGAGGTGGGCGCCGGCGCGGTGCAGCACCAGCGACACGTCGCAGTGCGGGCAGCTCCACACGCGTCCGCAGCTGCGACAGGAGAGGAAGTTGGACCAGCCACGCCGGTTGAGCAGCACGATCGCCTTGCCGCGCGCCGCCCGCACGTCCGCCAGCGCCTCCGCGGTGAGCGGATGCAGGCCGTGCGGCTGGCCGCGCATGTCGAGCACCCTGACGGGCGGCAGCGCGCGGCCGTCCACGCGCCGTGGCAGCGTGCTCGCGGGCATGCGCAGCACGCTCTCCGGGCGGGGCGTGGCGCTGCCCGCCAGCAGCACCGCGCCGCAGCGGCGGGCGCGCTCGGCGGCCACGTCGCGAGCGTCGTAGCGCGGGTCGCCTTCGTGCTTGTAGGAGGAGTCGTGCTCCTCGTCGAGCACGATCAGCCCGAGCTCCTCGAGCGGCGCGAACACGGCCGAGCGCGGCCCCACGCACACGCGCGCGCGCCCTTCGCGCAGGCGGCGCCACTCGGCGTAGCGCTGCGCGGCGGTCAAACGCGAGTGCAGCACCGCGACCGTGTCGCCGAAGCGCGCGGCGAAGCGCGCCACGATCTGCGGCGTGAGCGCGATCTCCGGGACGAGCACGATCGCGCCGCGCCCCTGGCGCAGCGCCGCCTCGGCGGCGCGCAGGTACACCTCGGTCTTGCCCGAGCCGGTGACGCCGTGCACCAGCAGCCGCTGCTCGCGCCGGCGGTCGAGCGCCTCCAGCACGCGGGCGAGCGCGTCGCGCTGGTCGTCGTTGAGCGCCAGCGCGGGCGGGGCCGCCGCGCCGACGGCCGCATGCAGCGGGCGGGCCGGCTCGCGGCGCCTGCGCCCGCCGAGGCGCCGGGCGGCGCCGGGCGGCAGCACCAGCGCGAGCGCGCGCGCGAACGTGGAGCAGTACTCGTGCGCGATCCACTCGGCCAGCTCGACCAGCTCGGAGGGGATGCCGAGCTCCAGCACGCGCAGCGGCGTGAGCAGACGCTGCGGCGGCACCTCGCTGTGACCGGCGAGCGCGACGACCACGCCGAGCAGCTTGCGTCCGGCGAAGGGCACCACCAGCATCGAGCCCACGCCCACGCCTCCGCGCAGCTCCTCGCCCAGCAGGTAGTCGAAGGGTCCGCGCAGCGCCCGCGCGCTCGTCACGGGCTGCACGCGCGCGATCGGCGCCAGGCGCTCGCCGAGCGTCTCGCTCGTTGGCTGGGCGGCGGCTGCGGGCACCGCTCCGACCCTAGAGGCCGCGGCGGTCAGAGCCCGGCGGCGGCGCGCAGCGCCGCGGCCTTGTCGGTGCGCTCCCACGTGAAGTCGTGGTCGTCGCGACCGAAGTGCCCGTAGGCGGCGGTCTTCTGGTAGATCGGCCGGTGCAGCTTGAGCTCCTCGCGGAAGGCGCCGGGGCGCAGGTCGAAGACCTCGTCCACGGCCTTCGCGATCTGCGCGCGCGTGAGGCCGCCCTGCTCGGTGCCGAACGTCTCGACCATCACCGACACGGGGTGCGCGACCCCGATCGCGTAGGCGACCTGCACTTCGGCGCGCTCCGCCAGGCCCGCGGCGACGATGTTCTTGGCGACCCAGCGCGCCGCATAGGCGGCCGAGCGGTCGACCTTGGAGGGGTCCTTGCCGGAGAAGGCGCCGCCGCCGTGGCGGGCCATGCCGCCGTAGGTGTCGACGATGATCTTGCGCCCGGTGAGCCCCGCGTCCCCCACCGGCCCGCCGATCACGAAGCGCCCGGTGGGGTTGACGAGGAAGTTGCGGCGCAGCTTGGCCTTGTCGTAGAGCTCGGCCGGCAGGATCGGCTCGACCACGTGCTCCCACAGGTCGTCGGGGATCAGCGACTCGGCGCCTTCGGCGTGCTGGGTGGAGATCAGCAGCTTTTCGATCTCCACCGGCCGCCCGCCCTGGTAGCGCACGCTCACCTGCGTCTTGCCGTCGGGGCGCAGGTACTCGAGCGTGCCCGCGCGGCGCACCGCCGTGAGGCGTTCGGCGAGGCGGTGGGCGAGCGATATCGGCAGCGGCATCAGCGCGTCGGTCTCGCTGGTGGCGTAGCCGAACATCATCCCCTGGTCGCCGGCGCCGGCCACGTCGAGCTCGTCCTCGTCGTTTGCGTCGGTGCGCGCCTCGTACGCCTTGTCGACCCCCTGCGCGATGTCCGGCGACTGCTTGTCGATCGCGTTGAGCACCGCGCAGGAGTCGGCCGAGAAGCCGAGGTCGGCGTCGGTGTAGCCGATCTTGCGGATCGTCTCGCGCGCGATCTCCTGGATGTCGACGTAGGTGTGGGTGGAGATCTCCCCGGAGACCACCACGAGGCCGGTGTTCACGAGCGTCTCGCAGGCGACGCGCCCGTAGGGGTCGTCGCGCATCACCGCGTCGAGCACGCCGTCGGAGATCTGGTCGGCGATCTTGTCGGGGTGGCCCTCGGTGACGGACTCCGAGGTGAACAGGAACTCGCTGTCGGCAGGCTCGGTCATGTGCTTTGGGAACGCTCCAGGTGGGTTGACGGCTGGGGGCGCCGATGACTCGGCAAGAGCGGCCGAAGTCTACGCGGCGCGGGCGCGGGCGCGCTCGCCGCGCTGCACGAAGTCGATGATCAGGGGCACGCCGTCCATGCCGTAGCGGGCGCGCAGCCGGTTCTCCACGAAGTAGGCGTAGTCGCGCGTGACGCGCGCGCGCGAGTTCACCTGGATCGCGAAGCGCGGCGGGCGCTCGCCGATCTGGGTCATGTACAGCAGCTTCAGGCGATGGCCGGCGGCGCTGCGGCGGCTGCCGACGGGCGGCTGGCGGGCCTGCGTGGTCTCCGCCAGGAAGCGGTTCAGCTCCGGAGTGGGGATCCGCCCCGCCATGCGGTCGCCGAGCGCCACCGCCTCGTCGAGCAGGCGCGCGACGTTGCGAGACGTCTTGGCGCTGGCGGTGAGCACGCGCGGGCGCAACCTCAGCTTCTCTGCCACGCGCGCGCGTTCGTGCTCGAGGTCGAGCGCAGCGCCGCCCTCCTCGAGCGCCGCTCGCAGGTCCCACTTGTTGAGCACGAGCGCCGTGGCGCAGCCGGCCTTCATCGCCAGCTCGGCGATGCGCAGGTCCTGCGCGGTGACGCCGTCGCCGGCGTCGCACACGACCAGCGCCACGTCCGCGCGCTCGGCGGCGCGCCGGGAGCGAAGCGCGGTGTAGTACTCGACCGAGTCGGCCACCTTCGACTGACGGCGCATGCCGGCCGTGTCGATCAGCGTGAGCCGGCGCTGGCCCACCAGCAGCGGCATGTCGATCGCGTCGCGCGTGGTGCCGGCCTGCGCGGAGACGATCACCCGCTGCTCGCCCAGGAAGCGGTTGACCAGCGAGGACTTGCCCACGTTGGGCCTCCCGATCAGCGCCAGGCGCACGGTGTCGTCATCCGGCTGCTGATCTCCCTCCGGGAGCAGCTCGACGATGCGGTCGAGCAGGTCGCCGGAGCCGAGCCCCTGGGTGGCGGAGACCGGCAGCGGCTCACCGAGCCCGAGCCTGTGGAACTCGGCGGCGAGCGGCGCGTCGGCGACGCCGTCCACCTTGTTGGCCGCCACGATCGCCGGCAGCGGCGAGCGGCGCAGCTCCCCCGCCAGTTCCTCGTCCCCTGCGCGCACGCCGGCGCGGGCATCCACCACCAGCACCGCAACGTCGGCTTCGGCGAGCCCGGCCCGCGCCTGCTCGCGGATGGAGCCGGCCAGCGGGTCCTCGTCGCGGAGGTCGACGCCGCCGGTGTCGATCAGCTTGAAGGCGCGCCCGTTCCACTCGCAGTCGAGCTCCTTGCGGTCGCGCGTGACGCCGGGGCGCTCGTGCACGACCGCCTCGCGGGTGCCCGTGAGGCGGTTGATCAGCGAGGACTTGCCCACGTTGGGATAGCCGACGACGGCGACCTTGAGCATGCAGCCAGTATGCCTAGCGTGCGGCCAGCAGCCCGGTCAGCCGCAGTACGACCTGCTCGACGCTCAGGCCGGTGGTGTCGAGCTCGACGGCATCGGCGGCGGGCGCCAGCGGGCTGTGCTCGCGGGTGGCGTCGCGCTCGTCGCGCAGCGTCTGCTCGGCGAGCACCGCGTCGGGGTCGGCGCCGAGCTCGGCGGCGCGGCGGCGGGCGCGCTCGTGCGCGGCGGCGGTGAGGAAGACCTTCAGCTCGGCCTCCGGCGCGACCACGGTGCCGATGTCGCGGCCCTCTGCCACCCAGTCGCCGCTGGCGAGCAGCTGGCGCTGTTTGGCCACCAGCGCGGCGCGCACGCCGGGATCGGCGGCGACCACCGAGGCGGCCTCGGACACCCGCGGGGTGCGGATCTCGGCGCCCACGTCGCGTCCGTCGAGCAGCACCCGCTGGCGCGTGCCGACGTTCCCGCGCGCCGCGCCGCGGCCGGGCCCGACCTCGGCGCCCGGCCCGACCTCGGCGCCCGGCCCGACCTCAGCGCCCGGCCCGACCTCGATCGCGACGGCGCGCGCGATCTCGGCAAGCTCGTGGGGCGCTTCGGGCAGCACGCCAGCGCCGCGTTCGAGCGCGGCGAGCGCGACGCAGCGATACATCGCGCCGCTGTCGAGGTAGGTGAAGCCGAGCGCGCGCGCGAGCGCGCGAGCGACCGTGGACTTGCCGGCGCCGGCGGGGCCGTCGATCGCTACGAGCACAGCCGGCGCAGGTCCTCGACGAAGCCCGGATAGGAGACGGCGGCGGCGTCGATGCCGACCACCTCGACGCCGTCGTGGGAGGCGAGCCCGGCGACGGCGCCCATCATCGCCATGCGGTGGTCGCCGCCGGCGTCGATGACGCCGCCGCGCAGCCCCCCTCGTCCGCGCACGGCGAAGCCGTCGTCGGTCGCCTCGATGTCGGCGCCGAGCCCGCGCAGCCCGTCCACCACCCCCGCGATGCGGTCCGACTCCTTGACGCGCAGCTCCTGGGCCCCGCGCACGACCGTCTCGCCCTCGGCGAAGCAGCCGAGCAGGGCCACCAGCGGGAGCTCGTCGATCGCGAGCGGCACCTCCTCGGGCTCGACCGCGGTGCCCTCGAGCGCGCCGTGGGCGACGTCGAGGTCGCTGACGGGCTCCTCGGGCTCGAGCTCGCCGGTCTCCTCCTCGAGGTCGCCGAGCACGATGCCGCGCATGCGGCGGACGATGCGCAGGAAGCCGGTGCGGGTCCAGTTGACGCCGACGTCGGAGATCAGCAGGCGCGAGCCGGGCACGAGCACCCCGGCGGCGACGAGGAAGGCGGCGGAGCTGGGGTCGCCGGGTACGCGGACGTGCTCGAGCAGCAGCTCGTCCACGTTCACCACCGTCACCCGCAGCCCGTTGCGGTGGACGGCGGCGCCCGCCCTCAGCAGCATGCGCTCGGTGTGGTCGCGGCTGCGGGCGGGCTCGCCGACGGTGGTGGCGCCGTCGGCGGTGAGCCCGGCGAGCAGCACGCAGGACTTGACCTGGGCGCTGGCCACCGGCAGCTCGTATGAGATCGCGCGCAGGCGCGCGCCGTGGATGTGAAGCGGCGGGAAGCGCCCCTCGCGCGCCTCGAGCTCGGCGCCCATCTGGCGCAGCGGCTCGACGACCCGGTCCACCGGACGGCGGCGGATCGAGGCGTCGCCGTCGAGCGTGAAGAAAGAGCCCTCCTGCGCGGCCAGCCAGCCGGGCAGCAGCCGCATCAGGGTGCCGGCGTTGCCCACGTCGATCGGGTCCTCCGGCGCCCGCGCCTCGCGCAGGCCGGTGCCGCGCACGACCACGTCCTCGCCGTGCACCTCCACCAGCGCGCCGAGCGCGCGCACCGCCTCGAGCGTGGAGGTGGTGTCGGCGGCGTGCAGGTAGCGCTCGATGCGCACCGGCTCGGAGGCCATCGCCCCGAGCAGCGCGGCGCGGTGGGAGATGGACTTGTCGGCGGGCGCGCGGATCTCGCCGACGAGGCCGCGACGGGCCGGCTCGAAGCGTTCGTTCAACGCTGGCTCCTCAAGCCCTCGCCACCGGGAAGCCGAGGCCGGCGACGAGCTCGGCGGCGCGCCCGGCGCGCTGCTCGCCGGCGATCCACAGCGCGACCACGCCCTGGCTGTTGTCGGGCGAGGGCGAGAGCACCAGATCGAGGATGTTGACGCCGGCGTCGCCGAGCGCAAGCGCGATCTCGGCGATCACGCCGGGACGGTTGGGCACCGACACGCGCAGCTCGTGCACCGGCTCGCGCTCGCCTGCGCCCGTGAGGCTGGCGGCGAGCAGCGCATCGCGCTCGGCGCGCGCGCGCTCGTTCCAGGCGCCCACGGCGCCTGCGTCGCCGTCGGCGAGCCAACCCCGCACCTGCGCGAGCCGGCGCTCCAGCTGCTCGATCCCGTCCGCGAGCGCATCGCGGTTGGACACGTAGATGTCGGTCCAGATAGCGCTGTTGGCGCCGGCCACGCGGGTGGCGTCGCGGAAGCTCGGGCCCACCGCGGGAAGCCGCTCGAGCCCATCGGCCCCGGCTTGCGGGCGCCCTCCGGCGAGCACGCCGGCGGCCTGGTCGACGAGCAGGTTGGCGAGCACGTGCGGGAGGTGCGAGACGCAGGCCATCATGCGGTCGTGGGTGGCCGCGTCGATCGCCACCGGCCGCGCGCCGAGACGCCCGAGCAGGCGGTGCAGGCGCTCGTAGAGGACGCCCGCGGTGGCGCCCGTGGCGGGCGTGAGGTACCAAGTGGCGCCCTCGAACATATCTGCGCGGGCGTGCTCCACGCCGGCGGTCTCGGCTCCGGCCAGCGGATGCCCGCCGATGAAACGCTCGTCGCCGGCGGCGTCGGCCAGCAGGCGCTTGGTCGAGCCAACGTCGCTGACCACGCAGTCCGGCCCGGCCGCCTCCAGCGCGCTCGTCACCACCTCGGCCAGCGCCCCCACGGGCGCGGCCGCGAACACGACCTCGGCGCCGTCGACGGCCGCGGCGAGGTCCCCGGCGGCCGTGTCGAGCGCCCCCAGCGCGAGCGCCTCGGCGCGCACGCGCTCGTCGGGGTCGTAGCCGCATACCTCGGCGCCGGCGCGCTCGCGCGCGGCCAGGCCGATCGAACCTCCGATCAGCCCGACGCCCAGGATCGCCACCTTCAAGGGGCGTGTCCAGTGGCCGCTCGCATCAGACGGCGCTGAGCGCCTTTCCGGCAAGCGCCGCGGCGCGCTCCACCGTCCGCGCGTACTCCGCGAAGTCTTCGGTCCTGAGCGCCTGCGGCCCGTCGCAGATGGCCTCGTCGGGGTTGGGGTGCGTCTCCACGATGATGCCGTCCGCGCCGACCGCGGCGGCGGCCAGCGACAGCGGCCCCACCAGGTCGCGGCGGCCGGCCGCGTGGCTGGGGTCGACGATCACCGGCAGGTGCGAGAGCTCCTTGAGCACGGGCACGGCCATCAGGTCGAGCGTGAAGCGGTAGGCGGTCTCGAAGGTGCGGATGCCGCGCTCGCACAGCATCACGTTGGGGTTGCCTTCCTTGAGTATGTACTCGGCCGCCATCAGCAGCTCGTCGAGGGTCGAGGACAGCCCGCGCTTGAGCAGCGCGGGGCGCCCCGAGCGCCCGACCTCGGCGAGCAGCGGGTAGTTCTGCATGTTGCGCGCGCCGATCTGCACCACGTCTGCGACCTCGAGCACGGCGTCCATGTCGCGCATGTCCATCAGCTCGGTGACGATCGGCAGGCCGGTCTCGGCCTTGGCCTCGGTGAGCAGTTTCAGCCCCTCCTGCCCCAGGCCCTGGAAGGCGTAGGGGGAGGTGCGGGGCTTGTAGGCGCCGCCGCGCAGCAGCGTGGCGCCGGCGTCGCGCACGGCGCGGGCGGTCGCGAGCGTCTGCTCGCGGGACTCGACCGTGCAGGGGCCGGCGATCAGCGCGAAGTGATCGCCGCCGACCTTGCGCCCTTCGATGTCGAGCACGGTGCGCTCGCCGTGGGTCATCTCCAGCGACGCGAGCTTGTAGGGCTTGAGGATCGGCACCACCCGGTCGACCCCGGGCTGGCCCTCGAGGCCGAGGCTTTCCACGGAGACGTCCTGCTCGACGTCGCCGATCGCGCCGATCACGGTCACGCGCGCGCCCGAGCTGCGATGGGCGCGCGCGCCCACTCGCTCGATCTTGGCTACTACCGCCTCCACCTCCTCCTCGGTGGCGGTCTCTTTCATCACGATCATCATCAACTCATCCTTTCGCTACGCCTGGGCATGTTAGAGGCGCCGGCCGGCACCGCTCGTGCAGTTCGTGAGAAGGGCGCAAGGCGCCCGCTCGGGTGGCGCTCGACCCCGTCTGCCGGGGCCCGCTGGCGGCCACGCTCACCCGCTCACGAACGGGCGCAGGCCGAAGCGCCTAGATAAATCGCCAGGCGAGATAGGCGCATGAAGACCGCCGCGCGCGGGCGCGGGCTGGTGATACGGCGATGCTGCGCGGAGCGGTCATTGCTCAGCGTTTTGTAGCAGACGGCGCGCGTCCGGTCCAGGCATGGGAGACATTCGCCGCGGAGCCGGGAGCGGCCCTGCGGGCGGGCTCAGCGGGCCGGCGCGAGCGCCAGCACCTCGGCGAGCGCGTCGAGGAAGCGGCGGTTGTCCTCGGGCAGCCCATAGGTGACGCGCAGCGCCGGCACCTCGCTGCCGAGCGCGCTGCCGGCGCGCACCAGCACGCCGCGCTCGCGCAGGCCCTCCACCACCTGCTCCTCGTCGCGTCCGTGATCGAGCTCGAACCAGCAGAAGTTGGCCTGCGAGTCGGCGGGCTCGAGGCCGAGCGCGCGCAGGCGCTCGTCCACGGAGACGCGCTCGGCCACGGTCTTGGCGACACGTTCTTCGACCGCGTCCTGGTGGGCGAGCGCCTCCACCGCAGCCGCCTGGGCGAGCGCGTTGCAGAAGAACGGCTGGCGCACCTGGTCGAGCGCCCGCGGCAGGTCCTCCGAGCCGCACAGCGCGAAGCCCACGCGCAGGCCGCACAGGCCGTGCACCTTGGAGAACGTACGCAGCAGCACCAGGTTGGGGTTGTGCGCGAGCAGCTCGATCGAGGCGTCCGGGTCGTCGAGCAGGTTGAAGTCGCAATAGGCCTCGTCGAGGACCACGCACACGTGGTGGGGCACCTCGGCGAGGAAGGCCGCGATCTCGGCGAGCCCCAGCGCCGTGCTGGTGGGGTTGTTGGGATTGCACACGATCACCAGCCGCGTGGCCACGGTGACCTCGCGCAGCATCGCCTGCAGGTCCAGCCGCCGGCGCGCGTCCAGCGGCACCGTCACGGCGCGCGCGCCGGAGGACGCACTTAGGTGTGGGTAGACCGAGAACGACGGCCATGCGTACACCAGCTCGGCGCCCTCCTCGAGCAGCGCCTCGCCGGCTGCGAGCAGGATGTCGCAGGAGCCGTTGCCGATCGCGATGCGCGAGGCGGGCACGCCGTAGCGTTCGCCGAGACGCGTGCGCAGAAGCGAGTTGGTGGGGTCCGGGTAGCGGTTGAGCGTGTCGAATGCGCGCGCGATCGCCTCGCGCACCTCCGGCAGCGGCGGGAACGGCGTCTCGTTGCTGGCCAGCAGCGTCAGCGGCTGCCCGGTGGCGTAGCCGCCGGCGGCCGGGTACACGGGGATGCGCCCGATGCGCTTGGAGAACTCGATCGGCACGGCCTTTATTGTGCCGCCTGCAGGTCGGCGCGCAGCTCGCGCGCCTCGCCGAGGTAGACGTGGGCGGGCTCGTGGCCCTCTTCGGCGTAGTAGTGGATCAGCACCCTGATCACGCGCGGCAGCGACCGCGGCACGGGGATCTCCTGGGAGCACAGCAACGGCACGCGCTCGAAGCCGAGGGCGCGGGCGGCGACGGCGGGGAACTCCGCGTTGAGGTCGCGCGTGGCGGTGAAGATGCAGCTGACGACGTTCTCCGGCGCGAGCTCGTTGCGCTCCATGATCGCCCGCATCAGCTCGGTGGTCGCGTCCAGGATGTCCTGGGCGTTGTTGAGCTCGACGCTTACGGCGCCACGCAGCGCGAACAGTCGCATGGCGCGCGATTGTGTCAGAGCGCATCCGCGTGGGCGGCACGGGCGAGCGCGCGCAGGCCGGCCACCTCGGCGTCGCTGAGACGCCGGTGGGCGCCAGCGCGCAGGCCGTCGAGCGCGAGCGAGCCGAAATGCGTGCGCTCGAGCTCGATCACGGGATGGCCCACGGCCTGGCACATCCTGCGCACCTGGCGGTTGCGGCCCTCGCGGATGGTGATCTCGATCCAGTGCGATCCGTGCCCGCCCAGGCGGCGCACGCGCGCCGGTGCGGTGGGGCCGTCCTCGAGCTGGACGCCGTCGCGGAGCGCTTGCAGAGCCGCGTCGGCCGGCGGTGCGCCGCCGAGCTTGGCTCGATAGGTCTTGGGGACCTGGAAGCGTGGATGGGTCAGCCGGTTGGCGAGCTCGCCGTCGTTGGTGAGGAGGATCAGGCCGGAGCTGTCGCGGTCGAGCCTGCCGACGGGGTACAGGCGCAGCTCGCCGGCGCGCACGAGCTCGACCACGGTCGGGCGGCCTTGCGTGTCGCGCGCGGTGGACAGCACGCCGACGGGCTTGTTGAGCGCGTACACGGCGCGCGGCTCTGCCCCGTGCACGGGGCGGCCGTCGAGCGCCACGGAGCTGCGCTCGTCGACGTCGCGCGCGGGATCGGTGACCGTGTGGCCGGCGACCGTGACGCGTCCGTCGGCGATCAGCGCCTCGGCGGAGCGCCTGGAGGCGACGCCGGCGTGCGCGAGGTACTTGGCTAGGCGCACGGCCGCCGCACGGTGGATGAGCTCATCGGCCGCAACGATAGAGTCGAGTGCTGTGCATGGGCGCTCACCGCGCCGCCACGGACACAAGCCAGCATGGACCTCGAGCTGCTCGACAAGAAGCTCGCCGAGCGCGGCGAGCCGCGCTTTCGCGCCGGACAGGTGTGGGCGTGGACGGCGCGCGGCGCACATGGCTATGCGCAGATGAGCAACGTGCCCTCGGGGTTGCGCGACGCGCTGGCGGCGGAGGTCCCGTTCTCGAGCCTCGAGCTCCGCGCTCAGGCCCACGCGGCGGACGGCACGGTGAAGGCGCTGTTCCACACCCGCGACGGGCGTCCACTGGAGGCGGTGCTGATGCGCTACCGGGACGGGCGCCGCTCGATCTGCGTGTCCTCCCAGTCGGGCTGCCCGCTCACGTGCACGTTCTGCGCCACTGGCGCGATGCGCTTCGCGCGCAACCTCACGACCTCGGAGATCGTCGACCAGGCGCTCCACTTCAGGCGCGCGGAGTCGATCGATCACTGCGTGTTCATGGGCATGGGCGAGCCGCTGATGAACCTCGACAGCGTGCTCGCGGCCTGCGAGCGGCTGCCGGACATCGGCATCACCCACCGGCGCACGACGATCTCGACGGTCGGTTGGATCCCCGGCATCGAACGCCTCGCCGAATGCGAGATGCCGCTGCGCCTGGCGCTGTCGCTGCACGCCGCCGACGAAGCGCTGCGCACGCAGCTGATGCCGGTCAACGAGCGCTATCCGCTGAGGGACGTGATCGAGGCCTGCCGCGCCTTCTACGCGCGCAAGCGCAGGCGCGTGTTCGTTGAGTACGTGATGCTCGCCGGGGTCAACGACCGCTACCAGCAGGCGCTGGCGCTGGCGGACGCGCTGAGCGCCGGGCGCAAGGGCGCCGCGCCGATCTTCAAGGTCAACCTGATCCCCTACAACCCAGCCGAGAACGCGGACGGGGCCTCGTACGCGGGCTCGAGCCGCGAGTCGATCGCGGCCTTCCGCGCCGCCCTGGAGTCGCGTGAGGTGCCCGTGACCGTGCGCCTGACGCGCGGGCGCGAGATCGCGGCGGCCTGCGGCCAGCTGGCTGCCCGCGGCGGCAGCGGTTGAGATGTGCAGGCTGTTCGGCATGAGCGCCGGCGCGGCGCGGGCGCGGGCGACGTTCTGGCTGCTGGACGCGCCGGACAGCCTGACGGCGCAGAGCCACCGCGAGCCCGACGGCACCGGCCTCGGCTGGTTCGACGAGCACGGCCGCCCGCGGGTGCGCAAGCAGGCGCTCGCGGCCTACGCGGACGCGGCCTTCGCGCGCGAGGCCAAGGAGGTGTGCTCGAGCACGTTCGTCGCGCACGTGCGCTTCGCCTCCACCGGTGCGCTGGAGCTGCGCAACACGCATCCCTTCGAGCAGCACGGCAGGCTGTTCGCGCACAACGGCGTGCTCGAGGGCCTGCCGGCGCTCGAGGCCGAGCTCGGCGAGGCGATGGCGCTGGTCAAGGGCGACACCGACTCCGAGCGGCTGTTCGCGCTGATCACACGAGAAGTCGAGCGGGAGGGGGACGTGGGCGCCGGCATCGAGGCGGCCTGCCGCTGGGTGGCCGCCAACCTGCCGCTGTTCGCGATCAACCTGCTGCTGGCGAGCGAGCACGAGCTGTGGGCGCTGCGCTACCCGCTGACGCACGAGCTGCACGTGCTCGAGCGGGAGCCCGGCACGCCGCTGGAGCACGCCAGCAGCCTCGGCAGCCGGGTCAGCTCCGAGCATGGAGCCGCCCACCCGCTGGTGGTGCTCGCCAGCGAGCGCATGGACGCCGACCCCGGCTGGCGGGCGCTCGCGTCCGGGGAGCTCTTGCACGTCGACGGCGAGCTGCGCGTGAGCAGCACGCGCATCCTCGACGGCCCGCCGGCGCATCCGCTCACGCTCGCCGACCTGGGCCTGCGGGCGCGCGCCTCGCAGGCGCCGGGAGGCTCCGGCGCCCAGGCCGGCGGCTCGTCCAGCTAACCGGCCGCGGGACCGTCGCCGCCGCGCGCCTCGCCGGCCCGCAGCAGGCGCTCGCGCAGCTCCGCCTGCTCTTCCGGGGTGGGGTCCCAGCGCGCGACCTCGGGGAGCTCATCCAGGTTGCGCAGCCCGAACAGCTTCAGGAACTGCGTGCTGGTGCGGTAGAGCAGCGCGCCGAACTGCGAGTGGCCGGCCTCCTCGATCAGCCCGCGGTCGAGCAGCGTGGCGGTGGCCGAGTCGGCGCTGACGCCGCGGATGCGCGCGATCTCGGGGCGCGAGACCGGCTGCAGGTAGGCGACGATGGCGAGCGTCTCGGCCTGCGCGGGGCTGAGCGTGGCCGCGCGCGGGCGGCTGAACAGCCGGCGCGCGGCCTCCTCGCTGGCGGGGTCGCTGGCCAGCGTGTAGCCGCCTGCCAGCTCGCGCAGGGCGATGCCGCGCCGGCCGGGCGCGTACTGCTCGGCGAGCAGCGCGAGCGCCGTGCGCACGGCTCCCGGCCCCGCTTGCGCGGCGTCGGCCAGCTCCTCGACGCTGAGCGGGTCGGAGGACAGGAACAGCAGCGCCTCCACCGTGCGCGCCAGCTCGGGCTCGCCCGCGCCCTCCGCCCCGCCGTCGTCGGGGCGCTCGTGTGCGGGCACACCGCTCGCCGACGGCGGCGGCGGCGGCGACTCCCGCGTCTGCTGCCCGCCCGTGTCGCTCATCCGGCGAGCATACGCCCCGGCGCGGCCTGCGCGGCGGCACGCACGGAGATCTCGCCGAAGCTCTGCTGCTGCTCCCAGTCGACCTCGCCAAGTTTGTACAGTTCGAGCAGTGCGAACAGGGTGACGGCGACGGTCATGCGATCGACGCCGGCTACCGCCTCCTCGAAGCTGAAGCTGCCGCGGCGCAGCAGCGTGCGCAGATGGCGCAGGCGCTCCGCCACGCTCACCCGCGGGATCGCGATGTGGCGCACGCTGATCGCCGGGGGCGTACGCAGCAGGCGCCCGATCGCCTCGCCGAGCAGGCGCGGCTCGAGTGAGCCCTCCTCGGCGTGCACGATCGCGCGGCGCAGGTGCGCGGGTGCGGGCGCCTCGCGGAAGCGCACCCCGCGCTCGGCCTCCAAGCGCTCGCCGAGGTGCGCGGCGGCTGCGCGGTAGCGGCGCGCGTCGAGCATGCGCGCGAGCAGCTCCTCGGCGGCCTGCTCGGGCTCGATCTCGAGCAGCTCCTGCTCGTCGGGGCTCAGCATCAGCCGCGACTTCAGCTCCAGCAGCGCGGCCACCAGCACGATGAACTCGGTGGCGGCCTCGAGGTCCAGGACGCCGCGCTGCTCGAGGTGGTCGAGGTAGGCGAGCACCACCTCCGCCAGCGGCAGCTCGAGCAGGTCCACCTCCTCGCGCAGCACCAGCGTGAGCATCAGGTCGAACGGTCCGCTGAAGACGTCGAGGTCGAGCTCCAGGCCGGCGACGGTCATCGCGCTCACGGTACAGGCCCCCGGTGACGAGACCCGCCCACCCCGCCCACCCGCAGCTCGCCGACGCCCATCAGCTCACGCACGTCGGCGAGCGTGGCGGAGGCGATCGCGCGGGCGCGCTCGGCGCCGTCGCGGAGGATCGCCTCGAGCTCCCCCTCCTCGGCGCGCAGCTCGCGGTAGCGCTCGCGCACGGGCGCCAGGTAGTCGATCACGGCGGCCGCCACGGTCGCCTTGAGCTCGCCGTAGCGGGCGTCCGCCAGCTCCGCCTCGACGCTCGCGGGCTCGACGCCGCGGACCGCGGCGAGCACTTCGACGAGGTTGCTCACGCCGGGCTTCTCGGGCGAGCGGCGCACCTCGCTGCCGGAGTCGGTGACGGCGCTCTTGATCTTCCTCTCGATCGCCTGCGGCTCGTCCAGCACGTACACGGTGCCCTGCTCGGAGCCGCCGGTGGTGGACATCTTGGCGGTGGGGTCCTGCAGGTCCATGATGCGCGCGCCGACCGCGGGGATGCGCAGCTCGGGCACCACCAGCGCCTGCTGATCGCCCGCGAAGCGTGCGTTGAAGCGGCGGGCGACGTCGCGCATCAGCTCCACGTGCTCGCGCTGGTCCTCGCCCACCGGCACCTCCTGCGCGCGGTAGGCGAGCACGTCGGCGGCCATCAGCACCGGGTAGAACAGCAGCCCCGCCGAGACCAGCTCGCGCTTGGCCAGCGACTTGTCGCGGAACTGGTGCATGCGGTCCAGCCGGCCGAGTTCGGTGACGCACGACAGCAGCCAGGTCAGCTCGGCGTGCTCGCGCACGTCGCTCTGGCGGAAGAGGATGCAGCGGGCGGGGTCCAGGCCGGCGGCGAGCAGGATCGCGGCGGTGTCGTACAGGCGCTCGCGCAGCTCGGCGGGCTCGTAGGGGACGGTCAGCGCGTGCAGGTCCACGATGCAGAAGATCCCCTCGCCGCGCTCCTGGCTGGCCACGTACTGGGCGATCGCGCCGATGTAGTTGCCCAGGTGCTTGCGCCCGGTGGGCTGGATGCCGGAGAAGATGCGCATCGGGCCGGTGCTCACGGCGCCGCCTACGGGCGGCGGCGAACGGCGCTGTCGGTGAGCCAGGGCGGGTCCCAGCCGGTGTCGGCCTGGTTGACGTTCGTCCCCGGCGGCACGATCTCGTCGATGCGGTCGAGCACGTCTGCGCCGAGCTTGGCCTCGAGCGCCGGCAGCTGGCTGTCGAGCTGCTCCATCGTGCGCGGGCCGATGATCGCGGCGGTCACGGCCGGGTGGTTGGCGACGAACGCGAGCGACATCTCGATCAGGGAGATGCCGGCCTGCTCCGCCAGCTCGCCGAGCGCCTGGGCGGCCTCGAGCTTGGCCTGGTTGGCGGGGAGCGCCATGTCGTAGCGCGAGGGGAGCATCTGCGCGCGGCGGCTGTCGCCGGGCGAGTCCCCGCCCTTGGAGTAGCGCCCCGACAGCCACCCCCCCGCGAGCGGGCTCCAGGGGATCACGCCCATGCCGTACTGCTGGCACACCGGCAGCACGTCGGCCTCGACGCGGCGGATCAGCATCGAGTAGGGCGGCTGCTCGCACACGAAGCGCTCGCGCCCGCGCCGCTCGGCGGCCCACTGCGCCTGCACGATCATGTGCGCGGGGAACGTGGAGCTGCCGATCGCGCGCACCTTGCCGGCGCGTACGAGGTCGCTGAGCGCGCCGAGCGTCTCGTCGATGTCGGTGTCCGGCTCTGGCCGGTGGATCTGGTAGAGGTCGATCCACTCGGTTTTCAGCCGCCGCAGGCTGTTCTCGACCTCCGTGACGATCCACCGGCGCGAGTTGCCGAACTGGTTGGGGTCGCTGTCGTGCATCCTGCCGTGGACCTTGGTGGCCAGGACGACCTGCTCGCGACGGCCCTGCAACGCCTTGCCGACGATCTCCTCGGACTCGCCGCGGGAGTACACGTCGGCGGTGTCGATGAAGTCGATGCCGGCGTCGAGCGCGCGGTGGACGATGCGGATGCAGTCCTCGTGGTCGGTGTTGCCCCACGCCCCGAACATCATCGCCCCGAGGCACAGGGGGCTGACGCTGATGCCCGTGCTGCCGAGTTTGCGCTGCTCGATCGCCACCGTCACGCAGCCTAGTCGAGGCGCTCGCGGATCACCGGCTGCCTGGCGGCGGCGACCTCGTCGAGGCGGCGCACGGGCGTGGTGTAGGGGGCGCTCTGGGCGACCGCGGGATCCTTTGCAGCCTCCTCCAGGATCGCCGCGATCGCCTCGGCGAAGGCGTCGAGCGTCTCCCTGGTCTCGGTCTCGGTCGGCTCCACCATCAGCGCCTCCTCCACCAGCAGCGGGAAGTACACGGTGGGCGGGTGGAAGCCGTGGTCGAGCAGCCGCTTGGCGAGGTCGAGCGTCTTCACTCCGAGCGCGCGCTTCATCGGACCGCCGGAGAGCACGAACTCGTGCATGCACAGCTGCCCTCCCTGCGCGGAGGGCTCGGCTCGGGGATATGGAGCGGGCAGCAGCTCGCCGACGCGCCCGCCACCCGCGAGCGCGTGCTCGCGCAGCCGCGCCAGCAGGTAGTTGGCGTTGAGCACCGCCGTCTGCGACGCGTCGGTGAGTCCGTTGCCGCCGAGCGAGCGGATGTAGGCGTAGGCGCGCACGAAGCAGCCGTAGTTGCCGTGGAAGCCGCGCATGCGCCCGATCGTCTTTGACCCCACCGTGCCGCTGCCGTAGTCGAGCTCGAAGGCGGGCTCGCCGCTCGCGCCGTTGCCCTCGCCGCCCGTCCGGCGGGCGACCACCGGCACCGGCAGGTAGGGCGCGATCCGCTCGCTCACGGCGATCGGGCCGGAGCCGGGGCCACCGCCGCCGTGGGGCTGCGTGAAGGACTTGTGCAGGTTGAAGTGCACGATGTCGAAGCCCATGTCGCCGGGCCGGGAGAGCCCCATCACGGCGTTCAGGTTGGCGCCGTCGTAGTACAGCGTGGCGCCCACGCCGTGCACGATCTCCGCGATCTCCAGGATGTTGCGGTCGAACACGCCCAGCGTGTTGGGGTTGGTGAGCATCAGGCAGGCCACGTCCTCCTCGGCCTTGGCGCGCAGGTCGTCGAGGTCGACGCCGCCGTCGGCGTCGGTGGCGAGCTTCACCACCTCCAGGCCGGCCATCGTGACCGTGGCGGGGTTGGTGCCGTGGGCGGTGTCGGGCGTGAGCACCTTGCGCCTGACCTCGCCGCGGTCCTCATGGAAGGCGCGCGTGAGCAGCACCCCGGCTAGCTCTCCGTGCGAGCCGGCCGACGGCTGCAGCGAGACGTGCGGCAGCCCGGCGATCTCCGCCAGCGCGCCTTGCAGGCTCCACATCAGCTCCAGCGCCCCCTGCGCGCGCTCGCCGTCCTGCAGCGGGTGCAGGCGCGCGTTGCCGGGCAGCGCGGCGACGCGCTCGTGCAGGCGCGGGTTGTGCTTCATCGTGCACGAGCCGAGCGGGTAGAAGCCCGAGTCCAGGTCGAAGTTGCGCTTGGAGATGCCCACGTAGTGGCGCACCAGCTCGGGCTCTGAGACCTCCGGCAGCCGCGGCGGCTCGCGGCGACGGAAGCGCTCGGGCAGCAGCCGCGAGACGTCCACCTCGCCCACGCCGGGGTCGGGGCAGACGAAAGCGCGGCGCCCCGGCGCGCCCTTCTGGAAGATCGTCCTGGCCGCGTCGCGCTGCAGTGGGGTCGCGTCGGTCTCGGTCATGCGGCCACCCTCGCCCCGCGCTCCGCGGCCACGGCGGCGCCGAGCACCTCGGCGAGGCGGTCGATGTGCGCGCGTGTGCGGCGCTCGGTGATCGCCACCAGTAGCCCGCCGCGGTCTTGCTCGCGTCCGGTGAGCGCGTGCAGGTCGGCGCCGGGGTTGACGCCCTCGGCGGCGCAGCGACGGCGCACCGCCGCGACGTCGGCATCCACACGCACGGCGAACTCGCGGACGGCGGGCTGGTCGTGGAGCTTCTCCACGCCCGCGAGCGCGGCGAGCGTCTCGCGCGCGTAGTGGGTGCGCGCCAGCAGCAGCTCGCCGAGCTCGACGATGCCGCGCCGCCCCAGCCAGCTCAGGTACACCACCCCCGCGAGCGCGTTGAGCGCCTGCGAGGTGCAGATGTTGGAGGTGGCTTTCTCGCGGCGGATGTGCTGCTCGCGGGTCTGCAGCGTGAGCACGAAGCCACGCCTGCCGTCCACGTCCACGGTCTCCCCGGCGATGCGCCCCGGCATGCGCCGCAGGTACTCCTCGCGGGCGGCGAACAGCCCGAAGGACGGCCCCCCGTAGTCCAGGCGGTTGCCGAGCGCCTGACCCTCCCCCACCGCCACGTCCACGCCGCACTCGCCGGGCGGCGCCAGCACGCCGAGCGTGATCGGGTCGACCTGGCAGACCACCACCGGAGCGAAGCCGTGGGCCGGGGAGCCGGAGCCCGCCCCACCCGCGCCGGGGCCGGTGGCGGCGGCGGCCTTGGCGGCGGCGCTGAGCGCGGCGGCGTCCTCGACGGCGCCGTAGAAGTTGGGCTGGGCGAAGATCGCGGCGGCGACCTGCTCGCCGCCCTCCCCGATCGCCCGCGCCCAGCGCTCGGGGTCGGTCACGCGGGCGCCGGCGGGCGAGCCATCGCCGCAGAGCGCCACCTCCACGACCTCCATGCCGAAGCCGTGCGCCATCGTGCGCAGCGTCTGCAGCGTGTGGGGGTGCAGGCCGGCGCTCGCCACGATCCGCCGGCCGCCGTTGTGGAGCTTGGCCATGTAGGCGGCGGCGGCCACCGCGGAGGGGCCCTCGTAGACGGACGCGTTGGACACAGGCAGGGCGGTCAGCTCGCTGATCGCGGTCTGGTACTCGAACATCACCTGCAGGCCGCCCTGGGAGATCTCGGGCTGGTAGGGCGTGTAGGGGGTGAGGAACTCCGAGCGCTCGGTCAGCATGTCGATCAGCGCCGGCACGTAGTGGTCGTACATGCCGGCGCCGAGGAAGCTCAGCTCCTCCTCGGCGCTGACGTTGCGCGCGGCCAGCGCGCGCAGGTGCTCATACACCTGCTGCTCGCTCTCGCCGGGCGGCAGCTCGAGCGCGCGGCCGAGGCGCACCGGCTCGGGGATCTGGCGCTCGAACAGCTCCTGCAGCGAGCCGACCCCGATCGCCGCGAGCATCGCGTCGAGGTCCTCGGGGGTGGTGGCGGTGTAGCGGCTCAACTGCCGTTCAGGCTGGCCCGGTAGGCGGCGGCGTCGAGCAGCGCCTCGCGCTCGGAGGGGTCTGACAGGCGCACCTTCACGAGCCAGCCGGCGCCGTAGGGGTCCTCGTTGATCGTGTGCGGGTTCTCGGCGACCGCGGCGTTGACCTCGACCACCTCGCCGGACAGCGGCGCCACCACGTCGGAGACCGCCTTGACCGACTCCACCTCGGTGTAGGGCTCGTCCTTGCTGAGCGTGGCGCCGAGCGCGGGGGACTCGAAGAACACCACCTCGCCGAGCTGGTCCTGCGCGTACCAGGTGATCCCCAGCGTGGCGTGCTGGCCGTCCTGCTCGACGCGCGCCCAGTCGTGCTCGGGGTGGTAGAGCAGGTCGTCGGGGTAGCTGGCTAGCGCCATTCAGGAGTCCTTTCTGTAGAGCGGCTTCTCGTGCACCAGGGCGTGGCGCATCTTGCCACGAACGTCTATCGCCAGCACGGTGCCCGGCTCCGAGCGCGCGGCGGGCACGTAGGCGAGGCCGATGCCGGTTCTCAGGCACGGCGAGAGCGTGCCGCTGGTGACCTCGCCGCCGCCCGCGATCGGGTTGCCCGCGCGCGCGATGCCGGGGCCCTCGATCGCGAACGCCACCAGCCGTTCGGCGGGGCCCTCCCTGCGCGCACGGCGCACCGCCTCGGCACCGATGAAGCCGGTGTCCTCCTTGCAGCACCAGCCGAGTCCCGCCTCGATCGGCCCCCGCTCGACCGTGAGGTCGTTGCCGTACAGGTGGTAGCAGACCTCCAGACGCAGCGTGTCGCGCGCGCCGAGGCCCGCCGGCGCGGCGCCGCGACGCACGATCTCCTCCCACAGCGCCGGCGCGTCGGCCGGCGCGCACAGCAGCTCCACGCCGTCCTCGCCGGTGTAGCCGGTGCCGCAGACGATCGCCTCGGCGCCGGCCAGCCGGCGCCACTCGGCCATCATGCGCGCCGGCAGCGGCCGGTCGGAGATGGCCTGCACGGCCTCGCGCGCGAGCGGTCCCTGCACGGCCAGCATCGCCCAGTCCTCGATGCCGTCGCGCACCTGCACGTCCTGCGCCTCGATCGCGTGCGCGCTCCACCACGCCAGGTCGCGCACGTGGTTGGCGGCGTTGGTCACGGTGAGGTAGCGCTCGGCCTCGAGACGGTAGGTGAAGAGGTCGTCCAGCACGCCGCCGTCCTCGCGACAGAGCACGCCGTACTGCGCGCCGCCGACGGGGACCTTGCTCACGTCGTTGGACAGCAGCCGCTGCAGCAGCGCCGTCGCGCCGGGGCCGCTGGTCTCGATCTGCCCCATGTGCGAGACGTCGAAGATGCCGCAGGAGCCGCGCACCGCCATGTGCTCCTCGATCACGCCGGCGTACTGAACCGGCATCTCCCAGCCGGCGAAGTCCACCAGCTTCGCCCCGGCCCGCACGTGCTGGTCGTACAGTGGGGTGCGCCGCAGCAGCGGCGGGGCCGTCGAGGACATGGGCCCAGGCTAGCGGCAGAGCGAGCCCGCCTTCTTCTGGCGGCGCGTCGGCGACCGCGAGCTGGCGCTCGACCTCACCGCGGAGACGTTCGCCACGGTGGTGAGCGGCGCCGGCGAGCGATGGGGCACGCCGCCGGGCGCTTCACGCCGGCGGCGCCATGAGCGGCGTTGGCGAGCCGCGAGGGCCGCGGCGGCGGGCGCGACGGCGCCCGCGCCGCGGACGGCGGCGCGGCGCGCATACGATGGGGCCGCATGCGCGCTCGGAACGACGGGGTGGGGATCGAGTACGACGTCCTCGGCGAGGGCCGGCCGGTGGTGCTGCTGCACGGCTTCCCCGACTCGGCGCGGCTGTGGCGACACCAGGCGCCGGCGCTGGCGCACGCCGGCTTCAAGGTGATCGTGCCGGACATGCGCGGATACGGGCGCTCGGACAAGCCCTCCCAGCCACAGGACTATGCGATGCACCTGCTGGCCGGCGACGTGCTGGCGGTGCTGGACGACGCGGGCGCGGGGCGCGCGCACGTGGTGGGCCACGATTGGGGCGCCGCGGTCGCGTGGGCGCTCGGCGCGGTGTTCGGCGAGCGCGTCGACCACCTGGCGGCGCTCGCGGTGGGGCACCCGGCGACGTTCCTGGCCGATCAGACGCTGACCCAGCAGCAGCGGTCGTGGTACATGCTGCTGTTCCAGTTCTCAGGGGTGGCGGAGGAGTGGCTGTCGGCGGACGGCTGGGCGAACTTCCGCGCCTGGGGAGGGCACCCCGACGCCGACGCGGTGATCGCGGAGCTGGAGCGAGACAGCTCGCTCACCCCCGCGCTCAACTACTACCGCGCCAACATGCGCCCGGAGGCGTTCCTGGCGCGGCGGCTGGAGGTGCCGCCGGTGAGCGCCCCCACGATGGGCGTGTGGAGCAGCGGCGACTTCGCGCTCACCGAGGGCCAGATGACGCGCTCGGCCGCGGGCGTGTCGGGCCCCTGGCGCTACGAGCGCATCGACGGTCCCGGCCATTGGATGCAGCTGGAGGCCCCCGAGCAGGTCAACCGCCTGCTGCTGGACTTCCTGCCCGCCTGAGGACCCGCCCGCGCGGCGGGGGCCGCCGGACGGCGCAAGCGCCCGCGGCGGGCGCCCGCGGCCGGCGCCTGCAGCCGGCGCCTGCGGCCGGCGCCTGCGGCCGGCGCCCGCGGGCGCTAGATGCGGCTGGCCTTCACCGCGGTGCCGTAGGCGCAGATCTCCGTCCAGGTGCCGCCCAGCTCGGAGGTGTCGAAGCGGAAGGCGATCACCGCGTCCGCGCCACGAGCGCCGGCCTCCTCTTCCAGGCGCTCCTGTGCGTGCAGGCGGCCTTCGGCGAGCATCTTGGTCATGCCCTTCAGCTCGCCGCCGACGAGTGACTTCAGCCCCGCCCCGATCTGCGAGCCGAGGTTGCGCGAGCGCACGGTCAGGCCGAACACCTCGCCCAGCACCTCGTCGATGCGGTAGCCGGGCAGGTCGTTCATGGTCGTGATGATCATCGGGCGCCTCCCGCCGGCTTGCGCATTGCCGTCGAGATCGCCGCGCGCGCCGCGATGCGCCGGTCGCTCATCTCAGGAACGGCGGCACGTCGATGTCCTCGTCGGAGATCTCCAGCGAGGAGCGGGTGCGATCGGAGATGCGGGGGTTGCGGTCGGGGCGCGCGCCGGCGCGGCCCTCGCGGCGCGAGGACGAGCGCAGGCCGCCGGGACGGTGGTCGAAGCCGGTGCCGATCACGGTCACGCGCACCTCGTCGCCCATGCCCTCGTCGATCACCGCGCCGAAGATGATGTTGGCGTTGGGGTCGGCCTCGCCCTGGATGATCTCGGCGGCGTCGTTGACCTCGAACAGCCCCAGGTCTTTGCCGCCGGTGATGTTCAAGAGGATGCCGGTGGCGCCGTCGACGGACTCTTCCAGCAGCGGCGAGGAGATCGCCGCGCGCGCGGCCTCGGCGGCGCGGCTCTCGCCGGATGCCGTGCCGATGCCCATCAGCGCCGAGCCGGCGTCCTGCATGATCGTGCGCACGTCGGCGAAGTCGAGGTTGATCAGGCCGGGGATGGTGATCAGGTCGGTGATGCCCTGGACGCCCTGGCGCAGCACGTTGTCGGCCTCGCGGAAGGCGTCGAGCATCGAGGTGCGCCGCTCCACCACCGCCAGCAGCTTCTCGTTGGGGATCACGATCAGCGTGTCCACCACCTCGCGCAGGCGCTCGATCCCCTCGATCGCCTGGCGCGCGCGCTGGGAGCCCTCGAAGTCGAACGGCCGCGTCACCACGCCCACGGTCAGCGCGCCGATCTCGTTCTTGGCGATCTCCGCGATCACCGGCGCCGCGCCGGTGCCGGTGCCGCCGCCCTCGCCCGCGGTCACGAACACCATGTCCGCGCCCTTCAGCGCCTCCTTCACGTCGTCGCGCGACTCCGACGCCGCCGCCAGCCCCACGTCCGGGTTGGCGCCCGCGCCGAGCCCCTTGGTGGACTCGTGGCCGATGTTGAGCTTCACGTCGGCATCGCACATGGCCAAGGCCTGCGCGTCGGTGTTGGCGGCGATGAACTCCACGCCGCGCAGGCCCGCGTCGACCATGCGGCTGACAGCGTTGGTGCCGCCGCCCCCCACGCCGACCACCTTGATGACCGCCAGATAGCTGCCGCTGCTCTCCATGATGGGTTCCGTCCGAAGCCTTCAGTAGGAATGTAGAGTTGGCAGCATATATGCCACCACACCCGCCGGGTTGTGCACGTTATGCAGGGATCTTCGCCCTGTCAACGACGGCCGCCAGTTCCGCAACGTTCGTTGCAGATCGGCGATCTCTCGACCAGTGCATGAGGAAGCTCTCGTCGTGGGGTCAACCTCCAGTCGAGGTCGAGGGTTGTCTCGGGCTTATCCGGAGCTTTCGGTGCCGCCGCCTTCACCTGCTTCGGACGTCGGTTCGCTCGCGCCGCCTTCTGCTTCCCCTCCCGCTTTCGCTTCCCCTTCGGAGGAGCCGCCCGACGCTTCGGAAGAGCCGCCCTTGGATTCGGCTTCGCTTTCCGAGGTCGCGGAGCGCGCCGCCGCTTCCGGACCTCCCGCCGCCGAGGTGAGGCTTTCCGCGATCGATTCCGTCGATCCGCCCGTGCCCCCGCTCGCCGCTTCGCCGCCACTGCCTTCCACCGCCGGCGGAGCCACCCCCGCCGGGAAGCCGGCCGCGGGACGTTCCGGCACGCGCACGTCGACGTAGGTCGCCCCCGCCGAGCCCGGGTCAGCCAGCACACGCGCCAGCGCCGCCCACTTCGCGTGCGTCCGCGTCGCGTCCCCGAAGTAGGCGCGCAGCCCTCCGTGCATCACCAGCGTCAAGCCCTTCGAGCCGCTGAAGGCGCGTTCGGTCGAGTTGCGCAGCGCCTGCGGCGCCGCCCCCAGCACCGTCAGCGCCGCCACCAGCTTCGCGTCGCGGACGTGCTCGCCCGGCGTCAGCTGCACCGGCCCCGCCAGCTGCGGCAGCGCGCCCGAGACGTGCTGCGTGCCCAGCACCACGCCGTCCGCCGCCACCGCCGTCTGCGCCCCGCCCGCGCTCAGCACCGCCACCGGCGGCTGCTCGACCACCTGGATCCTCAGGCCGTGGGGGAAGCTCGCGTGCACCCGCAATTCACCCACCACCGGATAGGAGGCCACCGCCGCGCGCAGCTTGCCCTGCTGCACGTCCAGCGTGCTCATGCCTTTCGCCGCCTCGCGCAGCGCCGCCTCGATCGCCGAGGCGTCGCCACCGTGCACCCCGCTCACCTTCACGTGCTCCACCGCCACCAGCGAGGAGTGGCGCAGCCAAAGCCAGCCGCCGCCCAGCAGTGGCAGCGCGATCAGCGCCGCAATCAGCGCGATCCGCAGGCGCTTGCGCGCCCGGACCAGCGCCCAGCCGCTCGCCAGCAGCCGCGCCAGCCCCGCCGGCGCGCGCAGCAGCAGCTCGATCGCCGCGTCGATCGTGCGCGTCGCGTTCGCGCCCGAACCGCGTTTCGAGGCGCCGCGGGGTCGAGCCGGGCGGCGCGCCTGCTTGCGCGCCGGTGCGTGGGTGAGGCTGCCGAGTCCTAGCCGGCCCGCGAACGAGCGATCCATCGGGGGTTCCTTCGCCGGACGATCGCGATCTCCTGTTTGAAGCGCGAGACCGGCATGGGACCAGGCCGGTGAGATCGGAGGCTGGCCGTCGGCCTGTCGCGATCAACCGCGCCCACGCGGCGACCAAAGACCGCTGCCTCGGTGCCATCTAACGGTATGCTCCCGCCCATTCGATTCGTAAGGGGGATGCCGTGCGTCGCGCGAGCCTCGCTGCTCTATGCCTGATCGCACTTCTCGTCGCTCCCTCGGCTCAGGCCGAAGGCGGGACGTCGATATCCGGTGCACCCGTCGTGGCCTACGGCCAGCAGGAGTT
>DATJMM010000035.1:0-47082 GCA_035508735.1 Solirubrobacteraceae bacterium | reverse complement strand
TGACGCCAGTCGCACGTCCACCTCCGCGCCGTGGATCGCCCTGAGGCCGCAGTCGGAGGCGGCCTGGGCGAGCTCCATCGAGCCCGACAGGGAGTTGTGGTCGGTCAGCGCGAGCGCCGCGTGCCCCAGCTCGCCGGCGCGCTGCGCCAGCTCGTGCGGCAGCGAGGCCCCGTCCAGGAACGAGTAGGCGGAGTGGCAGTGCAGCTCTATGTACGGGACCCCACCCATCCGCGTGGACATCGGCGCCCTCGCGGTGGCTAGGCCGAGGCTCCCTGGAGAAACCAGCGATCGGACACCAGATCGTGGAAGACGACCACGTTGCGCCCGCGCGCGCCCACCAGCTCCCAGTAGCGGCGGCGCAGCGGGCGCTCGGTCCACCAGCGATCCTCCACCAGCCAGGACTCGCGCAGCGCCTCGATCGCTTCGCCGTCGACCGCCGCCGGCATGCCCTCGCGCCAGCTCACGCGCGCGGGACGTGGGCGGTTCAGAGCGCGGTTCATCGCGGCCTTCAGTCGGGGATCGGCGCCAGCACCACGCGCCGCTCCGGGACGCGCGAGTCGGGGTCCACGCACACCGCGCGCAGCGCCGCGTCCGGCCCTGCCACGGCGCGCACCTGGGCGAGCGCGTCGCGCAGGCGCGCGGCGCGCGCCGGCGAGGGCGCTCCCGGCCACGAGCGCGGGCGCCCCCCGGAGCGGGCCGGCCGGGCGCGCCGGGCTTCGCTGCGCCCCCCGGCGAGCTCCTGCGCGAACAGCTCGCCCTGCTCGCTCGCCGGCGGCCCGTAGCGATCGACCGCCAGCGCGAGCGCGCCGGCCGGGGCGGGCAGCGAGGGCAGGCGCAGCGACAGCGCCAGCCAGATGCGCTCGGGATCGGCGCGCGGCTGGCGGAACACCACGTGCTCGCGCCAGCCGCCCCCGGTCAGCAGGCGCGCCGAGAGCGTGACCGCGCGCAGCGTGCGCCCGCGCCGCTCAGAGCGCGCCAGCAGCCGGTTCACGAGCACGCCCAGCACGCGCCCCAGCGCCTCGCCGCAGCTGGCGTCGCCGACCTCCATCTCCTCCTGCAGGCGCTCCTCCAGGCGACGGGCGCGCAGCGGGGCGTCCTCGCCGCACGCGAGCCTGTGGGCCAGCACCCCCGCCGCCCCGAAGCGGTCGGCCAGCGCCGCGCGCCCCAGCCGCTCGAGCTCGCCCAGCGTGCGCACGCCGAGGCGCGCGAGCGGCGCCACCAGCGGCGCCGTCTCGCGCCTGAAGGCGAGCAGGCCGAGCGGGCGCCCGGACAGCCAGCGCCGGGCCTCCCGCCCCTCCCACACCAGCGGCCGCGACGAGCGCGCCTCGAGCGCGGCGGCCAGCGCGCAGAACCGCGTTGGTCCGCCGCCCACGCGCACCGGCAGCCTGGTCCCGAGCCCGGCCCCGTCGCAGGACGCCACCGCGCGCCTGGCGGCGATCACGGCGGCCGCGCGCGTGCCGTGGACGCCGCGCAGGGCGTCGGCCTCGAAGTAGGCGAGCCCCGGACCGGCCGGCTCGACGGCCGCGCCGATCGATTCCAGCGCCTCCAGCGCCGCCTCCCACGCCTCCGCCACCCGCACGGGATCGGCGGGCAGGAGCGCCAGGCGGGGGCAGCGGGCCAGCGCCTCGCCCAGCGCCATCCCCCTGACGACGCCGTGCGCTTCCGCGGCCCCCGAGACCTCGCCGATGCGCTGCTGCCCCTGCGGGGACGATGCGGCGCCGGGCGCCGGCGCCACCGCCAGCGGGCTGCCCGCCAGCGTCTGGCGGAGGATCCTGGAGCGGTCGCCGCCGGCCATCACCAGCTCCAGGCGGGGGGAGTGCACGCACACGATCATGCGAACGTATGTTCGCATACGGCGCGGCGCGCGCCACAGTCATGTGTCTGCAAGGGCGGCTGCGCGCGGGCACGCGCCCGCGCCCCGGGGCGGCCTGCGCGGCGACGCCCTCAGTCCATCGTCAGCGGCCCCTCGGCGGAGCCGCTGAGGAACTGGCGCACGAACGGGTTCTCGGAGGAGAACATCTGCTCGGCGTCGCCCGCTTCGACGATCCGCCCGCGCCACAGGATCGCGATGTATTCGCCGATCTGGCGCGCGGAGGCGATGTTGTGCGTGACCACCAGGTAGGTGCCCTTGTAGATCTGGTGCATCTCCTGGATCAGGTCGCACAGCAGCGCGGTGCGCACCGGGTCGAGGCCCGAGTCGGGCTCGTCGAAGATCACGATGTCGGGCTCCATCACCAGCGCGCGCGCGAAGCCGGCGCGCTTGCGCATGCCGCCGGACAACTGCGAGGGCAGGTCGTCCACGGCCTCCGCCAGGCCCACGTCGGCGAGGCGCTGGCGCACGCGCGCGGCGATGTCGGCCTCGGACATATCGGTGTGCGGGCGCAGCGGGAAGGCGACGTTGTCGAACACGTTCATCGAGCCGAACAGCGCGCCGTCCTGGAACAGCACGCCGATCTTGCGGCGCAGCCTCAGCAGCTCCGGCATCGTCAGCTCTTTGACCTTCTGGCCTTTGACGACCACGTCGCCGGAGTCGGGGAACATCAGGCCGATGATGTGCTTGATCAGCACGCTCTTGCCGGTGCCGGACGGCCCGAGCACGACCGTGATCGTGTCCTCGGGGAAGGCCACGTTGAGCCCGTCGAGCACGGGCACCCCGCCGAGGCGCTTGTGCACGTCCAGGCAGCGGATCGACCAGCGCGGGTCGTCGGCCTCGCCGGCGAAGTCGGCCTCGCTCGAGTGGTACTGGTGGCGGTCCTCGACCGGCTCGGCGCCGCCGACGATGCGCTCGCCGAAGGTGGTGGCGCGGTCGGACGCCGCGGCGGGGTTGGGGTGCAGCTCCTCGTCGTCCATCACTTCGGCTTGTATACCGCGTGGGGGAACTGGCTGGTTTCGCCGTTGAACGTGAACGGGCCCTGCTGCACGCACGAGGGCGCAGCCACCTGGTTGGCGCTTTCGGGTTCGTTGGCGACCGGCGATTCGCCCGCGTTGGGCGGGTGCGTGAGCTGCTTGATGAGTTCTTCGGAGACGATTTCGTTGCCGGGGCCTTCGACCGCCGGCGCGGAGTCCGCGCACGCCTTCGAGCTGAACACCTGCAGGCCGCTCGCCAGCGAGCTGTAGGCGCCGGAGTGCGGGTAGGCGTTGGCGCGGTCGGTGCCGATGCGGCTCGGGTAGACGGCGAGGCTCTCGGGGGTCAGCACCTGCATGGCGGTCAGCAGGTGCTGCTTGGGCGCCCCGACCGGCAGGTCGCTGCTCGGTTCGGTGGCCTCCGAGGCGGCCGCGGTGTTGGCGAAGAAGGCCTGCAGCTCGGGCACGTATTCGCCGAGGTACTGCAGGAACGGATCGAGGTTGTGCAGCACCGGGCGGAGGTTTTCGAGCACCGGCACCGACAGGTTCAGCGCCTTCTTCAGGTCCGGCAGGCCGGTCTTGGCCGCCTTGGTGAGCGGTCCGAGCGCGCTGAGGAAGCGGTTGAACTGCGGCGAGAAGGGCTTGGCGGACTTCAGCAGCGCGGCGAGCTTGCGCTCGGTGACGGAGAATTCGTCGAAGTAGGGGACGGCGATGGCGGCGAAGCGGTCGGTTTCTTTCAGCGCGACGCGCGAGTTGCGCTGGAAGCCCGGCAGCAGGCGGAAGGCCTCGGCGAAGGCGGAGCTCGCTGCGGCGGCGGCGTGGAAGGTGCGCTCGCCGTTGGCGATCGTGCCTTCGAGCTGGTGGTCGCGGCTGGCGAGCGCGTTGAACACCACGCCGGTGTTGTGCACGAGCGCGCGCACCGCGCCTTCCTGCTGGTCGAGCAGCGTCACCAGCCTGTTGGCGCTTTCCACGAACGGTTCGAGTTGGGCGAAGGAGGCGTTGATCTGTTCGCCGCGGCCGTCGATGCCTTCGGCGACGGCTTCCTGCCAGATCTGGAAGGCGCGCCTGGTCTTGCCGTTGAGCGCCGAGAGGATGTCGTCGAGCGTGACCGACGGTTCCACCTGGGCGTTGGCGAGCTGGCCGCCGTCGCGCAGGTAGGGCCCGCGGTCGCCCTCGGGCTTCAGCTGCACGTAGGTCTCGCCGATGATCGTCTTCTGGCGCAGGATCGCGTGCATGTCGGCGCGGATCGGCGCGTAGCGGCCGGCGATTTCCAGGATCGCGCGGGTGCGCCCCTGCGGCCCCACGCTGAGCGAGACCACGTGCCCCACTTCCACGCCGCTGATGCGCACGTCGGACTCTTCGGCCAGCGAGAAGGAGCGCGGGAAGGCGATCGTGACGCGGTAGCCCTTCGGCTTCAGCGGCAGCGGCCCGCCGAAGGACTCCCACAGGAACATCAGCAGGCCGAAGCAGCTGAGCACGAACAGCACGATCACGAGCAGGTTGCCGAGCGTGGGAGCGCGCTTCTGCATCTCAGCCCCTGCCTCCGAAGGGGTGCTGGCCGAGCGTGGAGAAGGGAGCCTTGGGCTTGTGCGCGATGGCGCTCCGCTCGCGCGAGGCGGCGCTCGCGGTTTTGATGATCCCCTCGTTGATGCATTCCTGCTTGGTGGGCGGCTTGAGCAGGCTCACCAGCAGGTTCACCGTGGGATTGACTTCGGAGGCGCCTTTGAACAGCGGCAGCACCTGGCAGCTGAAGTACACGAGCGTGCGGCCGAGCACGCCGTTGGCGTCGGCGGTGCTGAGCACGCTGTCGAGGTCGTGGTTGCCCCAGTCCACGAAGAACAGGAAGCCGGCCTTGCTCGACCCTGGGTTGTAGGCGATCTCGTTGAAGAATTCGTTCAGGACCGCGAAGCTGGTGGCCAGTTTCGGCAGCGCCTGGCCGAGCTTTTCGGTGGCGGGGCCGAGTTCGTTCACGACCGGCACGATTTCGCGCGCGAACGGCCGCACCTCGTTCTTGATGATCGGCGTGCTCTGCAGCGAGAGCTTGCGCGTGGCTTCGTTGGCGGGCCCGAGCGCGCGCGCGAACGGCTCGAGCTCGTGCAGGGTGGGACCGAGCACGTGCGTGGCGGTGGCGAGCTTGGACAGCCCCACGCCGGTCTTGTGCAGGGCGCCGGGCAGCAGCGCGAGCGTCTTGCGGAAGGCGGCTTCCTCCTTGCGGAAGGTGGCGAACACCGCGTTGGAGGAGTCGACCAGCTGCGAGAGCTGCTGGTCCTTGTCGCCGAGCGCTTCGATCAGCAGGCGGAAGTTGTGGATCGAGCGCGCCACGTTGGCGTGGCGCGCTTCGAGCTCGGTGGCGATCTCTTCGGTGTAGCGGGCGGTGGGGTCGAAGCGCTTGAGCGCGGCGCCGAGCGTGCGGCCGTTGCCCTTGAGGCCGATGCCCAGCCCCGCCAGCAGCTCCTGCAGGTAGGAGCGCGTTTCCGCGTCGAAGCCGGCGAGGAACTCGTCGAAGTCGACGTTGGCGGCCGTCTGCGCGACGGGCAGCACCTCGCCGCTGCGCAGTTTGCCCGCCGACGGCGTGCCGGGGCTGACCTCGACGGTGATGTCCTGCAGCTGCGTCTTCGGACGCAGCAGCATGGTCGCGTTCTTGTAGATGTGCGCCGCGTACTTGGGCTGCACCCTCATCGTCACGAGCGCGACGCCGTGGCGCAGGTCGACGCTCTCGATTTCGCCGATCTTGGCGCCGGCGATGGTGACGGCCTGGCCCTGCCCCGGCGTGACCGCCTGCGCAGTCTGGAATTCGGCGTCGAGCTTGAAGTAGCTGTGCCCCAGCACCGGGAACCACGAGGGCAGCTTGAGGTTCTCGTGGGCGAGGATGTAGCCGCCGACGACGGCGGCGATCAGCACCAGCGTGACCACCGCGATGAAGGCCGAGCGGTAGCGCTCGATCTGGTCGCGGACGCTGAGGCCGCCTTCGTGGCTGGGGGCCGGGTTCATTCCTGCCCGCTCCCGTCCGCGGGGCCCTGCGAGAGCGGGCCGTTGAAGTCCGGCAGCGCCTGCTTGTAGCAGGGCACGAGCGGCTCATATGGGGGCTCTTCCCTGGGGAAGGCGGGACGCGTGCCGAGCGGCTGCAGCGGCGAGCGGGTGAGCAGCTGTTCGCCTTTGAGGCTGCTGCCGAGCACGCCCGCGGGCGTCGAGCGCAGCGTCTGGCCGCTGTTGCCGACGAGGAAGCGCGCCATCGGGCCGTTGCCGGTGAAGCCCTGGCCGATGCTGCTCAGGCCCACCAGGCTGTACCAGAATTCCTTGTAGTTTTCGACGCCGGTGGTGCTGGAGCCGTCCTGGATCTTGGTGTTGCCAGCGGGGTAGATCACGTTGGTCATGCACTTGTTGAACGCTTCGGTCTGGGTGTAGACGGTCGTCTGTTCGCTCTGCAGGCGGGCCAGCGAGGGCACGGACGCGTACAGGCCCTTGGCGACGCCGCCGAGCTCTTCGGGACCGAGCGACGCTTCGACCTGGTCGATCCACGGCAGCACGGCGGCGACGGTCCGCGGCGTGTTGCGCACGCCGGGCAGGATGTCGTGGGCGAACGCGCGCGTCGGGGCGAACGATTCGTCGAGGCCGCGCAGCCCGGCTCGCACGCTGTGCAGCGTGCCGGGCAGCTCGGCCACCAGCCGCCTGAGCGCGGTGGACTGCGAGGCCAGCGAGGCGAAGAAGCTGTTGAAGTTGGGGAACAGTTCGCTGAGGTCCTGTTCGTGCACGTTGAGCGCGGCGGTGACCTTGCCGATGGCGGCGACGAGCTTGGAGAGGTCGTGCGGTTCGGTGCCGGTCACGGCCTGCGTGTCGATCGCGCCGCCGCGCAGCGACTTGGGCCCGCGCGCGTAGGTCCGGTTGAGCGCCTGGGCGGCGTTGAGCCCGCGCACTTCCGGTTCCTGCGCCGCGTTTTCGGCGGCGTCGGGCTTGTGCGTGAGCGCTTCGCCGTATTCGATCAGGAAGGTCTGGAGGTTGGCGCGCGTGTCGGTGTTGAGGGCGTCGAGCACCTGGTCGAGCTGCACGGGGTCGGCGGTCTGGGCGACCGGGATCGTGTAGCCGGAGGAGACCGTGCGCGCGGACGGGCTGCCGGGCTTCAGTTCGACGAACCAGTTGCCTTCGAGGAACAGCCGCGGGCGGATCTTGACGGTGGCGTCGGCGTGGATCGGCAGGCCGCGCGATTCGATTTCCATGCTCACCAGCCCGGTGTTGCCGCGGCGCTCGATCCCGGTGACCTGCCCGACGTTGACGCCGGCGATGCGCACGGGGGATTTCGGCTGGATGTTGATGGCGCTCGCGAACTCGGCCTTCAGGCGGAAGCCGTGTTTGAACGGGATGTGCTTGGTGAAGCCGAAGTAGACGGCGATCGCGAGGATCACGATCAGCACCACGCCGGCGCGCACGGGGTTGGAGCGGCGTTGCAGCTCCGCGACGGGCACGCGGCCCTGGCGCCGCCACAGGCGCGGGAGCCTCATTTGCCCTTCCCCTTCGCCTTCGACTTGTGCTTGGCGCCCCGCTTCGGCTTCGCCTTCTGCTTGGGCGCGGGCTTGCCGAGACCGAGCGCCTTGAGCGTGGCCGCCGGGTACTTTTCGCCGAACAGGTCGTCTTCGCGGCTGGTGAGTTCGCGGTTGCCGGTGACGTCGGCGGCCGGCAGCGTGCCGACCGAGGCCTTGCCGGGGACGTAGGTCTCGTTGCCAGCTTCGCACACGTCGCCCTGTCCCGGCCCCGTGACGTTCGGGTAGGGGTTGTAGTGGAGGTGGTTGTTGTCGACGATCACCGAGCTGCCCTTGGCGGCGCGTTCGATCGACGGGCCGTCGGCGATCGCGGAGGCCGGGTAGCCCTCGTTGTTGACGCCGCTGGGCGCCAGCACGACGCCGGCGCGGGCGACGGTGCCGACGCCGACGTTCTCGGCCTCGAGACTCGCGATGTTGCGGAAGAACAGCGTCCAGTAGTTGCAGTTGACCTGCTCGGGCGCGATCCCGGCGAGCAGCGGGTTGCCGGTTTCGAGCGTTTCCGAGAAGTCTTCGAGGGCCAGCGGGATCACCGGGTTCTGCGTGAATTCCTCAAGCGCCTGGTTGGATTCGGCCAGGCGCGTGTTCAGCGCGGTGGCCGCGGCGAGGTTCTTGGCGCCGACCGAGAAGGCGTGTCCGAGCTGCGGCGCGACCGTGCGCAGCGCCTGCGCGCTCGGGCGCAGCAGCCGCATGAACTGGGCCGCCGCTTCGTAGAAGGGCTTCTCGTGCGGCAGCGAGTAGATCGCCTGTTCGAGCGAGGGCGGCCCGCCCTTGTTGGCGGCTTCGATCGACGAGCTCACTTCGCCCCACGCCTTGAAGAAGGTGTCGAGGTCGGTGAACAGCTCGGCGTTCTGCTGGGCCACGGGCGCGGTCTGCGAGGCGGCGCGGTCGAGGTCGACGAACAGCTGGCGCAGGCCGGTCTGCGGCGCGGCGAGGTTGTGCAGGGCGGGGATCGCGTTGGCCACCAGCGGGCGCAGTTCGTGGATCGTCTGGTTGATGCTCAGGCCGCGCCCGGCCAGGCCGTCGCCGAAGTTGTTGGTGTTGACCTTGATCGCGGTGCGCGTCGGCTTGTCGAACATATTGAAGAGTTCTTCGATGTCGACGGGTTCGCGCGTCTGCGCGAGCGGGATCGTCGCCCCCGGCTCGAGCTTCGCGCTGGAGCGGCCCTTTTCGAGTTCGAGGTACTTGAGCCCGACCGAGGAGACGGACTGCACCACCGCCCTGGTGTCGGCCGGCAGCGGCTCGTACTTCTTTTCCAGCCTCAGCTTCGCGATCACCGTGATGCGGCCGGTGCGGGGGTTCTGGCGGGGCGTGAGCGAGCCCACGATGCCGACCCGGCTGCCGGCGATGCGCACCTGGTTGGCCCGCTGCAGGCCCGAGGCCTGCGGCAGTTCGACGTTGATGTCGTAGGTGGGCACGAACGGCAGGCCGTTGTTGGCGTTGTAGGACAGGAACACCGCCACCACCACGATCAGCGTGGTGATGGCGCCGATCAGCAGCGGGCTTGCGGCGAGCGAGCTCGGACGGCGGTTCACGGGGTCTCCGTCGGGTCGCACGAGAGCAGTTCGCCGTCGACGAACGGCGAGGAGCCGTCTTCGGCGGGCTCGGTGGCGGCGCCAGGGCAGCGCCGCAGCTGGCCGGTCTCCAGGCCGGCCAGCGCGGCTTCGGCGCTGCCGGCGGGTTTCAGCGTGCCGTCTTCGCCGAGCGTGAAGTCGGGCAGCACGGGCGTGGCGTGGATGTAGTGGCCGTCGGCGTCGTAGTAGCCGGCGCCCTCGCCGAAGGTGCGCAGCGTGCCGGCGAGATCCGGGGCGTAGGGCCCGAACACGGCGGTGATGGGCACCGATTCCTTGAGCGCGGTGACGGTGACGGGCGAGGCCGTGGTGAGCCGCTTGGCGAGCGCCGGCAGCGCGCGCGCCAGGTCGGTGAGGTCGTTGTCCGCCCCCGGCCGGCTGAACACCTGGCTGAACTCGTGCACCACCGGGGTGGCGGTGACGAGCAGCGGGCGCAGGCGGTCGAGCAGCTTGTTCTGCGCCTGGGTCACCGGGCCCCGCGAGGCCTTCACCAGTTCGCTCAGCGCGGCGAACGTGGCGGGCAGTTGGGAGAAGGTCTTGTTGCCCTGCCTGAGCGCCCCCGGCAGCTGTTTGAGGCCGCGCGCCAGGTCGCGCTGGTTGGCGCCGACCGCCTGGAAGGTCTTGTTCTGGTTTTCGATCAGGTCGGCGAGCGATTCCTGGCGCGCCCCGATCGTGGTGACGGCCTTGGCGCTTTCCACCAGGAACTTCGTGAACACCGGCTGTTCGCGCGTGAGCTCGGAGAAGAAGTGCGTGGCCGCGCTGATCGCCGGCGGGAAGTATTCGGTCGAGACGCTGAAGTTGTGGCCCTGCCCGAGATAGGTTTCGGCGAAGCCGCGGATCACTCCCTGCAGGCCCTTGCGGGTCTTCGGGTTGAGCGTGTCGAACAGCGCGTCGAGGTCGGTGACTTCGCGCGTGACGCTCGCCGGCAGCGTGGCGCCGGCGGGGTAGGCGGGGTAGTTGTTGGGGCCGAGCGCGAGCTGGATGTAACGGTTGGCGACGGTCGTCAGCGAGGGCACCCGCACCTGGGCGACGGTGCCGTGGTGCAGCGGCACGAGCGAGGAGTCGACGTGGATCGTGACCACCGCTTTGTAGTCGTGCGTGAGTTCGATGTTGGTGACGCTGCCGACGGGCACGCCGCCCACCTCCACCTGGTCGCCGCGCACGAGCTGGTCGGCTTCGGCGAACTCGAGCTTGTAGCTGGCGCCTTTGGCGGGGACGAACACGAGGTAGGCGACGATCAGCACGACCAGCGCGAGCGCCCCGAACACGGCCGCGCGCAGGCGGCCGGAGCGCCTGGCGCGCGCCGTGCTGCGAGCGCCGCCGGCGGGCCCGGAGGGCGGCGGCGAGGCGGATGGGCCCGGCGGGGGGCTAGTCGTGGCCACGCGCTGCTCCTTCGCCGGCGGCTTCCCCCTGCGTGGACGACGCGCCGTCGGCCACCGAGGCGCTCGAGTGACCGCCGGGCACGGTCGGGTCGGGGATCTCGCCGAGGCGGTCGACCAGCTCGATCCACTCTCCGCGCGAGAGGCCCGAGGCGGCGTCGGCGGCCGCCCGCGCGCCGCCGCCGGGCTTGGCGAAGGCCACGCGGATCGCGTCGGCGCCGCGCGGGCCCGCCAGCACGCCGGCGGCGCCCGGATAGCTCATCAGGCTGACGATGCGCTTGGGCCGGGACAGGCCCTGCAGCATCAGCAGCTTGCGCACGGTCTGGTCGGCGAGCGAGCCGGGGCCCTGGTGCCCGGCGATCGGCACGCCGTTGACGGCGGTGATCGCGACCGCCTCGCTGGCGGCGCCGACCGGAGCGTTGGCGGCCGTCGCGGCGCTTGCTGCGCGCGTGCAGGGAAGCCCGGACACGGTCGGCCTGAGCGCCGACACCGACAGGTACTCGAGCATCGCCAGCACGCGCTTGTCCACCCTGCCCTCCTGCACGTCCTGGCGTGCACAGCGGCCGAGGCGTATGCCGGGGTCGTGCAGCACCTGCGGCTCGAGCTGCTGCTTGGACTCGAGCAGCACCTGCCCGACGGTCGGCGAGGTGGCCAGGAACGGGTTCTCCCCCTTGGCCCTGAAGATCGAGCTGTCTTCGAGCGCGACCCAGCCGTCGAGAATCGGCTTGGGGTCGACCAGCGGCGCGTCCACGCCGGCGGGGCGGATCTGGAAGAGGATGTGCGGGCCTTCGCCCTGCTGGGACGGCGCGCCGCCGGAGGCTTCGCCGCTCTCGCCGGCGTGGCCCAGCACGGTCCCGGCGATCACCTGCACGCCGGCGACGAGCGGCTGCAGGTAGACCTCGTCGGCCCCTTCGGCGAAGGCGTGCACGCGAGCGTCGGCCCGCCGGTGGTGGCGGCGCTTGGCCCGCTGCCGCGACGAGCGCGGCCGCGTGGCGGCGCTGGCTTCCAGGCCGGCCGCGGCGCCGAGCGCCAGTTCGGAGATGGTCGCCTGCTCGGACAGCGGCGAGCGCGGCTGCGCGCCGGCCGTGGCCGGCCCGCTGGGCGCCGCTTCGCGCCGGGGCCTGCTCTGCTCGGCGCCGGCGATGCGCGCGCTGACGGCGCTGTGCAGGCGCGGCTCGAGCACGGGGTAGACGGACGACACTTCGCCGAGCTGCGCGTACACGTAGGTGTTGCCGTAGGCGTCGCGCAAGGCGACGAAGCGCCCCAGCGAGGGCGAGTCGCCGACCTGCACCACTTCGCCGTCCTGCACCGCGATCACGGGGGCGCCGGCCTGCGTGTAGATGGTGGTGCCCACGAGCGCCTTGGCGGGCTCCCCGGCGCTGGCGGGCGCGGTGGGGAAGCCGTCGCTGAAGTGCGACGGCGCGTGCACCGGGAAGCGCGCCTCGGTCAGCCCCGTGATCGCGCCCAGCAGTTCGGAGGGAGTGGCGCCGAGCAGCTGCGCGCGCAGCATCACCGATTCGACGTAGGACTGCGAGTGGTTGTAGGAGTAGACGGCCGCCTTGATGTCGCTGGCGCCGCCGGCGGCGCGCAGGTAGCGGGCGGCGGCGAAGATCGCGTCGGCGGGGTTGTAGGGGTCCTCCCAGCCGTCGCCGTTAGCGTCCACGCCGTACTGCGCCCACTCCTCGGGCAGGAACTGCATCCAGCCCTCCGCGCCGGCGCTGGAGACGCTGAGGTCGCGGCCGTAGTCGGTCTCGACCTCGTTGATCGCGGCGAGCACCTGCCAGGGGATCCCGTAGGCGGTGCCGGCGGCCTGGAAGATCGGCAGCAGGAAGGGAGGCACCTGGAAGCTTTCGATGAAGAAGTCGGGCACGCCCGAGAGCGGGGACTGCAGCGAGAACGGCAACGCCGGCGTGAGCGTGCCGGGGGCGGGCGCCTTGTGCTTGGCGCGCGCGCCGCCGCTGCTCGCGCCTCCGCCGGGCTGCGTGCGCGCGCCCCCCGTGCGTCGTGCCCCGCGCTGCCGGCGCGCGCGCGTGCCGCTCGCGCTCGCCCCCTGCGTTCGCTGCGCCTCCACTTCGGGCGCCGCTTCGCCCGCGCCCGCGCCCGCGCCCGCGACGGCTTCGGCTTCGCCGGGCGCAGCGCCCGTGGGAGCAGCTTCCTGAGCGCTCGTGCTGGGTGCGACTTCGCCGGCGGGAGCGACGGTGGTGGTCGTGGTGGCGGCGCTCGTCGTTTCGCTCGCCCCGGCCGGGGTCGGTTCCACCTGCGGGGACGATGCGGCGAGGCTGGGCGCGGGCACGGTCAGCGCCAGCGCGCCGATCGCCAGGGCGCAGGCCAGCGGCGTGATCCTGGGCTGCGTGCGGCTCATCGCCTCATTCGCTCCCGAGCAGGTAGTTGAGCAGCAGGCCGCCTGCTTCGGCTTCTTCGCCGGGCGTGTAGTAGGTGGTGCCGGAGGTCGAGCCGCCGACCGGCGCGGCCGGCTGCGAGGACGCGCCGGCGCCTTCCGCGGCCTGCGCGGGCGTGCCGGCCTGGCCTGCGGCGCTGGTGGCGGGACCGGGGTATTTGGCGAGCGCCTGGGCTGGGGTCGCGCCTTGCATCACGGCGAGCGTGCGCGCCATCAGCACGCTGGTGGAGCTCGAGTCGATCGCCGAGGCGGCGCTGGCGGAGGCGGCTTTGGTCGAGGACGCCTGCGCGCCGGAGCTGGCGGTGGAGCTGTTGAACAGCTTGCGCCGGCAGCCGGCGTCGGAGGAGGGCGCGATCGTGTACGTGAGGCAGCCGTTGCCGACGCCCTCGGCGCGCAGGAAGTGCCCGAGCGCGTCGTAGCCGTTGGCGGCGCCGGTGCCGAGGAAGACGAAGTCCATGATCCGCTCGAGCCCGCCGGTTTCGCGCAGGCTCTTGAACAGGCCTTCGAAGTTGCCGGTGAACGGCAGCGCGGAGTTGCCGAGCCGCTGCAGCTGTTTGAGCAGCGGTTTGGTGCCGACCAGCGCCGGACCGGAGACCTTCGCGGTCTGACCGAGGCTGGCGAAGAACTTTTCGTTGCTCTTCGCGAACGCCGGCAGGCTCGTGAACGTCTTGTCGAGGCCGGGCGCGGCCGCTTTCAGGGCGGTGAACGTGGGCGTGGTCTGTTCGGCGAAGCGCTGCACGCGTTCGAGCGCCGGGCCGAGCCGTTCGAGGAACGGCGGCAGCAGCTTGAGGTTGCGTTCCAGCGACCCGCGCGTGGCGGCGGTGGCCTGCGAGACCTTGTTGCTCTGCACGACGAAGTCGGCGACGTGTTCGCGCACCTTGGCGAAGGGGCCGAGCGCCTTGTCGGAGTCGACCGCCAGTTTCGCCAGCACCTTGTTCTCGCTGGCGAGGATCGCGAGCACCTTGTCGAGTTCTTCCAGCGCGGGGTTGGCGCGCTTGATCACTTCGCCGAGGTCGCTGCCGCGCCCGGCGAGCCCCGCGCCGAGTTCGTTGAGGATGATCGTGAAGCGCTCGCGTTCGGGCAGGCGGTCGATGTCGCCGAGCAGGTCCACGTCGACGGGGCTGTGCGTGTGCTGCACGGACAGCAGGCGCTCGCCGGCCCCTTCCTGCCCGTTGGGCACCTTGCGCAGCGGCGGCGGCAGCGGCGAGCCTTCGACGCGCGGCTGCGTGGGCAGGCAGTCCACGTACTTCTCGCCGATCAGCGACTGGATGCGGATCGTGCAGCTGGCGTCTTCGCGGAAGTCCTTGAACCCGGCGTTTTCGATGCTGAGCACGACCGCGGCCTTGGCCTGCGGGGTGGGCGTGACCGACTGCACCGTACCGACCTTGACGCCGTCGATCTTGACGTTCTCGCCGGGGATCAGGTTGCCGGCGTCGTCGAAGATGGCGCGCACCTTGTAGGCGCCGTTGGTGCCGCCGGCAGCCGTGGCGAGCAGCACGATCGCGACGATCGCGGCCATGCCGAGCGCTCCCGCGATCCCGGCCACCCACCTCCTCGACCCCACGATCTCCTGCCTCAACCCGATCCTTCCTTGCGCTCACAACCAGCGGGCGACCCCGCCACAGCGGCGAGGTCGCCCATCGAACCAGCTCCCCTGGAGGCTACGCCGTCAATGGCGCAAACCCTCCGTGTGGGCTACTTGCGCGGGCACGGCGCCTTGTAGGTGGCCGGAACCGAGATCGGTTTCGACTCTTCGCCGTTTTCGGCGAAGATCACTTCGGTCTTGATCGGGAAACCGCCCTTGGGGCACTTCTTCGGCACGCGGCCGTAGTAGATCGTCTTGCCGTTCTTCTTGTAGGCGGAGCCGGCCTTGACTTTGATCGTCTTGACCGACGCGAACGGGGCTCCCGGCACGCTCGCCACCTCAGGCACGGTGACTTCGAGCTCGGGGCCGTAGCCGCCGCCGCCGACGAAGTTCTTGTAGTGGCCCGGCGAGAGGATTTCCAGCGACACGGGCGTGTGCCCGTCGGTGAAGAAGATGAAGCCGCCGCCCGGCTTGTAGAAGGAGAAGATTTCGGTGGTCTCTTCCACGCGTTCGCCGCCCAGCGTGACGTAGCCGAGCGCCGCGCCGATCGGGCCGGCCTGGGAGCCCTTGGGGCACTTGATCGGGCCGAACTGTTCTACGGTCTGTTCGCTGCAGGTGGGGAAGCCGCTGGGGTGCAGCACTGTGCCTTTGGGCAGGTAGAAGTTGACGCCGATGATCGGCGGCGGCGAGCCGAAGTATTCGGTGCCTTCGATCGTGTATTCGGACTGCAGCGCCGCGCCTGCACCGAGGATGTTGCCGGTGTGTGGGAAGCCCGGGATCGGCACCGCGACGGCTTTGAACTTCACCGTCGGCACCGCCGAGGCGATCGCCGGCAGCGACAGCAGCGCGAGGCCGACAATGGCAAGACAGGTGGATGCTCTGCGCATCGATTCTCTCCTCTTTTGATGGACAGCTCCGCCCTCGACCCGGGTAGCTCCGGAGCCATGCCGGTCCGGCGACATCGAGATTCCCGGCGACCGCCGCCGGGGAACTAGTGGCGAGTAACTGGCGCAAACCATATCCGTCTCGCGGGACGCGTTCAAGCGATGGTGCGCGACCTCTGGGCGCCAAAATGGCTGGATCATGCGGATTGCGACCTGATTAACGCTCGACTTCAGCGTGAGCCTTGCTCGATGGACAGCTCCAGGCGCTCGCCGGCGAAGCGGACCCCCACGGGCTCGAGCACGACCTCTCTCGGCCCCTCCTCGATGCGCCCCGCGACGAACGCTTCGAGCCCGAGCTCGACGGCGAGCGCGGCGACGGCGGCGCCGGCGCCGGGAGCGCAGTAGAGCGCATAGCCGACGCCCATGTTGAAGGTCGAGTAGGCCGCCTGGGCGTCCAGCCCGGCCTGCTCCACGAGGAACTCCAGGACGCTCGGGACGGGCGGCAGGCGCTCGATCCGGTAGCGAAGCTCGCGCGCGGGCCGCATCAGCTTGAGCAAGCCGTGACCGGTGACGTGACTGGCGTAGCTGATCTCCTGGCCGCGCTCGAGCAGCGCAGCCACCAGCGGCACGTACATCGCGGAGGGCTCGAGCAGCGCCTCGCCGAAGCTGGCGCCGCCGGCGACCGGGGTGGCGTAGCCGGCGGGGAGCCGGTGGGCGACCATGCGCGCGAGCGAGGCGCCGTTGGCGTGCAGGCCGGTCGAGGCGACCAGCACGATCTCGTCGCCGGCGCTCAGCAGCTCGCCGAGGATCGGCGCGCGTCCGTGCGGCACCGCGCCCACGGCGGCGCCGGCGAGCTCGATGTCGTCCTCCGCCAGCAGCCCCGGCAGCGAGGGGGACTCCCCTCCCCCCCACACGCAGCCGGCGTCGGCGCAAGCGCGGCGCCAGCCCTCGAGCAGCGAGGCGGTGCGCTCGGGCCGGCTGTACCAGTCGGAGGCGCCGGTGGCGAAGTAGGCGTTGACGACGAGCGGCAGCGCGCCCACGCAGCAGAGGTCGTTGAGGATCGCGGCGACGGTGTCGTAGGCGACGTCGGCGAAGCGGTCCACGCCCTGGCCTTCGAGCACGTGCCGCGCGATCACCGACTTGGTGCCGAGACCCTCGACGACGAACGCCAGCGCCTGGCCGCCGTGCTCGAACACGAAGGCGGGCTCGCCGCGCGAGGCGTCGAGCGCGCGCCCGCCGCGCGCGGTGAGCAGCTGCGAGGTGGACAGCGCCTTGGCCATCGCCATGCGCTTGGCGGCGTCGAGCGCGTCGTAGTCGACGCCGGCGTCGCTGTAGCTGACGTCCTTGGCGCTCATCGGCGATGATCCTAGGTGACCGCTGCCGTCGTACGGTCCCCGGGAGGGGAGGAGGGACGCATGGACTTCGAGCCGAGCCCGCGCTGCATCGAGTTCAAGGAGCGCCTGAGCGCGTTCATGGACGAGCACGTCTACCCGGCGGAGGAGGTGTACGCGCGCCAGATGCGCGAGTCGGGCGACCCCCACCACCATGCGCCGGTGATGGAGGAGCTGAAGGCGCGGGCGCGGGAGCTGGGCCTGTGGAACTTGTTCCTGCCCGACGAGGAGGACGGGGCGGGCCTCTCCAACGCGGACTACGCGCCGCTGGCGGAGATCCTGGGGCGCTCGCAGATCGCCTCGGAGGCGTGCAACTGCTCGGCGCCGGACACGGGCAACATGGAGGTGCTGCACCAGTTCGGCACCGACGAGCAGAAGGAGCGTTGGCTGAGGCCGCTCCTCGATGGAGAGATAAGGAGTGCGTTCGCGATGACCGAGCCGGGCGTGGCGAGCTCAGACGCGACCAACGTCGCGCTGAGCATCGAGCGCGACGGCGCCGAATACGTGCTGAACGGGCGCAAGTGGTGGATCACGAACGTGTTCCACCCCAACTGCAAGATCATGATCGTGATGGGCAAGACCAACCCGGACGCGCCGACGTACACCCAGCAGAGCCAGATCCTGGTGCCGCTGGACACGCCGGGGGTGACGGTGCTGCGCAACCTGCCGGTGTTTGGGTACGCCGACCAGGACGGCCACGGGGAAATCGAGTTCACCGACGTGCGCGTGCCGGTGGAGAACGTGATCTCCAAGGAGGGAGACGGCTTCATGATCGCCCAGGCGCGGCTTGGGCCAGGGCGCATCCACCACTGCATGCGGGCGATCGGCGCGGCCGAGCGGGCGCTGGAGGCGCTGTGCAAGCGGGCGGTGTCGCGGGTCACGTTCGGGGCGCCGCTGGCCACCCGCGGCAACGTCCTCGACTGGATCGCGGAGTCGCGCATCGAGATCGAGATGGCGCGCCTGTTGACGCTGAAGGCGGCGTGGATGATGGACACGGTCGGCAACCGCCACGCGCGCACGGAGATCGCGGCGATCAAGGTGGCGGCGCCGAACGTGGCGCTGAAGGTGCTCGACCGCGCGATCCAGGTGCACGGCGGCGGCGGCGTGTCCGACGACTTCGGCTTGGCGAGCGCGTGGGCGCACCTGCGCACGCTGCGCCTCGCGGACGGCCCCGACGAGGTGCACAAGCTGTCGATCGCGCGGCGCGAGCTGGCGCCCCACATACCGCGCGAGGAGCGAACGCTGGCGTGAGCGAGCTGGTGGCGCAGGAGCGCCCGGCGGCCGGCGAGCCGGAGGGGCTGCTCGTGCTGCACCACGGCCGCGGCACCGACGAGCGGGACCTGCTGGCGCTGGCCGGCGTGCTCGACCCCGAGCGCCGGCTGCTGACGGTGACGCCGCGCGCCCCGCTCACGCTGCCGGGCTCGCCCGGCTACCACTGGTACGTGGTCTCGCGGGTGGGCTTCCCCGACCCCGGCACCTTCCACGCCGCCTACCGCCAGCTGGCGGAGCTGCACGAGCAGCTGTGGGAGCGGACCGGGCTCGGGCCCCGCCAGACGGTGCTGGGCGGCTTCTCGATGGGCGCCGCGATGAGCTATGCGCTGGGCCTCGGCGCGGACCGCCCGGCGGTGGCGGGCATCCTCGCCTTCTCGGGATTCATCCCCACGGTCGAGGGCTGGAGCGCGGACCTGCCGGCGCACCGCGCGGTGCGCGCGCTGATCGCGCACGGACGGCTCGACTCGGTGATCGACGTGGACTTCGCCAGGGACGCCGCGGAGCGCCTGCGCGACGGCGGCCTGCAGGTCGACTACCACGAGTCGGAGGCCACCCACCGCATCGACCCGCGCGAGCTCCCGTCCGCCGCGGAGTGGCTGCAGGCCACCCTGGCGGCGGCCGGCGCGAACGTCGCCGCGGCGGCGCCGGCAGGCGGCTCTGCGGCGCCGGCGGGCGGCCCTGCGGCCGGCGCAAGCGCCGCCGGGGCAGCGCCGGCGGGCGGCTCCGCGGCGCCGGGGGCCGCGAGCGCATAAGGTTGACCGCAGCAGCAGGGAACGTCTAGGAGGAGTCTCATGTCAGCCGCAGCGGTGGGTCCGCAGTCGTCCACCTCACGCCCGAGCGTGCTGATCGTGGGCGCGGGCTTCGGCGGCATCGCGGCGGCGATCGAGCTGCGCCGGCACGGGATCGAGGACGTGACGATCCTCGAGAAGGCGGACGCGCTCGGCGGCACCTGGTTCTACAACCACTATCCGGGGGCGGCGTGCGACGTGCCGAGCCACCTCTACTCGCTGTCCTACGCGCAGCGCCGCGACTGGTCGCGGCTGTGCTCGCCGCAGGCGGAGATCCTCTCCTACCTGCACGAGCTCGCGGCCGAGCACGGTGTCGCGGAGCTGGTGCTGACCGGACGCGAGGTGAGCGACTGCGCGTGGGACGCGGAGCGCTGCCGCTGGCAGGTGCGCACCGCGGGCGGCGAGAGCTACGAGGCGGACGTGCTGGTGATCGCCACCGGGCAGCTGCACCAGCCCCACCGCCCTCGCATCGAGGGCGCGGAGGCGTTCGCGGGCCACAGCTTCCATTCGGCCGCGTGGGATCACGGCTACCGGCTCGCGGGCAGGCGCGTGGCGGTGGTGGGCACCGGCGCGAGCGCTGTGCAGTTCGTGCCCGAGATCGCGCCGCAGGTAGCTCACCTGACGGTCTTCCAGCGCACCGGCAACTGGTTCCTGCCGCGCCTGAACCGGCGCTACCCGGAGCCGGTGAAGGCGGCGATCGAACGCGTGCCGGGCCTGCAGGCGGCGCGGCGGCGCTTCGTCTTCCAGTACACCGAGTCGCTGACGCTGGCGATCCGCCACCCGCGCACGGTCGGCCGGCTGGCCGGGGCGCGCTCGGCGGCCTTCATGCGCTCGCAGCTGAAGGACGAGCGGCTGCGCGCGCGCGTGTGGCCCGACTACACCTTCGGCTGCAAGCGCATCCTCTTCAGCTCGCAGTTCCTGCCGACGCTGGAACGCGCCAACGTGGAGCTCGTGACGGAGCCGATCGAGCGCATGACCGCAGCGGGCATCGTCACCGCGGACGGGCGCGAGCACGAGCTCGATTGCGTGATCTGGGCGACCGGCTTCCGCACCAACGACTTCATGTTCCCGATGCGCATCGAGGGCGTGGACGGCCTGCAGCTGGGCGAGCACTGGGCGGGCGGGGCGCACGCGCACCTCGGCATGTGCGTGCCCGGCTTCCCCAATATGTTCATGCTTTACGGGCCCAACACCAACACCTCGGGCGGCTCGATCCTGGTGTACCTGGAGGCGCAGGCCGCGTACATGCGCCAGGCGCTGCAGCGCCTGCGCGACCGGCGCGCCGGCGCGATCGAGGTGCGCGCCGAGGTGGAGGCGGCCAGCGACCGCGAGCTGCAGGCGCGCTTCGCCGGCACGGCGTGGACGAGCTGCGACTCCTGGTACCGCGACGAGCAGGGGCGCATCGTGGCCAACTGGCCCGGCTACATGCGCGAGTACCTGAAGCGGACCGCGCGCCTGGACAGCGCGGAGTACCGCTTCAGCGCGGCGCCGCAGCACGCGCAGCCGCAGCGGGCGGCGCGCGAGGGGGCGCCGGTGGCGCTGGCATGAGCACGGCCGGCTACGACTACGTGATCGTGGGCGCGGGCTCGGCCGGGTGCGTGCTGGCCAACCGCCTCAGCGAGGACCCCGCGGCGAGCGTGCTGCTGCTGGAGGCGGGCGGCGGCGACCGCTCGCCGAAGGTGAAGATCCCGGCGGCCTTCTCCGAGCAGTTCCACAGCAAGCTCGACTGGGACTTCGCGACCGAGCCGGAGCCGCACGTGGACGGGCGCCGGCTGTACATCCCGCGCGGCAAGATGGTCGGCGGCTGCAGCTCGATGAACGCGATGCTGTACGTGCGCGGCCGTCCGCTCGACTACGACGGCTGGCAGCAGCAGGGGGCCGACGGCTGGGGCTACGCGCAGGTGCTGCCGTACTTCATCCGCTCGGAGGACAACGTGCGCGGCGCCTCCGAGCACCACGGCGTGGGCGGGCCGCTGCGCGTGAGCGAGCAGCGCTCGCCGCGGCCGCTGGGCGCCCGCCTGATCGCGGCCAGCGAGGCGGCCGGCATCCCCCGCATCGCCGACTGCAACGGTCCCGAGCAGGACGGCGTGTCGATGTTCCAGGTGACGCAGCGCGGCGGCGCGCGCTTCAGCGCCGCCGACGCGTACCTGCGCCCGGCGCTGGCGCGGCCGAACCTGCGCCTGCGCAAGCGTGCGACGGCGCTCGGCGTGGCGTTCGAGGGAGACCGTGCGATCGGCGTGCGCGTGGCCAGCGGCCGCCGCGGCGAGGAGCTCGTGCGGGCGCGGCGCGAGGTGCTGCTGTGCGCCGGCGCGATCGGCTCGCCGCAGCTGCTGCTGCTCTCCGGCGTGGGCGCTGGCGAGGAGCTGCGCGCGGCGGGGGTGCGCCCCCGCCACGAGCTGCCGGGCGTGGGGCGCAACCTGCAGGACCATCCGTTCGTGACCGTGCTGTGGGAGGTGTCCGACCGCAACACGCTGTACCGCGCCGACAGCCCCCGCTCGCTGGCCGAGTGGCTGCTGCGGCGCTCGGGCAAGCTGACCTCGACGATCGCCGAGGTCGTCGCCTTCACCCGCACCCGCGGCGGGCTGCCGGCGGCGGACGTGCAGCTGCACATGGGCGCGGCCTATTACGAAGACCACGGCGCGGAGCGCTACGACGGCCACTGCGCGGTGATCGCGCCGGTGCTGGTCTCGCCGCAGGCGCGCGGGCAGGTGTGGCTGCGCTCGGCCGAGCCCCGCGAGAAGCCGCGGATCGTGACCAACGCGCTGTCGGAGCCCGACGACCTCGCCTCGCTCATCGCCGGCGTGCGCCTCGCGCGCGGGATCGCGGCGCAGAGCCCGCTGGCGGAGACGATCGTCAGGGAGCTCAAGCCTGGGGCGGGGAACGAGGACGACGCGGAGCTGGCGGCCGACGTGCGCCGGCGGCTGATGCTGATCTACCACCCGGTGGGCACGGCGCGCATGAGCGACAGCCACCCCGAAGCGGTGGTGGACTCGCGCCTGCGGGTGCACGGCCTGACCGGGTTGCGGGTGATCGACGCGTCGGTGATGCCGACGATCACCGGCGGCAACACGAACGCGCCCACGATCATGATCGCCGAGCGCGGCGCGGACCTGGTCCGAGCCGACCCACCCGCCGCGTGAGCCATCACATCAACTACCACCGCGAGGGCGAGGGGCCGCCGCTGGTGCTGCTGCACGGCGTGGGACACCACTGGCAGGCGTGGGAGCCGGTGATCGCGCGCCTGTGCGGCGAGTTCGACGTGATCGCCTGCGACTCACCGGGCTTCGGGCGCTCGGCGCCGCTTTCGCGCGGGATCGTGCCGAGCATCCCCGCCTACGCGGACGCCTTCGAGTGGTTCCTCGCGGAGCTGGGGCTGGAGCGCCCGCACGTGGCGGGCAACTCGATGGGCGGTGCGATCGCGCTGGAGCTCGCGCGCGGGCGCGCGGCGCGATCGGTCACGGCCTTTTCGCCGGCCGGCTTCTGGACAGCCGCCGAGCGCCGCTTCTGCCAGCTATCGCTGGCGGCGCTGGCGGACACGCCGAAGGGCGCGCGCGCGGCCGTCGAAGCGCTGGCGCGCACGCGCTGGGGACGCGTGGCGCTGTTCTCCCAGAACTTCGGCTATCCGTCGCGGCTGCCCGTCTCCGAGGCGCTGGCGACGCTGCGCGACGCGTGGGCGGCGCCGGCGCTGAAGGGCGCCCTGGCGGCGTTCGACGACTACCGCTTCATGGCCGGCGAGCAGCTGCGCAGCACGCCGGTGACGATCGCCTGGGGCCGGCGCGACCGCCTGCTCCCGTACCGGCTGCAGGCGCCGCGCGCACGGGCGCTGCTGCCGTGGGCGACGCACGTGACGCTGGGCGCCGGGCACGTGCCCTTCTACGACGACCCGGCGGCCTGCGCGCAGGTGATCCGCGCGAACGCGAGCATGGCCGCGGCGGCCAGCGCGAGCCCCTCCGCCTCCGGCGGGCGCTGACCTCCGCCTCCGGCCGGGCGCTGGCCTCCCCCTCCGGCGGGCGCTGGCCTTCGCCTCCGGCGGGCGCTGACCTCCGCCTCCGGCCGGGCGCTGAGCGCGCGCGATGCGCGGGCGGCGCGGCGCCGGCGGCGCGCTCGCGGGCGGCGGCGCGCCTCCGGCGGCTGACCGGCGTGGCGCGGACGGCGCGCCGCGCCGCGTCTCAGCCGCCGGCTCGGCGTGCGTGACCGCTGCGCTCGATGCCGGCGAGCACCTCCTCGCCCAGCACCGCGTCGACCTCGAGCTGGGCGGTGGCCATCACGCGTCCCACCATCATGTACTGGCCGATGACGAGCAGCAGCTGCACGATCTCAGCCGTGCTGAAGCGCTCGCGCATGGCCGCGAAGGTGCTCTCGTCGGGCGTGGCGTCGAGCACCACCTGGCTGGTGAAGCGCACCACCAGCCTGCCGTCCTCGCCGAGCGCGGCCGCCTCGAGCTCGTCGCCTGCGAGCGCGGCGACCTGCTCGCGCTCGCCGCCGACGGCCAGCAGGATGGGCACGTGCTGAGCCCACTCGTACTCCGCTCCGGGCGTGAGCCGCGCGACGCGCAGGATCGCCAGCTCGCGCAGCACGGGATCGAACAGCTCGGGATCCAGGCAGTCGCCGCCGAAGCGCAGCCAGTTGACGAAGCTGCCCTGGGCGTTGGCCACGGTCGAGAAGATCGCGAGCTGCGGCAGGCGCGCGAGCGCCGTCCGGACGGGCTCCTCGGCTTGCGCGGGGTCCAGCTGGGGCAGGCGCGCCATCGCCGGCGGATCATCGCACGGACAGGTGGGCGCATGCGCGCGTGCGGCCTGCGCGCGGCGCGGCGCCCGCCATCGCCGGTGGATCCTCACCGGGTGGGGCGCATGCGCGCGTGCGGCCTGCGCGCGGCGCGGCGCGGCTGCGCTACGGTCTTGCGCCTGTGAGGCGGCGAGCACGGGCAGGGCCGGGAGCGAGCGCCGGCAGGCGCTCGCGCTGGTTGCCGGCGATCGCGCTGGCGCTGGCGGCGCTGCTGGCAGCGCTGGCGTTGCGGCTCGACACCGAGGCGCCGCCGCCGCTGCGCCTGCAGCGCACGCTGGCCGCCTACGTGCGCCTGCCCGGCGCGGGCCCGGCGTTCGCGTGGCCGCGCGCAGGCGAGGCGGCGGTGGAAGTGCGCGGGGTGGGCGCCGCGGCCGAGCCCGAGCGCCAGCGCCCGGTGCCGATCGCAAGCGTGGCCAAGGTGATGACCGCCTATCTGACGCTGCGCGAGCACCCGCTGGCGAGGGGGAGCGAAGGCTTCGAGATGACGATCACGGCGGCCGAGGCGGCCGAAGAGCGCGAGCGCGCGGCGCTGGACGAGTCGGTGCTGCCAGTGCTCGCCGGGGAGCGGCTGAGCGAGCGCCAGGCGCTCGAGGCGCTGCTGCTGCCCTCGGCCAACAACGTGGCCGCGCTGCTCGCGGCGCACGACGCTGGCGCGGCGGGCGCCTTCGTGACGCGCATGAACGCCACGGCGAGGGGGTTGGGCATGAGCTCCACCCGCTACACGGACCCGAGCGGCTTCGAGGCGAGCACCGTCTCCACCGCCCGAGACCAGTTGCTGCTGGCGCGGGCGGCGATGGGCGTGCCGGCGCTGGCGGCGATCGCCGACGAGCGCTCGGCGAGGCTGCCGGTGGTGGGGCGCGTCGAGAACTACGACGCGCTGGTCGGGCGCGAAGGCTTCGTGGGCCTGAAGACCGGCTCCGACAGCGCGGCCGGCGGCTGCCTGGTGTTCGTGAAGCGCACCACCGTGTCGGGGCGTCGCCTGACGGTGCTGGGGGTGGTGCTCGGCCAGCGCTCCGGCGGCTACGTGGAAGCGGCGCTGACGAGCGCGCGCCGGCTGGCGGACTCGGTGGCGGCGAGCGTGCGGGTGCGCACGCTGCTGCCGCGCGGCACGCGCGTGCTGCGAGCGAGCGCGGCCGACGGGCGCTGGACCGACGCCGCCACGGCCGCCGCGCTGCGGGGGCTCGGATGGGGCGGGCTCGCGTACGCGGTGAGCGTGCGGCCGGGCGCGCACGGCCGCAGCGTGCGCGCCGGCGAGCGGCTGGCCACGGTCAGCATCGCCCCCTCGACGAGGACCGGCGCGCTGGCGCTGGGGCCGCTGCGCGGCCCCTCACTGGGGTGGCGCCTGCGCCATCTGCTGTGAGGCTCGAGCGGTCGCTCCCCGCCGGCCGGGCGAGGCCGAGCGGGGCCGTGGGATCGGGCTCAGCTCGGATCGAGCCCGGCGCTCACCAGGGATCGGGGTGCGGCGAGGGTTTGCGCTCCACCGGGACCGCGAGCCCGCTGAGCAGCTCGTCGACGCCGACGCCGAGGCCGTCGGCGAGGATCACCAGCGTGGTCAGGCGCGGCTCGACCAGGCCCTGCTCGATTTTGCCGATCTCGGTGCGGTGCAGCCTGGTTGCGTGCGAGAGCTGTTCCTGCGAGCAGCGCGGGCTCTTGGCCAGCCGCGCGCGCCTGACGTTGGCTCCGAACCCTTGGAGGAATTTCGCAAGCTCGGCCTTGTAGCTGTTGATCGTGCTCATCGCCCAACTCTCCCTGGCGGCAGAGAGGAATGCGACCGACGTCCGTCAGCCAGTTCCGCGAGTGCCGGAGCTAGGTCTGCCACTCCAATGACCGTCTGACGTCGATCCGCCATCTCTCGGAGTGGCATATGCGCGTCATCGAGCCCGTTCGATCGCTCCCGCCTCATACGAACGTATGTTCGCATATGGAGGCGCCTCGCGCCACCCCGAACGCAGGGCCGGCGCTCGCCAGGGCGCTCGCCGCCCATCCCCGCGGTGACGCGCTCGATCAGCCGTCGGCGGTGACGCGCTCGATCAGCTCGCCGAGCACCCTGCCGGCGTCGCCGTTGGCGACCTGGCAGGTCCCGGCCGCCTCGTGCCCGCCGCCGCCGTAGGAGAGCATCAGCGTGCCGACGTCGGTGCGGCTGGTGCGGTTGACGATCGACTTTCCCATCGCGAACACGGTGTTCTGCTGCGCCAGGCCCCACAGCGCGTGGATCGAGACGTTGCAGTCGGGGTGCAGCGCGTAGATCGTGAAGCGGTTGGTCGGGTGGATCACCTCCTGCTCGCGCAGGTCGAGCACCACCAGGTTGCTGTGCACGCGCGAGCAGGCGCGCAGCTGCGCGAGCGCGGCGGCGGCGTGCTCCTCGTACAGCGTGACGCGTTCGACCACGTCGGGCAACTCGAGCACCTGCTCGACGCTGCACTCCAGGCAGGCGTCGATCAGCTGCATCATCAGCTCGTAGTTGGAGATGCGGAAGTCGCGGAAGCGACCGAGGCCGGTGCGCGGGTCCATCAGGAAGCTCAGCAGGATCCAGCCGCTCGGCCGCAGGATCTCCTCGAGCGAGAAGAGCGCGCTGTCGGCCTTGTCGACGGCCGCCATCAGCGTCTCGGTGACCCGCGTGAAGCGCTCGGCGCCGCCGAAGTAGTCGTAGACCACGCGCGCAGCGGAGCGCGCGCCCGCGACGATGATGTGGTTCTCGGCGCTGTGGGCGAGCCGCACCTTCTCGCTCTCGTGGTGATCGAAGGCGAGCCGCACGCCGGGCACATAGGGCAGGTTGGTGGTGATGTCGCGCTCGCTCAGCTCGATCAAGCCGTCCTGCATGTCCTTGGGGTGCACGAACTTGATCTCCTCGAGGACGCCGAGCTCTTTGAGCAGGGCGGCGCACACCAGGCCGTCGAAGTCGCTGCGCGTGACCAGTCGACACTTCTCCATCGTGGGCGCTGCCATCGGTGCTCGGCTCCTTCCGCTGGTGATCCCTACAGTCCTCGGCAGCTGGGCGACATTCCTGAAGGGCGCAGCGCGCGCTGCGGCGCGCGCCCGCGGGCGGTGGGCTTGACAGCGCGTCCCTGCGATGTCTGCGGCGCCGCGGCTTCCGGCCGGGGCCGGCGGCACGAGCCTGCGAGCTCGCGCTCCCCCTCCCCCCACGGGTCGAGGCGCAGATCGACCTGCGAGCCGATGACGGCGCGCGGCGCGCTACATACTCTCCCTGGAGATCCCCGCGATACCTTCCGATGTCCGCTTTCAGCGTCTCCATCCTCGCCGTCTGGGTCGTCTTCTGGCTCTACTGGCTGATCGCCTCCCGCAGCGCCAAGGCGCGCGCGGGCGGCAGGCGCAGCTTCGCGCCGGGCCTGCGCATCGCGCTCGTCGCGTTCGTGCTGCTGCGCATCTTCAGAGCCGGCGGCCTGACGGTCCATGACGCCGCCCTGCGGGCGCTCGGCGCGATCGTGCTCGCGGGCGGCCTCGCGCTGGCGGTGTGGGCGCGGGTGCATCTCGGCCGCAACTGGGGCATGCCGATGAGCGAGAAGGACGAGCCCGAGCTCGTCACCTCGGGCCCCTACCGGCTGGTGCGCCACCCGATCTACACGGGCATCCTGCTGGGCATGCTGGGCACGGCGCTGGCCACCAACCTGTACTGGCTGGTCGCGTTCGCGGTGAGCGCGCCGTACTTCCTGTACAGCGCGCGGGTCGAGGAAGGGATCATGGCGCGCGCGTTCCCCTCCGCCTATCCGGGCTACAGGGCGCGGACGAAGATGCTGATCCCGTTCGTGCTGTGAGCGCCGGCCCGTCGCGTGCCGCCGGGCGCGCCCGGCAGGCCCGGTGGGCGGCGCGAGCGTTCGAGCGGGGCGATCGCGTCCCTGGCGGGCCCGGCCGGCGGCGGCGGCCTCAGCGAACGGTGAAGCCGTCGATGAGCGTGTGCACGACGGCGCGCACCTGCTCGCGCTCGCGCTCGACGTCCTGCGCGTTTGCGATCGACATCGCGGCCTCGTCGAGCGCGCCGAGCAGCACGGTGGCGAGCGGGCGAACGGGCTGCGGCCGCAGCTGCCCCGCCTCGATCGCTTCGCCGAGGAGCTCTTCGGTCATGCCGAGCGCGTAGCGCTGGGAGACCTCGCGAAACGCGGCCCAGCCGAGCACGCTGGGGGCGTCCAGCATCACCAGCTGGCGGATCTCGGGCTCGCTGGCGATGTCGATCCAGGCGTCGGCGGCGGCGTGGAACGCGTCGGCCGGCGTCTCGGGCCCGGCGGCGGCGACGGTGGCGGCGAGCCGCCCCATGAGCTCGGTCTCGACGGCTTCGAGCACGGCGACGAACAGCGCGCTCTTGTGCGGGAACTGGTGGTACATGGCCCCCCTGGTGACGCCGGCCGCCTGCGCGATCTCGGGGGTCGAGACCTCCGCGTAGCCCCGCCGCCCCCACAGGCGGCGGGCGGCTTCGCGCAGCGCCTCCTGGGTGGCCGCCGACCGCTGTGCCTGCGTACGCCGCACTTACAGGCAGTCTGTTGGTATCTTACGTGCAGCCTGCACGCAAATTGTCTGGAGGATGCTCATGCCCGCTGTGTCCCTTGCCGCCGGAACGATCCATTATCGGCGGTATGGCCCCGCCGACGGGCGCCCGCTGGTGTTCGTGCACGGCTTTGCGATGGGCGGCTCGCTGTGGGCCGCCCTCGGCGAGCGGCTGGCCGCCCGCGGCTTTCAGTGCGTGGCGCCGACGTGGCCGCTGGGCGCCCACACCGAGGCGATGGCGGACGGCGCGGAGCTGACGATGGAGTCGATCGCGGGGATGGTGTGCGAGCTGATCGACGAGCTCTCGCTCGCGGACGCGGTGCTCGTGGGCAACGACACCGGCGGGGCGATCGCCCAGATCGTCGCCGCCTCCTCCCCGGAGCGGCTGGGGGCGCTGGTGCTGACGAGCTGCGACGCCTTCGAGCACTTCCCACCGCCGATCCTGAAGCCGTTCATCGCCGCGGCGAAGCTGCGGCCGGCGTTCCGGGCGGCGCTGCAGCCTCTGCGCAGCCGGCTGGGGCGCCGGCGCGCATACGGCGCGCTCGCGTACGCCGACATCGACGAGCTCGTGGTCGAGTGGCTGCGGCCGGCGCTCGCGGACGCGCGCGTACGCGAGGACCTGCGGCGGTTCACCGCCTCGCTGAACCAGCGCACGACGCTCCAGGCGGCCGCGGGCCTGCCGCGGTTCACGAAGCCGGCGCTGGTGGCCTGGTCCGAGGACGACGCCTTCTTCCCCCTCGAGGACGGCGAACGGCTCGCGGCGGCGCTGCCGCAGGCGCGCATGGAGGTGATCGGCGGCTCGCGCACGTTCTCGATGATCGACCAGCCCGACCGCCTCGCCGAGCTGGTCGCCGGCTTCGCCGCTTACTTGCCTTCGAGCGAGAAGGCGTAGAGCGTGTGCGCGCCGGTCCACTGTTTCAGCCCGAAGCGGCCGTAGCCGTCGCCCCAGTAGACGGTGCCGTCGACGATCGCGGGGCCGGCGACGACCGAGCCTTCCGCCTGGAAGCTCCACAGCGTCTTGCCGGTGGCGGCTTCGAGCGCGAGCATGTTGGCTTCGCCGGCAGCGGAGGCCATGCTGCCGACGAACACCACGCCGTCGGCAGCGCTGGGGGGCGCGAGCGCGGCCGCGCCGCCGGGCGTGGCGACCTGCCAATCGAACGCGCCGGTGGCCGGTTCCAGGGCGGCCCACGAGCCGCCGGCGACCTTTTCGCCGTCGGCGAGTTCGTATTCGATCGCTGGCCCGAACACGTTGGGGTCGGCCTCGGGCACGTAGATGCGGCTGCCGTCGTAGGCGGTGCCCCACTCGACGCCGCCGGTGCCGGTGCCGGGACCGACGAGCGTGTCCCATACGAGCCTGCCGGTGCGGGCGTTGAAGACCCAGTAGATGCCGCTCTTCTGTCCGTCCCCGACGACCTCTTTGCCGTGGATGGTGAACAGGTTGGGCGCCGAGCCGCCGAAGTCGAAGTCCGGGTTCTTGCCGGTCGGGCACCAGTTCAGGCCGGATTTGCCGAACGCGCAGGCGATGTTGTAGGCGTCCCAGCCCTCGACCTTGTGCCCCCAGCGGAGCGCTCCGGTTTCGAGGTTGAGCGCGATCACGCTGTCGAAGTAGTCCAGCGGCGAGGTGCATCTCGCGTTGGAGCTTTCGTGTTCTTCGGCTTCCTGCTCGCACGCTTCGGCCTTGCTCGGGGCCGAGTAGTTGTTGCCGGTGCCGACGTACACGGTGTTGGTTTCGAGATCGATCGAGGGCGGGCCCCACACGGCGCCGCCGCTGTAGTGGCAGCCTTTGGGCGTTTCCAGCTGCTTGCACGGGATCTGCAGGTTGGGCGGCACCGTGTATTTCCGCCACAGCAGCTTCCCGGTTTCGGCGTCGAGCGCGACCACGCTGCCGCGGAAGGTGCAGCAGGCGTAGGTGGGCTGGGCCGCCGAGGCCTCTTCGTCGGAGCTGACGCCCACGATCACCTCATCGCCGGCGAGCTCGGCGCTGCCGGTGTCGATCGCGGCCGGGTGGGCGTCCACCTGTTTGATCCACATCAGCGCGCCGGTTTCACGGTTGACGGCGAAGATGTTGGCGCCTTTGGCGTGACCGCTGCCGGCGTTGTCGCCGAGGATCAGCTCGTTGCCGTAGATCGCGGGGCTGACGCGTGAGACGGTGCCCGTGGTGCCGTCGTATTCGGAGATCTGACGCTGCCAGATGAGCTGGCCGGTGCTGGCGTTGACCGCGTACAGGTAGCCGGCCCAGTCGGGGAAGTAGACCACGCCTTCGTCCACGGTCGGGGTGGCCGACACTTCGCCGTGGGTGGTGAACCTCCACTTGGGGGCGAGCTTGCCCACGTTGGCCGGGCTGATCTGGGTTTCTTCCGCCTGGGTGCGGCTGTTGGCGAGGTTCTGGCCGGCCGAGGGCCAGCTCGCCGAGGCGTCGTCGGCGGGCTGCGCCGGAGCCGCTGGCTGTACCGGCACCCTCGCGCCGGCGAGCGCTGGCGCCAGCGCGAGCGCGGCCAGCCACAGCAGCAGCGTGAGCGCGCCGCGCGCCGCGCGGCGGCGTCGAGCAGGGCCCCCACATACAGACGTAAGTCCCTTCACCGTTACGCCCCCAATCCTCGTCGCTCACTCGTGCCGCTGGCCTCGCCAGCCGCCGTTGCCCTCCTGGCACGGGACGCCGGACCCGCCGGACGCCTGTCGGTCCGTTACGACAAACCGTCCAAAACCTAGCAATCGCTTGTGCGCGACGTCGCGCGGTCACCGGTCGCACAGGCCCCGCCTGTGCTATCTTTCCGCTGTCCTGCAACCATCGGTTGCACTTCAACGGGAGGGAGCGGCGTGGCTGCCGACAGCGTCGAGCGAGAGATCCTGATCGAGGCGACCCCGGAGGTCGTGTGGGGCGTGATAACGGAGCCTGGGCAGATCAGCCGCTGGCTCAGCGACGAGGCGGACGTGGAGAGGCGCGTGGGCGCGGACGGCACGCTCACGTGGAGGCGGGGAGGCCGCGGCGGCGACAAAGAGCTCGACGCGGTGGTGCCGATTCGCGTGGTGGAGGCCGAGCCCTTCCGCCGTTTCTGCTTTCGCTGGAATCACCCGGACGGCGCGGAGCCGGACGAGCGCAACTCGGCGCTGGTCGAGTTCACCCTGCTCGAGGAGGCCGGCGGCACGCGGTTGCGGGTGGTCGAGAGCGGCATCGGCGTGGTGACGCACGACGAGCAGGGCAAGGCCCGCTACCGCGACGCGCACGCGCGCGGCTGGGAGAGGCATCTCGGCGAACTGCTCGACTACGTGGCGGCGAAGACACGCGGGGCGCCGCGTTGACGGCGAGCGCGATCGTCGAGGACGACGCCCTGTGGGCGGCGGTGGCCGACCCCACGCGCCGGCGCGTGCTCGATGCGCTGCTCGAGCGCGGCGAGGCGAGCACCACGACGCTGGCGCAGGGGCTGCCGGTGACGCGGCAGGCCGTCGCCAAGCACCTGGTCGTGCTGGACCGTACAGGCCTCGTAGCGGCCCGGCGGCACGGCCGGGAAGTGCGCTACGCGGTACGACCGCAGCGCTTGGACGACGCCGCCGAGGCGATGGCGCGCGTGGCTGCCCAGTGGGACCGGCGCCTGGCGCGGATCAAGCGGCTGGCCGAGTCCGCACAGGCCGAAGCCGAGGCCGATTTCTGACACCCAACATGGAGGATGCGATGAGCGATCACAGCACCGGCACTCGCGAGCAATGGCTTGCGGCGCGGCTCGAGCTGCTCGAGGCCGAGAAGGAGCTGACGCGCCGCGGCGACGAGCTGGCTCGGCGACGCAGGGAGCTGCCCTGGGTGGCTGTCGAGAAGGAGTACCGCTTCGAGACCGATGAGGGACCGGCGTCCCTGGCCGAGCTCTTCGGGGGGCGCTCGCAGCTGCTCGTCTACCACTTCATGTTCGGGCCGGACTTCACCGCCGGCTGCCCGTCCTGCTCGGCGATCGCGGACGGCTTCTCCGGCTCGGTGGTTCACCTCGAGCACCACGACGTGGCGTTCACCGCGGTGTCGCGGGCGCCGCTGGCGAAGCTGCAGGCCTACAAGCGGCGGATGGGCTGGAGCTTTCCGTGGGCGTCGTCGTTCGGGGGTGACTTCAACTACGACTTCCACACCTCGCACACCGACGAGGAATGGCGGTCGGGCGCCGTCGAGTACAACTTCCGCACCGCCGACTTCCGGCCCTCCGAGCAGAGCGCCGCGCTGATCGAGATCGCCTCGGGCGCCGGCACGGATCCGGTGACCTTCAGGAAAGAGGGGCCGGGCATGAGCGCGTTCGCGCTCGAGGACGGCGTGGTGTTCCACACCTACTCCGCCTACGGCCGGGGCGTGGACGCGCTCTGGGGCATGTACCCGTGGCTCGACCGCGCCCCACTCGGGCGCAACGAGAGCGGCATCTGGTGGCGCCGCCACGACGAGTACGGCGGCGCGCGGGCATGAGCGCGCTCACGCGCCGAACCAGCGGGCGCGACGGGTCGAGCCGAACCGCTCACGACGAATCTAGCCATCAGTCTCTTCCAGCGGATCCACGATTCGCACGCCTGCGGCATCGAAGTCGCGCCTGTTGAGCGTCACAACCTCCAGATCGTGCGAGAGCGCAGTCGCAGCGATGAGGCTGTCCTTGATCGGCATCGCTCGGCCTTGCGAACGGAGCATCGCGAGTAGCTCAGCCCAGCGCAGCCCCGTCGTGGCCTCCCACGGAATGCACTGCAACCGCTGCACTCCATCCTCGAACCACCGCTCGAGCCGGCTTCGGCGGCGACCCGGCGCGAGCAGCAGGATGCCGAAGCGGATCTCACCCAGAATGACTGGATCGACGGCGACCTCGGGCTCATTGCGCCCAAGCCAGTCGATCACACGCGCATCCGGGGCGGGCTTGGTCGCCTCAAACAGAACGTTCGCGTCAACCAGATAGCGCGCCACCGCGACCAGCTACAGCGAGTCGGTGGACTCCGATTCGATCTCCACGAACCAGTCGTGCTCCGGACACGACCGGAGCCACTCGACCAGACCGCGATTCGGCGGGGGCATCAACCTGGTTAGCCGGTACTCATCGGGGCCGACGCGATCGACCTCGAACTCCTCCCCCGGCTTGATGCCGTCGGCAGCACGGAACTCAGCTGGGAGGACGATCTGCCGCCGACGATGTCATCCGCCAGCCACGGTCTAGCTCGACCGCCGGGCTGTACGCACGCCGAGAGGAGTCAGACCGCCGAGCGTCGAAGCAATTCGGGCACGCAGTGTTCTGCCAGATACACGTCACAGTTATTGTGATGCATGCATCACACAAGGCGTGACGCTTATGCTACACTGATCTGCATGCGCTCTCGTGACGTGATACGGATTGCGCGGGACCGCGCCGGCCTGACGCAGCATCAGCTTGCCGCACGCAGCGGACGCGCCCGGGAGACGATCGCGCGCTGGGAGTCCGGAAGCCAGGCTCCGTCACTCGACGCCGTGTCCGCACTCGTGGCCGAATGCGAGCTCGATTTGGTTCTCCGGCTCGCTGAGCGAGACACCACGCTCCTGGATCGAGTCCGTGAACAGATCGCGCTACTTCCACCCAAGCGCCTGGCGCGGCTACTCCCGGTTGGAACGGTGCGCGATGCAAAGCGCTCCCTCCGGTGGCTAGCCGATGCGCGCACCCCAACCATCGTGCTCGGTCAGATCGGAGCAGCTCTCCTCGGAGCGCCGCAGCGTCCGGATGGCGCACAGGTCGAGTTCGTTTCCGAAGACCCTGCTGCGACCGATCGTGAGCTTCGGGCCGCCGGCCTGGTACCCATAGATGTCGACGATCGTTGGCGGGAAGCGGATGTGCGCGAGCCTTGGACGTTGCCGGCGGGCGGCACGCTGGCATTGGCTCGCAACCTTCCCGGCGCCGGTGATTACCGAGACCTCAAGCGGAGCGCCTCGCCCCTGGACTTCGATGCTCGAACTAGGGTGCTCGTGGCGCACCCTAGGGATCTGCTCCGCATAGCCGACGCATCTACCCGCGATTCAGAACGCGCCCGTGTGCCTGGATTGCAGGCCTTGCTCGAGGCTACCTACCAATGACGCTCGCTGACGATCAACCACATCTACTCCACGCGCTCCTGCGAAACGGCGTGGAGTTCGTGATCGTCGGTGGCGTAGCAGCCCAGCTCCGTGGCTGGACAGGTGCAACGGCCGACCTGGACATCGCCGTCGCCAGCAATGAGAGCAATGTCGAGCGAATTAACCGTGCATTGGCGGAAGTCGGTCTGATGAAAGCCGACGTCGGAGGCTAGGCACAAGCTTCGACACCGAATATGGACGGCTGGAGATCGTCCGCCACGCCGACAGCGTAGCAACGTACGACGATTGGATGCGTAACGCAACCGAGATGAGTTCGACCACCTCACGATCGTGGTCGCGGCCACGGACGACATCGTTAGGTCTAAGGAATCGTCTAACCGAGAGAAGGATCGCGCCGTGCTGCCCGGTATGCGCCGGGATCTTGGGCTCAGCAACTGAGATTCGAAGCGCGAGTACCGACTGCCTCAGACCGACGCTCAACTGCACGGCGTCAAAGAGCTGCGAAAACGCGATCTTCCTGTCCCCAAGATGCCGAAGGCCCAGCCCCCGGAGAGACTGGGCCGGTTTGACCTTCATCAAGAGGTGGAGAGGACGGAGAGGATCGTACGTTGCGCAAAACCCGCTGGTGGTGCGGGCGCAGATGCTGAGCTTGGTGTAGGCCGGTGACCGACGATGAGCTAACGAGCGTCGTGCGTGGCGCGACGCTCGTGCAGCATCGCGTCGCGACGACCCCGTCTGCGCTCGGCCTTCTTCGCCGACGACAGCTTGTGCGGCTTGCACAGCAGGCAGCCGGCGCGACGCTGCTTGGGTCGCCCTCGCTTGTGATTCGCCATACCACCAGGGATAGTAGACATCTGTCTGCGCGCGCTAGCTGGGTGCGGCTGACCCAGTGGCCCATCCCAAGCAATGGTCATCATGGCGACGTGCCCAGGATCATCTACTTCTACGGCATCGATCACGATGTACTTCTACAATCACGAACCGCCGCATTTCCATGCCCAATACGCCGAGCACCATGCGGTGATCGCCATCGGGAGCGGCGAGGTGCTGGTCGGCGACCTGCCGACTCGCGCGCTCAAACTCGTGGCGGAGTGGGCGGAACTGCACCTTGGCGAGCTCGAAACAGACTGAGCCCGCGCGAAGGATGGCAGCACCCCCGAGCCAATCGACCCACTGCCGTAAAATAAGGCGATGGACTTCGTGAAGGTCACTACTGCGCAAGTGCTGGGTCACTACCGGCTAATGGTCGGCTTCAGCGATGGCAGCTCGCGTGATGTCGATCTCACAGGAGAGCTGCACGGCCCCGTGTTCGAGCCACTTGCCGACCCCGACTTCTTCGCGCAGGTGCGCGTGGACGACGATCTGGGGACCGTCGTATGGCCCAACGGTGCGGTCCTCGATCCCCTCGTGTTGCACGGCGACTTCGAACCAGCCTCACGCTTCGTTCATCGCTGATCAGAACGCCGAGATCAACTGCGAACACGCGGCACTCTCAGACAGTTGTCAATGGAGACGGCGGGAATCGAACCCGCGTCCGTGATCGCGTGTGGATGGCTTCTACGAGCGTAGCCGGCGCTCTGGTCTCGTCCCCTGCTCGCCTCGCCGGCGGGGTTGCGGGGGACCAGCCTCCTGAGCTTTCCCCGGCTCGGCGGAGGCGGACCTCACCGGGTGAGCCTACTGTCTGATCCCGGCCTTCCCCGCCGTAGGCGAACGGGGCCCGAGACCTCACGGCTTAGCTATTGACTAAGCGGCGAGGGCGTACTCGTGAGAGTCCGCACTTATGGTTTTCCCGGGTGTTTTACGAGGCCGCCCGGGACCTCGACTCGCCACCACCCCCACGAGCCGACCACGTCGAAGCCTGTCGTCCCCGGGGATGCTCTGCGCACTGATTGTAGCCGCGCGACGGGCCGGGAAGCGGCATCGACGGCGCGCGGCAGAACGAAAGCGACGCGGTCCCAAGCCGCCTTGAGGAACCCTCCTGGGACTCGACCCGAAGGCCCATCCCGTTCAGGTGGCGCGGCCTCACACCTCGGTGGCCTCGCTCTTTGCGGCTCGGTTCCGCGTCTGGATTCAACCTAGCCCCGGCCGTTTCCGATTGCAAGCGCGCGGCGGCGAGGATGCCGCATCCTCCGGAAAAAAGCGCGCCGGCGGCAGCTGCGCGGCGGCGGGCCGGCGCTGCAAGGGGCGCTTTGGAAAGTTAGGGACCGCTTATGAGTGCTGCGAGAATGGGTGCATGGACAATCCCGAGTTCTCGCTGCCGCAGGGCGCGCCACCGCGACCGCTGCCGACGGCGGCGCCGTCGAGCGCGTATCCGAGCCAGGGCGCGATCGCGCCGGGCGGCGAGAACCCGTTCGGCGAGCGCTCGCGCGCGGGCGGGCGCCTGGCGGACGTGCGCAAGCGCATCGGCAGCGCGCTGGCTGCGGCGGCGGCGCTGATCGCGAAGTTCTTCGCGGCGATCAAGGGCGCGGTGCTGCTGCTGCCGAAAGCGAAGGTGCTGACGACGGCGGGCACGGCGCTGGTGTCGGTGGTGCTGTACTCGCTGGTGTTCGGCTGGTGGTTCGCGGTGGGCTTCGTGGTGCTGCTGTTCGTGCACGAGATGGGTCACGTGATCCAGCTCCGCCGCGAAGGCATCCGCGCGGGCGCGCCGGTGTTCATCCCCTTCCTGGGCGCGGTGGTGGGCATGAAGCAGATGCCGGACGACGCGCTGGCGGAGGCGCGGGTGGGCCTGGCGGGGCCGATCCTGGGCTCGCTGGGCGCGGCGGCGTGCCTGGCGCTGGCGCTGGCGACGGGCAGCACGGAGCTGCGCGCGCTGGCGTACGTGGGCTTCCTTTTGAACCTGATCAACCTGGTGCCGCTGACGCCGTTCGACGGCGGCCGCGCGATGGCGGCGATGGCGCCGGCGATGTGGTTCGTGGGCCTGGGCGTGACGGTGGCGCTGCTGCTGGTGACGCACATCACGTTCCTGTGGATCTTCGTGCTGCTGGGCGGCTACGACACCTACAGGCGCTGGAAGCTGCGCGGCACGCGCTCGCTGGCGCAGGCGGCCTACTACCGCGTGTCGCCGCGCGCGCGCATGCTGGTGGGCACGGTGTACATCGCGCTGGTGGCGCTGCTGGCGGCGGGCATGATCGACAGCGAGGTGGTGCACTACGCGGGCCACACGTTCAACGTGCGCTAGCGGCGCGAGGCCACGAGCCGCCCACGGAGCGCGCGGCGGGCGCGGACTGGGGAGCGCGCCGGCGGCGCTGCGTGAGCGCCGCGCTCGGCGCGCTCAGCGGCGCGCTTCGCGCAGCCCCCGTTCGATGTCGCGGCGCTGCTCGCGCGCGCGGATGGTCTGTCGTTTGTCGTAGAGGTCCTTGCCGCGCGCGAGCGCGATCTCGACCTTGGCGTGCGAGCCGGAGAAGTAGATGCGGGTGGGCACGAGCGTGAGCCCGCGCTCCTGCACGCGCCCGGCGAGGCGGTCGAGCTCGCGGCGGTGCGCGAGCAGCTTGCGCGGGCGCTCGGGCTCGTGGTTTTCGCGCGACGCGGGGCCGTATGGCGGGATGTGCACGGAGTGCAGCCACAGCTCGCCGTCGCGGATGGCGGCGTAGCCGTCCTTGAGCTGCGCGCCGGATGTCCGCAGCGCCTTCACCTCGGTGCCCTCGAGCACGATGCCGAACTCGAAGCGCTCGAGCAGGTTGTAGCGGTGCGAGGCGTAGCGGTTGGACGCCACGTCGCCGGCGCCGATCTTGCGCTTGCCCTTGCCCTTGGCCATCACGGCGAGCCTAGATGTTTCGCTGGCCCGAGCGGGTGCGCCTGTTTTTATGAGCTCCGCCCTTCCGGGCTCCGCCGCGGCGTTCGGGCGGTGCTTCCACGGCGGGCGTCAGATCGACGCGGCCGCGGATGCTGTCGACGCCCTCGACGAGCACGCACACGGGGTCGCCGAGGCGCAGCGTGGAGCCGGTGCGCTCGCCGTGGAGGATCGTGCCGTGCTCGTTCAGCTCCCACCAGTCGCGCTCGCCGTCGCCGTCGCCGGCGCGCAGGCGACGGACCGGCAGCATGCCCTCGAACTGCGCGGCGGGCGCGCCGGCTCCTGAGAACGACACGAAGGCGCCGGCGGAGATGAGGCCGGTGACCTCGCCGGCGAAGCGCTGCTGCGGGTCGCCGCTGCGCAGCAGCCGCGCGAGCGCGAAGCAGCGCGCGACGTCGTCGGCGTCGCGCTCGATCAGCATCGCCTCGCGCTCGCGTTCGGAGGTCCAGGCGCCGAGCTCGGCCATCTCGCCGGCGCGCGGCGGGGGCTCGCCGCGGCCGACGGCGGACAGCAGCGCGCGGTGGCAGACGAGGTCGGGGTAGCGGCGGATGGGCGAGGTGAAGTGGCAGTAGCAGTCCGAGCGCAGGCCCGCGTGCCCGAGGTTCTTGGGCGAGTAGCAGGCCTGCATCAGCGAGCGCAGCACGAGCGCGCCGAGCGCCTGGCGGCCGTGGCCGGTGCGCCGCACGTGGCGCTCCACCAGCTGCGAGATCTCGCCCACCAGCTCCCCCGCCTGCGTGGAGGACATGCGCTCCGGCAGCGGCGGCGTGGGCACCTGAAGCGAGGCGAGCTGGTCGGCGAGGCGGCGCACGCGCTCGGGCTCGGGGCGCTCGTGCACGCGGTACAGGCAGGGCACGCCGCGGCGCGCCAGCAGCTGCGCCACCGCTTCGTTGGCGGCGATCATCAGGTGCTCGATCAGGCGGTGGGACTCGGTCTGCGCGCGCGGCAGCACCTCGACCACGTGGCCGTGCTCGTCGAAGCGGAACTCGGGCTCCTCGGATTCGACCGCCAGCGCGCCCTTGCGCTCGCGCTCGCGTTGCAGCGCGGCGGCGGCGGCGCGCGCGGCGGCGAGCGCGGCGCCCCAGGGCTCGGCGGCGCGCTCGCGCCCGGCGAAGACGCGGTCGACCTGCTCGTAGTCCAGGCGCGCGTCGGAGCGGACCAGCGAGCGGTAGAAGGAGGCCCGCGCGATCCCCGCGCCGTGCAGCTCGAGCTCCACCGTGACCGCCGCGCGCTCACGTCCGGGCAGCAGCGAGCAGGCGTCGCTGGAGAGCGCGTGCGGCAGCATCGGCTCGACCGCGCCGGGCGCGTACACGCTGGTGGCGCGCCGGCGCGCCTCGCGGTCCAGCGCGGAGCCCTCCGGCACGTGCGCAGCCACGTCGGCGATGTGCACCCACACGCGGATCGCGCCGTCGCCGGCCGCAGCGCCGCCCTCTGCGCCCGCGCCGGCCTTCCCCTCCGCACCGCCCGCGCGGCCCTCCCCGCCCGCGCCGGCCTTCCCCACCGCACCGCCCGCGCGGCCCTCCGCGCTCGCACCGCCCCCGCGGCCCTCCCCGCTCGTGCCGCCGCCAAGCGGTTCGGCGGAGATGGCGTCGTCGAAGTCGCGCGCGCTGGCGGGGTCGATGGTGAAGGTGGGCAGAGCGGTGAGGTCGCGGCGCTCGCCGCCGGCGCGGTGCGCGTGCCCGGCGGCGCGCGCGGCCTCGGCCTCGACCTCGGCGTGGAAGCCGCGCGCGAGGCCGCGGTCGAGCAGCAGCGCCTCGATCACGTCGCGCGCCACGTCGGGGCGTCCGAGCGCGCGCAGCACGCGCGCGCCGCCGCCGCGCGCGGGCGCCTGCACCAGCGCCAGCTCGCCGGCGCCGGCGCGCACGCGGCCGCCGTGAGCCCTGGCGGGGCCCAGCGTGAGGCGCGCGCTGCGCCGCCGTTGCGAGGCGTGGCCGGCGCCGTCGCCGCCGGCCACGCGCTGCGGGAACAGCGGCTCGGCGACGAGGAAGCGCCCGCGCCGCTCGAGCACCGCCACGAACGCGTCGGCCGGCGCGGGGCCGGGGTCGGCGCTCACTTGACTTTCGCGGCCAGCGTGTGGAGCGCGACGTCGAGGCCGTGGGCGCCGTCGACGCCGTGCGCGACCTTCACTTCGGGGATCACGCCGGCGCCCTGCTTGACGCCGCCGCCGCCGAGGTTGCGCCCGTCGGGCGTGAAGTACTCGCCCACGGTGATGTCGAGCGCGCCGCCGTTGGACAGCGGCTGCTCCTCCTGGAAGACGCCCTTGCCGAACGTGTGCGTGCCGACCACCGTGGCGCGGCGGTGGTCCTGCAGCGCCGCGGTGACGATCTCCGAGGAGGAGGCGGTGTCGGCGTCGACCAGCACCACCATCGGGATCTTGGCTGAGATCGCGCCGCCGGTGGCGTCCAGCGCCTGGGTGGGCACGCTGCGCCCGCGCGTGGTCACGATCACGCCCTTGGGGATGAAGATGCTGGCGATCAGCTGCGCTTCCTCCACGAGGCCGCCGCCGTTGCCGCGCAGGTCGAACACGATGCCGCGCGCGCCTTCGTGCAGCACGCGCCGCACCGCTTCGCGCACTTCCACGTGCGAGCCGGGGCTGAAGGAGGCCAGCGCCACCACGCCGAGCTTCACGCCGCGCACCCGCTTGGTGAGCGTTTCCACCACCGGCTCGGCGACCACCGCGCGGGTTATGCGGACCTTGCGCAGCGAGCCCGCGGTCGTGTCTGCACGGCCGGCGGCGGGCTGACGGACGCCGAGGTCCACGTCGGTGCCGGGCAGGCCGCGGATCAGCGCGGTGGCCGCTTCCGGCGAGAGGCGTTCGAGCTTGCGCCCGTCGACCTCCACGATCACGTCGCCGGCCTTCAGCCCGGCGCGCGCCGCCGGCGAGGAGTTGAACACGCGCTCGATCAGCAGGCCGTGGTCGGCGGCGAGCGTGGTGGCGACTGACACGCCGATCCCGGTGAAGTGCGGCGGCGCGGCGAATTCGCGGTATTCGCTGGGGCTGAGGTAGTGCGAGAAGCGGTCTTTGAGGCTCGACACCATGCCTTCGATCGAGGCGCCGGCGAGCTGGGCGGGGCGGATCGGCCGGTAGTAGTCGTGCTCGATGCGCTGCACCGCTTCGCCGACCGCCTGCGGCGCCTGCGCGTTCGCCACGAACGCGCTGCGCAGGAACGACGGCAGGTCTTCGGGGTGCCCGCCCAGCCACAGCCCCGCCGCCAGCAGCGCCGGCAGCGCCAGGACCAGCGCCAGCGTGAGCGGCGTTCGGCGTGGGCGAGACATGGTCCGGGCAAGCGTAGTGCAGAGCCCGCGCCTGCCCCGCGGGGCGCCCTGGGCGTGGTTCGGGCCGGCGCAGCGCCGGCGCCCACCGCCGCCCCGCCGCGTGCTCCAGGCGTGGCCACGGCCAGCAAAGCGCCAGCGCCCCGCCGCCCCGCCGCGCGCTCCGGGCGTGGCCACGACAGCACAGCGCCGGCGCCCACCGCCGCCCCGCGGCGTGCTCTAGGGTGGGATGGGTGGCCGTCGTGAGCAGCAGCGCGGTGCCCGCCAACGGGCTGCCGATCCACCGCATCGAGCTGCCGGGCACGCGCGCGCTGACGGTGCTGGTGGCGTTCGACGCGGGCGCCCGCGCGGAGCGCGCCGAGGAGAACGGCATGGCGCACTTCCTCGAGCACCTGGTGTTCAAGGGCGGCGAGCGCTACCCCACCTACAAGGAGGTCAACGACACCGCCGAGCGCCTCGGCGGCGTACTCAACGCCTACACCAGCCACGACCTGGTGGCCTTCCACATCACGGTGCGCGCGGAGAGCGCGCCGCAGGCGATCGACCTGCTGAGCGACTTCGTGGGCCGCCCGCGCCTGGACGAGCAGGAGCTCGACCGCGAGCGCGGCGTGGTGATCCAGGAGATCAACCGAGCCCACGACCAGCCCGCCACGGTGGCCGAGCACCTGATCGACCGCGCCGCCTTCGGCGAGCACCCGCTCGGCAGGACCGTGCTGGGCCCCGAACAGAACCTGCGCAGCTTCACGCGCGAGGGCATCGTGGCGTTCCGCCGGCGGCGCTGGTCGGGCGCGCACGGCGGCGCGTTCCTCGCCGGCAACCTCTCCCACCTGCCCGGCGAGGAGGAGCTGCACGAGCTGTTCGCGCGCTTCCCCGCGCTGCCGGCGCCCGACGCCTACGAGCCCGCGCCGGCGTTCGCGCCGCACACGCTGGTGGAGCAGCGCGAGACCAACCAGTCGCACCTGCGCATGATCTACCGCCCCGAGGTGGCCGTCGCCGACGTGCGCCAGCGCGCCGCGCTGTCGATCTACTCCACGCTGCTGGGCGGCTCGATGGGCTCGCGCCTGTTCGAGGAGATCCGCGAGAAGCGCGGCCTGTGCTACTCGGTGTACGCGCTCGACCACGCCTTCGCCGACGTGCCGATCCTGCAGCTGGGCTCGGGTCTTGACTCGGCCAAGTGCATCGAGGCGTACGCGCGCATGCGCGAGATCGTCGACGAGCTGCGCGAGCAGGGCCCCACCGAGGAGGAGGTGCAGCGCGCCCGCGCCTACGCCGCCGGGCGCATGGTGCTGGCCTTCGAGAACACCGGCGCGGTGGCCCGCTTCGCCGCCAACCAGCAGATCGTGTTCGGCGAGGCGATCGACCCCGACGCCGCCATCGCCGCGCTCGACGCGGTCACCTTCGACGAGGTGCGCGAGGTCGCCGCCGGCGTCGCCGACAACCTCGCCGTGGCCTGCGTGGGCCCACACGCGGCCGAGGAGTTCTAGGGCAGCGCCCCCGGACGCCCGCCGGGGGGCCACAGAGGACGGGGCTCGCCCTGCGATCGACGCCGCGCCCGAGCCGCAGCCAGCTGCTCGACGCGACGATCGTCGTCCCCGAGCATCTCGCCGACCCAGCGCCGCGCCTCGTCCGGGTCGAATGACTGCGCCTCGACCATCGCCTCGATGTCGGCCCAGTCCTGGGTACGGTCGAACATCGCCTTGAACACCACCAGCGCGGTGCAGCTCAGGACCGGAATGGTGCGGCCCTCGAACGGAACCTGGCGCACGTGCTCGGCGACGTGGTCGTGGAAGGGCAGCACGCTCAAGAACAGGTCGAGCGGAGTGCTCCCGGACCTGAGCCTGACCTGACCGTCGCGTTCGAGCCGTTCCAGCCGCTCGCCGCTCACCTCCACGGTCTCGGGCAGCGCCGCAAGCACCTCGCGGGCGCGTCCGGGCCCTACGAACACGTTGAAGTCGAGGTCTCTGGTGCCACGCGGGTCGAGCGTGCAGTAGGCCAGCGCGATCGCCCCGCCCACCGCATGGGGGATGCCTGCGTGCTCCAGCGAGTCGTGAACGGCGAACAGCAGCTCGCTGAGATCGCTCATGCGCTGAGCTGGATCAGCGGCGGGTAGACGAGCTCGCCCCGCGTCCGGTGGGGCAGGGCCTCGGCCAGCTCGAGCACCTGGGCTAGCACACGCCCCGCGTGCTCCTCGGCAGCGCCGTTGCGAGCCGGCGCCAGGTCCAGCTCCACGCCGGCGGCAGCGGCGATGCGGGCCAGCGCCGCCACCGACGGCTGGCGCCGCCCGTGCTCGTAGGCGCTCAGCACCGAACGGTCGAGCCCGCTGCGACGCGCGAGCTCCGTCTGGCTGTGCCCGCTGGCCTCACGGATGCGAGCGATCAGCTTTGCCGCAACGTCGTCGAACTGCTCATACATGACAAATGATTGTAGCGTATACGCCACTATTTTCAGTGAGCGCGTAGCTCATGCGCCATGCCACCCCTCTGGCGCGCAGCCGTGGAGCGCGACGAGCGCCTATCCGATCGCCACCATCCGGTCGATCGGCACACGCGCGCGCGCCGCGATCTCCTCCGGCACGCGCACCTCGTGCTTCATCTCCGCGAGCGCGTCGCGCAGCTTCGGCAGCGTGATCATCTTCATGTACACGCACGACGCCTGCGCATTGGCGGGGATGAAGCGCACGTCCGGCGCCGCCAGCGCAAGCGGGTAGAGCATGCCCGTCTCCGTCGCCACGATCGCCTCGCGCACCCTCCCCGGCCCCCCGTTCTCGCCGGCCGCCTGCGAGGAGGTCGCATAGCCCGGTTCCTCCACCTGCGTGCCGTGCTCGCCGGCGCCGCCCGCCGCGCTCAGCGCCGCCTCCGCGTCCTCCGCGTAGTGCAGCATGCCGCCGGTCGAGAGCATGTGCACGCCCGCCGCCGCGATGTCGCCCGCGGCCACGTACTCCATCACGCTCGTCGTGCAGCCGCACTCGGGGTGGATCAGGAAGTCCGCGCCGGGGTGCGCCGCGCGCACCGCCTCGATGTCCGCCGGGCGGATGCCAGCGTGCACGTGGCACTCGCCGTCCCACACGTGCATGCGCCGGCCCAGCTGCTTCTCCACGTACGCGCCCAGCCACATATCCGGCCCGAACAGGATCTCCGTGTCCGCGCCGTGCGTGTCGTAGATGTGGCGCACCACGTCCACCGCGTTGGCGGAGGTGCAGCAGTAGTCCGTCAGCGCCTTCACCTCCGCGGTGGTGTTCACGTACATCACCACCACCCCCTCGGGGTAGGTCGCGCGCCAGTCCGCCAGCTGCGCCGCGTCGATCGACGCCGCCAGCGAGCAGCCCGCGTCGAGGTCCGGGATCAGCACCGTCTTGCGCGCACACAGGATCGACGCCGTCTCCGCCATGAAGTGCACGCCGCAGAACGCGATCACCTTCGCGTCGCTCGCCGCCGCGCGGCGCGACAGGCCCAGCGAGTCGCCCACGTAGTCCGCCACGTCCTGCACCTCCGGCACCTGGTAGTTGTGCGCCAGGATCACCGCGTCCCGCTCCCGCGCCAGCGAGCGCACCTCCTCCTTCAGATCGGCGATCTGCTGCGGCGACAGCGCCGGCGCCGGCGCCGGCGTGGGGATCATCGGCAGCGTCGCGCCGCCGCCGCCCGGCGGGCTCGCGGGCGCGGATCGGGAAGGGGCCATCGGGAGGTTCATGGCAGTGCCTCCTCCATCAGTAGCGAGAGGTCGAGGGCGGGCGCGGAGTGCGTCAGCGCGCCCATCGAGATCCATTCTACCCCCGTCTCCGCCACACCCCTGAGCGTCGCCAGGCTCACGCCGCCGCTGGCCTCCAGCTGCGCGCGGCCCGCCACCTGCGCCACCGCCGCGCGCAGCTGCGCCGCGTCCATGTTGTCCAACAGCAGCCGCCGCGCGCCCGCCGCCAGCGCCTGCTCGATCTCATCGCCGTCGCGCACCTCCACCTCCAGCGTGCCCGCCAGCGCCGGCGCGCGCTCGCGCGCGCGCGCCACCGCCTGCGCGATGCCGCCCGCCGCCGCGATGTGGTTCTCCTTGATCAGGATCGCGTCGAACAGCCCTGCGCGGTGGTTGCCCGCGCCGCCCGCCGCCACCGCCGCCTTCTCCAGCGCGCGCAGCCCCGGCGTGGTCTTGCGCGTGTCCAGCACGCGCGCGCGCGTGCCCCGCACCTCGCGCGCCGCCCGCGCCGCCAGCGTGGCCACGCCCGACAGGTGCGCCAGGAAGTTCAGCGCCGTGCGCTCGCCCGTCAGCAGCGCCCGCGCGCGCGCCTCGATGCGCAGCACCGGGCCGCCCCGCTCGCGCCACTCCCCCTCCGCCACCAGCCGCTCGAAGCGCGCGTCCGCGTCGAGCTGCCTGAAGGTCTCCTCCGCTGCGTCCAGGCCGTAGATCGTGCCCGGCGCCTTCTGCGTGACCAGCGCGCGCGCCCGCTCGCCCTCCCCCACCGTCGCCTCCGTCGTCACGTCGCCCGCGCCCACGTCCTCCGCCAGCGCCGCGCGCACCAGCGCTTGGAGGTGTGCGTCGGCGGGGCTCACGGCGCCTTCAGCATAGGATCAGCCGCATGGACGCGCCCGCGCAGCCCGACCCGCCGGCCCCGGCCCAGCCGCCCCCGCCGCCCGCCGCCGGCCCGCGCGAGGACTCCGCGCCGCCGCCCGCGCGCCCCGCCGTCGACTCCCGCGCCACGCTCGTGCACTGGATGGGCCCGCTCGACGCCAACGGCGCCGGCTTCGTGCACGGAGGCACCGTCATGAAGCTGTGCGACGAGGCCGCCGGCCTGGCCGCCGTCAAACACTGCCGCCGGCGCGTCGTCACCGCCAGCATGGACCGCATGACCTTCATGGTGCCCATCCACGTCGGCGAGCTCGTCACCTTCCAGGCCTCCGTCAACGCCGTCTGGCACACCTCCATGGAGGTCGGCGTGCGCGTCGACACCGAGGACCCGCGCACCGGCGCCCGGCGCCACTCCAACAGCGCCTATCTGACCATGGTCGCCGTCGACGACCACGGCAACCCCATGCAGGTGCCCGCGCTCGAGGTCGCAAGCGAGGTCGAGCGCCGCCGCCAGGGCGAGGCGCAGCTGCGCCGGCGCAACCGCCTCGCCGAGCGCGAGCAGATCCAGGCCGGGCGCTGACGCTCGCCCGCCCCATGGGGGCCACGGCCGCGCCTCAGCGCGACCCTGACCGCCTGCGGGACCGCGCACACGGGCCGGCTGCCCGCTGCTAGGAGCCGGCGGGGCCGTTCGCCGCCGCCGCGGACAGCAGGTACGCACGCACGAACCCATCCAGATCGCCGTCGAGCACGCGCTGCACGTCGCCCATCTCGTGGCCCGTGCGGGTGTCCTTCACCAGCGTGTACGGGTGCATCACGTACGAGCGGATCTGCGAGCCGAAGTTCACGTCCTGCGCCTCGCCCTTCTCGCGCGCCACCTCCTCCTGGCGTTCGCGCTCCGCCCGCTCCGCCAGCTTCGCGCGCAGCATCGCCATCGCCGTCGCGCGGTTGGAGGACTGCGAGCGCTCGTTCTGGCACTGCACCACGATCCCCGTCGGGCGGTGCGTGATCCGCACGGCGGAATCGGTCTTGTTGACGTGCTGGCCGCCGGCGCCGCTCGCGCGGTAGGTATCGACCTGGAGGTCGTCGTCTGAGATCTCGATCTCGCCGTCGTCCTCGACGACCGGCGCGACCTCGACGCCGGCGAAGCTCGTCTGGCGGCGGTGCGCCGAATCGAACGGCGACAGGCGCACGAGCCGGTGCACGCCGCGCTCGGCGGCGAACAGCCCGTAGGCGTTCTCGCCCTTGGCCTCGAAGGTCGCCGACTTGATGCCCGCCTCCTCGCCGGGGCTGACCTCGAGCAGCTCGACCTCGAAGCCGCGCGCCTCGGCCCAGCGCATCTCCATGCGCAGCACCATCTCGGCCCAGTCCTGCGCGTCCGTGCCGCCCGCGCCCGCGTTCACGCTCACCAGCGCGTCGCCCGCGTCGTAGCGCCCGCTGAACAGCCGCTGCTCCTCGAGCGCCGCCAGGCGCCGCTCCACCGAGGCGATCTGCTCGTC
>DATJMM010000034.1:0-38900 GCA_035508735.1 Solirubrobacteraceae bacterium | reverse complement strand
TCCTCGGCCGCGCGCGGGGCGCTCGTGCGCAAGACCGGCATGGGACCGCATCGCTCGCGCACGGCCGCGCGGGACCTCGGCGCCAGCAGCGCCCGCGCGATGATCGTGCTCGGCTTCTGCGGCGGCCTGGACGAGACCTCGGTGCCCGGCGAAGTGATCGTCGCCGAGGAGGTCTACGCCGCGCCCGACGAGGGGCACTCCGAGCAGCCGACCCCCTGCGACCTGTCGGGGCAGCTGCTCAGCCGTCTGACCGGCCTGGGCATGAAGGTCAGGGTCGGCCGGGTGGTGTGCGTGTCCAAGCTCGCGCTGGGGGAGCGGCGCGCGCAACTGCACGCCGGCGGGGCGATCGCGGTGGACATGGAGTCGGTGTGGCTGGCCGGCGGCGCCGCGGGTCGACCGTTCGGGGTCGTGCGGGTCGTGCTGGACAGCCCCAGCCACGAGCTGATGCGCCCGCAGGCGGTCGGCGGCGCGCTGCGGGCGGCGCGCGCGCTGCGCCGGGTGGCAGGCGCGCTTCATGACTTCAGCCCCGAGGGCTAAGGTAGGGCACGGATGCGAGCACGTTTCAAACAGAGCACGCGCATGGGCGCCTACCTGATGCGCCAGCGCTTGGCGAAAAGGGAGAAGTTCCCGCTGATCGTCGAGCTGGAGCCGCTGTTCCAGTGCAACCTCGCCTGCTCGGGCTGCGGCAAGATCCAGCACCCCGAGCACGTGCTGCGCCGGCGCATGCCGGTGGAGCAGGCGGTCGGCGCGATCGAGGAGTCCGGGGCGCCGATGGTCTCGATCGCCGGCGGCGAGCCGCTGATCCACCCCGAGATCCATGTGATCGCCGACGAGCTGGTCAAACGCCGCAAGTTCGTGTACCTGTGCACGAACGCGCTGCTGCTGGAGAAGAAGCTCCCCAACTTCAAGCCCAGCCCCTACTTCGCCTGGGCGATCCACATGGACGGGCTGCGCGAGCGCCACGACGAATCGGTGGAGCGCGAGGGCGTGTTCGACAAGGCCGTGGCGGCGATCAAGGCGGCCAAGGCGGCGGGCTTCCGCGTCACCACCAACACCACCTTCTTCACCCACGACTCGCCCAAGACCGTGCGCGAGGTGCTCGACTTCCTCAACGACGAGCTCGAAGTGGACGAGATGATGATCTCGCCCGCCTACGCCTACGAGAAAGCCCCCGACCAGGAGCACTTCCTCGGCGTGCAGCAGACGCGGCAGCTGTTCAGCGAGGCCTTCGCCGGCGGGCGGCGTAAGCGCTGGCGGCTGAACCACAGCCCGCTGTTCCTCGACTTCCTCGAGGGCAAGGCCGAATTCGACTGCACCGCCTGGGGCATCCCCAGCTACTCGCTGTTCGGCTGGCAGCGTCCCTGCTACCTGATGTCCGACGGCTACGCCACGACCTACAAAGAGCTGCTCGAGACCACCGACTGGGGCGCCTACGGCCGCGGCAGGGACCCGCGCTGCGACAACTGCATGGCCCACTGCGGCTATGAGCCCACCGCCGTGCTGCAGACCACGCGCTCGCTGCGCCAGTCGCTGCGCGCGCTCGCCGGCTAGCGTCCCGCCGGCACGGCGCCGGGCAGCGTCCTTGCCCGGCTTGACCGGCGAGCTATCCCTCCCGTCCCCTCACCTCCGCCTGCTCGATCTCGCGCTCGCTCTCGGCGGCGGCGCGGATGTCGCGCCAGGACATGCCCTCCCTCAGCAGCGCCGGCACGCCCAGCGCGAGCGCCGTCACGACCTCCACCGCCTGCAGGATGATCCCGTAGGCCAGCCCCTGGCCGGCGCCCACGCCGTAGGCCGCCAGCACCACCAGGCAGGCCGCCTGGAACACGCCCACGTTCGAGGGCGTCGCCGGCAGCACCGCGCTCAGGTTCACCGCCAGCAGGATCGCCGCCGCCGCCACCAGGCCGCCGTGCGACTGCAGCGACAGCGCCAGCAGCACCGCGTAGCAGGCGAGCCACTGCAGCGCCCACGCCAGCAGCTGAAAGCCGACCGCGGTCGAGCCGTAGCGGGGCCGCGCGAACACCACCAGGCCGCGGCGCGCCAGGTGCATCGCGTGGGCCACCGTGCCGGCTGCGCGCGCCAGGCGCGGCGAGCGCGCGCCGCTCGCGCGCCGCAGGAGGCGCGGGCCGAGCAGCACCACCAGGCAGATCAGCAGCGGCACGATCAGCGCCCCCACGATGCCGCTGAGGTGGCCGTGCAGCAGCGGCACGCTGGTGAAGGTGATCGCCAGCAGGATCCCCAGCGCCAGCAGGTTGATCAGCGTCTGCGAGAAGACCGTACCGGCGATCACCGGCACCAGGCGGCTGGTGCGCCCCTCGAAGCGGCGCGCCAGCACCAGCACCCGCGTCGGCTCGCCGAGCCTGCCCGGGAACACGGCCGAGCCCATCACGCCGAGCATCGTCGCGCGCACCACCGGGCCCCAGCGGATCGGCGTGTCCGGCAGCGCCGCGCGCAGCACCTGGTGCCAGGACACCGAGCGCATCAGCATCGCCACCGACATCAGGCCCAGCGACAGCGCGATCCAGGCCGGGTCGGCGGTGATCAGCGCGTGTCCCACGCGCGGCAGGTCCAGCTGCGAGAGCGCGAACGCCACCAGCCCCGCCGCCACCAGCGCCGCCAGCGCGATCCACCAGCGCTTGCGCACCGCTCCGCCGGAGCGCAAGCCTAGCTTCCCCAGGGTGCCCATCGCCGAGGGGTCTATCAGGTCCGCCCGCGATGCTCGACCACGCGGCGGGTCGCTGCTCGCGCCGCCGCCGGCGCCGGTGGCCGGCCGCGAACGCTCTAGGCTGCATCGGGCAACCCTCGAAAGGAGCGGGCCAGTGCGGGCGGTGGCGAACGTCGGACGGTGCACGCTCGGCCTCGCGGTCATGTGTGCTGCCCTCGCGCCGGGCCGCGCGAGCGCGGCTCTCGCGCCGGGCCGCGCGAGCGCCGCCGCGCCGGCGCGCGCCCCGGCGCGCACGAGCGATTCCGCGCGGGCGCACGCCGCGAAGGCCCCCTCCCGGCTCGAGCTGGGCACGCAGACGCTCGCGCGCTGCCAGGCCAGGCCGCTCGCCTACTGCGGCACGCTGGCGGTGCCGCTCGACTACTCCGCGACGGGCTCGCCCGACATCTCGGTCGCCTATCGCTTCTATCCCGCGCGCGAACCCGCCGGCGGGCACGCCGCCGGCACCGTGGTGCCGGTCGAGGGAGGTCCGGGCTACCCCTCGATCGAATCGGTCTCCTACGAAGACGACGGCGGCGTCGCCGGCTACAGCGCGATGTACGGGGCGCTGCTCGATGACCGGAACATGCTGGTCCTCGACAACCGCGGCACCGGCGAATCCACGCCGATCGAATGTCCCGCCCTGCAGAGCTTCACGGGCGCCACCGACAGCGCCGCCTTCCAGCTCGCAGCCGCCGGCTGCGCAGCGGGGCTGAACCACCGCTGGCGCTATGCCGACGGCCGCTGGGTGCACGCGTCCGACCTGTTCACCTCCGCCCCCGCCGCCGAGGACATGGCCGCCGTCATCGAGGCGCTCGCGCTCGGCAAGGTGGACCTGTACGGCGACTCCTACGGCTCGTTCTTCGCGCAGGCGTTCGCCGCGCGCTACCCGCAGCTGCTGCGCAGCGTGATCCTCGACTCCACCTACCAGACGATCGGCCTCGATCCCTGGTACCGCTCCTCGATCGAGGCCATGCCGAACGACTTCGACCTCGCCTGCAGCCGCTGGCCGGCGTGCGCGCAGGCCGAGGGCGAGCCCGCCTTCTCGCGCATCGGCGAGCTCGCCGCGAGGCTGCGCGCGGCCCCGGTCGAAGCGCTCGTGCCGGGCCCCGAAGGCGCGCTCGAAAGCGCCAGCATGAACTCCGTCGGGCTCGTCAACCTGCTCAGCGACGCCGCCGGCGACCCCCGCATCTACCGGGAGCTCGACGCCGCCGCGCGCGCCCTGCTCGAGGCCGATGACCCGGCGCCGCTGCTGCGCCTCTACCAGCAGCGCCTCGACGAAGACGAGGCCTACTTCGAGGAGCCCGTCAGCGAATACTCGGTCGGGCTGTACCTGGCGGTGTCCTGCCTGGACTACCCGCAGCTGTTCCAGATGAGCTCCGCGCCGCCGCAGCGCCGCGCGCAGCTCGCCGCCGCCGAGGCCGCGCTCGCGCCCGGCAGCTTCGCTCCCTTCAGCACCCGCGAATGGCTCGAACAGGACCAGAACACCGAGGCCTTCACCGCCTGCCTGGACTGGCCGCGGCCACGGGTGGCGCAGCCGCCGGTGCCGGGCAGCCCGCCGTTGCTGCCCGCCTCGCTGCCGGTGCTCGTGCTCGGCGGCGAGCTCGACACCTGGACGCCGCCCGCCGAAGTGCCCACCGTGCTCGCGCAGCTCGGCGCGCATGCGCGCTTCGTCGAGCTGGCCAACTCCACGCACGTGGTCGGCGAGGGCGACACCGCCTGCGGCTCGCAGCTCGTGCAGCGCTTCGTCGCCGAACCGCAGGCGCTCGACACGCTCGACGCCGCCTGCGCGGCCGCCGTCCCGCCGATCCACGCCGTCGGCGTGTACGCCGCGAGCCTCGCCGAAGAAGCGCCGCTGGAAGGAGCCGGCGCACCGGCCCCGGCCGCCGACCTGCGCCTCGCCGCCGCCGCCGTCAGCACCGCCGGCGACGCCATCTCGCGCTACCAGGCCACCGAAGCCACGATCGACCACGGCCTCGCGGGCGGCACCGTCAAGGCCGGCCACCACGGCACCGTGCTGAAGCTCAAGGGCGACGAGCTGGTCCCCGGCGTCGCCGTCAGCGGCACCGTGCGCCTCGCCCCACCGGACGCCCTCGAAGAGGGCCAGAGCGTGCAGGCGAGCCTCGCCGTGAAGGCATCCGGCTTCTCCCGCGCCTCGTTCACAGCCAACTGGAGCACCGCCGGCGCCGGTGCGCGCGCGCAGGTCGCCGGCAGCGTCGGCGCGCAGCCGGTCGAAGGCAGCATGCCCGCGCCGTGAGCCGGGCGCTCGCGGCGCGTCGAGCGTCTGGGCCGGCGGCTGCGTCTCCGGTTGCCCGCGCCGTGAGGCGGGCGCTCGCGGGCGCGTCGAGCGTCTAGGCCGGCGGCTGCGTCTCCAGCAGCAGCGTCACCGGCCCGTCGTTCACCAGCTCCACCCGCATGTGCGCGCCGAACACCCCGCGGCGCGCGCCGGCGCGCTCGCAGAAGCGCTCGTACAGCGGCTGCGCGAGCTCTCCCGGCGCAGCCGCCACGAAGCTCGGGCGGTTGCCGCGACGCGCGTCGCCGTAGAGCGTGAACTGGCTCACGCACAGGATCTCACGCCCGTTCAGGGGCTCGTTCATGTTGCCGTCGGCGTCGGCGAACACGCGCAGCGCCAGCACCTTCGCGGCCAGCCTGTCGGCCGCCGCCTCGTCGTCGCCGCGCGCCACCCCCAGCAGCACCAGCAGGCCCGGTCCGATCCGCGCCACCAGCTCGCCCTCCACGCGCACCGCCGCGCTCTCCACCCTCTGCACCAGCGCGCGCATCGCCCGCGAGTATCGCAGCAGCGTGCGGCCATCGCAGATCCCCGCGGGTCCCAGCGCGCGACCCCTCATCAAATCTGATAATACTTAAGTTGATGCTTAAGTATGAGGCGAAGACGGAACCCCCGGTCGAGCCGCTGTTCGGCGCGCTCGCCGACTCCACCCGGCGGGCGATGGTCGACCGCCTGATCCTCGGGCCCGCCACCGTCAGCGAGCTCGCGCGGCCGCTGCCGGTGTCGCTGCCGGCGGTAGTGCAGCACCTGCACGTGCTCGAGGCCAGCGGGCTGGTGCGCTCCAGCAAGGCCGGGCGCGTGCGCACCTGCTCGATCCGGCCCGAAGCGCTCGCCTGCGCCGAGCATTGGATCGCCGAGCGCCGGCGCATGTGGGAGCGGAGCCTCGATGAGCTCGGGCAGTTCCTCGCCGCGCACCCAAGCCAGCCGTCCACTCAGAAAGGGAGCAGGCAGTGAGCCAGAGATCCACCCAGCACGCCACCTTCACGATCGAGCGCAGCTACCCCGCGCCGCCCGCACGCGTGTGGAGCGCGTGGGCCGACCCGGAGCAGAAGAAGCGGTGGTTCGGCCCGCCGGAGCTGAAGGGCGAGCACCGGCTCGAGTTCCGCGTCGGCGGCAGCGAGCGCATGACCGTGCAGGTGCCCGACGGCGCGCTCTACGCCTTCGACTCGCGCTTCTGCGACATCGTCGAGGGCGAGCGCATCGTGCACGCCTACGAGATGTACCGCGACCGACAGCGCATCTCCGTGTCGCTCGCCACCATCGAGCTCGCCGCCTCGCCGTCCCCGGAGGGGCACGGCGAGGGCACCACGCTCACCTTCACCGAGCAGGGCGTGTTCCTCGACGGCCTCGACCACGCCGCCGAGCGCGAGCACGGCACGCGTGAGCTGCTCGACGCGCTGGAGGCGGCGCTGCGGGCGCCGGCGCAGGGAGCATGAGCGGCTACACCGAGCGCTCGCGCTGGATCGCGCTGTACGTGCTGTGCGCCGGCATGCTCATGATCGTGCTCGACGTCACCGTCGTGAACGTCGCGCTGCCCTCCATCCAGCAGCAGCTGGGCTTCTCCAGCGCCAGCCTCGCCTGGGTGGTCAACGCCTATCTCGTCTCCTTCGGCGGGCTGCTGCTGCTCGCCGGCCGGCTCGGCGACCTGCTCGGGCGCCGGCGCGTGTTCCTCGCCGGCGTGAGCCTGTTCACGCTCTCCTCGCTCGCCTGCGGGCTCGCCGGCAGCCAGACGCTGCTGGTGCTCGCCCGCTTCGCGCAGGGCGTCGGCGGCGCGATGACCTCCGCGGTGATCCTGGGGATGATCGTCACGATGTTCCCCGAGCCCCGCGAGCAGGCGCGCGCGATCGGCGTGTATGCGTTCGTCGCCTCCGCCGGCGGCTCCGTCGGGCTGCTCGCCGGCGGCCTGCTCACGCAGTCGCTCGACTGGCACTGGATCTTCTTCGTCAACGTCCCCGTCGGCGCGCTCACGCTGGCGCTCTCGCGGCGCCTGCTCGCGCGCGACGCCGGCCTCGGCCTCGGCGCCGGCGCCGACGTCGCCGGCGCGGTGCTGATCACCGCCGCGCTGATGCTCGGCGTCTACACGATCGTGGGGCCCGCCGCGGAATCCGGGTGGGCGGCCACCCGCACGCTCGCCTTCGCAGCCGCCGCGCTCGCGCTGCTCGGCGCCTTCCTCGCCCGCGAGGCCAGCGCCCGCCAGCCGCTCGTGCCGCTGCGCATCTTCCGCGTGCCCGCGGTCGCCGTCGCCAACCTCGTCCAGGTGCTGTCCGTGGCCGGCATGTTCGGCATGTTCTTCCTCGGCGCGCTCTACCTGCGGCGCGTGCTCGGCTACCACGCGCTGCAGATCGGGCTCGCCTTCCTGCCCGTCACGCTGTCCATGGGGCTGCTCTCGATCCGCTACTCCGAGCGGCTGCTCACGCGCTTCGGCGTGCGCGCCTGCCTGCTCGCCGGGCTCGTGCTGGTGATGGCCGGGCTGGTTGCGTTCGCGGGCGTTCCCGTGCACGCTCGCTACACCACCCAGGTGCTGCCCGCCATGCTGCTGATCGGCCTCGGCGCCGGCGTGTGCTTCCCCGCGCTGATGGGCCTCGCCATGTCCGGAGCCGCCCCGCACGAGGCCGGTCTCGCCTCGGGCCTCGTCAACACCACCGCCCAGGTCGGCGGCGCCCTCGGCCTCGCCGTGCTCGCCACGGTCTCGGCCTCGCACGCGCGGGCGCTGAGCGCGCGCGGGCATGGGATCGACGCGGCGCTCACCGGCGGCTATCACCTGGCGTTCTGGATCGCCGCGGCGCTCGTCGCGGTGGCGCTCGCGGTGGCCGCACGGGCGCCGCAGCGGGAGCACCAGCCGGCGCCGGCCGGCGCCCGCAACGAGCCCGCCGAGGCCGACGCGCCGGCGCGCTAGCCGGCCGCGGCCGCGAGCCGGCGCGGTCCCGCCGTCCGTGCGAGCCGCGCCACGCTCACCGCCGGGGGCGGCGCCACCAGCTCGTGAGAGCCGTCGTCGAACACCGCCAGTCCACCCCGAGCGAGCCACCTCCTGGCGCCGCGTGGCCCGCTCAGCACAGCCGCCTTCGCCCTGACCTCGGCCTCCAGGGCCGTGGCGGCGAGCGCCGTGACCTGCACCACCCCGGTGAACGCCGCGCGGCCGCTCGCCGGGTCCAGCAGGTGGTGGCACGGCCTGCCCTCCGCGTCGAGCCAGCACCGCTTCGAGATGCCGCTGGTGGCCACGCCCCCGCAAGCCAGCTCGAACGTGTGCAGCGTGCGCCCGTCGAACGGGCTCTGCACCCGCACCTGCCGTCTCGCGCCCGCGCCGCCGCCGAGCAGCAGGTCGCCGCCGCAGTCCACCGCGAAGCTCGCGTGGCCGGCGAGCCGCCGGCCGAGCGCGTCCGCGAACATGCCCTTGGCGAGGCCGCCGCCGTCGAGCCCCACGCCGGGCGGGCGGGTGAGCACGCCGGCGGCCACGTCGACCTCGATCGCTCGCCAGCTCGCCGCGGGCGACGGCGAGGCGACAGCTCGCGCCGGCGCCAGCTCCAGCAGCAGCGCCAGCGGCGGCGGCTCCACCCGCCCCTCCATCCGGCTGTCGTAGCCGGCGCGCTCGATCGCGCCGAGCAGCGTCGCGTCGACCAGGCCGCGCGTGCGCTCGCCGGCCGCGCGCGTCGCAGCGGCCAGGCGCGCCATCAGCGGGCTCACCGCGATCGTCTCGGCGGGGTCTGCGTTCAACCTCGACAGCTCGCTCTCGGGCAGGAAGCGCGAGAAGCGCTCGTGCCACCCCAGCAGCGCCAGCCTGGCCAGCTCCGCCGCCGCGCGCGCCGAGCGCCCGTCCGCGCGAGCGCCCGCCACCAGCACCCCGCAGCGAGAGCCGAAGCACTCGAAGCGCTCGACCGCCTCCGGCGCGCCGCTCATGACTGCGAGGTGGTGACGGCGGAGACGGCGCCGGCGGCTTCCGGCTCCGAGCTCGAGCGGCCTTCGCCGCCCCTGCTCGAGGGGGTGGCGGTGGCGGCGCGGCGCCTGGAGGCGGAGGCGAGCAGCGCCGGGTCGTGGCCGCTGGCGAGCTGCACGTAGATGACGGCGAAGGAGGCGACGAACAGGGCGACGGCGAGCGCGGCGACGGCCCGGCGGATGCGCCGCGCGCGGCGGCGCACGGCCTCGCGCCGGCGGCGCGCCTGCGCGCGCGCGTGCAGCTTCGACGCGTCGGTCCCTGGGCGGGGCTCGCGGTGGCTCATCGCGCGGCCTCGGCGCGCGGCGCGGCGGGCAGCGGGCCGGGCGTGAGCAGCGATCCGGCGAGCCGCGCGAGCAGCAGCGCGAGCGCCGGCGCCACGGCGAGCGAGATCATCGCGAGGAACCACGCCTGCCCGGCGTCGGTGCCCTCGCCGAGCGAGTGCGCGAGCCCCAGCAGCCAGGCGAGCGCCGCGAGGCGGTGCAGGCGCCGCCAGCGCTGCACGCCGATGCGGGCGCGCGCGTAGTAGGAGAGGCCGAGCACGAGCAGCATCCAGAAGGCCACGATGCCGACGCCGGTCCAGACGGTCTCGTAGGAGCCCACGAACGGGATCGACACGTCGGCGAGGCTGGGATGCAGGTAGCGGTCGCCCAGCAGGCTCAGGCCGTGCACGGCGAGCGCGCCGAGCGCGGCCAGCGACAGCGCCTCGTGCGCCACGCGCAGCTCGGCGCGACGTCGCTTGAGCAGGCGCGAGCCCATCGACAGCCCGACGCACACGGTGAGGCTGGACAGCAGCAGCGCGGCGATGCCGGCGGCGCGGGAGGCGATCCAGAACAGGTGCGGCGCGACGGCGGTGGCGAGCATGCGCAGATGCTGGCGCGCGGCGGTGAAGCGCCGCTTACCTGCCTCTAAGCGGGCCGTAAGAGCTCGGCGCCGCGCCGGTGCCGCGGGCACGGGCGCTCGCGCGCGGCGGCGCGACGGTGCTCTACGATCGTTTTTTATATGGGGACGGGCTCGCGTGGTGGCTCGACCGGCGTGGCGGCGAAGGCGTTGCTGCTGGCGAGCCTCTGCGCGGCGGCCTGGGCGACGCCGGCGCAGGCGAAGACCAGCTGGTGGCACCCGCCGCAGCAGCTGACGTGGTACTGGCAGCTGCAGGGCGACGTGGACAACGAGGTGCCGGTGGCGGCATACGACATCGACGGCTTTGAAAACGGCGCCGAAGAGGTGGCGAGCCTGCACGCGCAGGGCAAGCGCGTGATCTGCTACGTCGACGTGGGCACGGCGGAGGACTGGCGCCCGGACTACTCGGAGTTCCCCGCGGCGGTGCTGGGCAGGTCCAACGGCTGGCCCGGCGAGCGCTGGCTGGACATCCGCCAGCTGGGCGTGCTCGAGCCGATCATGACGGCGCGCTTCCAGATGTGCCGCGAAAAGGGCTTCGACGCGGTGGAGCCGGACAACATCGAAGGCTACGCCAACAAGACCGGCTTCCCGCTGACCGCGCAGCAGCAGCTGAGCTACGACGAGTGGGTGGCCGAAGCGGTGCACTCGCTGGGCATGGCGGTGCTGCAGAAGAACGACGGCGAGCAGACGCCGCAGCTGCTGCCCTACTTCGACGGCGCGCTCAGCGAGCAGTGCAACCAGTACCGCGAATGCGAACTCTTCTACCCCTACCTGCAGGAGGGCAAGCCGGTGCTGAACGCGGAGTACCGCCGCCGGCGCAAGAAGTTCTGCGCGGCGGACGAGGCGGTGGGGATCATGGGCGCGCGCTTCAACCTGGAACTGAACGGCAAGCGCTACGAACCCTGCTGGTAGCGGCGACCGGCGCGTGGACGGCGGCGCGACATCGGGGGCCCGCCGCGGGCGCTCGGCGGCGGGGGAGCCGGCGCAGAACGCAAGCGACGCGGCCCTGAGCCGCTTGAGGAACCTTTCCCTTCCGGCCCGCGAGGGCCTTTCGGTTCGGGTGGCGCGGCCTCACACCTCAGTGGCCTCGCTCTTTGCGGCTCGGGAACCGCGTCGTGAGCAACCTAGGCCGAGCGCGCGGCGAATGCAAGGCCCGGCGCGCGTCGATCCCGCACCTTCCGGGAAAAAGCGAGCGGCTCAGCCGGCGACCCGCTCGCGCGCGCCGGCGTCCTCCGCCGCCGCGGGCGCGGGCAGCGCGGCGCCGGCCCTGCGCACGGCCGGCACGAGCGCGCGGCGCAGGCTGACCACGCCGTACCAGCTGCGCGCGACGAAGCCCGCGAACAGCGCGACGTACAGCCCGCCCCAGTAGACGAACGGGATCAGCGTCGTCGGCCGCGGCAGCGTGCCGGCGCGCAGCGCGTAGGCGATCGTGCCGGCGACCGTGAGCAGCACGGTGGTCTGCGGCAGCGTGTGGCCCCAGTGCCAGCGCACGTCGGTGTGCTTGCGCGTGACCTTGTAGACCGGCTTGCGGCGCGGGCCGCCGAGGACGGCCTGGATGGAGGCCCTGATGAAGACGGGCGCGAGCCCGCTCCAGATGATGCGCACGCGCCACAACTCGCGCACGGGGTGGCGCTGGCGGCGGCGACGGTCGTTGTAGGGGCGGTTGATGGCCAGCAGCCACGCCTCGTTGGCGAGCACGATCGGCAGCATGTGCTCGAGGAAGCTGCGCCCGCCGGCGGTGAACGGCAGGTAGCCGAGCAGCGCGCCGACGATGCTGGGCACGTACACCAGCACGGTGAAGGCCTGCAGGTAGTAGCAGAGCAGCTCGTAGAACTGCGCGCGCTGGCGCAGGCCGAGACCCCCGAGCTCGCCCCAGATCATCAGCCTGACGGTGTCGATCGCCCACGTGCCGCGCTGCTTGTAGACGTTGGGGACGTCCTCCGGTGAGTGCTGGCCCATGGCGCCCACGATCGGCAGGTAGCAGCTGCGCCAGCCACGGCGCAGCGCCTCCACGCCGGACTGCAGGTCCTCGACCAGGTTCCAGGTGGGGAACAGGCCGATGTCTTCGAGCGCGGCGCGCCGCCACACCACGCCGGAGCCGCACGGGAAGGTGGCGTTGGCGGCGTTGCGCGAGAGCATCTGGCCGCGGTAGAACATCGCCTCGCGGTTGTTGAAGGGATCGCCGGCGCTGACCTGGGTTTCCTTGATGGTCTGCACGTAGGCGAGGCGGGGGTCGCGCTCGAGCTGGCCGACGGTGTGGCGCAGGAACGCGTTCGAGCCGAGCTCGTCGTCGCAGTCGCGCGTCTCCACGTAGGCGAGCTCGGGGTGCCCTCCCTGCGTGGAGGACGCCGCCAGCAGCATCGTCAGCGCGGAGTTGAGGTTGCCGGCCTTGGCGGCGCCGTCGCGGCCGGGCGCGAAGCGCGGCGGCGGCGAGTGGTAGATCACCGGCCAGGAGCGCAGGGCCTGCGCCAGCTGCGGGTCGTGGCCGTCGTCGCTGACCACGATCACCATGCGCTCGCGCGGCCAGTCCTGCTCGAGCACGGAGGCGATCGTGCGCAGGATCATCGGCACGGGCTCGCCGCAGCAGGGGACGATGATGCCCACGGTGGGCTCCTCGCCGGGGGCCACGGGGTGGGCGTCTGGCACGCTGCGCCACCAGTGGTTGAAGACGCTCAGCAGGGTGGTGGCGAGCGTGAACAGGTTGGCGGCGAGGAACGGCCAGGCCAACCACGGCAGGCGCTGGTTGAGCACGGAGAACAGCCACGGCAGGTAGATCGCGGCCGAGACCAGGTAGGCGACGCCGGCGCAGCGCACGAGCCAGTGGCGCTCGACCGGCGGGTAGCGGTCGCCGAAGGCGCGCGCGGCGATCGCCATCGGGCTGGAGGGAGCGAGGGCGCCGGCGGGCGCGCCGCGGCGCACGGCGCTCTCCTGCACGGCTGGCGCTGGGCTGCGGCTGCTCGACACCAGTACGGCATCGGCAGCCGCGCGCCGGCGGTTGAGTCAGCGCGCGGGGCGCGGGCGCAGCGCCAGCAGGCGCCCGCGCTCAGGCTCGCCGGGCGGGCCCTCGGGCGGCGACAGGCGCAGCCCCTCGCGCAACAGCTCCTCTACGGTCAGGCCGCGCAGATGTGCGAGCCTTGAGACCAGGCTCCACTCGTCCGGGGTGAGGTGGAGCTGGACGGTGTAGGTGCGACGAGCATGCATAGCGAGCATCTGGTCCTATACCATGCATTGTAGACAATGAGCAGCAGAAGATATGGACCTGAGCGCGGACGGCGTGCGATGTTTGGCCGGTGCCGCGGCACCTACCGCCAGATCCCGCCCTCGCTGCCGTATTGCGGCGCCTGCGCGAGGAGCGGGGCGCCACTCAGGAAGCACTCGCGTACCGTTCTGGGATCACGACTGGCACACTCGCACGCATCGAGCTGGGCCAGGCGAGCCCCGCATGGGCCACCGTGCGGGTGATCGCCAAGGCGCTCGGGGTGAGCCTGGCGGAGCTGGCGCGCGCGGTCGAAGCGGCCTAGCGGCGCCTGTACGCCGGTCCAAGCGCCGCCGGCGCGCTTCCGACGCCTGTAGCTGGCGGGCGGAGCCGCGCTGGACCAGCATCTGAGCAGGCAAGAGCGTCCGGGACCAGGAGCGTCCGGGACCGCGCGCGAGCCGGCGGAGGACACCACGGGACCCCTGGAGCAGCTGAGGCGGGAGGACGACGGGCCGGCGACCGCGGGCGGCTCGGCGGCGCTCGCCGCGGGGGGCATCACGCGCGAGAGGGCGGAGGCGTGCCGCGCCTGGAGCGGGCACGTGATCGTGTGCGGCCTGCGCGGGGTGGGCGTGCGCATCGTAGAGCAGCTGTGCGCGGCGGGCACGCGCGTGGTGGTGGTGGACGACGACCCCGACTCCGCGCTCGCCGGCCTGGGCGCCCAGCTGGGCATCCCGCAGCTGCGTCCCGGCGCGCACGTCGAGGACACGCTGTGGCAGGCGGGCCTGGCCGGCGCGGCGGCGGTGGCGTGCGTGGAGCGCGACGACCTGAAGGCGCTCGGCACGGCGCTGCTGGTGCGCGAACTGAACCCGGCGACGAAGGTGGTGGTGAACCTCGACAACTCCGCCGTTGGCAGGGGCGTGGCGGGCGTGACCGGCGCGGGCAGCGTGCTCGACGTGGCGGCGCTGTTCGCGCCGTCGGTGATCGAGACGTGCACGCGCGAGAGCGCGCACCGCCTGGACGTGGAGGGCGAGCCGTTCGCGGTGGTGGAGGCGACGGCGGCGCAGGCGGGCACGCTGCGGCGGCTGTACGGCGATCTCGCGCCGATGGGCGTGGCCGGCCGCGAAGGCGGCGAGCTGCTGGCGTGCCCTGGGCGCGACCTCGAGGTCCGGGAGGGCGACAGGGTGTGGCTGCTGGGCGCCACCGGGCAGCTGCACGAGGCGGGGCTGGGGGACTCGCTGGGCGCGGGCCCGGCGCGCGCGGCGGCGCGCCTGGGCGCGCTGGTGGACGAGCGCGACCGCGGCCTGCGCGTGCTGCTCGCGATCGTGGCGGTGATGGTGGTGATCTCGACGCTGGTGCTGCGCTTCGCCTACCACCCCAGCGACGGCCACGCGCACCTGAGCGTGCTGGACGCGGCCTACTTCACGGTCGAGACGATCTCCACGGTGGGCTTCGGCGACTTCTCGTTCTCCGGCCAGTCGCAGTGGCTGGAGGCGTTCGGCGTGCTGCTGATCGTGCTCGGCGCGGCGGTGCTGACGACGCTCTTCAGCTTCATCACCAACACGCTGGTGCGCCGCCGCATCGACCAGTCGCTGGGCCGCGCGCGCGTGCTGGGCGCCGGTGGGCACGTGCTGGTGGTGGGCCTCGGCGCGGTCGGCATGCGCGTGCTCGAGGGCCTGATCGCGCACGGCAAGGACGTGGTGGTGATCGAGCGCGACGAGTCCAACCCCTACCTCAACCAGGCGCGCGCGATGGGGGTGCGCGCGGTGGTCGGCGACGCCACGCTGCAGGCCACGCTGGACCTCGCCAACCTGCGCGGCGCGGCTGCGGTGGCGATCCTCACCAGCGACGACCTCGCCAACATCGAGACCGGGCTCGCGGTCAGGGACGGCCTCGGCGAGCGCTGGTTCGACGTGCCGGTGGTGCTGCGCGTGTTCGACCGCCCGCTGGGGCAGCGCGTGCAGCGCAGCTTCCACTTCCACCACGTGTGGTCCACCTCGGCGATCGCCGCGCCGTGGTTCATCGGCGTGGCGCTGGGGCTGGACGTGCTGGCGACGTTCTTCGTGGACCACGAGCCGTTCCTGCTGGCGCGCCTCACGGTGGCTCCGCGCGGCGGCCTCGCGGGCGTGGCCATGCGCGAGCTGTCGGCGCGCATGCGCGTGGTGGCGATCCGCCGCGCCGGCGAGGCGCAGCGCCTCGAGCACCCGCCGCGGCGCGACACCCGCTTCGCGCCCGGCGACCAGGCCTACCTGGCGGGCCCCAGCGAGGAGCTGCTGAAGGTGCTGCGCCGCGAGCAGAGCGAGGACGCGCGACCGGCGGGCGTGGCGCTCTAGGCGCGTACGGGCGCGGCGCGCCCGCGCCGCGCGGCGGCCTGGGCCGGCGCGATGCTGCCGGCGGGCGCTCCGCCGGCGCCCCGCGCGACGGCCCGTTCGGCCAGCAGGCCGGCGAGCTTCGCGGGCGTGTGGTGGTCGGGCAGCGGCGAGTACAGGATCAGCCGCTGCTCGAGCGCCTCGGCGGGGTGGAAGACGGCATGGGTGAAGGACATCAGGCCGGCGGCGGGGTGGCGCAGGTCCTTGCGCGCGCCGCCGCCCTGGGAGACCTCGTGCAGCTCCCACCAGCAGGCGAACTCGGGACTGGTGGCGCGCAGCGCGGCGATCAGCGACTCGAACTCGGGGTCGCCGATGTGGCGCGCGCTGTCGGCGCGGAACTTGCCGACGAGCGTGCGCGCGCTGCACTCCCAGTCGGTGAACATCTCGCGGCGCGCGGGGTCGGTGAAGGTCAGCCAGGCGTGGTTGCGCGAGGCCCGCGGGATGCGCGCGAAGTCGCCCAGCAGCGCGGCGGCGGCGTCGTTCCAGGCGAGGTAGTCCCAGCGGCGGCCGAGGATGTAGGCGGGGTTGGGTCCGAGGTGCTCGATCAGCCGCCGCAGCGAGGGGGAGACGCGCTCGGCGGGCGCCTTGCACGGCGGCGGCTCCTCGCCGCGCCCGAGCAGGATCAGGTGCGTGCGCTCGGCGCGGCTGAGGCGCAGCGCCCGCGCCAGCGCCTCGAGCACGTCCAGCGAGGCGCGCACGTCTCGCCCCTGCTCGAGCCACGTGTACCACGTGACGCCCACGCCGGCGAGCTGCGCCACCTCCTCGCGCCGCAGGCCCGGCGTGCGCCGCCGCCCGCCGCCCGCCAGCCCCACGTCCTCGGGCTTCAGCGCGGTGCGGCGGGTGCGCAGGAAGTGGGCGAGCTCGTCGCGGCGGCGCTCGCCCGAGCTCGCGATCTCACGGACGGCGCCGTTGCCGTCGTTATCGGGATCGAGGGCCGGCGCGGCCGCGAGCGGCGCGGGCGCGGGCGGCGCGGGCGCGGGCGGCGCGGGCGCGGGCGCCGCGAGGGGCTGTCCGACGGGCGATGGTGGCATGTTCTCTACCAGGATAAACCGTTCTCTACTACTTGGATAAAAAGCTCTCAGACTGGAACTCGTGACCGTACTCCGAAGGATAGCCGCAGACCGCAAGCGCTCAACCACGGCGCTGCTGGTGGTGGTGTGCCTGGCGCAGTTCATGGTGATCCTGGACGTGTCGGTGGTGAACGTGGCGCTGCCCTCGATCCACGCCGGCCTGGGCTTCTCGACCACCGGCCTGCAGTGGGTGGTCAACGCCTACACGCTGACGTTCGCCGGCTTCTTGATGCTGGGCGGCCGCTGCGCGGACCTGCTGGGGCGCAGGCGCGTGTTCCTGGCCGGCACGGCGCTGTTCTCGCTGTCGTCGCTGGCGTGCACGCTGTCGGACAGCCAGGCCCTGCTGCTGGGCGCGCGGGCGCTGCAGGGCTTCGGCGGGGCGGTGCTCTCGCCGGCCACGCTGGCGATCGTGACGAGCGCCTTCGAGGCGGGCCCGGAGCGCAACCGCGCGGTGGGGCTGTGGGGCGCGATGGGCGCGCTGGGCGCGTCCTCGGGCGCGCTGCTCGGCGGCGTGCTCACGCAGGCCTTCGGCTGGCCCGCGATCTTCGCGATCAACGTGCCGCTAGGCGCGGCGGTGATCGCGTTCGGGCTGCGCGTGATCCCGCCGGCGCGCGCGGAGGCCAGCACGCGCCACTTCGACGTGGCCGGGGCGCTGCTGGTGACGGCCAGCCTGGTGAGCCTGACGTTCGGGATCGTGCGCACCGACACGCTCGGCTGGGGCTCGCCGGGCGTGCTGGCGCCGCTGCTCGGCGGGCTGGCGCTGCTGGCGGCGTTCCTGCACGTGGAGGCGCGCGTGGCGGCGGCGCCGCTGGTGGCGCTGTCGGCGCTGCGCGCGGGGAACCTGCGCGCGGCCAACGTGGTGGTGCTGCTGTTGTACGCCGCGTTCTTCCCGGTGTGGTTCTTCCTCACGCTCTACCTGCAGCAGGTGCTGCGCTACGACGCGATCGAGGCGGGCCTGTCGTTCCTGCCGATGACGCTGTCGATCTTCGCCGCCTCGACGCTGGCGCCGCGACTGGTGGGGCGCGTGGGCGCGCGCAGCGTGATCGCCGCCGGCATGCTGCTGGCGAGCGGCGGCATCGCGCTGCTGATCGGCGTCGCGCCGCGCGGCTCCTACCTGCCCGACGTGCTCCCCGGCGCGCTGCTGTCGGCGATCGGCATGGGCATGTCGCTGGTGCCGGCCACGATCGTGGCGATGCACAGCCTGCCGCCCTCGCAGGCCGGCATGGGCTCGGGCCTGCTCAACACCTCGCGCCTGGTGGGCGGCGCGCTGGGTCTTGCGATCCTCTCCACGATCGCCGACGCGCAGACGCGCGCGGACGCCGGCGCGGGCGCGGCGCACGCGCTCACGAGGGGCTTCGACCTGGCGTTCGCGGTGGGCGCGGGCTTCGCGCTGGCGGGCGCGCTGATCGCGCTGTTCGCGCTGGGGCCCGCTCGCGTCGGCGAGGTGGTGGCGCTGGCGGCCGGGCGCGCGGACAGCGATGAGGAGGAGCCGGTGGCGGCATAGCGGCAGGTCCGCGGGCTAGGCTCTGACTCCGGTCCGGCCGGGCCGGCGGGTTCAGTCCGCGGCTGGCTCGGGCTCCGCTTCGCGCTCGCCGGGCCAGCGCCCGGTGAAACGGGCGAACCACTCGCGCGAGAGGTGGTCCAGGACCCCGCCGGCGACCCTGAACGCGGCCCCCTCGAGCGCCAGCGCGAGCGCGAGCTTGGCGATGCCGACGCGGCGCTGCTGCGCGCGCGGGGGCTCGCGCCGGTCCACCAGCCGCCACAGCGACGCGAACGTGCGGCGTGCGAGCACGCCCGCGATACGCCCGCTGAGCATGCCGAGCGGCCGGTAGAAGAGCTTCGCCACGGTGCGCTCAGGCTAGCCGCTTCCCGATTCGCCCGCGCGCCGGCGCAGCGGCGCCGGCGTGTCTGAAGCGAAGCCGCGTAGCCAGGCGAGCGTGCCGGCGAGGCCGGCCTGGTAGTCCACGCGCGGCTCCCAGCCGAGCTCGCGGCGCAGCCTCTCGCTGCTGAAGCGCTGGTCGCGTCCCAGCACCTGCACGGCCTGGCGCGAGAGCAGCGCCGGCGAGCGCAAGCCGGTGGCGCGGCGCAGCAGCCGGTAGCCGCGCTCGAGCGCGACGGCGATCGCGGCGGCGAGCGGGTAGGGGAGGGACAGGCGAGCGGGCGGGCAGCCAAGGCCCGCGGCGAGGTCGTCGGTGAAGCGCCGCCAGCTGACCTCGAGGCCGTCGCTGACGTTGTAGAGCCCGCCGGCGGCGGCGGGGAGCTCGAGCGCGAGCAGCACCGCGTCGAGCAGGTTGTCAACGTGGCAGAGCCCGGCGTCGGCGCGCCCGCCGGCGACGAGCAGCATCTGACGGGCGCGCAGCGCCCGCGCGATCTCGCCGATCACGTCCCGCGAGCCGGGGCCGTAGACGGTGGCGGGGCGCAGGATCACGGTCTCGAGCGGCTCGCCGGCGCCGGCCTCGCGAACGCCCCCGGCGCCCGCCGCCCGAACCTCCGCCTCGGCCTCGCGCTTGCTCTGCGAGTACCAGTTGCGAAAGGTCGTGGAGCGGTAGCGCTCGTCGACGGCGCCGCCGCCGGGGTGGCCGTACACGTCGGTGCTGCTGACGTGCACGAAGCGCCGCACGCGTGCGGCGGCGCAGGCCGCGAGCAGCCGACGCGTGCCGAGCACGTTGGCCTCGCGGATCTCCTGCACGGTGGCCCAGTCGGACACCAGCGCGGCGCAGTGCACCACGCTCGCGCAGCCGTCCACGGCGCGCCGCAGCGAGGCCGCGTCGCGCAGGTCGCCGCGCGCGACCTCGACGTCGAGCCGCTCCAGCTGCGCGGTGTCGTTGCCGGCGCGCGCGAGGCAGCGCGTCGGGCGGCCGTCGGCGGCCAGGCGCGCGGCCAGCCGCCCGCCGATGAAGCCGGTGGCGCCGGTGACCAGCACGGGCCCGGCGCGCCGAGGCGCGCCCGCGTCCGTTGCGGGCGTTTGCGCGCGGCCGGCGCTAGCGCTCACCGCGCGGCGGCGCGCGCGCGGCGGCGCAGCGTGGTGGCGGCGATCTCGCGCACCACGCCCCAGTTGCGCCCGCCGGCGCCCTGGCAGTCGGCGAGCACCGCGTCGAGCGCGGCGAGGAAGCTCGCGACCTCCCGCTCGGAGACCGTCAGCGGCGGCAGCAGCTTGATCACGTCGTTCTTGCCGGCGGCCATCGTGATCACGCCGTGGTCGCGGTGCAGCGGGATCACCACGAGCTGGGGGAAGAGGCCCTCGCTGGCCATGTGGATGAGGCGCCAGTTGACGCGCGCCATGCGCCCGCCCGGTTCGCCCAGCTCGACCCCGATCATCAGCCCGCAGGCACGGACCTGCTTGACGATGGGGTGGCGCCGCTGGAGCTCGGCGAGCCCCTCGCGCAGCAGCTCGCCCATGCGCGCGGCGTGCGCCAGCAGGCCGTCGCGCTCGATCACGCGGATGGTGGCCAGGCCGGCGGCCATCGACAGGCGATTGCGACCGAAGGTGGACTGGTGCACGTAGCAGCGCTCGAGCGTGCCCACCGCGCGCTGGTAGATCTCGCGGCTGGTGACCATCGCGGCCACCGGCATGCAGCCGCCGCTGAGCGCCTTGCCGACCAGCACGAAGTCGGGCTGCAGGCGCCAGCGCTCGAGCGCGAACCAGGCGCCGGTGCGCCCCAGCCCGGTTTGGATCTCGTCGAGCACGAACATCGCGCCGTGGCGGCGGCAGAGCTCCTGCGCGGCCTGCAGATAGCCGGCGGGCGGCAGCGTGACGGTGCGGCCCTGCACCGGCTCGACGATGAAGGCGGCGACGTCGCCGGCGCGCAGCTCGGCCTCGAGCCGCTCGAGGTCGCCGAACGGCACGGTGCAGCAGCCCGGCAGCAGCGGCCCGAACCCCTCCTTGAAGAAGTCGTCGCCGACCAGCGAGAGCGGCCCGAGCGTGACGCCGTGAAAGCCGCTCTCGCAAGAGATCAGCCGCGAGCGCCCGCTGGCGGCGCGCGCGAACTTCATCGCCGAATCGACGGCCTCGGCGCCGGTGCTGGCGAAGAAGACCGCGTCCAGGCCGTCGGGCAGCAGCCCGCAGAGCGCCTCCGCGAGCATCCCCGCGAGCGCCGAGTAGTGGATCTGCACGCCGTCCACGAGGTCGGCGGCGAGTGTGTTCTGCAGCACGCGGCGCACGTCCGGGTGGTTGTGGCCGAGGCTGGCGAAGCCCTCGCCGCTGTGGAAGTCCAGATAGGCGCGCCCGTCGGCGTCGTACAGGTACGAGCCCTGCGCGGACACGTAGCGCTTGTCGAAGCCGAGGATCGCGAGCACGTCCACGAGCGAGGGGTCGAGATGGCGCGAGGCGAGCTCGAGCGCCTCCTCGCCGCGCAGCAGCGCGTCCGCCACCACCCCCAGCGGGTCCTCGAGCGCGGTTGCGGCGATGTCGGCGTCGGTGGCGATGTGAGGGCTCGCTGTGAGAAGGGGCCGTTCGGCGGGGGACGCGCAAGCGTATTGGAGCGCGGGGGCGCCGCGCCGCTCCTGCGCGTGCGCGCCACGCCGGCCCAGGCTTGCGGGGCCGGAGGGGCCGAGCCTCGATGGCGGCGCGGAGGTCACGGACGTCGCACGAATGGGCGCAGTAGGATCGCGGAATGCTTTCAAGGCGTTCCGCGCTGCGGCGTGGGGCGATTGCATGCCGTCGGCGCGAGGCCCGCCGCCGGTGGGGGGGCTTGGTCGCGGCGCTGGCGGCGCTGTTCGTGCTGAGCTGCTCGGGGGTGGCACAGGCCGAAATCTCGTGGTCTTCCGAGGTGTTCCTCAACTATCGCGACGACTGGCCGGCGGCCGGATACGGCGCAGCTCTGCCTTCGGTGGCGTGCCCGTCGGCCGATCGGTGCACAGCCATCGACGGCGGTGGAGACGCCCTGTCGTTCGATCCGCAGTCACCTGGCGCCACGACGCGCATCACCGTCGATGACAGGCCGGACACCCTGGAGGCGCTCGCGTGCCCGTCGAGCAGTCAATGCACCGCCATCGACGGCGAAGGCAATGCGATGACCTTCGACCCCACCTCGCCAGGCGCCGTCACTCACACTGCGATCGATGCCGACGGCCTCGTCGCGATCGCGTGCCCGTCGACGAGCCGGTGCGTCGCCGTCGACGGCAGCGGCGGTGAGGTGACGTTCGACCCGGAATCGCCCGGCACGCCCACCCGCTACGGGATAGATGTCACAGCTGGTGTCAAGGCGGTCGCGTGCACCTCGGAAACGCGGTGCACCGCGGTCGACTTCTCGGGCGGCGAGGTGAGCTTTGACCCGGCGTCCCCCGGTGCTCCCACGCGAACGCCGATCGACACCAGCTACGGCGAAGTGATGGCCCTCGCGTGCCCGTCGACGAGCGAGTGCACCGCGGTCGACTACAGCGGCGGTGAGGTGACGTTCGACCCTGTCTCGCCGGGGCTCGTCACGCGCACCCCGACCGACGCCTATGGGCTTGGCGCGCTCGCATGCGCATCGCCGAGCCAGTGCACGGCCATCGACTTCTCAGGGGGCGAGGTGACGTTCGACCCGGAATCGCCCGGCACGCCCGCCCCCATCGCGATCGACGGCAGCACCGGGGCGACGCTGCCCACAGACCTCGCGATCGCTTGCGTCTCGGCGACGCAGTGCACTGCGGTGCTCAACGACGCCGGCCTGCTCGAGGACAACTGGAGCGAGGTGACGTTCAACCCGACCGCGCCCGGCAGTCCCGCTCCCGCGACGATCGACACCGGCAACGACCTGTCCTCCATCGCGTGCACGTCGACGAGCCAGTGCACGGCCGTCGATGCGGGCGGCGGCGAGATGACCTTCGACCCGGCCTCCCCTGGCAGCCCTACCCGACACGGGATCGACAGCGAAGGCGCAGTGCGCTCGCTCGCCTGTCCCTCCGCCGGCGAGTGCGTAGCCGTCGACAACAGTGGCGGCGAGGCGACGTTCGACCCCGCATCGCCCTCGGCTGCCAAACGCACAACCGTCGACGGGGGCCATGGGCTCGTCGCGGTCGCCTGCCCGTCGGAAGCCCAGTGCACAGCGGTCGACCGCTCGGGGGCCGAGATCACCTTCAACCCCGCTGCTCCGGGCACACCCGCCCGCACCGTCATCGACAGCAGCTACGAACCCATGGCCGTCGCCTGCCCGTCGGCGAGCGAGTGCACGGAGGTCGACTACAGCGGCGACGAGGTCACCTTCGACCCCGTCTCGTCGAGCACCCGCACCAGCGCCGCGATCGACGCCAACGGGCTGATCGCGCTCGCGTGTCCATCGGAAACGCAGTGCAGCGCGGTCGACTACGAAGGCGATGAGGTGACGTTCGACCCGACCAGGCCGGGTGTCTCCACGCGAGCCCTGATCGACCCGTACTTCGCGCCCGCGGCGATCGCGTGCCCGTCGGAAGCCCAGTGCACCGCCCTCGACGGCAAGGGCGGCGGGGTGAGCTTCGACCCGCAGTCGCCGGGGTTGCGCAGCCGCTCCATGATCGATGGCGGCGGCGATGCGCTCGGTGCGCTCGCCTGCCCGTCGACGAACGAGTGCGTTGCGATCGACCGCTCGACCGACGAGCTGACCTTCAACCCTGACTCGCAGGCGATCCCGACCGCGTACGCGATCGAGGAAGCGGCTGGGCTCGACGCAGTCACCTGCACCTCGGCCAGCCAGTGCACCGCCGTCGGCAGCCGCGGTGCCGAGGCGACGTTCGACCCGGCGTCGCCGGGCGCGCCCCTGAGCTTCACCGTTGACATCACCGCCGCCCTGGACGCGCTCGCGTGCCCGTCGGAAATCAGGTGCACGGCGGTGGATGTCAACGGAGGGGAGACGACCTTCGATCCGGCCTCCCCGGGCGCCCCCGCCCGCCATGCGATCGAGGATCCCTATGCGAGGATGAACGGGGTCGCGTGCCCGTCGGAGACCCAGTGCACAGCGGTCGACGACGAAGGAGGCGAGGTCACATTCGACCCGGCCTCGCCCGGCATCCCCACACGGCATGTAATCGACGGTGGCGGCGTGCTGGAGGCGCTGGCGTGCCCGTCGAGCAGCCAGTGCACGGCCGTCGACCGCGGCGGCGCCGAGGTGACATTCGACCCGGCGTCCCCCGGCGCCGCAACGCGCGCTGTGATCGACGACGGCAACGGCACCAACGGCAGCAACGCGGTCTATGGCATCGCGTGCCCGTCGAGCGGCCAGTGCACCGCTGTCGACGGCGGCGGCGGGGAGGTGACGTTCGACCCGGTGGCACCCGGCGCTCCAACGCGCGCAGCGATCGACGTCAGCTACAGGCCCGCCGCCATATCGTGCCCGTCCACCGCGTTCTGCCTCGTCGTGGATGCCGAAAACGGCGCCGTGGCCGGCAACCCGACCGCGGACAGCTGGGCCGCCGGGTACGTTCCCGGCGCGAACGCGCTCTCCGGTGTGGCCTGCGTCTCGCCTGCGCAGTGTGTGGCGGTCGACGCGAGCGGCCTCGGCTTCGTCGGAACCCCGCCAGTGAGCACGCCGCCGGAAGAGAAACGCGAAGCCCCGCCGGAAAGGACGCCCGAAAGCCAGCCGAGCGAAACGCCGTCGGCGACCACGACCGTGCCTGTGACGACGACGCCGCAAGCCAGCCCGGCGCCGCAGCCGACCGGCGGCGTGGCTGGCCTGAAGATCTCCTCGGCAGCGGCCTTCAGCCTTCCGCCCGCGAAGCAGTGCGTCAGCAAACGCAAGTTCACGATCCACGTCCGCAAGGTGCCCGGGATCACGTGGGTCAGCGCCGTGATCAAGATCAACCACAGGCGCATCAAGACGCTGGGGCGCGCCCACATCACCGCGCTGGTGAACCTCGTGGGCCTCCCGAAGGGCACGTTCGTCCTCTCGATCACGGCCAAGGCGACCGACGGGCGGTCGGCGACCGGCACACGGACCTACCACACGTGTGTCCCGAAACGCAAGAGCCGCTACCCGACGCCGAAGCTCTAGGTGGGCTGTCTCCGCGTTGTCGAGATCCGGCAGCGCACCCGGACTTGACTGTTTTTCGGCGATGCCGCGCGCATCGCCACAGAGCCGATGCCTCCGGGACACCACGGCCCGGCGTGCTCATGCCGTCTGGATCGGCGGCCGATAAAACCAGATGCCGGTGCCTTTCCGAGGGTATGAGGATGCCCTGCCGCTCGGCGAGTCGGGAACTGGCAGGAGCTTCAACACGAGCCTCACTGCGAAGGTGCTCGCGGGCCTGTACGCGGCCGGCGCGACGCTCGCGGCGCTAACCCTCGCGCTGCCGCACCCTGCGGACGCAAACGCACACGGGCTGCTTGCGATCGTCGCAAACGCCTATGCGATCGCGGCTCTGCTGTACTGGCGTGCCGAGACTTTGCCCACCTGGGTGTTGACTGTGGCGCTCGGCTGGGGCAGCACGCTGATCACCGGCGTCGCCTACTTCTCCGGCGAGAGCCCCAGCCCGCTGGTGTTCTTCTACCTGTGGGTCTTCCTGTACGCCTCCTATTTCTTCACCCGCGGGCAGGCCGCGCTGCAGATCGCCTATGTGGGGCTCGCCTACGGCGCGCTGCTCGCAGCGAGGTCCCCGGCGGGCGGGACCCTCGCCTGGTGGATCGTGGGCATGGGCACCCTGCTCGTCGCCGCGATCCTGATCATGACCATGCGCGCCCGCGCCGAGCTGCTGATCGCACGGCTCTACGACGCCGCCCGCACCGATCCGTTGACGGGGCTGTCCAACCGTCGCGGCTTTCGCGAGCTGCTCGACCTGGAGCTCGAACGCGCCCGCCGCGGGGGGAGCGAGATCACGGTGCTGGTCGGCGACCTCGACCATTTCAAGGAAGTCAACGACCGCTCCGGCTCGCAGGTCGGCGACGCCGCGCTGCGGCGCGTCGCGCGAGTGCTGAACGAGCGCAAGCGCCAGGTCGATTTCGCGGCGCGCGTCGGCGGCGAGCAGTTCGCGCTCGTGCTCCCCAACACCGGCCAGGACGAGGCGTTCGTGCTCGCCGAGCGTCTGCGCTGCGCTGTGCGCGAGGAGTTCGCCAAGGACTCCGTCGCGGTCACGATCAGCTTCGGCCTGGCGAGCCACCCCGAGCACGGCCAGACCGCCGCCTCGCTGCTGCGCGCCTCGGACGAGGCCCTGTATGCGGCGAAGGACAGCGGTCGTGACCGCACCGTCCGTCACAGTCCCGTCCTTGGCGAGCTATCCCGCGAAGGTGGCGGTGGGCTGCGCGATATCGAAGGTGAGCGCTTCCTCGCGGTCGTGCTCGACCTCGCCGAAGCGATCGACCTGCGTTTCAGCGGCAGCGCGCGGCACTCCGAGACGGTTGGGCGCTACGCCGAGCTGATGGCCCGGGAGCTCGGCCTGCCCGAGCGCCGTGTCGGCCGCGTGCGGCTCGCCGGGATGCTGCACGACATCGGCAAGGCTTGCGTGCCCGACGGCATCCTGCAGAAGCCCGGCCGCCTCACCGAGCAGGAGTTCGCGGTCATCCGCCGCCACCCCGAAATGGGCGCCGAGATCCTGCAGCACCCGAGCCTCGCAGACGTGCGCGCATGGGTCGGCGCCCACCACGAGCGTCCCGACGGCCAGGGCTACCCTCTCGGCATCGCCGGCGATGCGCTCGCACTGGAGGCGCGCATCCTCGCGGTCGCCGACGCATACGAGGCGATGACCAGCGACCGCTCCTACCGCCCTTCGATCGGCCACGCAGCCGCCCGCGCCGAGCTGCAACGCTGCGCCGGCAGCCAGTTCGACCAGCACGTAGTCGAAGTGTTCCTCGCCGCTCTCGAGCGCGAGGGCGAGCGCGCCGAGATGACGCTCGCTCCCGCTCCGGCTTCGGCTCAGTGTGAGCTGACCTGAGCGGCGTCGCCTGCGCGGCGGGCTCGGAAGGCGAGGAGCGCAGCGAGGTCCTGTGCGGGCAGGGGATTGCCCAGCAGGAAGCCTTGGGCCATCTGGCAGCCGAGCTGTTCGAGCGTGCCCAGCTGGCTGTGCTGCTCGATGCCCTCGGCGATCACGCTCAGCGAGAGGGACTGGGCGATGCCGAGAATGGCTTGCAGCAGGTCGCGGCCCTGTGGCCCGTGGTCGAGGGCGGCGATGAAGCTTCGGTCGATCTTGAGGATGTCGACGGGCATGTCCTGCAGGTGCGAGAGCGAGGCGTACCCGGTGCCGAAGTCGTCGATCGCCAGGCGCACGCCGAGGGCCTTGAGCTCTTGCAGGCGCTCGCAGGCCGCGGGCACGTCGCGCATCAGCGTCGTCTCCGTGATCTCGAGCGTGATCGAGGACGGCTTCGCCCCAGAGGTCTCGAGCGCGCGCTGGACGTCCTGGGCGAATCCCTTGCGGCCGAGCTGATAGGCCGACACGTTGACCGCTATCCCGATGTCGCGATGTTCAGCGGCCCACGCCGCGGCCTGGCGGCAGGCGCGATCGAGGACCCATTGGCCGATCGGCGCGATCTGGCCGTTTTCCTCGGCGAGCGGTATGAAGCCCTCGGGGTCGATGACGCCGCGTGTCGGATGATGCCAGCGGACGAGCGCCTCGGCGGCGACGATCTCATGGCTCGAGAGGTCGAAGATCGGCTGGAAGAGGAGAAAGAACTGTTCGTGCGTGAGCGCTTCGTTGAGGTCGGCTTCGAGCTGGATGCGGCCTTCTTCGCCCGCGCGCATGCTCGTGTCGAACAGCGTGTAACGATCCTTTCCGGCTGCCTTGGCGGCATAGAGCGCGATGGTGGTGCGCTGCGCTCGACCGCGCAGGCTGCCGCTGGCGAACTGTATGTGTGAGAAGGACGAGTCATAGCGGAACACGGCGGCGGTGTTCGGGTGGCCCGCGAGCGCCGTCTGCAACAGCACGCCGGGCGTGATCAGCTCGCCCAGCCAACCCACGAACGCCCGCCGGCGAGCCGCCACGGTCGACGGCAAGACCCCGCCGCGGTACACCGGCGTCTCGATGCCCAGCGTCACGCTGCCTGCGTTTGCGAGCGGCGCGTAGCCCGTCAGCCCCGAATCGCGGCGCCCGATCATCGACTTGATCAGCGCGCAGTAGTCCAACCCGGCCGGCAGGTAGCTGGCGGCGCTCCTCGCCATTCCGGCAACGGCCAGGCAGTAGTAGGGCCGTTTGCCCGCCGGCACGATCCGCAGGCGCCCCGCCTGCGCGGCCGATCGCGATCCCAGGGGCCGCAGCGGCCGGGCTGCCATCAGGGCTTCAAACTCGGTCAGCCGGGACGCCGGCACGAACTTCGCCAGGCCGACGTTCTGCAACTCGGGGTAGCGCGTCAGCGTGTGCATAGATTCGACCCACCTGTCGAACGCCAGGGGAGTCACGTCCGGGTTGGATGCGACGAACGCGCTCATGCTGACCGTGAGGTCCTCCTCGTGGCGGATCGCGAGCTTCAGGGTCGCGGCGACGTCGTTGGCGGTCAGGTGAGCGGCCAGCCGCTGCCGGCCGGCATCCGAGCGAGCCACGGAGCGCGCACCGAGCACCGCCCCCAGCACGCCCGCCAACACGAGCATCGCGGCGAGCGCCGCCCACAAACCTCTGCCCCGACCGATGGCTGACACCATGCGCGAGAACGCGCCCACGCGCCGCTTCCACGGCCGCATCTGGTCAGCCTCGCGGCCGCTCGTCAAGCCACGGGTTTGGGCCTCAGCCATGCTCCGTCCTTCAGGTCGGGTTCCCTGTCGTATCGACAGATCACGCGCGCGGCCGTTCGGTAGTTTTCCGTCAAGACAGTACGCGGCGGTCTGCGCCCGCAGTCATTTCAGGAGCGAGGCGTCGGGTGCTTCAGGCACGGTCGGGAGCAGCGGGACGTCGATGCCGATCTGGCCGCCGTGGGCCGCCGGCGCTTTGTGAATGGCACGAGAACGCGCTCCGCGGCACCGAGGACAGGGACTGTCTTTGGAGCGAGCAGCAGCCAAGGGCCGACCCTTGTCCGACAGACGGAGATCTGTCGGACAAGGGTCGGAGACGCCCATTGTTCGTTGCGTGTTGCGTGGCTAATCATGCGTCTCAAGGGCTGTCGTGCGAACGTGACAGACAACGCCGAGTGCCCGACGCGGCCACAACTGAGACGTGCTCGTGGGGCGCTGAAGATCCAGCCCCGCCCGAGGAGGCGGCGGCGACAATCCGAACCCGGTCGGCGGCGATGATCAATGAGCGAGAGAGCCGTGCTGTGCATCGGCGCAGGAGCCGGATGCGTCGGCTGATACGACATGGCGTCCTGAGTGTCAGCGCCCTGTGCGCGATGGGATGCGTGGGGTGCGGCGGGGCGCGCCATGACGCCGAAATCGTCGACGCGCGCGTGCAACTGCTCCCAGGGCTGGCGCCGGGAGACAGCGGATGGTGTCTGGTGACGGCGCGCGAAGCGGCAGCCGGTGAGGGCTGTGGATGGACTCGGGCCGGCGACCCGATCGTCGCCCAACGACTGGACGCCGGTGCACCTCCGCCCGAAACCACCGGGATCGATTTGACCCGCGCGGACGTAGCTGCGCTATCGGTGGAAGGCACGCGCATCCCGACGCGTGATGAGCCCGGTCTTCCGCAGGGGTTTCGAGCAGTCATGTGGCGTCTGCCAGGCGTCGATCCACAGACGGCGCCTGTTCCGCCACGCGTGGCGCCGTTGAACAAGCGCGGCGTCCTGCTCCGACAGTCACTCAGGACGTCCGCGGCCGGGCTTCCCGTCCAGCCACTCCTCGTCCAATACCCAACGCGGCCTATCGGGCTTCGGGCGACGGCGCGGCAAACCCCCTGCGCAATCTCGGCGGCCGCCGAGAGCGGGCTGGACACGCGTGGCGGCGCGGTCGTCACGACGCTTGCCGCCCGTCCGACCAGTGTGGGAGAGGGCTTCACCGCATGCGTGGCCATGGAATATTCCCTAGACGGCTGGCCGATGAGCGCAACCATGCTGGTCAGCGCCGCGGCTCCGTGGGGGTCGGCCCCACCGCTTCCCGGCATGCGCGCCCTCAACCCGTCGGCAGGGATCTTTACCGCTCCGGGCCCCGAAGGTCCTGAGCTGGTCAGGCGCTTTGGGGGCGCCTGGATCGTCGTCACCAAAGGGCGAGACCAACAGCAGCGGGTGGCGCTGCTGCGCGACCTCCGCCCGACTCGGGAGAAGCAAAGCACACGCTCTCCTCATTCTCATAGTTCTCGCGCGTCGAAAGCGTCACCCACAGCGACCTACTGATATGGCTCCGGCTCCCGATGCTCCAACGGCTTGGAACAAAGAGCCCGGCCGGTGGGCGCCCGCTCCGAGAATCTTGTGGCCGCTGCAAGCTCGGTGATCCCGTGGATCGGCCATACGATTGTACCTTAGCGGCCGCACGAGCTTGATGTATCGGCCATACGGCGATATGGTCGCAGCGTGGACTCTCTAGGGCGTGCCGCATCCGAACTCGAGATTCCCGCACGGACGCTGCGTCGGGCGGCGTCCGAGGGCCTGGTGCACGGGGAGCGTCTGAGCCCTCGCCGGTTTCGGATCACGTTTCGCGAGGAGGCGTATCTGCGCAGCCATTGGGAGTTGTTGCGGGCGCTGCGCGCATCGTTTCGTACGGAGCCCAACGTCAGGCTTGCTGTGCTGTTCGGCTCGACAGCGATCGGAGCCGACGACGAGCGCTCAGATGTCGATGTGTTGGTTGTGTTGCGCGATCCGGCCGTGAGCCGCTTGGCCGAGCTCACGGAGCGGCTTTCCCGTCGTACCGGGCGCGAGATGCAGCTGATACGGCTTTCGGAAACGGAGACCTCACCGGTCCTCATGTCTGACGTCATCGATCGCGGCCGTGTCCTCGTGGATCGAGACGATCTGTGGTCTGCTTTGAAGGAGCGCGCCCCGAGCTGGCGGCGTCGTGCGCAAACCGTCGAACGGTCCGCAGCTGCCGTGATCGACGGGCCCGATCTCGACAAGGCTGTATGACGTCCGCCTCTCCGGTTCCCGCCCCGCTTGAAGCGAGCGACCCTCAACGTGCGAGGGCGCTGAAGGCGAAGATCGGCGATCGGATCAGCGACGTGCGCCGCCATCTACTTGCGCTGCGCACGGCGATGGCGGAGTTTGGCGATGACTTCGAGCTGGATGCCTTTCGTGTGGCCTACTCGTCCGAGGATCCCGTCGAGCTCAACCGCGTGAAGGCGGTCGAGCGAGGTATCGATCAGCTCTACAACTACATTGCTGAGCTCACCGCCTTCGGGCTGGAGCTCGCCGAGCTTCGTGGTCGTCGCGATGAGACAAACGCGCGGCGCGATCTCGATGCGCTGAGGGGCGCCGGTGTGATCTCGGCCGAGCTGACTCGCCGACTGCAACGTCTCCGCGAGTTGCGGCGCATGCTTGTCCACGAATATGCGACGGCCACGGCTGAACAGGTGCACGAGTCGGCGCTCCTCGTGTCTGGCAATTTCGCGACGTTCTACGACGCGTACCGGGCGTGGATCAGGCGTGGCTTCGCGCCCCGGTCGTGACGGATGCTCAAGTGGAGGTGGAGCCCGGCCGGCGCCCTACGCACGCCTCACAGGGAAATCGCTGGGGAGATAGTCGCCCCCGTCCGCCACTGCTGATACCCTTAAAATCGTTGTGTGGGCTGGGCTTTCGGCGATGCCGGAGGAGGGACTCGAACCCCCGACACGCGGATTATGATTGCCCGCGTGTTTGGGCGTTACGGCCCGAAAATATTGGGGATCGCGCGCCCGCTGGACACGCCGTTGGACACATTTGTCGATCACCGTGCATTGTGGGCCGTTGTAGGGCCGCGCGTAGGGCGATCAACCCCTAGCGTGGGTTGGGTCGTTCCGGCCCACGCACGGCCGTAGGCGGCGGTTGTGTGGCCCTACGGACGACGTTCAGCCGGTGCGGGCTAGGGCAACGGCTTCGACGTTGCCGGCCCGACGCTGGCCGGACGGCCACCGCTAGTCCACCTCGCAACGAGCGCCCCGTCGTCGGTTGCCTCAAGCTGCACAAGGCCATCGGGTCGTTCCAAGCGGAGCTGGTCCGCAACTAGCGCAATCTCGTCTGCTGGAACTTCGATCATGCGCGGAGCATAGTCGATGCGTTGGCCGTCCGACCGGAGGCGCATCATGGATCACATGGACGACACAACCGACGCACCCATTCATCGCATCGTCATCCGGGTTGCAGTGCCGCCCGACGCGAGCGCCGTGCTTCCGCTCCCCGACATCAAACGCCGTTTGGAGCGGGACGGGCTCGTCGTGGTAGGGATGGGCTCAGGGCTTGAGGACGAACGGGCGCCAAGCGACCCGAGCATCTTGGCGTAGGCCAGCAAAGCAGCGCCCCGTCTGCCCCGACCGATACGGTCTTGGCCGTGGACGATCAGGAACTTCTTGCCGCCATCGCGTTCGCCACGGCGGGCACGCGAATCGCCCGGAGCTTTGCGCGCCCCGGATACGGCGTTTGGTTCGTGCTCGACAATGGGAGTGGGTTCTCGATCGAACGCTGCGGCGATGGTTGGGACATCGCCGACGTGACCGCCTGCCTGTAGTCGCGTCGGCTCGCGTCGCGCAGTTGGTGCATCCATCGGTGCGGACCATGTTCGTCCTGAGCCGGATTACGCGGGTAGTTCCAGCCACGTCCGGGGAGGCGTTCCACCTCGCTTCTTGGCCCTCACGCCCACCTCCTTGCGTGCCCGCTTCAATGTGGCGGGCGAAATGCCGGCGCCACCGGCCAAGCGTTCCACGGTGGCCGTTGGCATCGGGCCATCGGCCAGTTGTTCCCTAAGCCATGCAATCGCGCGCTCTAGTTCGCCCGGAGGTTTCGGCTCCGTCGGTTCGGCTTCTGCGCGATATTCATGGGCGTTTGTGATCCACGCGTCCAGGTAGCCATGAATGTGCATCTCCATCAACAAAAGGTGCAAGAACTTTTGACCGCTCGGTTGACGTGCAAGGTGGTCGATTTTCGCCACGAACTCCCTTGCCAAATCGTGCGCCGTGCCGAGGGACGGAAAGATGTCGTCTTGGGCGCGTGACGCCCGGTGAGCGGCGAGCTTCGCTTGGCTGGCGTCGTGTCGTTGGCGTGGCATACCCCAATCCTATCGCAACTCGTTCAACTAGTTCATTTTTTTGGATAATGCGCGCCGGCCTGATAGGATCGCGGGAACGCGTGTCGTATGGATTCATTTAGCGCGTGTCCGCAGGGCCGCCATCGGGGCGGCCTTTTTCATGCCCCGAGTCCAGGGGGAAAGAATGAGCCGACGATCCGACTTTCACGAGATTCCGGTCTACGATGCTGATTGGGAAACTGCGAAACGGCTGGTCGATGAAGCGCCCAACACCTTCGGTCCCGATGACCCCAAGCTTCGACCGGGCCACAGTTCCCGAGGTAAGAAGGAGGCGCGCGAAGTTGCCAAGATCGCGCTTGAGCGGTGGGCGACGGAACATGGCGTGACGCTCGATGGCCGTTGCAAAGCTAGAGCGTACGATTACGGTAATACTCCGTTGGTCCCCGTAGATGACGTGCAGCACGGACCCGACGTGCGTCATTGTCATCTAGAGCGGGCGGCAAAGCGTGTTGGTCACACAACCACGTGGATTTTCACAGGTTGGCGTCCCGCACGTGACGCGCCCCAACTGACCAAGCTAAGAAAAGACCTGCACGCGTATCCCGTCCCCGTTAGTAAGCTTCACACACCCGCAGAACTGGTTGCCGACCTGCGACGCTCGGCCTAGACCAACGCCTAACCAGTTCCCGTTCAGCGTGCCGTCACCCTCGGCATATGCGCGCTGACGTTCCTTCGTCTTCACGGCTTCCGGCCCTCCGGGGACGGTAGACCGCGCGCTCCGTCAGGGGTGACGACGCCATAAGCGCGCGTAGCGTCCGGCCGGCATCGTTGGTCGCGGTTGTCGGCCGGACGCACAGACTTCGGCGGGATCGTTGCCACCGCCCAAAGGCGCCTGGACAGGTAGGCAGTTCGGGGATTTCCTCGGACGGCTTGTTCTGTCCGATTTGAGCTTAGCCGGCCAACAAAGGCCGGCGGGCCGTCGTGCGACCGCATGGCGGTAACTGACGAGGCCCTTTCCCCCTGGCGGGAAACTGGCCCCTGAACACAGGAGCAGTAGAAATGTCTGACACAGTGAAAGTAGCCATCGGTGGGCTGGTGGAGCGCGTATCCAAAGCGCGTTTCGACGCTCGCCGTGACCTGGAAGATTTGGGCAAGCAGGGCGGCGCCGACGCGCCCCTCAAAGCCTATGAGCGGGTTGAGCGATCGGCGCTCGCCGCTGAGCGTGCGGAAGCGACGCTCGAAGCCGCGCGTCGGGCGACGGACCCCGCTCGCACTGTCGAGTTGGCCCGTGCCGGTTTGCCCGGCGGTGACGGCGTGACGGTTTCATCGTCGGTTCGCGTGGGCCGCGAGCCTCACACATACGAACCGGGCAGCGATCGTAGTTGTCTGCTCGATTGTTTCCGTGCGGGGCGCGGGCACAACCATGACCCGGCGGCGGCGGAGCGGGTCAGGCGCCACCACCGCGAGATGCGGATTGATGGCGCAATCACCGAGGCGCAAGAGCGCGCGCTGTCGGGGTCAAGCGAACTCGGCGAAGCCCTGCTCCCTCCGCAGTACATCATGGATGAAGCTATCGGGATCGCTCGCGCTTCGCGTCCGTTCGTCAACACGCTGAAACAGCGTCCGTTGCCCGCAGAGGGTATGTCGCTGTATGTAGCCAAGATGAAGCAGTTGGAAGGTGGACCGAAAGCGGGTGTGCAGAAACCGCTGGAAGAAGGCACCGAAGAATCCGCCAAAACCGAGAACGAGGAATCGCAGATCGCCACGATCGACGCGAATCAGGTTCTCGCCCGGCAGCTTTTGGAGCGTGGCGGCGCGGCGATCGACGCGGCGCTGATCCCGTCGCTAACGGAGGAAATCCACTCGAAGGCTGACGAACAAGCGTTGTTCGGAAAAGGCAGCGAAGCCAATCGAGAACTGCGCGGCCTTTACGAAGCTGAAAAGGAAGCGATCAACAAGCCGGAATGGAACTCCGAAGCGACGATCAAGGGATTCTACAAAGTCCTCGCTTACTGCCGTTGGTATGCGATGACCAAGAGGAAACGGCCCGCAACGCACCTGTACGTGCCGCCTGCCGTGCTCGTGATGATCGAAGAATACGCGGACGAACAGAAGCGTCCGCTTATCTTGCCGCGCATGTTCACGACAGTAGACGCAGCGCAGTATGACGACCCGTCCGCCGACTACGACATTGGCGCACCGATCGGCAAGGTCGGGAATCTGTTGATCGTGGAGGAGGCAAACATCCCCGGCACGTTCCTAGCGAGCAAAAAATCCTATGGGATGGCCGTGGGACGAGCCGCTGACATCGCGTGGTATGAGGCTCCGGTAGTGCTCAAGGTCCACGAGGACACGTCACTGACGAAGGAACTGGCCGTGCGGGTGCAGGCGTTCATGTACTGCGCGATGGTGGAGCGTTACAGCGAAGCCTGGAGCTTCGTGACGGGATCAACGCTCGAACTGTCGGCACCGACGATCTAAGGACGTGGGGTAGGGGTCACGCCTCAGCGCGTGACCCCGGCTCCCGACAGACCGAATGGTCACGCTCGAATACAGATCAAAGGGTGGCGTGGCGCCACCCGGCATGAAGCTCCACACGCCGCGCGATCTAGTGGCATTTCACCGGGCGCTCGGCTGGCGGCATCTACCGTGCGAGGCGCGTTCACGACGCGCTGCCATTCACCGACGAGAAAGTAGGCGTAGATGATGGGAACGAGAATCGGTAACAGGCTGGGGCACGGACGCACCGGCCATGAACCAAGCGGCCGTCGTAGCGAGTTCGACAACGACACGCGCCTGGGGCGGGATCACCGTGGAGTTGGCAGCCCGGATGAACGCTTTGACGATGCCGTTCGTGAAGGCCGGGTGAAGGGTTTGACTCCCGCGCAGGCGCGGGAGCGTGGCATTACCGACCGGACGAAAGACATCAGCGCGGCTCGACGGATCGTTGAACGGGCGCGTATCAGTTCTCCCACAAACAAAAGGAGTTGACGGAATGGATACCTACATCGTGACAAAGACAAAACAGGTGATGAGCAGCAAAGACGACAACATCAACGCGACGCCGGTCGTCGGGATGCTGTCGGTGCAGGCGAGCTACATCGTTGAATCGGAGTCGGCAGAGGCAGCGCTCAAAACTGTCGAAGAAACCGCAGGCGTAGGGCCGTACACCGTTACGCAGGTGCAACCAGCGGTGGTCGCGTAGATACAGCTTGCGTTGACGGGGGCGTTCTCCTCCGCCGTCGCGCGAGAACGAGCGCCGGGCCGTCTGGTTGTGCGGCTTGGGCGCTCATGGCCGGCGTGCTTCCCCGCTCTTGTCAGGTGGGGTGAGCGCGTCGGCCATTTTGTCGTTCTAGGCGCCGCGGGTGCGGACCCGCCCCAACCCACGGACACGGGCGGCGCATGGCGTTAGACGGCGATTGTGTGGCGCTACGGGTGACGATCGCTACGCCACACGACGGTTGTTCCACGCTTGACCCGCAATGTCACGATGCCCGCATGGTGGACGCGCCGGATCACTGATGATGCACCAATAGCTCGCCTGCCGATGGCGCATAGATCGTCCAGATGGTGAACTTCCCTTGAGCGCGCCGCGCCAACACGCGGAAGCGCGGCGTCGTCGCATGTGTCGTGGTCACGGTGGCGGCCGGCGAGTTGACCGGCGTCGTGGCGGCTGGCGTGGTCGCGGTGGTTGTAGGCGTCGGTTCAGGGGTCGTGGTCGTTTTCGCTGGCGGGGTTTCTTCGTGCGTGGTCGGTGTTTTCGGTTCGGCAGGTGGTTCGTGGTGTTCCGGTTCCGGTGGTGGTTCTTGTTTGGGCGCTGGCACAAACCATCCGACGATTGTCTGCCCGCCTTCCCAAAAACCGGGGTCGAAGATCGCCAGCTCGTCGCCGTTGGCAAGCGGCGCGGTCCACGCGACCGCGCTTCCAGGCATCGCGGCTACGGTTGTGTTGAGGGCGCTCACCAACGCGCTTAGTTCGATACCGGCCATCGCTGCGACCCCGTTGGCGGTGGTCGCGGTGTAGACGCCTGTTGTTGGGGAGCCGGTCAACGCCGCGGCGTCGATGTCTGCGGCCAGGATCGCCTCGGGGTTTGGGGATTCGAGCAAGCCTACGGCGGTGACGCCGTAGTAAGCGAGTTCAGCCGACCGGGAATCTTCGATGGTCGATGCCGACGCGCCGGCCGGCATGGCTGCGACCGCCAGCAGCGTTGTAACGGTGACGATTAGCAGTCGGCGCATGACGGGTGCCTCCCTGGTCGTGGTAGATGTCAGTGTACGCGCTCAACTGTGTAGGTCAACCCGGCGCGATCGGGCTGGAACGCCCGGCCGCTCAACACGGCCGGGCGCCTCCCGTTGTCAGCGCGTTGGCTGCCGTGCCGCTGCTTGGCATAGCGCCATGACAGCGAACAACAGAACCAGCCACACGCCTACGCCAACGGCGACAATCATGCGGCGAACACCTGCCTGACGAACCGCGATGCGCTTTGATCGCGCATCGCCTGCTCATGCTCGGCCGGCGTAAGCAGCGTCGGGCGCCGCAGCTCGTCGCGGAGGATCGCTATGTCGGGCGGTGCGACGATACCCAACCGCACTTTCCGTCCGGCCACCGCAAGGACCACGACCTGTATCTGTGGTCCGACGATGATCCGCTCGTCCGGCCTGCGCGTTAGGACGAGCATCGTCAAGGTTCGGTCTTAACGTGGACGTGCAGTTCCGCGCCTTCACACGCGGATTGCAACACTTCCGGTTCGTTCTTGAGTTCCACCTCAGCGCCGGCACCGCTCAGCCGGGCTTCACCTTCTCCGTTGGGTTTGATGATGATGGGCGTCGCCAGGCCGGCGCCGAAAAGTTCCGACTCCTTGTAGTGGCTACCGCCTACGGTGCCTTCTTGGAAGTGGCTTAGCGTGAACCACGAATCGCTACAGCCTTCGCTTTCCTTGCTGTTGGTGAACGACACGACGGCGCGGTCAATCACCATCGGTTCTTTTTTGATGAGTCCTTCGTTGATCGTGATTTCGATTGGGACGGGCTGCCCCGGTCCTTTGAGTTCGGGGAACGAAACACTCACAGGGATGGTTTCTGTGGTGGGCGTGCCTTTGGCGACCTTGTTCGAGCCCGAACCTTCGCCGATGATCTGTGTGGCAAGCCAGTAGCCGAGCGCGGCAGTTGCGATGACCAACGGGGTAGCGGCGATCGCAAAGAAGCGACGCCGCCGTGAAGCGTTGAAAAATCCCATGACTGATTCCTTTCTTGAGGTGTGAAGCCGCGACCGACAAAATCCCCCGGTCGCGTCGTCGTCCTTCTACAAGCGGTGAATCGGCGCGTCAAGCGCTGGATGATCCGGGTAGCAAGTGGTGACATTCGTGTCGAGCGCTTGCGTCATTTGGTGAAACCTTGTAGGAATCGTGTCCGCCAACCTGTCGCCTACGCCTGGGGAGAATCCTCACTAATGCCTGTCAACCTCGCACCCGAGTTCCGACCGTTGTTGTTTGGGGCACTGATTGAAGCGCTACGCCACGCAGCCGAGGCGGTGGTTAGATGTGGAACCGACCCTGCCGATTATCCGGCAGCGTTGGCCGACTTCGATCGCACACGTGCAACGCTAGACGCCGCGGGGTGGGGTGCGTCCAGCACCATCGACATCGACCCGCACCGCGACGTGTTGCAGGAGGCGTTGTCGGCTCGGCTTGGGATTGAAAGGTATCTGGAAGCGGAAACCGGCGATCACGCTGAGGGGCAACGACAACGCGCCCACAAGCGCGTTGTCGAAATCGAACGCTTCATGCACGATGCGGGGTTGGTGATACCGAGCGTCGAGGACGACCCGGCATGAGTCAACCCGACCCGGATTTGGTCGTGCTTGGGCGAACGATCCGCGAACTGCGCGAGGAACACGGTATGAGTAACGCCGATCTCGCTGGTGCGGCTCAACTCACACCGGAACGGCTCGGCGCGATCGAAGCTGGCGAGTTCGACGTAACCTATGACGTGATAGTCGAGTTGGCGGCCGGGATCGGTGTCCGCCCGGCCCAGCTCATACGGGGCGTTGCTGATAATGGCGGGTAGCGACCATCTGCGTCGTCCGTTGCGGGTGCCGCCGATTCGTGGTGCCCGTTCCCGCCGTGGACATCATGCAGCATGTATCACCATGCGGCGCCGGACCTCCCGGTTGCCGTCGCGGGTCCGACGCACGCGACGTTGATGCGCGGGATGGCCTTGCGGCGAGCAATCGCGTAGCGCGTTCTACGCCGCCACGCACCGGGGCGCCCAATCACACGGACACCTGACCCGGATGGCGTTAGGCGGCGATTGTGTGGCCCTACGGGCACGGATCGGTGGCTAGGAACGACGACCCGCGTTCGGGGCGCCTGTGGACGTTTGAGCTAGTGCCCGAACGATTCTCCGAAATGCAGTTGACAACCGCGTTGGGTCTTGCAAGAAGTGTCGGGACAACGCAAACGGCGGGCCGGGCGCCCTTGAAAACGACCCGACCCGCCTACACC
>DATJMM010000033.1:0-79985 GCA_035508735.1 Solirubrobacteraceae bacterium | reverse complement strand
CGAACGGGGCGCCCGCGCGGGCGGCTGCGGGCGCGCCGCTGCGGATGGCGGCGCCCGCGCGGGCGCGCTATACGCTGCGGTGAGCATGGCCGACGGCTCGACGATCGCCTCGCCGCAGGCCGCGGGGGCCCGCGGCGAGGGCGAGCATGCGGCGGCGCCGTTCGCGGGCTACACCGCGTGGGGGCGCAACCTGGCGGCGCCGGTGCGCGACTTCCTCAGCACGGAGACGGGCGGCGCGGCGATCATGCTGGCGGCGACGGTGTGCGCGCTGGGCTGGGCGAACGCGGCGCCGCACTCCTACTCGCACGCGTGGTCGACGTTGCTGGCGGTGCGCGTGGGCGGCGCGGGCGTGAGCATCGACCTGCGCCACTGGGTGAACGAGGGCCTGATGACGCTGTTCTTCCTGGTGGTGGGGCTGGAGGCGAAGCGCGAGCTGGACATCGGCGAGCTGCGCGAGCGCCGGCGCGTGGCGCTGCCGGTGACGGCGGCGGCAGGGGGCATGCTGGTGCCGATCGCGATCTTCCTGGCGTTCAACGCGGGCGGCGCGGGCGCGCACGGCTGGGGCGCGGCGATGTCGACGGACACGGCCTTCGCGATGGGCGCGCTGGCGCTGCTGACGCCGCGCGCGGCGACGCGCATGCGCGTGTTCCTGCTGACGCTGGCGGTGTTCGACGACCTGGCGGCGCTGGCGGTGATCGCGATCGTGTACACGGGCCACGTGGCGACGGTGGCGCTGCTGGTGGCGGTGGGCCTGTTCGCGCTGCTGCTGGCGCTGCGCTTCCTGCCGGTGGCGCGCGGCCCGGTGTCGGTGCTGGTGGCGACGGCGCTGTGGGTGGCGATGTTCGAGTCGGGCATCGACCCGGTGGTGTCGGGGCTGGCGGTGGGGCTGGTGACGAGCGCCTATCCGCCGGCGCGCGACGAGCTGGAGCGCGCGAGCGCGCTGGCGCGCTCGTTTCGCGAGCAGCCGACGCCGGAGCTGGCGCGTTCGGTGCAGCGCGGCGTGAGCTCGGCGATCTCGGCGAACGAGCGCATGCAGTACCAGCTGCACCCGTGGGTGAGCTACGTGATCCTGCCGCTGTTCGCGCTGGCCAACGCGGGCCTGCACGTGACGGGCGGCCTGCTGGGCACGGCGGTGGGCTCGCCGCTGTTCCTGGGCATCGTGCTGGGCTACCTGCTGGGCAAGCCGGCGGGCATCGCGGCGGGCGCATGGCTGTCGACGCGGCCGGCGCTGCGCGGCCCGAAGCCGCTGATCAGCGGTCCGATCCTGACGGCGGCGGGCGCTTGCGCGGGGATCGGCTTCACGGTGTCGCTGCTGATCTCGAGCCTGGCGTTCACGGGCGAGCGCCTGAGCGAGGCGAAGCTGGGCGCGCTGGCGACGGTGGTGCTGGCGCCGGCGCTGACGAAGCTGGTGCTGCTGGCGGTGCGGCGGCTGCCGAGCGACGTGCGCGCGCGCCAGATCGGTCGCACGGCGGAGGACATCCTCGACCTGGTGGACGAGGTGGACCCGCAACGCGACCACGTGCGCGGCCCGGACGACGCGCCGGTGACGCTGCTGGAGTACGGCGACTTCGAGTGCCCCTACTGCGGCCAGGCGGAGGGCGTGATCCGCGAGCTGCTGCTGGCGACGGGCAGCGACGTGCGCTACGTGTGGCGCCACCTGCCGCTGAACGACGTGCACCCGTACGCGCAGCTGGCCTCCGAAGCGGCGGAGGCGGCGGCGGCGCAGGGCAGCTTCTGGGAGATGTACGACGTGCTGCTGTCCAACCAGGACGCGCTGCGCGCGAGCGACCTGATGCGCTACGCGCGCGAGCTGGGGCTGGACGTGGAGCGCTTCGCGCACGAGCTGCACGAGCACGAGCACGCGGAGCGCATCCGCGTGGACGTGGCGGGCGCGGACGAAAGCGGCGTGACGGGCACGCCGACGTTCTTCATCAACGGCCGCCGCCACTACGGCGTGTACGACGTGGCGACGCTGACCGAAGCGGTGCGCGCGGCCAAGCGACGCATAGCCGGCGCGGGCTCGAGCGGCTAGGCGGGCACCACGGTGACGGCCACGGGCGAGCGCTCGAGCAGCTCGCTGGTGACGGTGCCGATCGCCTTGTGCAGGCGCGAGTGGCGCTCGTGGCCGACCACGATCGCGCTCGCCCGGTGGCGCGCGGCGGCGTGGGTGAGCGCGCTCACGGGATCCTCGTCGGAGATCTCGGTGCCGGCGATCGCGTCCAGAAGCTCCCGCCGGCCCTCGAGCGCGAGCTCGTCGAAGAGCGCGCGCGCGACGCGGTGACGCTCCTCCGCGGTGGCCAGCGGCGAGGCCGGCGCGTGCAGCGGCCGGCTGGAGCAGACCAGCACCAGGCGACCGCGCCGGGGCAGCGAGGAGGCGGCCCAGCCGGCGGCCCTGCGCGCGCTGGCGCTGCCGTCGTAGCCGACCACCATGCAGGGGCCGGCGCGCTCCGCGCCGTCTGCGCCGGCGCTCATGCGGCGCTCTGCTCGCGGTCGAGCCGGTCGAGGTAGGGGGCGAGGTACCTGGCGGCGATCTTGCTCGGCGGCGACCAGGTGGGCTCCTCGGTGAGCTCGGAGCTGAAGCCGTGCCCGCCGGCGATCTTGGCGGTGAGATAGAGCGGCTTGCCGCCGGTCAGCAGCATGCCGTGGACGATCGGGTGAAACGGCTTGGGCTCGACCGGCGCGCCCGCCAGCGCGGCGATCGCTTCGGCCGCGGCGTCGGCCTGCTGGGAGGCGAGGCCGCCGTGCTTGACGGCGAACTCGATCGTGTCGCCGGCGGCGTAGACGCGCTCCACGCCGAGCACCTTGCCGTGCGGGTCGACCCTGAGGAAGCCGTGTTCGTGCAGCGGCAGCCCGCGCACGCCGGGGCCGTAGAGCTCGGGCAGCGCGATCACGCGGTCGACGTGCAGGTGCCGGTCGCCGGGGTTGATGACGAGCTCGCCGGTGCGCGGGATCTCGGCGTAGGCGGAGGTGATCACCTTGACGCCCGAGCGCTCGAGCAGCGCGGCGACGCCGCTGCTGGCGCCCGCGCCGAAGATCGCGAGCGGGCTGTCCTCGGGCGTGACGAGCGTGATCGCGACCTCGACGTCCATGTCGTAGGCGCGCGCGGCCGTCTGCAGCGCCAGCTCGTACAGCGGCAGCTGCCACGGCATGCGCCCGGGCGAGACGAACGCGAGGCTCTTCAGGTAGCCCGACTCGACGTCCTGGATGACGCCGTGCAGCAGCTCGTCGAGATGGCGGTCGTCGATCGTGAGCGCGTGCTCGTAGCGCGGCACGGCCTTGCCGCCGAGCGCCACCACCAGCGCGTCGTAGGCGAGCTCGGCGCCGCTCCCGGTGTGCACGGCGCGGGCGTCTGCGTCGACCCACGCGAGCTCGTCGGCGATCAGCGTGGCGCCGGCGTCCGCGGCGATGCGCGCGAGCGGGTAGCGGCGCGCCTGCTCGAGCGCGAACGGCTCGCGCACGGTCATCGGGCGGTACAGGAACTCCTCGCCGGGGGCGATCAGGCTGACGTCGGTGAGCTCGCCTGCGAGCTCGCCGAGGGCGAGCGCCGTCTCGATCGCGGCGACGCCGCCGCCCGCGATCAGGACGCGGAGCTTGGGGGCTGGTGCGCTGTCTGTGGTCATGCGCTCAGGCTACGGCAGAGCGCCCTGCGGCGGCAGCGCGGAAGACCGCATGGCTGTGCGGAGGAACTACGTAGGGGCGCGGCGCCGCCCTCGAACGGCGGGCGGCGTCCTCGACGCGGCCCGTCGCCTGCGCCCTCGCGCGCCGCCGCCGCCGGGACGCCCGATGAGGTCTGCGGCGTTCCCTCCGCGGGGTAGGCGAAAAACCCGGATGCCTGGGCGCCGTCGGCGGCGCATGCTGAGGGCGATGGTGCACGCCTGCGTACAGGCCCGCATGTGGGAGCGTCCCGGATGCCGCAGAAGGTAGCGGTGGGTCGCTGGTCGCTCGACTCCTACGCGGGCATCGCCCCGGAGGAGACGCTGGAGGCGCTGCGCGCGCAGGCTCGCGAGCTGCGCGGCGCGCGCATCCTGCAGGTCAACGCCACCCCCTACGGCGGCGGCGTCTCCGAGCTGCTGCGCTCGGCGGTGCCGCTGCTGCGCGACCTCGGCCTGCAGGTCGACTGGAAGGTGATCGGCGGCAACCCCGAGTTCTTCCACGCCACCAAGACGCTGCACAACGCGCTCCAGGGCGCCGCCACGGGCCTGAGCGGCGCCCAGCGGGAGGCCTATGCCCGGTGCATGACCGAGAACGCGGCGACGCTCGACGGCGGCTATGACTTCATCGTCGTGCACGACCCCCAGCCGGTGGGGCTGCTGCAGGCGCACGGCAAGGGCGAGGCGCGCTGGGTGTGGCGTTGCCACATCGACACCAGCGAGCCCAACCCGGACGCGTGGCGCTTCCTCGCGCCCTACCTGGAGGGCTTCGACGCGGCGGTGTTCACGATGCCCGAGTTCGTGCCGCCGCAGCTGGCGATCCCGCATGTCGCGGCGATCGCGCCCGCGATCGACCCGCTCAGCCCCAAGAACATCGAGCTCGGCGCCGACACCGCGCGGCAGATCCTCGACTGGATCGGCGTGCGGCTGCCGGGCCGGATCGTCACCCAGGTCTCCCGCTTCGACCCGTGGAAGGACCCGCTCGGCGTGATCGACGCCTACCGGCTCGTGCGCGAGGAGATCGGGGACCTGCAGCTGGCGCTGGTGGGCTCGATGGCGCTGGACGACCCCGAGGGCTGGGACGTGTACCGCGAAGTCACCGACGCTGCCACCGACGACCCCCTGATCCACGTGCACACCAACCTCACGGGCGTGGGCAACGTCGAGGTGAACGCCTTCCAGCGTCTCTCCGACGTGATCGTGCAGAAGTCGATCCGCGAGGGCTTCGGGCTGGTGGTGTCGGAGTCGCTGTGGAAGCGCACGCCGGTCGTCGCCGGCGACGCCGGCGGCATCCCGCTGCAGATGCCCGACGGCGTGGGGGGGCGGCTGGTGCACGACACCGAGGAGTGCGCGGCCGCGATGCTGGAGCTGCTGCGCGACCGCGAGCTCGCACGGGAGCTCGCCGACAGCGGGCACCGGCGGGTGCGGGAGCGCTTCCTGCTGCCGCGCCTGCTGCTGGACGAGTTGCGCCTGCTGGGCACGCTCGAGCACGCGGTCCCGACGCCCGCCCGGCCATGAGCCTCGCCGAAGCGGTCCGCTCGCGGAGAGCGCGCGCTGAGCGGCTGGCCAGCGTCACATGGCCGCCGAGCCAATCCTGGCCCGCTGTCCAATGCGGACCCGGCGCGCGGCGGACAGACTGCCAGCGGCCGCGTGCGCGGATCCACCGACGTGGCGCAAACCGACACCGAAAGGGGGCCACGTGGCACACGTGATCGTTTCCTATGACGGAACCCGCAACGACCGCGACGCGCTCGCGCTCGGCCGGCTGTTCGCCACCGCCGGGGCGGGCGTGACCCTCGCCTACGTCCGGCACGCCGCCGAGGGCGACTCCGATCGCGAGGCCGCTGCGCAGGCGCAGGCGGAGCGCCTGCTCGAGGTGGGCGCCGGGCTGATCGAAGGCGCCGGCGCGTCGCAGCGCGTGGTGCTGAACCCCTCTACCGCCGAGGGGCTGGCCTCGCTCGCCGCCGAGCTCGGAGCCGAGCTGATCGCGTTCGGCTCCAGCTACCGGACGCCCGCGGGCCACGTCGAGCTTCCCCAGACGGCGGCGCAGCTGATCGACGCCGAGGTGGCGTGCTCGCTCGCGCTGGCCCCCGCCGGGCTGCGACGCGAGCCGGTCGAGCGCAGCATCGGCACGGTCGCCGTGCACGCCGAGGGCGACGAGGCGTCCGCGTCCGCCAGCGCGGCCAGCCTCGCACACGCGCTCGGAGCGGTCGTCACCGACGGCGAGGCGGACCTGCTCGTGATCGCCTCGCGTCCCGGCGCGCCGCCGGGACGGCTGAGCCTCAGCGCCACGGCGCGCGAGCAGGTGGAGCAGGCCCGCTGCCCGGTGCTGCTGCTGGCCGAGGGCGCGTCGCTGTCCTTCGGCTGACTGCGGCAAAACCCGTACGCCCGCACGGCAAGCTGCGGATGAGCCGCGGTCGGGCGGCGTTTAGCTTGCCGGTATGACCAACACACCGACAGCAGACAGCCACAGCGGCAACCTCCGGGGCGACGCCGCCCCGGTGTTCTCGAACATCCTGTGCGCGGTCGACGGCACGCGCACGAGCCTCGCCGCGGTCGCAATGGCCGCGTCCCTCGCCGGTCGCGGCGGTCGCCTGACGCTGCTGTCGGTGACGGGGGAGCGCGGCTCGGGCCAGTTCGCCGCGGCCGCCATCAACCCCGAGCGGGCCAAGGCGGTGCTGAGCTACGCCAAGCAGCTGGCCGAGGAGGCCGGCGTGCACGCCGCCACCGTCCTCGACCCAGGTCGCCCGCCGGTGGACGTGATCCTCGAGCACGCCCGCGAGCACGACCTGCTCGTGCTCGGCGGCCCCCCGGTCTCGCGCGTGGCGGGGCTGCTGGTGGGCGGCGTGGCGGTCGAAGCGCTGAGCCAGCTGACCACGCCCACGCTGATCGTGCGCCGCTCCTTCGGCGGGTCGCTGCGCGGCCGGCGCGTCGTGGTCGCCAGCGACGGGCTCGAGGGCTCCGAGCGGATCGTGCGCCTGGCGGGCGCGCTCGCCCGCAGCCAGGGCGCGCAGGTGACGCTCGTTCACGCCTCCGGTTCGGAGGCGCGCGTGGCCGGGCGCAGCATCGAGTCGCAGGGGCGCGAGCTGGCCACGATCGTGCCCGACGCATGCGAGGTCGTGACGGAGCCGGGCGGGGCAGCCGAGGTGATCCTGCAGGCCGCCGCGCACGAGCAGGCCGAGCTGGTCGTGCTCGGGACCAGGCGCCTGGCGGGTGTGAGGGCGCTGGGCAGCGTGAGCCGGCGCATCGTGCACGAGGCGGAGTGCCCCGTGCTGCTGGTGCCGCCGGAGCAGTAGGCGCCACGCTCCGCACGGGCATGTTCGCGAACGTGCTCACAGGAGTGGACGGCGGCCCGCCCGCACGGGATGCGGTGGCGCTCCCCCACCGCGATCGTGCTGGTGGTGGCGGCCACCACGCCGGTCGGCAGGTGGGGCAGGGAGTGAGGCTGCTCGCCGCCGTGCTGGCGGCCGGGCTGCTGGCGCTCGCCGGCTGTGGCGGCGGCGCTTCGAGCAACGCCCGCAGCGCTCCGAGCAAGGCACGGTACTCCGCCGGCGCCGAGGCGATCTGCCGTGGCGCCGCCGCCCAGACGAAGCCGCTGATCGAACGACTCACCGCGGCGGCCGCGCCCAGCTCCGCCCCGGCGTCTGCGATCGCCGCCGGCGAGGCTCGAGCCCTCGCCGGGATCGTGCGGCGCCTGCACGCGATCGCGGGCAGCTCCCTGGCGAGACTGCGGGCGCTGAGGCGGCCCAGTGCCGCACACGCCGCGATCGCACGGTTCCTGAACGCGTACGCGCGCGTCGCCGCCGCTCTCGGCCGGGCGTCCGCGGCCGCCGGCGCAGGGCGGCTCGAGCAGGCCGTGAGCCAGCTCGGCCGGGCCGCTTCCGCGGCACAGCAGCTGAGGGCCGCCGCCGACGCCTACGGCTTGACGGCGTGCGGCACGGTGCTCACCGCCCTTGGCGGCGGCTCCTCGGCGGCGTCCGGGCTCCACGTCGAGCTCGTCGGCGAGAGCCGCGAACCGACGGTCAACCGGCCATGGCACTACACCGTGTACGTCAGCGGGCCCGACAAGGCCAAGCCGAGCGGCACCGAGACCACCCGCTACCTGTTCGGCGGCGCGGTGGTCGGCATCGAGAAGCCGCAGAACGTGCCGTTCAAGGACGGCGTCTACCGCGACACGATCGAGTTCCCCGGCGAGGCGGTTGGCTACCCGCTGACGCTCCAGGTGGTCGTCCACACCGCCACCGCCACCGCCAGCGCCGAGCGCCCGATCGAGGTGCGGCGCTAGCTGCCGGAGCACGCGGCGGGCTTGCACGTGTGACGCGTGACGCGGCGCGCGCGCCGTGGCGGCGGACCCAGCGCCCGAGCAGCGCCGCGCGGACGGCACCGCCGAGATCGCGGGTTTCCCCCAATGGCAGCGCGACCGTCGAGCCGTAGCGTGGTGTCATGTCGATCGACGAGCGCGAGATGGCCGCAGGCAGCGGCCTGGCCACGGGCCTGGGCGAACGCGACGCGGTGGCGGCGCTGCGCGCCCAGGCGCGCGTGCTGAGCGGGGACGCCCGCGACTACGACGCGCTGCTGGCGCTGGCCGCCGACGCGCGCATCGTGCTGCTGGGCGAGGCCAGTCACGGCACGCACGAGTTCTACCGCGAGCGCGCGCGCATCACCCGGCGGCTGGTCGAAGAGCTCGGCTTCAGCGTGGTGGCGATCGAGGGCGACTGGCCGGACGCCTGCCGGGTCAACCGCTACGTCCGAGGCGAAGGCGCCGACGGCGACGCCGAGGAGGCGCTGCGCGGCTTCGCGCGCTTTCCCACCTGGATGTGGCGAAACGCCGACGTGCTCGACTTCGTGGGGTGGCTGCGCGCCTACAACACGGGCCGGCACCCCAGCGCCCGCAAGGTCGGCTTCTACGGGCTCGACCTCTACAGCATGGGGGCCTCGATGGAGGCCGTGGTGGCCTATCTGCAGAGGATCGACCCGCAGGCCGCCGAGCGCGCGCGCGAGCGCTACGAGTGCCTGCGGCCGTACTCGCACGACGCCGCCGGCTACGGGCAGGCGTTGCTGCTCGGTGTGGGCGAGCCGTGCCGGCGGCGTGTGATCGAGCAGCTGGTGGAGCTGCGCCGTCGCGCCGGCGACCACCTCGTCAAGGACGGGCTCGCGGCGGAGGACGAGCAGTTCCTCGCCGAGGTCGACGCGGCGGTCGTGGCGGACGCCGAGGAGTACTACCGCACGATGTTCGGCGAGCGCGCCGGCTCGTGGAACCTGCGCGACCGGCACATGGCCGACACGCTCGACCACCTGCTCGCGCACCTCGACCGGCACGGCGGCAGCGCGCGAGCGGTGGTGTGGGCGCACAACACGCACGTCGGCGACGCGCGCGCCAGCGAGATGGCCCAGCGCGGGGAGCTCAGCCTGGGGCAGCTGCTGCGCGAGCGTCACGACGGCGAGGTGCTGAGCGTGGGCTTCAGCACCTATGCCGGCACCGTCACGGCTGCCTCCGACTGGGGCGCTCCCGCGGAGCGCAAGCGCGTGCGCCCGGCGCTGCAGGACAGCTGCGAGGCGCTGCTCCACTGCACCGGCATCCCGTCGTTCATGCTCTGCCCGCTCGGCGGCGGCGAGGCGGGTCGCGTCCCGCGCGACCCCTGCCTGCACCGCGCCATCGGCGTGATCTACAGGCCGCAGACCGAGCGCCAGAGCCATTGGCTGGCCGCCAGCCTCGCCGGCCAGTACGACGCGCTCGTGCACATCGACCGCACGCGCGCCGTCGAGCCGCTCGAGCGCAGCGGCCGCTGGGAGCTCGGCGAGCCTCCCGAGACCTACCCGAGCGCGCTGTGAGCACGATCGCATGGATGCCGGCGGCCAGGGAAGCGGGACGAGCATGAACGCCACGGCCTGGGAGGGCTCTTCGCGATGAGCTCCCATCCCACCGGCGCGGTGACCGTGCCCGACGATCCGCTCGCGCTCGCCCCCGCGCAGGGCGCGTTCGCTGACCGGCGCGAGGCGGGCCGCCGGCTGGCGGCGCTGCTCGGGCGCTTCCGCGCGGAGCGGCCGATCGTGGTGGGCATGCCAAGGGGCGGGGTGCCGGTGGCGGCCGAGGTGGCGCGGGCGCTGCAGGCGCCGCTCGAGGTGGCGCTGGTGCGCAAGATCGGCGCCCCACGCAACCGCGAGTACGCGATCGGCGCGGTCGCCGAGGGCGGCGTGTGCCTGCTGGATCGCGCTAGCGTCCACGCTCTCGGTCTCTCCGAGCGGGGTGCGCAGCGGCTCGTGCAGCGCGCCGAGCACGAGCTGGCCGAGCAGGCCGCCCGCTATCGCGGCGCCCGCGAGCCGCTCTCGCTCGCGGGGCGCACCGCGATCCTCGTCGACGACGGCCTCGCCACCGGACGCTCGGCGCAGGCGGCCATCCATTCGCTGCGCAGGCGGGGAGCCGCTCGGGTGATCCTCGCGGTTCCCGTCGCCGCGCCGGAGTCCGCGCACGAGCTTCGCGGCGAGGCCGACGAGGTCGTGTGCGCGCTGGCGCCCGAAGGCATGTGGGCGGTGGGCCTGTGGTACGAGGACTTCCGGCCCGTGGGCGACGAGCAGGTCACGGCGCTGCTCGAGGCCGCGCACGAACGGACGCGCTCGGCACCGGGCGACGGCGTGTCTCCGGACGGCGCCGGCGAGGTGGACCGCGAGGTGGAGATCGTCGCGGCGGGCGCGGTCGCGCTCGGCGGCGAGCTAACCCTCCCGGCCGATCCCGAGGGCATGGTCGTGTTCGCCCATGGCAGCGGCTCCAGTCGCCTGAGCCCGCGCAACCGGCGGGTCGCTCGAGCGCTGAACGCGGGCGGCTACGGCACGCTGCTGTTCGACCTTCTCACCGTCTCGGAGGAGCGCCGGCGCGCGAACGTCTTCGACGTGCCGCTGCTGGCGTCGCGCCTGCTCGCCGCCGCCGCGTGGCTGGACGGACAGGAGCAGTGCGCGCAGCTGCCGCTCGCCTGCTTCGGCGCCAGCACCGGCGCCGCGGCCGCGCTCACCGCCGCCGCCGAGCAGCCGCAGCGCGTGCGCGCCGTGATCTCGCGGGGCGGGCGCCCCGACCTCGCCGAGCGCCTGTCCGCCGTGCGCGCCCCCACGCTGCTGATCGTCGGCGGCGCGGACACCGAGGTGCTGGCGCTCAACGAGCTCGCCCGCGCGCAGCTGCGCTGTGCCAGCGAGCTGGCGGTCGTGCCCGGCGCCACGCACCTGTTCGAGGAGCCGGGAGCGCTCGAGCAGGTGAGCGGCCTCGCCCTGGACTGGCTCGCGCGCCACTGCCGCGCCGAGCCTTGAGCGCGCCACGCGGCCCCCGGCGACGCGGCTCGGGACGCGCCGCGGCGTAGCGGCAGCCCGTTCACTGCTGACGCGCGCGCACGATCTGCGTGCCGGCTTGACCCGCGAGGATCGCGGCTGCGTCCTCGAGTGCGCCGATCGCGGCGATGCCGCCGGTGGCGAGGACGAATGCCTGCGCGGCTTCGAGCTTCGGACGCATCGAGCCGGCGGCGAAGCGGCCCGGATCGAGCTCGCCGGCCACGACCTCCACGATCGGCTGTGCCCGCGCGCTGCCGTGGTCGCGCTCCACGTAGGGCACGTCGGTCAGCAGCAGCAGCGCGTCGGCCCCCATTTCGCGTGCCAGCAGCTCCGCCGCGAGGTCCTTGTCGATCACCGCCTCGACGCCGCGCAGCGCGCCGTGCTCGTCGGCGGTCACGGGGATGCCGCCGCCGCCGACGCACACCACCAGCACGCCGGCGTGCACGAGCGTGCGGATGGTCTGCAGCTCGACGATCCGCTGCGGGCGCGGCGAGGGCACCACGCGCCGCCAGCGCTCGCCGTCCGCCGCCACGCTCCAGCCCCGCTCCGCGGCCACGCGCTCGGCGTCGGGCCGGTCGTACAGCGGGCCGATCGGCTTGCTCGGGTGCAGGAAGGCGGGGTCCTCGCCGTCCACGATCACCTGCGTCAGCAGCGTGGCCGCCTGCCGGCCGCGCAGGCGGCCGCTCAGCTGCTGCTCGAGCAGGTAGCCGATCATGCCCTCGGACTCCGCCCCGAGCACGTCCAGCGGATACGGGCTGACCTGGAGGTAGGACTCGGCCTGCAGCGCGAGCAGTCCCACCTGCGGCCCGTTGCCGTGGGTGACGATCACGCTGTGGGCGCCCGCCAGCTCGGCCAGCGCGTCGGCGGCGACGGCGACGTTGCGCCGCTGGGTGTCCACGTCGGCGGGCTCGCCGCGGCGCAGCAGCGCGTTGCCGCCTAGCGCCGCCACCACGAGCATGCCCCAAATCTAGGCCCCCGATCGGTCGGGTGAACCCGTAGTTTCTGCGGTGCGCGGTGTGGCGCCTCCACGATGGTCGGCGCGCCCGCGCCTTCGAGACTGCACGGCGTGAGGCACTTCATCGACACGCAGGACTGCAGCCGCGGTGAGCTCGAGCAGCTGTTGCAGCTGATCGGCATGCTCAAGGCCGCAGACTACGACGGCGCGGTGCCGCAGCTGCTGCCCCGCTGCTCGCTGGGGATGATCTTCGAGGAGCCCTCGACGCGCACGCGCGTGTCCTTCGAGGTGGCGATGACCAAGCTCGGCGGGCACGGCATCTACCTGAAGCCGGGCGAGATCCACCTCGGCGGCAGGGAGTCGCTGTACGACACCGCCAAGGTGCTATCGCGCATGTGCGACGTGATCGAGGCGCGGGTGCTGGAGCACGAGACCGTGCTCGAGCTCGCGCGCGACGCGGAGGTGCCGGTGATCAACGGCCTCAGCGACTACAACCACCCCACGCAGGCGATCGCCGACCTGTTCACGATCACAGAGCGCCTGCCCGCGGGACGCCGCCTGGAGGACTGCACGGTGGTGTTCGTGGGCGACCGCACCGACGTGTGCTCCTCGCTGATGTTCATCACCACCCAGTTCGGCATGAACTTCGTGCACGCCGGCCCGCCCGCCTACCAGGCTCCCGCCGAGTGGGTGGCGCTCGCGCAGGCCAACGTGCACGCCGCCGGCAGCGGCAGCGTGACCGTCACCGCGGAGGTCGAGGACGCGGTCGCGAAGGCCGACTTCCTCTACACCGACGTGTGGTGGTGGTTCGGCCAGGAGCAGGAGCAGGCGCAGCGAAAGGCCGCCTTCATGCCTCGCTACCAGGTGAACGCCGAGCTGTTCGCGCGCGCCCCCTCGCACGCGCTGTTCATGCACTGCCTGCCCGCCACCCGCGGCGGCGAGGTCACCGACGAGGTGATCGACCACGAGCGCTCGATCGTCTTCGACCAGGCCGAGAACCGGCTGCACGCCCAGAAGGGCCTGCTTGCGTGGCTGGTGCACCCGCGCCTGCGCCAGCCGCCGAGCGCGGAGGCGCGCGCCTTCCACGAGCAGCGGGTGCATGCGTTCCTGGGCGAGGTCGGCTGGGAGACCGAGGTGGAGCGGACGGAGGCGCGGCGATGAGCGCTGCCGGACCGTCGGCGGGCGCCGCGCAGGCGCCCTTGCAGGCCGCCGCGGCACAGCCCCCCGGCGGCTCGCGCCGGCGCGTGATGGGCCTGCGCGACATCACCCTGTACACCGTCTCGGCCGTGCTGGTGGTGGAAACGCTCACCTCCTCGGCGGCGGTGGGCACGAAGACGCTCGCCTGGTGGCTGCTGTTCCTGATCCTCTTCTACATGCCCTACGGGCTGATCACCGCCGAGCTCGCCACCGCCTACCCCGAACAGGGCGGCATCTACGTGTGGGTGAGGCGCGCGTTCGGGCGCCGCGCGGCCGCGCGCACCACCTACTGGTACTGGGTCAACGTGGCGATGTGGATGCCGTCGGTGTTCCTCGTGTTCGCCGGCGTCTTCTGCCAGCTGTTCATCGAGCGCTGGAGCGAATGGCCCGCCGGCAAGTGGCCGCAGGTCGTGATCGCGCTCGCGCTCACCTGGCTGGTGGTGGCGGTGGGCATGATCCGCCTGGACGTGGGCAAGCACTTCAACAACATCGGCGCTGCGCTGAAGATGGTGATCATCGTCGCGCTCGGCGCCGGCGGGATCGTGTTCGCGATCCGCCACGGCGCCGCCAACTCGATCACCGGCTCGAGCTTCGTGCCCTCCTTCGACGTCGCCAAGAGGTTCCTGCCGGTGATCATCTACCTGATGATCGGCTTCGAGCTGGTGTCCAGCATGGGCGACGAGCTCGAGCAGCCGCAGAAGCGCATTCCCCGAGCGCTGCTCACCTCGGGGCTGTCGATCGCGTTCTTCTACGTGCTCGCCACCGTCGGCATCCTGCTCGCGCTGTCGCTGTCGAAGCTGCACCTGATCGAAGGTCTCGTGGAAACCTTCAAGGCGATCTTCGGGCGCAGCGGCGCGGGCGAGGTCGTCGTCTACGCGCTCGGTGTCGCGGCGCTGTACACATTCTTCGCGAACATGACCACCTGGACGATGGGCGCCAACCGCGCCGCCGCGGAGGCGGCCAAAGACGGAGAGCTGCCGGCGCCGCTCGGACGCGAACACCCGGTCCGGCGCACCCCCGTGGCGGCGTTCGCCATCTCCGGTGTGATCTCCTCGGCGATCCTGTTGATCACCGCTGTCTTCATCAACACGCAGGACAACCTGTTCTTCGCGATCTTCGCGTCCTCGTCGGTGATCTTCCTGATGCCCTACCTGCTGATGTTCCCGGCGGCGGTGGCGCTGCGCTACAAGGACCCCGACCGCCCGCGGCCGTTCCAGGTCCCCGGAGGCAAGCCGGTGCTGATCGCGCTCGCGACCGTCACCAGCGTGATCGTCGCCGGTGGGATCCTGCTGTTCGTGTGGCCGGAAGTCCCCAGCAGCCCCACAGAATGGTCGTACACCGGGCCGCTGCTCGGGATCGTGGTGGCGGCGCTGGCGGTGGGCGAGGCGATCGTCTGGGCGATGTTCCGCCCGCACGAGCCCGGCGTGGGCGTCTTCCATCGCGGGCACCCGCACGCGCGTCCGCACCTGCGTCACCGCTACACGCCGCGCCCCGCTCAGCCTGACCCCTCCGGGGCGCCCGCACCGCTGCCGCCGGGGTCCGAACCGTTCGCCAGCCGAGGCCCGGAGTCCCCCGCCGCGGCGCCGCCGCTGCCGATGGGGTCAGAACCGTTCGCCGGCAGCGGCCAGTGAGCCGCACGCTCGCCTCCACGCCCGCCGCCGACGGCTACCGCATGCCCGGCGAGTTCGAGCCGCACGCGGGTTGCTGGATGGCATGGCCGCAGCGCCCCGACAACTGGCGCCTCGGCGCCAGGCCCGCGCAGGAGGCCTACGCGGCGGTGGCCGCCGCGATCGCCGCGTCCGAGCCGGTCACGATGGCGGTCTCCGACGCCCAGTTCGAGCACTGCCGCACGCTGCTGCCGGAGACGGTGCGGGTGGTGGAGATCGCCACCGACGACGCCTGGATGCGCGACATGGGCCCCACGTTCCTCGTCGGCGGGGCCGGCGGCACGCGCGGCGTGGACTGGCGCTTCAACGCCTGGGGCGGGCTCGAGGGCGGGCTGTACTTCCCGTGGGATCGAGACGACCGCGTCGCCCGCAAGGTGCTCGAGATCGAAGGAGCCGACCGCTACCGCGCGCCGATCGTGCTCGAGGGGGGATCGATCCACGTCGACGGGCAGGGCACGGTGCTGGTCACGGAAGAGTGCCTGCTCAACGCCAACCGCAACCCGGAGCTCTCACGCGAGCAGATCGAGCGGGCGCTGTGCGACTACCTCGGCGCCTGGAAGGTGATCTGGCTCGGGCGCGGCGTCTACAACGACGAGACCGACGGCCACGTCGACAACCTCGCCTGCTTCGCGCGTCCCGGCGTCGTCCTGCTCACTTGGACCGACGACGAGTCCGACCCCCAGCACGCGATCTCCCGCGACGCGCTGGAGCGCCTGCAAGCCGCCACCGACGCCCGCGGCGAGCGGCTGGAGGTCGTGCTGCTGCCCTCGCCAGGGCCGATCGCGATCACCGCCGAGGAGGCCGCCGGCGTCGACGCCGTAGAGGGCACGCTCCCGCGTCGCGCCGGCGACCGTCTCGCCGCCTCGTACGTGAACTTCTACCTGGCGAGCACCCGCGTGGTGCTGCCGCTGCTGGACGAGCGCTTCGACGAGCGGGCCGCCGAGACCCTGCGCGGTGTCTTCCCCGAACGCGAGGTCGTCGGGGTGCCCGCCCGCGAGATCCTGCTCGGCGGCGGCAACGTCCACTGCATCACCCAACAGGTCCCCGCGGTCGCGTAGCCGGCGGGCCGGCCACTTCGGCGCGCAGCGACAGGCTCGGAGGCGAGAGCGCTCGATCGCGACGCTGGAGAAGGCGAGCGACCCGACCGCGGCGCAGAGATAGCGACAGGCCGCGGTCGGCCCCATCCATAGATTGTCCCCTCGACCGACGTGACCGGTACCGACGCCGGCGCCGCTTGCGGGTGCGACGCTCCACACATGGTTCTCGCCGAGCGCAGCCAGGCCGGGGCCGATGGCGGCGCCTGACCCCGCCATCGCCCTGTTCGCTCCCCACCCGCTGTTGACGGTCACGATCGAGGCGGAGGGCCCGGCGCGGCAGAGCATCCACTTCCACGCGGGCGGACAGGGGGTGTGGGTGGCGGCGATGGCCCGCTGCATGGGCGCGCGGCCGATCTTCTGCGGGCTGCTCGGAGGCGAGTCCGGGGAGCTGTTGCGGGCGCTGCTGGCCCAGGCGGTGGGCACCGCGACGCATCTCGTCGGCACCGCGAGCGCCAGCGGCTGCTACGTCGTCGACCGCCGCCACGGCACCCGGCAGCTGCTGGCGATGACGGTCAGCGACCCGCCCGGCAGGCACGAGCTCGACGAGCTGTGCTCGCTTGCGATCTCGCACGCCGCCGACTGCGGGTGGCTCGTCGTGACCAACCCGATGCCGGCGGAGGCGCTGCCGCTCGAGGTCTATCGCGACCTCGTCGCGGACGCCCGCGCCGCTGGCGCGAGAACGCTCGTGGACCTGTCCTGCCCGCGGCTGGACTCCGCGCTGGAGGGCGAGCCCGATCTGGTGAAGATCAACGACTGGGAGCTCGCGGAGTTCGTGCGCGGGCCGGTCTCGGAGCCCGCCCAGCTGTTGGCCGCGGCGCAGAGGCTGCGCGACGCGGGCGCCAGGCGCGTGGTCGTCACGCGCGGCGAGCTGCCCGCCCTGGTGCTCGACGGCGAGCAGACGCTGGAGCTCGTCCCGCCCCGCTTCGAGCACGGCTTCCGCGAGGGCTGCGGCGACGCCATGCTGGGCGCCCTGGCGGCGGCATGGGCCGCGCACGGGGATCTGCCCGACGCGCTCGTGCAGGGCGCGGCGGCCGGCGCCGCCAACTTCCTGCGCCGCGGCATCGGCCGGGCCTCCCGCGAGGTCGTGCAGGAGCTGTCCGCCAAGGTCACGCTCGGCCCCTGGCCTGACGTCTGAGCGACGCCCCGGTGGCCGTGCGGAGCGCCACGGCAGCAGAGCGCCACGGCGGCGGCGCGCCACGGCGGCGGCGCGCCTGATCGCACAGCGGCCCCCGCCGGCGGTTGAGCGCTCAGCCCGCGGCGGCGGGAGGCGCGACCGGCCCTCCACTCAGAACCGCCGCCGGTCCCTCCTGAACGCTCCACGAAGCCAGGTCGGTCAGGCCGAGGGCCCGCAGCCGCTGCGCTCCGTGGCTGAGCTTCAGCGCCCGCCCCCCGTGCGATGAGTGAGCGTCGCTGGCGAGCAGGTGGACGAGACCCCCCCTGGCCAGCCTGGCGATGAGCTCGGCTGTGCCCGCATCGCCCCCGGCTACGAAGTCGGCGGTCCACTGCAGCAGGCAGCCGCGCTCGCACAAGCCGTGCAGCACCGACTCGAAGCCGGCGCCGGCGTGGCGCTCGGGATGCGCGAGCACCGTCCGCGCGCCGCGCGCCGCGAGGCGCTCCACCAGCGCCGTGAGCTCGTCTCCGATCGGCCCCGGCGCGGGCTCGAGCAGGATCCAGTCGCCGCCGCCGAGGGCTATCGCGCGCAGGTGCCGGTCGCTGAGCGAGTCCGCGAGCAGAGCCGAGACCTCGCCGCCGGATGCGATCCGCAAGGCGATCCCGGCCTCCTCGAGCGCAAGCTGCAGCGCCTCGAGCCGCTCCGGCAGCTCCTCGATGCGCACGTCGTGATCGCCGCGCACGTGCGGGGTGGCGCACACCACCGAGATGCCGTCGCCCACGGCGATCCGTGCCATCGTGAGGCTGTCCGCGAGGTCCAGCGCACCGTCGTCGAGGCCCGGCAGGATGTGCGTGTGCAGGTCGATCAAGTCTCCTCCGTCCAGGCCACTGGATACCGGACGGGCGCGATGCCTCCGATAGGTAGTTAACCGCCACGGCGATGAGGTACGGCACCGAGGTCGCAGACGCCGGCCGCGCCTAGCCTGCTTGGCACGATGCCGCTTTCACTTCTGATCGTCGCCGGCTGCGGCTGGCTGGCGTTGACCGCCTTCACGCTCGCGATCGCGTGCGCGGCGGCTCGCGCCGACCGCGCGGCCGCGCCGGCCGGGCGCGGGTGCCCCTCGACGGGGCGCGCGGGCGAGCGCTCGCGCCGCTCGCGCCGACGCCGGCCTGCGCCGTGGGAGGAGCGTCGCCCTAGGTGCCGGCGAGCGCGCGCAACGGGGTCATGCGCGTGACCCGCCACGCCGGGTAGACGCCGCCCAGCATGCCGATCGCGACGCCGATCAACAGGCCGCGGCCGAGGCCCCACGCGGTGATCGCCGGCGAGACGTAGCTGCCGGCGCCGAGCGCCGCCACCAGCGCCCGCGCGCCGAGGATGCCGATCAGCAGGCCCCCGGCCGCGCCCAGCATGCTCACCCCCACCCCCTCCCCGAAGATCAGCGCCGCCACGCGCGCCGGCGACCAGCCGACCGTGCTCAGCAGACCCAGCTCGCCGCGGCGTTCCATCACCGACATCGCCATCGTGTTGGTCACGCTGAGGCCGCCGACGATCAGCGCGATCACCACGATCACCAGGATCGCCTGCGAGATCAGCGTGGCGTTGGCGCCGACCCGCAGCGCCTGTTCGGGATCGGTGATCACCCGGGTCCCCGGCAGCTCGCGTTCGATCGCCCTGCCGGCGCTGCTCGCGTGCACCCCCGGAGCGAGGTCCACGACCACGTCGGTCTCCTCTCGGGGGCGGTCTGTGAGCTGCTGCGCCACCGCCAGCGGCAGCACTGCCCCGGCGTCCTCGAACAGGATCCCCGAGTGGTAGACGCCGGCGATCGGGAAGGCGCGCCCCTCGATCGTGACGTGGCCGCCGGCGCGCAGGTGCAGTTGCGCGGCCAGGCGGTCGCCGACGAGCGCGGCCCGCGTGCCCGCCGCCGGCTGCGCTCCGGCGGTGATCACCAGCGAGCGCGTGAAGAAGCCGCGCGGTTCGGCGCCGAAGACGATCGCAGCCGGTTCGCCGCGCACCGCTTCCACCACCAGCAGCAGCGGCGTCGCGCGCGTCACCTGGGGCAGGCGGCGAAGCCGCCCCACCAGGGAGGACGGGAGCACCGAGGTGGTCGGTTCGGCGACGTTCGCCTGGAACACGCCAAGGCCGGAACCGCCCAGGTGCACGAACCCCGCCGCGGTCCGCTGCAGGCCCGCCGTGAACGACAGCAGCGCCACCACCATCGCCACGCCCACCGCGGCGCCGACGTAGGTAGGTCGAACAAAATCCGAACGTAGGTTCGAGGGCTCCTGGGCGTGGTGCCGCGTTGGTTTGCCAAGGTTGGGGTTCCAGGCGGCTAGGGCCTGGTAGGTCGGCGTCAGGGCTGTCCCGGTGATCTCGCCGTCCTCGCCTATCTCGATGCGCTGGAAGATCGCGCGATTGAGGATGCGCCGCTCGATCGGTGTGCCGTCGCGATAGACCTGGGCGATGTTCTTTAGGCGCTGGAGCGCTTCATCGAGGGCGGCTTCGGCCTGCTCGGACTGCACGACGGCGATGCGTCTGAGCCGTTCGGCGGCTTTGGCCTCGGCCTTGAGCTTGGTTTGCTCGCGCTCGAAGACCTCGATCGTCACGAGGTCGTCGTAGTAGAGCTGCACGAGCTTTTCTTGCTTGGCTTCGATCTGTTTGAGGGTGCGTTCGTGGCGCTCGGCCTGCCGCTCGACTAGCCCGGCGCGGTCGGCGATCTCCTCGCGTAGCTCACGGCGTATCTGCTCCATGACATCGGGGGAGAGATAGACGCCGGCATATAGCTGCTCGACGTGGTCCTCGACCTTGGGCACGGAGTAGTGGCCACTGGCGTCGCAGTGGATGTGGCGTTGGCGGGCCGTGCGGTTGGTGCATGAGAAGTAGTCGTAGTGGTCGCCGGAGCGGCTGCGGTGGCGCCCGAACAGCAGACGACCTTTGCACTTGTCGCAGATAACAGTTGAGCGCAGGTAGTGGTGGTGTAGCTGTGGCCGCTCACCGCCGATGCGCTGTGCGGCCAAGATGGCTTGTACGCGCTCAAACGTTTCAGGGTCAACGAGCGTTGGGTGGGTTCCTTTGTAGCTGCGGCCTCCCCACTTAACGATACCTATGTAGTACGGGTTTTTCAACATTTCGTGGATACGGTTATCGCCGAGTATGCGTTCGGGATATTTTGGGGTGCCGCGACTGCGCAAGCCTTGTTCTGCGAGGTAGCTGGCAAGACCACGCAGTGACCAATTTCCGGTCACGTATAGCTCAAAAGCGGCCTTGACGAGTTTGGCACGCTTCCTGTCGAGCACCACGCCACGGACGCCGTGTGCACCTGGCTGGCGCTGTGCTGAGACGTACCCGATGGGCGGCTTGAAGGGTGTGCCCCCAAGTTCATGCTTGCGCCGCAGTCCCTTCAACACCTCGTTGGAGAGGTTGTGCGAGTAATACTCGTTGAACGCGGCGAGCATGCCGTGCATCAGCCGTCCTGGGGCGGTGTCATCAATGTTCTCGGTTGCTGAGACGAGCGTTATGCCCATGCCGACGAGCTTTTGGTAGAGCACCGCGTCATCGAGGCGGTTGCGGGCCAGTCGGTCTACCTTGTGCACGATCAGGTACTTGACGCCGAGCTTTGGAAGCTCGCGCATCATTTGCTGCAAGACCGGCCGGTTATCGCTGCGGGCACTCTCGGCGCGCTCCAGGTAAACCTTGCCAAGCTCGGCACCTAGTTCGCTGGCCTTGCGCTTGCACGCCTCGGCCTGTGCCGGCAATGAGTACCCGTCGCCGTCGTCGTCACCATCACGGCCGAGCTGGCCGACGCTGGAGACGCGGGCGTAAACCGCAGCCGTCTCTCGTGCTGGCTCCATCTCATCTTGTTGATCTAGTGGGTGTGGGGTGGTATGTGACATAAGATAGTTCCTCCTTTCGTTGCTAGTTGTTGTGGATAATGCAACGTTGTGATCGTTGCTACGTTTCACCTCCCTTCCTGGCCGGTTGGCCTTAAGATTTTCCCGTTAAAAACGAGATGTGGCAAGGTGTTAGTGGGGCCTAGCGGGTCGATCCAAGCCGCTGCTTGGATCGACCCGAGAATCGGCTACTTCAGCGCCTCCAGTCGTTCGGTGATGGCCTTCTTGCGCTCGCCGGCACTGGCCTTGAGCGCTCTCGCCTCCTCGACGTGCTCTTTCGCCCGTTCGTCGGCTACTTCGATCTCCTTGTCGATGGCCGCCAGCGCGCGCTCCAAGGCGGCCCGGGCGTCGCCGACCGCATCCTCGAGCGAGGTCGCCCGCCGGCGCGGGCGAGATTTCCCGTTGCCTTTGCCGCTGGTGAACGAGTAGTACGCGCCGCGGATTGATCCGAGCGGCTGGCCGTACTCCTCGGCCAGTTTCTTGAAGGCGGCGGCCTTGCTCATGCCGCCCGCGATCAGCTCCTCGGTCTTGGTGTAGACCTCCTCGGCCTTGCTCATCGCCATAACGAGAGTGTCCTCCTGTTGGGTTGGTGGATGGCTGCTGGGGCCGGCAGAAAGAGCACTCGCCCCTTCCGCCGGCCGGTCGGCCATCCACGACGAGCCCTCACCCCGGCAGCGCGGCCGGCTCCGCGAGTCCTGCACGCTCGCGCGCGAGCGCGGCATAGGCGGGACTCAGTTCGATGCCGAGTGCGTTGCGGCCGAGTTCGCGGGCGACCTTGAGCGTTGTGCCCGAGCCGGCGAACGGATCACACACGAGCCCCGGCCGGGTCGGTGCACCGCAGCCGCAGGGCACGAGCGCCCGTGTCTGGGGACGACCGGCCAGGTAGATCACGCGGCGGCCTGAGCGCCGCCAGGGACGGCTGCAGGCAGTGCAGACCTTGGCCGGTGCGGTGGCGAGGATCGGGCGGCGCACCAGGCTCTCGGGGAAGGTAGCGAAGTGACCGCCCGTGTGCCGGCCGGGCGGCAGCACCCACACGTCGGTCGGGTTCTTGCCGAGCGGGTGCCCGGCACGGCCCTCGCGGGCGAGCTGGTTGAGCCCGTCACGGCGACTGCCCAATGCGCCGAGCACGCCGGCTGGCAGCTTCGAGAGCGTGCGTGTCGGGCGCCTGGTAGTAAGCGGCAGGCGGATCGCGTCGAGGTCGTAAAAGTAGTCGCCCCGGCGGGTCAGATGCAGCACGTACTCCCAGCCGTTGGTCAGCCGGTCGGCAATCGGAGACGGCAGCGGGTTGGTCTTGACGTAGGCGACGCGGTTGCGCACGATCCAACCGTCCTCGAGCAACGCCCGCGTCAGCCGCTCAGGTGCCAGAAGCAGCGACTTCGGCGGTGCCCCCAGCCGCTCGTGCCGGGAGTAGGTGTCGCCGACGTTCAGCCAGAACGAGCCGGTCGGAACGAGCACCCGCGCGATCTCTCTGGCTACCGTGCAGACGCTCTCGACCCACGCATCGACGTCGGGCTCATGGCCGAGCTCGCCCTCTCCTGCGCCGTAGCGGCGAGCCCGAAAATACGGCGGTGAGGTCACAACGCAGTCGATCGAGCCGGCCGCGAGGGAGCCGAGGGCTTCGGCGGCGTCTCCGCAGATCACGACGTTGCGCGGCGTCACGAGCGCGCCTCTTGCGCCAACCGCGCGACGCCTTCGTCCAGCAGGCAGACCGTGAACATGCGCCCGGCCTCGCCGGGCAGACGGCCCAGGATGCGCGTAAGCTCGCCGGCCCGGCGAGCGTCCGGCACCGCCCACAACACCCGAGGGTAGATGCCGTGCTCGTGCTGCTCGGCTCCAGAGCGCCAGTGCGCGAGGTAGCGCCGGCACTTGGCGAGCAGGGTGCCGGCGTGCTCGCTGCCCAAATCAACCTCGACGAACCACCTGTCTTCGAGCGCACCGACACCGACGCGCGCGAACAGGTCGGGCCTGAGCCACAGCCGCGCACCCCAAGCACCGAGAAATGCGCGATGGCAGGCCGGCTCCTGCTGAATCTCGATCAGGTCAAGCTCGCCACGCCGATCGGCGGCATGCAGATCGACGACGAGTTGCGTGCAGGCAAGCATGTGAGCCCGGAAGCGTTCCCCTGGGACGCCCATCCGCCGCAGCCGGTATCCCCGGCGGGCCAGCAGCCTGGCGCCACCAACGCCGACGCCGTAGACGAGCGCAGCTGAACCACCGCCGACGCCACCACGGGGGCGGCCCGGCAGCGGGTCGAGCACCCGCCAATCCGCCAGGCGCTTGAGCGCCCGCAAACCCGCCCGCGCCTTCCCCGGCTCGGTAGCCGGATCATCTGTCCAGTAGAGGCGCACGAGATGCCGAGAGGTCGCCAGCCGACACTCCGCCATGAAGCCGAGCAGGTGCCAATCCTGCGCCGAGAGGCCGGCGGCGATGCGATCCAGGCGGCTGGAGGTCAGATAAACAGACGAAGCAACAGCGCAGTCTTTCCCCGTCGAAATCTCGGGGAACTCGCCACGAATCGGGCGATCCTGGCCGCTTATCCCACCAGCGACAGGTCGGGCGACACGACGACTCACGCAGTCCTCCCCTACGGCCGTAGCCACCCTCACGACGGGCCTCATCGCCCATGCCACGACGGCGCAACTGCTCCTCGACCTCGCGCGGATCGCGACCGTAGCGCTCGGCGCTGGCTCGCCGAATCGTCGCGCCCTGCCCCGTGGCCGGCGGTAGCGGATCGGTGCGGCCCGTGATGACCGCGCTCCCACCCCCCTGTCCGCCCGTGTTCACGCGGCCGGCAATCTCGTAGCGGGCGAGCCCGGCCAGATCACCAGCGGTTAGCGGCGAAAGCTCGGGAGCAAGCGCCTCGGCCTCTTTCGCGCTCGTCTTGAACGTCAGAAGCGAACCGGCATTGGCGAGAAGGGATATGCGCGCACGCTCGGGCAACCGTGAGGCGGCCTGGGTTGCCGCCACGACCGCGCAGTTGAGCGAGCGGGTGCGCTCGAAGAAGACCTCGGGGCCGACCGGCAGATGCACGAGCGACTGGAGCTCGTCGAGCACCAGCATCACCTGCTGGCGTCGCTCGGGCGGGATGGCGGCCCGCTTCTCCACCGACACCCACACCAGATAGGTGACCACGCCGGCCAGCAGCTCGGCGGCCGGCTCCCCCAGCGTGCCAGGGCTCGTAGACACGCACAGCCACCTGCCTTCCTCCAGTAGCCGCTCCAGGTTGAGCTTCGGCTGCGGCTGGCTGAGCACTGCCCGAAGTGCCGGCCTGCTGAGAACATCGGTGATACGTGCGATCGCCGGAGCGATATGGGCGACTTGCTCGGCAGGGCTCAGAGACTCCTCGAACGCGCGCCACTCGGCTGCGATGATCGGGTCAGTGATCCGACCCGTCACCGACCGCCGCAGCACAGGATCGGTGTAGAGGCGCAACCAGTCGTAAAGGACTGGCTCGGGCAGCGCCGCGAGCGAGCGCAGGCCGAGACGCAGGTAGCGCTCGATCCGAGGCCCCCAACCCTCGGTCACGCCACGAATAACCGAAAGAAGCACGTCGCTGCGCATCACCGCATCCCCCGTGCCGAACAGATCAAGGCCGGGGATCGGGCCGGGCTGTGCGGGGTCGAGCACCAAGATCCGCTCGGCATACTCGGCTGGCACATGATCGAGCAGCGTCGGGATCGCATCCTTCGGGTCAACGAACACGCCACCGACGTTTTCGGCCAGCGCATCGAGGATCAGCCGGATCAGCACCGTCGTCTTTCCCGAGCCGGTGCTGCCGAGCAGGCCAAGATGCAGCCTCGCCGAATCCATCGTCAACGCGATAGGGCGGGGCGAGCCGAGGCTGTCGCTGCCAGTAAACAGGTGACGACCACGGCTGGGAACCCAGCGCGGCACGATCAACTGCCGGGCACCACCGACCTCGACACCGGGAATCGCCTCAGCCCCCAACGGCCAGCCGAGCAGGCCGAGCGCTTCGCTGACCGTGACCCACCCTGAGCTTCGCGTCGTCTTCGGCACCGAGGCCAGGCTGCGGCCGGCACGTTCGCTGGTCACCCGAATCGCTCCAACCGCCCCACGCCGGCTACGCAGCGAACTACAAATGTGCTCACAGATCGCACGGGCACGCGCGGAGGAGCCCGTACGCACGAGCACAAGGCCGGAAGCCCGAAAGCCGGCACCGGAGGCAAGCTTGTGCCGCCAGGCCCGCTCGGCGTCACGGGTCGCGCGATCCAGCGGCTCCTTTGGCGCATATGGCCTCGGGCTGCCGCTGCGAATCGCCCATTTGAGCGTCGCACGCTCACCCGGAGCTAGGCTGGCCAGGCCCGCCAGCAACGTGCGGGCAGCACCCGCCGGGTTGTCGGTCGCAAGCGTGAGTGGCGTCGGCAAAAACAGCTTGGCCGCGACCGTCGCCGACCCTTCGGACTCTGGCGATGCCTGGCTGACTCGTAGGCCCGACAACGCGCCGCTCAGCGTCGCCACAACCGACGAACGCACCGCCTCCGGCACCCACAGGAAATGACGGATGCCCTCAGCGCTGGCGTCCACTTCCAAGACGTACTCCATGCGGTAATCGCTGCCAGCGATAGCGGCCAGTGCCACCTTGGCACCCAGCGGATCGGCCCCCGCCGGAAACGTGACAGCAAGCCTGATACGACTTTGTCGCATCTGAGCTTCACGCTTAGCTTCGTGAAGGTAGATGCTGGCGACTAGCGCACTACCGCCGCCAGCCGCCACAATGCCGGGAATGAGTGCATCACTCACCTTCACGCCCCCGACGCTTAGCTCGCGCCCGAGCCTCATTTTCCCGCCTCACCTGCCGCATTCGTTTCGTCTGAATCCAGACCGCGATCGCGATTGCCTCCGAATCAACGGTGTCACGAGGCACGGGTTTCACATTGAGAGTTCTCCTCAAGAATAGCCCTCCTTTCGTTTCTACATAATGCTGTCCTCCATCCGAATGGTCTGACCCCATTTTCGCAGCGAACAAAAACCGAACATCACGTCCAAAATCACAGTTCCGTTGGCTAAATTACCCCCTCCCTGCTGGACAAACGCACGATGAACAGTCGGCCGTCATCGTGTTACTCGCGCGTGAAGTAATCGATCAACTTCCAGGTGATCGCCACACTGCCGACCACCAGCGCGAGCGGCACAAGCGCGTCGACGACGTGCAGCAGCGTCGGGGCGGCCGCTGTAAGAACGGCCGCCCCGAACACTACGGCGAGCAGCAGATTGAGGGCCTTATCCGGCATCGCACTCAGGAAAACGCCAGTGTCGGACCCGCTTGGACGACTTCGGCTCCAGCAGCAGCGATGAGTTCTTCCCACAGTGCCACTACCGCCCGGGCGGTCCTGCGGTCGCCGATGCCAACGCCTATACCGCCGAGGTATACCCGCCAGCCAGCCAGCTGCGGCAGTTCCCCTTCACGCTCAAATCTGGCTATAAGCGCCTGGCGAACTGCCCGCGTGTCCGGCGGCTGGGTGTAGACGTCGTAGCCGCCGAACTTGGACAGGTTGATCGCTCCATCCGTGAGCAGTACCAGTGTCCGGGGAGCACCACGTGGCAAACTGTGCGTTAGGTGCACCACCTGCTGCAAGGCGCCGAGGATGTCCGAGCCGTTGGTTGGCCGGGTCGCCAGTAGGCGGCGAACCTGGCCGCGCAAGCCATCTGCCCGACGTTGGCGTGCGCCTTCGGCGAGTTTGGCGTTACCACCGTCCCGGCTGGCGGTGAGCCGCACACCGTCGATCTGCCAGGCCGCATCGCCGATGGCGTTGCCGTCGATCGCACCGGCAAAAACGGTGGCCTGCTGATGCGCGGCCTGCGCAAGCGCCGCCATGATCTCGTGTTCGTACACGCCGCCCCGCACGCCCTGGCGTTCGGTCGAGCCAGATGTATCCCCCTCGATCACCCAATAGGCCGGGTGGTAGGCGAGCTTGCCGGTAACGACGGACGCTAGCTGCTGTTGCGAACAGGCCGAGAGAGCTGCCACGGCCACAGGCGTGGCAGCCACAGCGGCCGCCACGACCACTACCCGCTTGATCTTGGTCATTTCGATTTCCTCCTTCCTGTGATCGGGTCAGTGGCCGCCGTTGGAGGAGGCATCAAGGTTGGCCGGTCGCTCGAGCGTGGAAACCGGTCGCGGCAGACCACGGGAAGACCCCGGCGTGACCGACCGCAGTTCCGGCTCGGGGTGGCGCTGACGCTCGCATAGCGACACCCAGGACGTGCGCTGGCGCAACCGGGCCTTACGTTCCACCGCCCAGTGCCCGATGGCCTCGATGACCTGCTCCTCGCGTTCGGCCAAGAACGCCAGCGTTACCTCTGCCTGTGCCTGCCGCCGCTGGGCCAGGTCGGCCTTGGCCTGCCAGCCCTGACGCTCACCCTTGAGCTTGGAGCGTTCGTGCCGAACGGTACGCAGCGGTTCCATCCTCCGGTAGCCCATACCGGCGAGCACCGCCACTACGAACGCCATCAGGGCAAGCAGCCCAAGAGCCAGGTTCGCGGCGGTGCTGTGCGGCCCGCCGGCTTCCTTTACCTCGCTGGCGAAGACCTGCCCGCGCCAGATGGTTGTGCCGACGATCACCGTCAGCGCCGTCGTCAAGGCCGCACCGAGCGCCAGCTGATCCTTGCGGTAGGCGAACGGGTCCTCCTCGCGCGTGGCGTGTGATTCCTGCAGGTCCTCAACCTTCTTCGCCGTCTGGTGGGCACAGAGCACCATCACCACACCGATGAACACCGCCAGCACCCACTGCGCCAGCGGTGGCAGCGGCATCCATGACGCCGCCCCGTAGTCAATCGGCAAGGTCAGGCAGAACAGCGCGAACAGGATGAGCCCGTAGGCGATCGGCCCGGGGCCGTGCCGGCGGCCAAGCCCCTCCTCGACCACTGCCAGCTTGGCATCCTCGCCGGCGATCCGCTCGATTTCGCGGCCGGCGTCTTGCTGCTCCTCGATCGCGTCCTGGCGAACCTGTTCAGCGGCTTCTTTGGGCTTCTTGAACCCCCGCCGCTGGTCAGCGATCCCGCGCTCAGCCTGAGCGTCGATCAGGCTCTCAGCGTGCGGAATGCCGTCGGCGCCGGTCATGTCGTGCCCGGCCGCCTCGGCCTTGCCGTTTTGCCTACCGTAGCGGCGGTCGTTGAAAGCCACCACCAGCGAACGGGTCAGAAAATCAGGGCGCCTGGGCGGGTCGAACTCCGACCCACGCAAACGGGTGTTGGGGTCGCCTCGTGTGCTACGGAACCTCATTGCTCTCTCCTTTTGTAGATATGGGTGCAAGTGGACCGGTGGGCGGCGTCCGCCCACCGGTCCACTGCGGGAACTGGTACGGGATTGCCGAGGACACAGGGAGCGGCCAAGCCGAAGCCCAACCGCTCCCACGCCTCTGCTACGGGCGCACCGCCCGCGCGCTGTCGTCGTCCAGGTAGCGCTACAGCGGCTGCGCGACCAGGCCGGCTTCGCGTTCAAGCCGCGTCCAACAGATCGTGCATTTTTCATACACGTGGTGGTGGCAGCAGAACGCGCTCGGGGGTGTCAGCCGAGCCTGGCCAGCACGCAGACGTCCGCGCACCGGCGACTGTGATATGATGTTTTGCTTCGGGCGTGAGGTACGCCCTATGAGATGATCCGGCAAATTGGTGCCTTTCTAATCGTTGGTCCTGTTTGCCTGATCTAGCGGAGCTTCCGGGCGCCTACCCGGGGTTCCGTGCCGCCCTCGGTCCCATTCGGGATGCGGGGGCGGTGGTTTCTTGCGCTCGCTGATCGGGACCGAAACATATATCACAGTCGCAACTTGCTGTGCAACTTTGTTGCTGATTTGTGGGATATGCAGTCATAAACGCAAAATGACCCCGATCCACGAACCGCGCGTACGCGATTCGGGATCGAGGTCAGGGACACCAACAGCCAGCTGATCCGAGTAGGCGCTCGAATCAGCCATCCTCCGGGATGCCACCCTTCGGATAGCGCACGACGCGCTCGTTTCGAGGCGGGCGAAGGTGCAACTTCGCCACGCGGTAGACGGGCCTTCCCGAAAGGAAAAGGAAGGTGGTCCGCCCCGAACACGCCGCTTTTGCCGGTACGCGCCTAGCGGATGGTGCCGGCTTGGCGCTTCTGCGAGGGCGCCGACGCGCCTGCAGAACACAGGGAACGCCGGCTAAGAGCCAGTGAGCTGGATCTGTCGCAAAAGCAAGCTGGTTGAAGCTGTTGCTATCAGGTGCGGGCGCGAGAAGCGCCGAAAATCAAGCACCTGATGTGTTATTAAGATACCACAAAAGTGTTAAACAGTCAATACTTTTGTTCTAGGATGCGACCAGCTCGGGCAGTTTCAGGATGCGTTCGAGCACCTTCCGATCCAGGTTGAGCACCGCATCCGCGACCTGGCGCAGCTCGTCAGCCACCCCTGCCCTTGGAGGGATCGCCAAGAGGACGCGACAGCCGGCATCCTGGGCTACCCGCACCGGCTCGGCCAGATCGCGGTCGCCGGCCAGCAAGATGGCGGTCTGATACGCGTGAGACTGCGCCAACCGGACCAGATCGAGCGTGATGAGCGTGTCCACGCCCTTCTGCGCAAGTTCCTTTTTGAAGCCGAAGTGCTCCTCGAACTCATCGGGGTCGACGTTGCAGCGCTCGAGCGCTTTCCGGAGCGCGTAATGCCAGCTCGGCGTGCGCTCCCGCAGATGGCCGAGCCGGAGCTGTACCCCGGGCGTCCGGCCGATGGCGTCGAAGTAGCGCCGCTGGCTCGGATAGCGAGCATCCGAAGGATCGAAGGCAGCGTCGTACCAGTAGACACGGAGCAATGTCGGCGTGCCGTCGAGCTTGGGGCCGACCGTCCTGAGCCAATCAACGCAGCCACCGGCGTTCGGCTTGACCTCGGCCTTCTTCCTCCCCAGCGCCTTGGCCCCCGCGGCGTCGAGGAACCCATAGTCGATGAATCCAGCGTACTTCCCCAGCAACCCCTGCTCCTCCCTGCCCCCAGATGGAAAAGGCCCCATGCCTGGAGCCTTTCCCTTGGCCCCAACGGAGCCCGATGTGCAAACCCTCCCACGGAGGGCACCAGAACAAGGCTAGCACCCTAACAAACCCGAATAGCAGAATGCAACAAACTTCTGCTCATCGGATTGATCTCGATAGTCGCCTGTCTACGTGGGGCCGCCAGCCCGCCTGTATTCCGATTCGCTGATGCTCACGTAGTGATCCGGCGAGCCTTCGCTAGTCGTCACCGTCATCGTGTTGCCGCTGACCTGGAACGTCGCACCGCCATAGGCGGAGACGCTGTAGGTGCCATCGCTGTTGACCGTCCCATCGTAGTGCTGGAAGGTTCCTTCCCCATACTTCGCCCACCCAGCAACCTCTTCACCGCTTCGGACTACCGATATGTAGAGCGAGAGGCCCCCCTTGAAGTTTGCGCGCCAGTAGGTCGTGCCGCTCGTACCCCCAGAGCCCCCGCACGCAGCGAGAACGACCGCCAAGACTACGAGTTGCGACCAGAGCCGCGTCCGAACCATGCACCCCCCAATCGATCGTTCAAGCCAGCCAACTCGGCTGGCAGCGCCTGTTTCGCGGAGAAGAATAGCGCCGATATACGCGCCAGGCGCTTCCCCGTCCGCGAGCGTCTATCCCTGTCTGTATCGACTCGCGCTTCGTGGCAGGTGTAGCCGAGGACGGTCGATCAGGCGTCGTCCCAGTCGTACATGCTGCGGTGTTTGTGATGCCAGGGAGTGTGCTGGTCGCTCGTGTCGTCGTTGGGCTCGGGCCACTCGCCTGCGCAGTAGATGACCGAGGCTAGGCGCTCGCAAGCGAAAGCAAGGCGGTTGCTCGTCTCGATCCACGCCTGGGAGTTCGCCTCGGTGTCCTCGAGCAGGGCGATGGCGGCGGTGAGCCGTTCGTGCAGACCGGCCCGGTAGTCGTCGATGCGCTGGCGCGCCTGGGTGTGGGATTCGCGCCAGATGCGGTGCTGGGGGGACTCGGGCAGCACCGGCGTCTTTCCGGCGCGGCGCAGCACGCCTAGGCGTCCGTGTCCGGTTGCGGTGAGCGTCCAGACGATGAAGCTGAGGTGTTTGGTCTGCTCGATCTGGCCGCCGGCGAGCAGCCGGTCGAGTTGGGGGCGCAGCTGGCGGGTGCTCCACCCGTGGTGGGGCAACCCAAGGTGTTCCTTGACGGCGGAGAGCGCCGCACCGCGGCGGCTGCGGTTGTGACGCTGGGCGCGATCGATAGCGGCCAGCAGTTGCTCATCGCTGGGGAGCGCGAGCGTAGGCTTCTTCGCGGGCATGAGAGGGGCCTCCTCTTGTGTCCGGGCCCCGGCGCGGATACCAGCCGTGCCGGGGCCGCTTGGGCTTACGGAGCCGGGCAGGCTAGGGCTGCGTGCCCTGATCGGTCAAGGTGTGGCAGGAGCGCTCAGCGGCGCACGACTGCGACCGCCGGCTTGTTGGCCTGGGCCGCGTCCTGCTCGATCTGCTCGGCTGCCGCGATCAGCTGGGAGGCGGTGAGGTCGAGGCCGGCAGCCAGGCGTCTGAGGCTGGCGTAACTGGGGTTGCGCTTGCCGGTCTCGACGTTCGAGATCCAGCGCTGGTGCAGCTCGGTGTCGTTGGCCAGTCCCTCTTGGGTGATGCCGAGTTGTTGGCGGCGGGCCTTGACGGCCAGGCCGAGGGCAGTTTGGAAGGCCGGGGAGGCGGACATAGCGCCAGCCTCACCAGGCACCCGCCCAGGCTCAATGACATTGGGGTAGACATGGGCGTAGACAATCCGCTACAGTCCCCGCCGATGACATCCCGGTAGAGCGAATTGGCCGGCTCGGCGGCCAGCACGGGGCGCCGGCCCAACCGCGACCCAAGGAGGTGTTCGTTGCCAGATCAGCTCATCCAGCGGCCCACCCGGCGCCAGCGCCGGAGGCGTAGCCGCTGGCGCTTCTACGCGATCCTGACCCTGTGCAGCTTCATCTACCTCTGCACCGGCCACATCCAGGGCCTCATCGGCGTGGGTGTTTGCGGCGCCTACACGCTCTACCACTTCCCACGGCGCCCCGGCTAGCAGGTGCTGCCCGATCGCCTCCGCCTCGTCCTGCGACACCCGACAGCCTGCGGGCTCCTTGGCAGCTGCGCCTTGGTCACCTGCCTGGCGCTGATCGCCAGCTGCAGCAGGTCCAGTGGCGACTCCAGTGCGACCACGCCGCGCGCACACCCGCACCGCAAGCCACCAAAAGCGCCGGTCGTTCCACCCCCTCCGCCGGCGGACTTCATCCTCCGCGCCGGCGACTCCGAGGGCGATCACGTCATCACCGAAGGCCGCTTCGGCGAACCCCAAGCGTTCGCCAACACCGGCATCCCACCCGAAGTGCTCGCCGAATGCGGGCACGGTGATGACCGCGAACTCGCCGTCCGCCTCGAACTAACCACGATCGTGCAATCCAGCCTGCCGGTCAAGGTCGGCCTCGGCAACTTCCACTCAGGCGCCGAGGCCAACAACGAAACCCGCTTCGTCATGGACTACACCGAAGGCCCCACCTGCCTCAGCCAAGCCGTCACCACCGAAACCCAGGTCGAACTCGGCCGCCTCTACCCGCACGACCCCCACCCCTTCACCGTCTGGGTGATCCTCAACGAGGCCCTCACCCCGGACCACCCGGTCCCCTCAGCCAAGACCCTCGGCGAAGGCTGGAGCATGGCCATCCCGATCCTCGCCCCCGACGGCTACCCCGACATCAAAACCACCGGCCAGGGTCCGCGCGTCATCAGCTGCGAACAAGAACCCTTCATCGTCCCCGCCGGCACACCACCAACCACCGCGGCCATCGGCACCGAAGGCGAGAACGCACCCTGCACCGTGCAGATCAAACCCGTGCCAGCCTTCTAGCAAGTCCGAAGGCTTCCCTAGCCCTAGCAGGCTGAGCACCGAGGGTCCGCGTCTGCAACCTCTGAGCCCGCTCAGGCCGTTAGTAGCGCCTCGATCAGCCGGCGGACGCGATCGTCGCCGTCCTTGGACGCCGAAGGCCCGGCCTCCTTCTCGGAGACCGGGCCGGTTCGACCTTCATCAAGATGGTCGATCCCGGAGGAGGTGAAGATCGTGCGCGCCGGGCGCCGCCACAGGTTGGTGAAGACGATCGCCGCCATCCGCGGCTCACACGGTCGCGCGGGCCGGGATCCCCTGGTCGAGCACCCTGCCGTCCACGATGCGCACCGTGCGCTCGGCGCGCGCCGACACCGCCTCGTCGTAGCTGACGATCACGAGCGTCATGCCCCGCCGGTCGCGCAGCGTGAAGATCAGGTCGAGCACCGTCGCAGAGGTGGCGGTGTCGAGCGCGCCGGTCGGCTCGTCCGCCAGCAGCAGCCGCGGCTCGTTCGCGAGCGCGCGGGCGATCGCGACCCGCTGTCGCTCGCCGCCGGAGAGCTCGGCCGGGACGTGCTCGGCGCGCCCGGACAGGCCGACGTCCGCCAGCAGTTCGAGGGCCCGGCTGCGCCGGGCGCGGCGGTGCATGCCGGAGCCGATCAGCGGCACTTCCACGTTCGCGCGCGCGCTCAGCGCCTCGAGCAGGTGGTGGCGCTGGAAGACGAAGCCGACGAGCTCGCGGCGGGCGTGCGCCTGGTGGCGCTGGCGCCACACCGCTCGCCCGTCGATCAGCACGCTGCCCGAGTCCGGCTGCTCGAGCCCGCCGATCATCGCCAGCAGCGTGCTCTTGCCCGAGCCCGACCGCCCCGTGATCGCGACCGCCTCGCCGGGGGCGATCCCCAGCGAGGCCTCGCGCAGCGCAGCGATCTGGCCGAAGCGCTTGCTGACGCGCTCGAGCGTCACCTCCGGCCCGACGCCGCCCGGCACCGCGGCGGCCGCGCTCGAAGGTGCCTTGCCCATCACCCCAGCCTGCTCGCGCCGCTCGATCTCGCCATCGCTCGCTCTCACCATCCTAACTCCGTGCTCGGGCCCCTCCCGCAGTGGGAACTCGGAGGGACGGGCGGTAGCCGGCCGCACGCGGGCTGCGGCACTCTACCGATGGCGGGCGCATGCCGCGGTGGCAAGGTCGGGCCATGACCACCACCCTCACACCCACCTCCCAAGCTCCTCTGCAGGATCTCATCGACCTCACCGGCAAGTCCGCGATCGTCACGGGCGGCGCGATGGGCATCGGGCTCGGCATCGCGCGGCGGCTGCACGAGGCCGGCGCCAGCGTGCTGATCGCCGACCTCGACCACGCGGCCGCCGCCGAGAGCGTCGCGCCGTTGCTGGCCGCGAGGCCGGACAGCGCGCTCGCCGTCCACGCCGACGTCAGCGACGCGGAGGGCGTGCGGCGGATGGTGAGCAGCGCCGTCGAGCGCTTCGGCTCGCTGGACATCCTCGTCAACAACGCCGGCATCTACCCGATGGTGCCCTTCACCGAGATGGACGCCGCCACCTTCCGCCGCGTGCTGGAGGTCAACCTCACAGGCCTGTTCCTCTGCACCAAGGCCGCCACCGAGCGGATGATCGAGCAGGGCCGCGGCGGGCGCATCGTCAACGTCACCTCGATCGACGCGCTGCACCCCTCGATGGTGGGCCTCGCCCACTACGACGCCTCCAAGCACGGAGCATGGGGCTTCACCAAGAACGTCGCGCTGGAGCTCGCCCGCTACGGCATCTGGGTCAACGCCGTGGCGCCCGGCGGCATCAACACCCCCGGCACCGGCGGCGAGGCCAACCAGGAGAACATGGAGGCGTTCGCCGCGGCGATCCCGATGGGGCGCATCGGCGACCCCGACGACATCGGCCGCGCCGTGCTGTTCCTCGCCAGCGAGCTCGCGAGCTACGTGACCGGCACCCAGATCGTGGTGGACGGCGGGCGCCTGCTGGGCTGAGCCGGGCGCCCGTCGAGGGCGCCCGCGACGCTCGCCACCTGCTCCTCGTCTCGCCGCTCGGCGTCGAGCGCCAGCAGGCTCTCCTGGGGGAGCTCGTCGAGCTCCTCGAAGCGGCGGAACTGGCGCTCGACCACCTCCGGGGTGGCGTCCGAGACCTGCTCGGGATTGCGCTCGCGGGCCGCCGCGCGCGCCAGCGCGGTGGCGAGGGCGACCTCGCAGCGCACGAACAGCAGCCGCGCGCCGCCGCAGCGCAGCGCGGCCAGCAGCGGCGCCCGGCGAGCGCTGTCCTGGCAGGTCGCGTCGACGATCGCGCCGCCACCGCGCTCCAGCGCCGCACGGGCCTCGCGGCCGAGCTGCTCATACACCGCCAGCGTCTCCCTGCGCGTGTAGCGCTCGGGGCCCGCGCGCGCCGTGGCGGGCAGCCCCGCACGGCGCTTGCGGACCGCGTCGGAGGACAGCAGCGGCAGCCCGCTCTCGCGCGCCAGCGCCGCCGCCAGCGTCGACTTGCCGCTCGCGGGCGGCCCGCACACCACGATCGCAAGCGGCAGGCGCGCGCGCCAGCACAGCCGCAGCGCGAGCCTCCACCAGCCCGCTGCGCCGGCGCGCTCGCTCGCCGCCGCGCGGTCCGTGCGCTGGCCGGCCGCGATCAGCGCCACCTTCGCGCGCACCAGCGACCAGTAGGCGCCGTAGAACGACGTCAGCTGCGCGTCGCCGGGGTCGCCCCCTGCGCGGCGGTAGGCTGCGATCAGCGCCCGCGCGGCGCCTGCGCGGCGGTGGCGCTCGAGGTCGGCGGCCAGGAAGGCGAGGTCGCAGGCCACGTCCATGTGGCGCAGCCGCGGGTCGAACTCGATCCTGTCCACGATCTGCACCGGCTCGCCGAGCAGCACGTGCTCGCAGCGCAGGTCGCCGTGGCAGTCGCGCACGCGCCCCTCCCGCACACGGCGCTCGAGCTCCCGCCGGCGCTCCGCCACGAACCACTCCGCGAAGCCGCGCAGCGCCGCCGGCGAGGAGCCGGGCGGACGCGGCAGGCGCTGCAGCTCCTCGAGGTTCTTCCTCCACGCGCCCAGCACCGCCGCGGGCGTGCCGCCGCCGGCCGGCGCCGCGGCGCTGTGGAAGCCCGCCACGCGTGCCGCCACCCGCGCCACGTCGCCGGGCGCAAGCGCTCGCGCCGCGATCGCCCCGTGCAGCGTCCGCGCCTCCTCGAAGCGCCTCATCCGCACCGCGTACTCGACGGCGCCGGGGTCGTCCTCGCCGGCCAGGCGCGGGCGGCCGTCGCGGAGCACGATCGCGACCACGCCGAGATACACCTCGGGGGCGAGCTCGCGGTTGACGCGCACCTCCTCCTCGCAGGCCGCGCGCCGGCGCGCGAGCGTGCTGTAGTCGAGGAACTCCAGCCGCAGCGGCTTCTTGACCTTGTACGCGTGCTCGCCCGCCAGGAACACCCATGAGGCGTGCGTCTCGCGCAGCTCCACCCGGGGGCCGCCCGGGTAGAGCTCGCGCGCGCACAGCGCCTGCGGCAGGCGCAACGTCACGGCGGTCAGGCGGCCGCCCCCGCGGCTGCCCGCTCCGCCGCCGGGCGGCGCCGGCCGTCGCCCGCGAGCACCACCTTCAGCGCCCCCGTGCTGGCGGCGTCGGCGAACGTGTCGTAGGCGCTCATCGCGTCCGCCAGCGCAAAGCGGTGGGTGGCGAACAGCGTGGGGTCCAGGCGGCCGCTCGCGATCAACCGCATCAGCTGCGGGATGCTGAAGGTGTCCACGAGGCCGGTGGTGATCGTCACGTCGCGGATCCACAGCTTCTCGAGGTGCAGGTGCGCCGGCTTTCCGTGCACGCCGATGTTCGCCACGCGCCCGCCCGGCCTGATCAGCTCCGTCGCCAGCTCGAAGGTCTCCGGCACCCCCACCGCCTCGAACGCCACGTCCGCGCCCAGTCCGTCGGTGAGCTCCATCACCCTCTCGACGACATTGTCGCGCCCGTTGTCGATCGTCACGTCGGCGCCGAAGCGCAGCGCGCTCTCCAGGCGGCTCTCCGCCAGATCGATCGCCACGATCAGCCCCGGGGTGTAGAGGCGCGCGGTCAGGATCGCGGCCAGGCCGATCGGGCCGGCGCCGACGATCGCCACCGTGTCTCCCGGCGAGACCATGCCGTTGAGCACCCCCACCTCGTAGGAGGTCGGCAGGATGTCCGCGAGGAACAGCACCTGCTCGTCGCTGAGCTGCTGCGGCACCTTGTACACGGAGTTCTCGGCGAACGGCACGCGCGCGTACTCGGCCTGCACGCCGTCGATCGTGTGTCCGAAGATCCAGCCGCCGCCGCCCAGGCACTGGCCGTAGCGGCCCTCCTTGCAGAAGCGGCAGCGCCCGCAGGCGCTGACGCACGAGAGCAGCACCCGGTCGCCGGGGGCGAGCGTGCTCACGCCCGCTCCCACCTCCTGCACGGTGCCGACGGCCTCGTGGCCGAGGATCGTGCCGGGCGTGGTCTCGGGCACGTCGCCCTTGAGGATGTGCAGGTCGGTGCCGCAGATGGTGGTGGTGTCGACGCGCACGATCGCGTCGGTGGGCTCTAGGATCGAGGGGTCGGGGACCGTGTCCCAGCCCCGCTCGCCCGGACCGTGATAGACGAGCGCCTTCATCGTGAACCTCCTTCGTCGTGGTTCTCCCCACCCGTGCGGGCGGGGAACACAAGCAGTGCGAGCAGCGCGCCGGCGACCGCGACCGCCCCGGCAACCGTCAGGCCGAGGTCCATGCCGTCGACGAAGCCGGAGCGCGCGAGCCGGGCCAGCATCGCCCCGTCCACGCCGCCGAGGCGTTCTGCGAACGTGAGCGCCGCGCCCAGCGAGCCGAGGATCGTGTGCCGGATCGCGTGCGGCAGGCGGTAGGGGCCGAGCGCGGCGGCGAGATGGTCTTGGTAGCGCGTGGAGAGCAGGCTTCCGATCAGCGCAACGCCGACCGCGCCGCCCAGTTGCATGAAGGCGCCGTTGGTGGCCGAGCCCACCCCGGTGTGGGCGGAGGGAAGCGATCCCATCACCGCTCCGGTCGACGCCGGGATCACCAGGCCGGCGCCGGCGCCCAGCATCACCATGCCGGCCACCACGCCGCCGTAGCTCGTCGCCGTGGAGGCGCCGGCGATCTGCCACAGGCCGCCTCCCACCAGCGCCAGTCCCGTCGCCGCCGTGAGCTTGCCGCCGATCCTGATGACCAGCAGCGTCGACAGCGGCGCCACCAGCGCCACCGCCCCCGCCGCCGGCAGCACCCGCACGCCGGCCTGGAGGGGGGTGAAGCCGAGCTGGAACTGCAGCAGCTGCGTGAGCACGAACAGCGCGCCGTACATCGCGAACGCGAGCAGCCCGTTGCACGCGATCGCGCTCGAGAAGCTGCGCGCGGCGAAATAGCGGAGGTTGAGCATCGGCCGCGGGCTCACGCGCTCCCAAACCACGAAGCCCGCCAGCACGAGCAAGCCCGCGCCGCCCGCGGCCAGCACCACGGTCGAGGACCAGCCGTGCACCGGCGCTTCGATGATCGCCCACAGCAGCAGGCCGAGCCCGGCGATCGACAGCAGCGAGCCCTCGGGGTCGAGGCGGCCCGCGTGCGGGTCCTTGGAGTCGGGCACCAGCGGCAGCGCGAACGCGAACCCGAGCAGCGCCACGGGAACGTTGATCAGGAACACCGAGCCCCACCAGAAGTGCGCCAGCAGCAGGCCGCCCACGATCGGCCCGAGCGCCACGCCGGCGCCGCTGGTGCCCGACCAGAACCCCAGCGCCCGCTGGCGCTCGCCGGCGTCGGTGAACGTGTTGGTGATGATCGACAGCGTCGAGGGCATGATCAGCGCCGCGCCCACGCCCATGCTCGCGCGCGCCGCGATCAGCATCCCCACCGAGCCGGAGAAGGCCGCCCAGGTCGAGCCCGCCGCGAACGCCAGCAGCCCCGCCTGGAAGGTGCGCTTGCGCCCCACCCGGTCGGCCAGGCTGCCGGCGACCAGCATCAGCCCTCCGAACACGAGCACGTAGGCATCGACGATCCACTGCAGCTCGCTGTCGGTGGCGTGCAGCTTGCGCACCAGCGTCGGCAGCACCACGTTCAGCACGGTGTTGTCCAGCGAGACGATCAGCAGCGGCACGCACAGCGCCGACAGCGCCAACCAACGCCTGCCGTACGGCTGGCGAGCGGGCGGCGACGCCAGCTGCAGGTCGCCCGCCGCAGGCGGCTCGCCGGCGCGTGCCGGTGTGCGCGTAGCCAACACCCGCCAAGCATCACCGCGCGCGCCAGACGCAACATCGGTACTTGCGCACAGGCCGGCACGGCAAGCTACGTAGCCGCCGCGCAGGTCGCCGAAACCCGCAGGCGATCTCGGTGGTTTGCCACGATGCGCGCCGCTCCGGACGTGTCAAGATGGGGGGTGCGAGGGCGTGGGTGTTTCCGTGAGGGAACGACCGCCAAACCGGCCGGCGGCGTCAAGCCGCAAAGCCGAACGGCACTCACGCCCTCTCTTTACGTCCGCGGCGAGGCCGTCGTCGTCGGCGGACGTCACGATCGGGTTCTCCCCGGCGGCGCCGTCGCGATCGGTTCTCCGCGGTGGGGCGCTCGCGCCCCCGCTAGATCTCCTCCGCCACCATCTCGATCGCGCCGCACGGGCACTCCGCCGCGCAGATGCCGCAGCCCTTGCAGTAGTCGAGGTCGATCGCGTAGGGCTCGCCGGGGGGGCCGGGCTTGAGCACCGCGTTGTCGGGGCACACCCCGTAGCAGTTGTCACAGGAGAAGCAGTTGCCGCACGACAGGCAGCGCCGCGCCTCGTACAGCGCCGAGTCCTCGTCGAGGCCCATCACCACCTCCTCGAAGGTGCTCTGGCGGCGAGCCTGCTCGAGCTGCCCCCGCACCGTGCGCGGCGCGTCGGAGTAGTACCAGGTGTTGAGCGCGTCGAAGCCGGCGAGCTCGGCGCGCGCGGGCGGCGCCACCGCCACCCCGTCGAGCCACCCGTCGATGCAGCGCGCCGCGCGGCGGCCGTGGCCGATCGCCACCGCCGCCATCCGTTCGCCGGGGGTCATGTCGCCGCCGGCGAACACCCCTGGCGCGCCCGTCATCATGCGCTCGTCCACCTCCACCACGCCGTCGGCGATCCGCACTCCCTCGAGCCCCTCGAGCAGCGACAGGTCCGAGCTCTGCCCGAGCGCCAGGATCACGCTGTCGGCGTCGAGCTCCTCGAACTCGCCGGTGGGCTGGGGGAAGCCGTGCTCGTCCAGGCGCATGCGCTCGATGCGCAGGCGCGCCCCCGCTGGCTCGCCGGCGGAGGGGGCGCCGTCGGCGGCGTCCTCGGCGGCCTGGATCGTCGACAGCCAGCGGAAGGTGATGCCCTCCTGCTCGGCCTCGCGCAGCTCGTCCGGGTGCGCCGGCATGCGCTCGCGCGTGCGGCGGTACACGATCACCGGCTCTGCGCCCGTCAGCCTGCGCGCGCTGCGGGCGGCGTCCAGCGCGGTGTCGCCGCCGCCGTACACCACCACCCGCCGCCCCAGCTGTGGCTGCTCGCCCTCCGCCAGCCCGTGCAGCAGCGAGATCGCGTCGAGGACGTGCGCGGCGGTGCCGCCGGGGATCTCCACGCCGCGCGCCACCCCCGCGCCCACCGCCACGAAGGCCGCGGCGAAGGCGCCCGCGCGCAGCTCCGCGCGCACGTCGCCCACGCGCTCGCCGCAGCGCAGCTCCACGCCGAGCGCGAGGATGCGGGCGATCTCCGCGTCCAGCACCTCGCGCGGCAGCCGGTAGGCGGGGATGCCGTAGCGCATCATCCCGCCGGGCTGCGCCGCGGCGTCCACGATCGTCACGTGGTGGCCGCGCAGGGCGAGGTGATAGGCGGCGGACAGCCCCGACGGGCCCGCGCCCACCACCAGCACGCGCCGGCCGCTGGCGGCGCCCGGCGCCGGCAGCTCCCAGCCGCGCGCGATGCCCTCGTCGCCGAGGAAGCGCTCCACCGAGTTGATCCCCACCGCCTCGTCCAGCTGGCAGCGGTTGCACGCCGTCTCGCACGGGTGGTAGCAGATGCGCCCCATCACCGCCGGAAACGGGTTCTCGCGCACCAGCGCCCGCCACGCGCGCTCGTAGCCCTCGCCGCCCGACTCGCCCTCGTACAGCCAGCGCTGCACGTCCTCGCCGGCCGGGCAGGCGTCGTTGCACGGCGGCAGCCGCCGCACGTACCGGGGCCGTTCCGTGCGCCACGCGCCCGTGCGGTTGGCCAGGCTCGAGCCCACGTCGAGCGTGATCGCGAACGGGCGCTGCGCGCTCATCGCTCCTCCTCCTCGGCCAGCAGCCCGAAGCGCTCCACGTTGCGGTCGGCCAGCGCCTGCAGGCGCGCCACCACCTCGGGCTGGCCCGCGCCCGCGAACAGGTGCGCGTAGCGCTTCTGGCGGCGCAGGTAGTCCTCCACCGGGCGCAGGCGGCGGATCGGCGATACGCCGCTCACGCGCCCGTCCTCCGCCTCGAACACCGGGAACAGCCCCGTCTCCTTGGCCAGGCGCGCGATCGCGATCGTCTCCGCCGTGGCCGAGCCCCAGCCGAGCGGGCACGGCACCAGCACGTGGATGTAGCGCGGTCCGTGCAGCGCCATCGCCCGCTCCACCTTGGCCTCCAGGTCGCGCAGCTCCGCCACCGTCGCCGTCGCCACGTACGGGATCTCGTGCGCCATCGCGATCAAGGGCATGTTCTTGCCCTGCCCGAAGGCGTTGCCGGGGTGTCCCGGCAGCGGCTCGGTGGTGGCGGTGCGGGCGGCCGGGGGAGTGGCGGCCGAGCGCTGCACCCCCGTGTTCATGTACGCCTCGTTGTCGTAGCACACGTACAGCACGTCGTCGCCGCGCTCGAACATCCCCGAAAGGCACGCGAGACCTATGTCCACCGTGCCGCCGTCGCCACCCTGGCCGATCACGCGGATGTCGGTGCGGCCCTGCGCCCGCAGCGCCGCCGCGATCCCGGTGGCCACCGCCGGCGCGTTCGCGAACAGCGAGTGGATCCACGGCAGCCGCCACGAGGACTCCGGGAACGGCGTCGAGAACACCTCCAGGCAGCCCGTCGCGTTGGCCGCGATCAGCCGCCCGCCGGTCGCCCGCAGGGCAGCGTCCAGCGCGTAGCGCGCGCCGAGCGCCTCGCCGCAGCCCTGGCAGGCGCGGTGGCCCTTGGTGATCGCGTTGGCGCGCTCGGGATCGGCCTGCACCGAGCTCTCGCTCGCCTCCAGCAGGCGGTTGCCCACCGCGAACGTGCCGGTCTGGTAGAAGCGCGCGCCCGTCGCAGCCTGGCGGGGGCTCGCGACCGCCTCGCGCGGGTCCGGGATGCGCCGGCGGGGCTCGGAGGCTGGCGGCGGCGCGGCGCTCATACCGGCCCCGCCGCCACGATGCCGAGGTCGCGCAGGATGTTCTCCGCGTGGGGACCAGGACGCCCGCCCGTCCGTCCGCCCGCGCGCGAGCGCGCCAGCTCCCGCTCCACCACCGCCGTGTCGAGGTCGAGGAAGTGCGGGTCGGCGAGCGTGCCCGCGCAGGCCTGCTCCACCAGCGCGTGCAGCGAGCGGCGCGTGATCGCGCGCCCGCCGAGCCCCGCGATCACCGTGTGCACCGGCACGTGCAGGCCCGCCAGCGCCGCGTGCACGTCGGCGCTCACGATCCCGCCCACGCCAACCGAGAACGCCCGCTCCAGCACGATCACGCGGCTCGCGCCGGCGAGCGCCGCGCGCAGCTCCTCGCGCGGGAAGGGGCGGAAGGACTTCACCGCCAGCGCCCCCGCCGACCGCCCCGCCGCGCGCAGCTCGTCCACGACCTCGCAGAGCGTGCCGAACACCGACCCCAGCGCCACGATCACGGTGGCCGCGTCGGCGCAGCGGTAGGCGCCCAGCAGCTCGCCGGAGCGCCGGCCGCAGCGGTCCGCCAGCTCGTCCGCCAGCGCCGGGATCGCGTCCAGCGCGTCCATCTGCTTGGCGTGCGCCAGGTAGCGCACCTCCGTGAACGCCTCCGGCCCCACCATCGCGCCGATCGTCACCGGCTCGTCCGGGTCCAGCGCCTGGCGCGGCGCAAACCGCGGCAGGTAGGCGTCCACCAGCTCCTGCTCGGCCACCTCCAGCGGCTCGAACGCGTGCGTCAGCACGAAGCCGTCCATGCACACCATCACCGGCAGCGAGCATTCCTGGGCGAGGCGGAAGGCCAGCACGTGCATGTCCGCCGCCTCCTGGTTGTCGCTGGCGTACAGCTGCACCCAGCCGCAGTCGCGCAGCGCCATCGCGTCCGAGTGGTCGTTCCAGATGTTGATCGGCGCGCCGATCGCGCGGTTGGCCACCGTCATCACGATCGGCAGCCCCAGGCCGGAGGCGTTGAACAGCGCCTCCGCCATGTACAGCAGCCCCTGGCTCGCGGTCGCCGTGTACGCGCGCGCGCCCGTCGCGCTCGCGCCGATCGCCACCGACATCGCCGCGAACTCCGACTCCACGTTCACGAACTCGCAGGGCGCGAGCTCCCCGCCCGCCACCATCCGCGACAGCGCCTCCACGATGTGGGTCTGCGGGGTGATGGGGTAGGCGCACACCACCTCCGGACGGCAGCGCGCCACCGTCCGCGCCACCGCCAGCGAGCCCTCAAGCTGGCTAGGCATCGACCGCCTCCCGGTTCGCCTCGCCCAGCGCCGCCGCCGCCCGCCGGTGGGCCTCGCGCGCCGCGTTCGCGTTGCCCTCCGCCGCGCCGGCGGAGAAGCGCTCGCCGATGGCCGCCAGCAGCGAGTCCAGCTTCACCACCCGCGTCAGCGCCACCAGGCCGCCGAGCAGCGCCGAGTTGGGGATCGGCCGTCCCAGCCAGGCGCGCGCGATCTCGCTCGCCGGCACCGTCGCCAGCCGCTGTGCCGCGTGGCGGCCGTGCAGCTCCGCGAGACCCAGCTGCTCCAGCGTGCGCGAGGAGTTCACCAGCACGTACCCGTCCGCGCGCAGGCCGCCGAACACGTTCACGTGGTGCAGCAGCGTGGGATCCGCCACCACCACCGCGTCCGGCTCGGCGATCGGCTCGCGCAGCCTGATGGGACGCGCGTCCAGGCGGCAGAACGCGGTCACCGGCGCGCCCATCCGCTCCGAGCCGAAGCTCGGGAACGCCTGCGCCTGCACGCCCTCGATGAACGCCGCCAGCGACAGCAGCTCCGCCGCCGTCACCACCCCCTGCCCGCCGCGGCCGTGGATGCGCAGCTCGAACATCTCAGCGCCGCCGGCGCACCTGCGGGCGGTCACGTGCCCGCTCGCCGCCGCGGCCGGGGGCACCCCCCAACGCCTGCTCCAAGAGCACACGCTGCTCCGCCGCGGCGACGAGCGCGCGCGTGCGCTCCACCACGTCGATGTTCACCGAGATCGCGTCGATCCCGGCCCGCACCAGCAGCTCCGCGTACTCGGGGTGCACCGACGGCGCCTGCCCGCAGATCGAGGTGCGCAGCCCCAGCTCGCGCGCGCTCGGGATCAGCTGCCGCAGGTAGGAGGTCACCGCCGGGTCGCGCTCGTCGAAGGTCTCCGCCAGCAGCTCGCTGTCGCGGTCCGCGCCCAGCAGCAGCTGCGTCAGGTCGTTGGAGCCGATCGAGATGCCGGCCACGCCCAGGGCGGCGTAGTCGGCGAGGTTGAACAGCACCGACGGCACCTCCGCCATCACCCACAGCTCGAACCCCGGCCGCTCCAGCAGCCCCGATTCCGCGATCAGCTCGCGGCAGCGGCGCAGCTCGCGCGTCGTGCGCACGAACGGCAGCATCACGTGCAGGTTCGTCATGCCCGCGTCCCACACGCGGACCAGCGCCTCGAGCTCCAGGCGGAACACGTCCGGCTCGCGCGTGTAGCGCAGCGCGCCGCGGTAGCCGATCATCGGGTTCGACTCATGCGGCTCGAAGCGCTCGCCGCCGCGCAGCCCGCGGAACTCGTTCGTGCGGAAGTCGATCGTGCGGTAGGTCACCGGCCGCGGCGCGAAGCCCGCCGCGAACTCGCCGAGCGCGTCCGCCATGCGCGCCACGAACTCCTCCGTCCTGTGCTCCTCGATCAGCACGCGCGGGTGCTCGCCCGCCAGCGCCTCCAGCACCATCAGCTCCGCGCGCAGCAGGCCCACGCCGTCCACCCGCATGTCCTTCACGCGCCCCACCTGCGAGGGCTCCGACAGGTTCACCAGCAGCTGCGTGCCCGTCACCGGCGCCCCCGCCGGCCCCGCCGCCGCGCCCGCCCGCGCCTGCGCCGCTCCCGCGCGCGCGTCGCGATCCGCCGCCCGCCCCGTGCCCGCGCCGGCCGACCCCTCGCCGCCGGCAGGCGGCCCCTCATAGAGATCCCCCTCCAGCACGATCCCGCGGGTCGCGTCGACGGTGATCATCTCGCCGTCGCGCAGCACCCTCGTCGCCTCGCCCGTGCCCACCACGCAGGGGATGCCCAGCTCGCGCGAGACGATCGCCGCGTGGCAGGTCATGCCGCCGGAGTCCGTCACGATCGCCGCCGCGCGGCGCATCAGCGCCGTCCAGTCCGGCGCCGTCATGTGCGTCACCAGCACGTCGCCGTCGCGCATGCGCCCCGCGTCCTCGAGCGTGCCCAGCACGCGCGCCGGCCCGCTCGCGCCTCCGGGCGCGCCGCCGAGGCCCCGCAGCAGCACCTTGCCGGCGCTCTCGCCGCCGCCGGGCGGCGAGGTCGCGCCGGCGCCCCGCCGGCCCTCCTGCTCGCGCTCCGTTCCCGTCGCCGGCGCGCCGGCCAGCTCGCCCAGGGTCGTGATCGGGCGGCTCTGCAGCATCCACAGCGAGCCCGCCGGGTCGAACGCCCACTCCGTGTCCTGCGGCGTTCCGTAGTGCTCCTCCACGCGCACGCCCAGCGCCGCCACCGCCACCACCTCCTCGTCGCTCAGCGACGGGCGCATGCTCTCGGCCTCCTCCAGCGCCCGCGTCACCGTGCCGCCGTCCTGCCCGTATTCGATCGCCAGCTCCTTGCGGTGCACTTCGCGGCGGCGGATCGCCAGCGTGCGCTTCTCCACCAGGTAGCGGTCGGGCGACACCGATCCCGACACCACCGCCTCGCCGAGCCCGAACGAGCCCTCGATCACCAGCTCCTCGCGCGCCCCGGTGGCCGGGTTGACCGTGAACATCACGCCCGCGCGCGTCGAGCGCAGCTGGCGCTGCACCACCACCGCGATGTCCATCTGCGCCGGCGAGAAGCCGTGGATCGCCCGGTAGTACACGGTGCGCGCCCCGAACAGCGAGCGCCAGCAGCGGCGCACCGCGTCCAGCACCGCCTGCTCGCCGCGCACGTTCAGGAACGTCTCGTTCATGCCCGCGAACGACGCCGCCTCGGTGTCCTCCGCCGTCGCCGAGGAGCGCACCGCCACCGCCAGCTCCGTCTCCCCGTCCGCCACGTCCGCGCTCGCCGCGCTCGCCAGCTGCTCGTAGGCGTCCGCGATCGCCGCCGCGATCTGCGGCGGCACCGGCGTGCGGTCGAACAGCTCCCGCGCCTGCGCGCTCGCCGCCGTCAGCGCCGCCGTGTCCTCCACGTCCACGCCCTCCAGCAGCGTCCGCAGCCGCTCGCGCAGCCCCGTCTGCGTGCAGTACGCCGCATACGCCGGCGCGCCCACCACGAAGCCCTCCGGCACCGGCACGCCCGCCGCCGTCAGCTCCCCCAGGTTCGCTCCCTTGCCGCCCGCGTAGGCCACGTCCTCGCGGCGCAGCCGCGCGAACGCGCGCACGAGCTCGAGGCCGGCGCCGGTTGCTGCTGACGGAGCGCTCATCTGCTTCCTCCTGTGCCGTGGTCGGTCGGGATCGGAGCCCTGGTCCGCTGTGGCCGTGCCGGAGGCGGCGGCTCCATGCGCCGGGAGCTCGCCACGACCTCCGAGCGCACCATCCAGTCAACCGCGCCGGCGGCGGCGCGGCCACCGCGCTCGCCACTGAAGCCGCTCCGTAGTTCTACGCAGGCGTCGCGTGCGCCACCAGCACCGCCAGCGCGCACGAGGCCACCCGCTCCGGCGCGCCGTCGGCGCGGCTGGTGAGCGCGATCGGCACGCGCCCGCCGAGCACGATGCCGGCGGAGTGCGCGCCCGCCAGGTAGTCGAGCTGCTTCACCAGCATGTTGCCGCTCTCCAGGTCCGGCACCACCACCACGTCGGCCCGCCCCGCCACGTCCGAGCGGATCTCCTTCGCCCGCGCCGCCGTCGGCGAGACCGCGTTGTCGAAGGCCAGCGGCCCGTCCACCACGCCGCCGCGGATCTGGCCGCGCTCCGCCATCTTCGCCAGCGCCGCCGCGTCCACCGAGGAGCGCAGCCTGGGGTCCACGGTCTCCACCGCCGAGAGCACCGCGACCCGCGGCGTGCCGATCCCGAGCGCGCGGGCGAGGTCGATCGCGTTCTGCACGATGTCGCGCTTGGCCTGCAGGTCCGGCGCCACGTTCAGCGCCGCGTCGGTCACGAGCAGCGGCCGCGGGTAGGCCGGCACGTCGATCACGAACACGTGGCTCATGCGCCGCGCCGCGCTCAGCCCCACGCGCGGCGCCACCGCCGCGTGCATCAGCTCGTCGGTGTGCAGGCTGCCCTTCATCAGCGCGTCCACCTCGCCGCGGCGCGCCATCGCCACCGCCGTCTCCGCCGCCTCGTGGCTGTGCTCCACCGCGATCAGCGGCAGCGCCTCTATGTCCAGGCCGCAGGCGTCCGCCGCCTCCCTGATGCGCCGCGCAGGCCCCACCAGCGTGGGCGCGATCAGCCCCTCCGCCGCCGCCCGCACCGCGCCCAGCAGCGCCTCGCGGTCGACCGCGTGAACCACCGCCGTGCGGATCGGCGCGTACGCGCGCGCCTTCGCCACCAGCTCGGCGAACAGCGCCGGGCGCTCGTGCACGCCCGTCCGGCCGCCGGCCGCGCCGGTCATCTCGCGAAGTCCATCAGGCCGGGTCATAGCAATCGTGGTGAAAGCACGCCTCCGCGTGCTCGTGCGCGCACGGCTCGCGTGCGCGCGAGGTCTCGCGCGCGCTCCCCGCCGCCAGCACCACCATCGGCTCGTACACGCCGATCGGCTCTCCGCACCCGCCGCAGCGCACCGCCTTCTGCTCGTCGCTCACGCTCATCTCCATGTTCACGTCACGCTGCCGAGATCGTCGCCGTGCGCGCCGCGCCGCCCATCCGTGCAGCGCGGCGGGGTCACCGCGGAGAACTACGGAGCGGGCCGGCGCGCGCCCGTGCCATGCACGCAGCCGCGCAGGCCGCCAGCCGCTGCGGCTGCGGCTGCGGCTTTTCCCCCATCCGACTCGCTTCGGCCGGCTCGGCCGCACAACGAGGGCGCGATAGAGGTTACATTTGGGGTCAAAATGGATGCCTCATCCGAGCAGCTCTGGATCCGCCGGCTGCTCGACGCCGGACGCGAGCTGGTCACCGAGCTCGACGTCGAGAACGTGCTCGAGCGCGTTCTCGCGACGGCGCGCGAGCTCACCGGAGCGCGCTACGCCGCGCTGGGCATCCTCAACGAGCGCCGCACCGAGCTCGAGCGCTTCCTCACCGCCGGCATGGAGCCCGGCCTCCAGCGCGCGATCGGCGACCTGCCGCGCGGGCGCGGCGTGCTCGGAGAGCTGATCGAGCACCCCCGGCCGCTGCGCCTCGCCGACGTCGGCGAGCACCCCTCGAGCTACGGCTTCCCCGCCGGGCATCCGGTGATGCGCAGCTTCCTCGGCGTGCCGATCGAGCTCCGCGGCGAGGTCTGGGGCAACCTCTACCTCACCGAGAAGCAGGACGGCGAGTTCAGCGAGCGCGACGAGGAAGCCGCGGCGATCCTCGCCGAGTGGGCCGGCGTGGCGATCGGCAACGCCCGCCTGTACGAGGCCAGCGAGAGCCGCCGCCAGGAGGCCGAGAAGGCGATCCGCGGCCTCGAGGCCACGCGCGACGTCGCCGTCGCCATCGGCGGCGAGATCGGGCTCGACCACGTGCTCGAGCTGATCGTCAAGCGCGGGCGCGCGCTCGTGCGGGCCCGCAGCCTCGTGATCCTGCTGCGCGAGCGCGAGGAGCTGGTGGTGCAGGCCAGCGCCGGGCACGTCGACGCCGGCAGCGGCACGCGCCTGCCGATCGCCGGCTCCACCTCGGGGCAGGTGCTCGAACGCGGCCGCTCGGAGCGCATCAGCGACGTGCGCCTGCGCTTGCTGATCCCGCCCAGCGACTTCGGCGTCACCGACCCGCGCACCGCGCTGCTGGTGCCGATGCTCCACCGCGGCAGCGGCGTCGGCGTGCTCGCCGCGTTCGACCGCGGCGAGGAGGGCAGCAGCTTCAGCGAGGACGACGAGCGGCTGCTGCAGACGTTCGCCGCCAGCGCCGCCACCGCCGTCGCGCTGGCGCAGAGCGTTCGCAGCGACCGCCTGCGCAGCTCCATGGCCGCCGCCGACGCCGAGCGCCGCCGCTGGGCGCGCGAGCTGCACGACGAGACGCTCCAGGGGCTCGGCGCGCTGCGCGTGCTGCTCTCCTCCGCGCGGCGCGGCGAGGACCTCGAGCACGCGCGCAGCGCCATGGGAGATGCCGTCGAGCAGATCGAGCGCGAGATCGCGAACCTGCGCGCCATCATCACCGAGCTGCGCCCGGCCGCGCTCGACGAGCTCGGGCTGGGGGCCGCAGTCGAGGCGCTGCTCGACCGCCACCGCGAACAGAGCGGCTTCGAGGTCGAGGGCCAGCTCGAGCTGCTCGAGCTCGCCGGAGCACGCGGGGGACTCGGCGGCGAGCTGGAGACCGCCGTCTACCGGATCGTGCAGGAGGCGCTCACCAACGTCGCCAAGCACGCCCGGGCCGAGCACGTGCGCGTCGCCTTGCGCCAGCGTCGCGACGGCCAGCTCGTGGTCGAGGTGCAGGACGACGGCGTCGGCTTCGACCCCGCGCTCTCGAGCAACGGCTTCGGGCTGGCCGGCATGCGCGAGCGCATCGCCCTCGCCGGCGGGTCGCTGAAGCTCGAGTCCGGCGAGCACGGCACGCTGCTGGTCGCCGCGCTCCCCGTCGCGCTCGAAGCCGCCCCCTCAGCTCACGAGGCCGCGTCCTAGCGCGTAGCGCACCAGCTCCGCGCGGGTCGCGAGCCCCAGCTTGCGGTGGATGTGCGCGCGGTGCGTCTCGATCGTGCGCGGCGAGAGGTGGAGCTTGCGCGCGATTTCCGCGCTCGTGTGACCGAGCGCGATCAGCCGCAGCACCTCCACCTCGCGCGCCGTCAGGACCTCGTCGGTGAGCGCGCGGTGCAGCGCTTCCAGCGGCGCCGCCACGCGCGGGCTCACGAACTGCTCCCCGCGCGCCGCCGCGCGCACCGCCTGCGGCAGCTCCTCGTCCGCCAGCTCCTTGGTCACGTAGCCGAGCGCGCCCGCCGCGAAGGCGCGCTGCGCGAACACCGGGTTCTCGTCCATCGTCGTCACCACCACCTGCGTCCCCGGCGAGCGCTCGCGCAGGCGCCCGATCGTCTCGAGGCTCGAGCCGTCGGGCATGTTCAGGTCGACCACCAGCACGTGCGGCCGCGCATCCTCCACCTGCCGGCCGACCGCAGGGATGTCCTGCGCTTCGGCGATCACCACGACGTCGTGCTCGCGGTCCAGCAGCAGCCGCAGGCTGCGCCGCACGGCCGCATGGTCGTCGGCGAGCACCACGCGGATCAGCCCGTCGCCGGAAGTCTCGCCCCCGCCGGGCCGCTCCCCGTCGCGCCTGCTGTGCGCCAGATGCAGATGTGCAGCCACACCAGCACGCTAGGCGCGCGCGCCGGCGCCGGCCACCGTACAAACGCCACGCCTCCGCACGGCAAACCACGGATCCTCCCGCCGCGGCGACCCTCACCCTGTAGCGATGGCCGAGCCCGCCATCCGCACCGAAGCCCTGTGCAAGCGCTACGGCGACACGCTCGCGCTCGCCGGTCTCGACCTGACCGTCCACGCCGGCGAGGTGTACGGCTATCTCGGGCCCAACGGCGCCGGCAAGACCACCACCATCAGGCTGCTGCTCGGCCTGCACCGCGCGAGCGCCGGCAGCGCCGCGCTGTTCGGCCACGACGCCTGGAGCGAGTCCGTGCCGGCGCACCGGCGCGTCGCCTACGTGCCCGGCGAGCCGTTCCTGTGGCCGGCGCTCACCGCCGAGGAGACCTTCGCGTTCCTCGAGCGCGTCCACGGCGGCGTCGACCGCCGCTACCGCGACGCGCTGGTGGAGCGCTTCCAGCTCGACGTGCGCAGGAAGGTCAGGGCGCTCTCCAAGGGCAACCGCCAGAAGGTCACGCTGGTCGCCGCGCTCGCCACGCGCGCCGAGCTGCTGCTGCTGGACGAGCCCACCGGCGGCCTCGACCCGCTGATGGAGGTGGCCTTCCGCGAGTGCGTGCACGAGGCCAAGGCGCGCGGGCAGACCGTGTTCCTCTCCTCGCACATCCTCAGCGAGGTCGAGGCGCTGTGCGACCGCGTCGGCATCCTGCGCGCCGGCCGGCTGGTGGACGAGGGCACGCTCGAGCAGCTGCGCCACCTCGCCGCGCACACCGTCGAGGTCAGCTTCCACGGCGCCGCGCCCGAGCTGCCCGCGCTGGACGGCGTCACGGTCGCGCGCACCGCCCCCGACGTCCTGCGCTTCTCCGTCAGCGGCGAGCTCGGGCCGCTGGCCGCGGCCCTCGCCGCCGCCGGCGCCGACCGCATCCGCGCGCTCACCAGCCGCGAGCCCTCGCTGGAGGAGGTCTTCCTGCACCACTACGACGGCTACCGCAGCGATGGCGGCGACTAGCAGCGGCGCCCGCGCGCTCGCGCGCCGTGCGCTCACGCGCCGTGCGCTGCTCGACGCGCGCGTGCGCACCGGCTCCTTCGCCGCGCTGTTCGCGCTCTACGCCTACGCGCAGCCGATCGCCTACCGCGGCGCCTACCCCACCAGGGCCGACCGGCTCGGCTTCGCGCGCAGCTTCGCCGGCAACAAGGCCGTGCGCCTGTTCTACGGCGAGCCGCACAGCCTGCTCAGCGTCAGCGGCTACACCGCCTGGCGCGTCGGCGGCACGCTCGCGATCTTCGCCGCGGCGTTCGGGCTGCTGGCCGCGGTGCGCGCGCTGCGCGCCGAGGAGGACGCCGGCCGTGCCGAGCTGGTGCTCGCCGGCGCCGTCGCCCGCCGCAGCTACTTCGGCGCCGCGCTGGCCGCGGTCGCCGCCTGCACGCTGCTCCTGTGGGCGAGCGAGCTCGCCGGCTTCCTCGCCGCCGGGCTCGCGCCCGCCGGCTCCGCCTACCTCGCCCTCGCCACCGCCTCGGTGGTGCCCGTGTGCGCCGGCGTGGGCGCGCTCGCCAGCCAGCTCGCGCCCACGCGGCGCGGCGCGCTGGAGCTCGGCGGCGCGGTGCTCGCGCTCGCCTTCCTGGCGCGCGTGGTCGCCGACACCGTCGGCGGCCTCGGCTGGCTGCGCTGGGCCACGCCGCTCGGCTGGGCCGAGCTGACGCGACCGTTCGCCCACCCGCGGCCGCTCGTGCTGCTCGCGCCCGCGCTCGCCAGCGCGCTGCTGCTCGCCGCCGCCGCGCGCATCGCCGCCGCGCGCGACCTCGGCACCGGCCTGCTGGCCGCGCGCGACAGCGCCCCGCCACGACTGCGGCTGCTGTCCTCGCCGCTCGCGCAGACCCTGCGCAGCGAGCGCACCGGCCTGCTCGTGTGGCTCGGCGGCGGCGGCGCGTTCGCGTTCGTGCTCGGCCTGCTCGCCGACAGCGTCTCCTCGGCCGACGTCTCCAAGAGCCTGCAGCGCGAGCTCGCCAGGTTCGGCGGCAGCTCGATCGCCACGCCCGCCGGCTATCTCGGCTTCACGTTCCTGTTCTTCGTGCTCGCCGTCAGCCTGTTCGCCTGCGCGCAGGTGGGCGCCGCCAGGCACGAGGAGGCCGAGGAGCGCCTGGAGACGCTGCTAGCGCTGCCCGTCTCGCGCCGCCGCTGGCTCGCCGGGCGCCTGGCGCTCGCCGCCGGCGCGGCCGTCGCCATCTCCCTCACCGCCGGTCTCGCCGCGTGGGCGGGGGCCGAGTCCGGCGGCGCCGCCATCTCGCTGGGCAAGCTGGTCGAGGCCGGCGCCAACTGCCTGCCGGCCGCGCTGCTGTTCGGCGGGCTGGCCGCGCTCGCCTACGCCACGCTGCCGCGCGCCGCCGCCGCCATCGCCTACGGCCTCGTCGCCGTGGCCTTCCTGTGGGACCTGCTGGGCGATCTGCTCGGGGCGCCCGGCGCGCTGGTCAAGCTCACCCCGTTCGCGCACGTCGCGCCGGTGCCCGCACAGCCGCTGCGCGCCGGCGACGCCGCCGCGATGCTCGCGCTGGCGCTGGCGGCGGCGCTGCTCGCGCTGTGGGCGTTCGGCCGCCGCGACCTGATCGCGCGTTGAGCGCTAGTCAGGACTTTCCCGCAGACATCGGGGTGCAACGCGCGGATAGCGCCGCCCGCGAGCCGGCGTAGATTCGCCGGCGTGAACACGCTCGAACTGGCCCGGCTGCAATTCGGGGTCACCACCGTCTTTCACTTCATCTTCGTGCCGATGTCGATCGGCCTGGCGGCCTGGGTGGCGTACTGCCAGACGCGCTGGTACCGCTCGAAAGACGAGGTGTACCTGCGCATGACCCGCTTCTGGGGCAAGTTCATGCTGATCTCGCTGGCCATCGGCGTGGTCACCGGGATCGTGCAGGAGTTCCAGTTCGGCATGAACTGGTCGGAATACTCGCGCTACGTCGGCGACATCTTCGGCGCGCCGCTGGCGATGGAGGGGTTGATGGCGTTCTTCCTCGAGTCCACGTTCCTGGGGCTGTGGATCTTCGGCTGGGGGCGCCTGTCGCCGAAGGCGCACCTCGCGACCATCTGGCTGACCGCCTTCGGCGCGGTCCTCTCCGCCTACTTCATCCTCGCCGCCAACTCGTGGATGCAGCACCCGGTGGGCTACGCGATCAACCACCACACGCACCGCGCGGAACTGAAGTCGATCTGGGCGGTGCTGACCAACACCACCGTGCTGTTCGCGTTCCCGCACACGATCTTCGCCGCGTTCTGCACCGGCGCGATGCTGGTGCTCGGCATCTCCGCCTTCGGCCTGATGCGGGGCGCCGGCAACGAGGTCTACCGGCGCTCGATCCGCAAGGCGCTGCCGCTGGCGCTCGGCGCCGCGATCCTCACCGGCGCCTTCGGCCACACGCAGGGCATGGTGATGGAGAAAGAGCAGCCGATGAAGATGGCCGCCGCCGAGGCGCTCTACCACACCACCAGGGGCGCCAGCCTGTCGATCTTCGCGGTGGGGCCGTTCGAGCACTTCCCCAAGCGGCTCAACACCGACATCCGCATTCCCCATCTGCTGTCGATCCTCGGCACCGCCTCCTGGGACGGCGAAGTGAAGGGCGTGGACGAGCTGCAGGCCGAAGACGTCAGGAAATACGGCCCCGGCGACTACGTGCCGATCCTCGGCGTCACCTACTGGACGTTCCGCATCATGGCCGGCGTCGGCGTGGCGCTGGTGCTGATCCCGCTGCTCGGCCTCGCGCTGCTCAGGCGCGGCCTGTTCGAGCGCAAGCGCTGGTTCCTGCGCGCCGCGGTGCTAGGCGCCTTCCTGCCGCCGCTGGCCAACATCACGGGCTGGATCTTCACCGAGATGGGAAGGCAGCCGTGGGTGGTCTACGGCCTGCTCAAGACCAGCGACGCCCGCTCGCCGCTGGTCAGCTCGCTCGACATCGTCCTCAGCCTGGCCGGCTACACCGCGCTGTACGGCACGCTGCTGGTGATCGGCGGGCGGCTGTTCAAGAAAGACATCGACCACGGCCCCGAACCCGAGCCCGGCGCCGAGCCCGAGGGGCCGAGCGCGCCCGCCCAGCGCCCCGACCTGATCCTGGCGTACTGAGCCGACCGAGAGGAGCGCAGATGCCCACACCAGACTTCCTGCAGACGCTGTGGTTCGCCCTGATCGGGGTCCTGTGGGTGGGCTACTTCATCCTCGAGGGCTTCGACTTCGGCGTCGGCGTGCTGCTGCGCGCGCTCGGGCGCGACCGGACCGAGAAGCGCATGATCATCCACACGATCGGGCCGGTGTGGGACGGCAACGAGGTGTGGCTGCTGACCGCCGGGGGCGCGACCTTCGCGGCCTTCCCGGGGCTGTACGCGAGCCTCTTCTCCGGCTTCTACCTGGCGCTCTTCCTGATCCTCGCCGCGCTCATCGTCCGCGGCGTCTCCTTCGAGTTCTGGGGCAAGGAGGACTCCCCCCGCTGGCGCGCCACGTGGGAGTGGACGGCCGCGGTCGGCAGCTTCCTCGCGGCGCTGCTGTGGGGCGTGGGCTGGGCCGACATCGTGCACGGCGTGCCGATGAACGCCCAGCACAACGTGACCGCGTCGCTGTGGGAGCTGCTGCACCCCTACGCGCTGCTCGGCGGGCTGGTGACGCTGTCGCTGTTCGTCGCCCACGGGGCGATCTTCCTGGCGCTGCGCACCAGCGGCGAGCTGGTGGCGCGGGCGCGGGCGCTCGCACGCCGCACCGCGCTGGCCGCCGCGGTGCTGCTCGCCGGCTTCCTGGTGTGGACGGCCTTCGACCAGGACGCCGGCGGCGTGAAGGTCTCCGCCCAGGTGATCGCCGCCGCCTCGGTGGCGCTGGCCGCGGCAACGCCCGCGATGCTCGCGCGCAGGCGCGACGGGCGCGCCTTCGCGCTCAGCGCCGGCGCGATCGCGCTGCTGTTCGCCAGCCTGTTCGTCGAGCTGTTCCCGGCGGCGCTGCCGTCGAGCACCGACCGCGCCTTCAGCCTCTCGCTCGCCGCCGCGTCCTCCAGCCACTACACGCAGACCGTGATGACCGTGGTGGCGGTCGTGTTCGTGCCGATCGTGCTGGCCTACCAGGCCTGGACCTACTGGGTCTTCCGCCACCGCCTCGGGCGCGCGGACTTCGAGGGCACGCCCACGCCGCTCGCGGTGCTGCAGGCGCGCAGCGCCCCCGACGGCGCCGCGCCGGCGGGGGCGCAGCGGGCCTCGGGGCCCGCCGGCCCCTCCAGCTGAGATGACCCCACCGGTGGATCGCCGCCTGCTCGCCGAGAGCCGGAGCGCGCGAGCGCATCTGGCCGCCGCCGGCGCGCTCGGCGCGCTCTCCGCCGCGCTGATCGTGGCGCAGGCCGCGCTGCTCGCCTACGTGATCGACCGCGCCGCCATGCGCCACGCCGGGCTGGCCGCGCTCGAGCCGCAGCTGCTGGCGCTGGCCGCGGTGCTGGGCGCGCGCGCGCTCGTCGACGGCGGCTTCGAGCTGTCGGGGCGCTGGGGCGCGGCCCGCATCATGTCCGAGCTGCGCGGACGCCTGGCGCGGCGGTTGCTGCTCGAGAGCCCCGAGCGCCGGCCGCAGGGCGCGCGCACCGGCGAGCTGGCCGGCACCGCCGTGCAGGGCGTCGACGCCCTCGAGGCGTACTTCGCCGGCTACCTGCCGCAGCTGGCGCTGGCCTCGCTGGTGCCGCTCGCGGTGATCGCCTGGGTCAGCGCGATCGACCCCGTCACCGCCGGCATCCTCGCCTTCACCGTGCCGCTGCTGGTGGTGTTCATGGTGCTGATCGGCAAGGGCGCGCGCGCCCAGGCGCAGCAGCGCTGGCGCACGCTGGCGCTGCTCGGAGCCCACTTCCTGGACGTGCTGCACGGGCTGCCCACGCTGCTGGCCTACCGGCGCGAGCGCGCGCAGGAGCGGACCATGGCCGACATCGGCGAGCGCTACCGCGCCGAGACCATGGCCACGCTGCGCACCGCCTTCATGTCGGCGCTGGTGCTCGAGCTGTGCGCGATGATCGGCACCGCGCTGGTGGCCGCCACGATCGGCGTGCAGCTCGTCGCCGGCGCACTCGGCCTGCAGGCCGGGCTCACCGTGCTGCTGCTCGCACCGGAGCTGTACGGGCCGCTGCGGCTGGTCGGCCAGCAATTCCACGCGAGCGCCGACGCCAGCACCGCCAGCGAGCGCATCTTTCGGATGCTCGACCAGGCACCCGCGCTCGACCAGGCGCCCGCGCTCGAGCAGGCGCCGGCGGGCGGGCAGGCGCCGGCGGGCGGGCGGGCGCCGGCGGGCGGGCGCGCCGCAGCGTTCGCGCGGCGCGTGCCCGCCAGCCCGGCCGTGGCCGCGGTCAGCTTCGAAGGGGTCTCCTACAGCTTCCCCGAGCGCCCCAAGCGGGTGCTCGAGGACATCGAGCTGCGGCTCGAGCCGGGCGCGATCACCGCGCTGCTGGGGCCCAGCGGGGCGGGCAAGAGCACGCTGGCGCGGCTGCTGATGCGCCTGGCCGATCCCACCGCGGGGCGCATCGCCTGCGACGGCGCGGACCTGCGCGAGCTCGACCTCGAGCTGTGGCGCAGCCAGATCGCCTGGGTCCCGCAGCGGCCCACGCTGCTCACCGCCACCGTCGCCGAGAACATCGCGCTGTACCGCCCGCGGGCCGGCGAGCGCGAGCTGTGGGCGGCCGCGCGCGCGGCCGGCGCAGAGGCCTTCATCGAGGCCCTTCCCGAGCGCATGCGCACGCAGCTCGGCGAGGGCGCACGGCGGCTGTCGGCCGGTCAGGCGCAGCGGCTGGCGCTCGCTCGCGCCTTCCTCGCAGAGCGGCCGCTGTTGGTGCTCGACGAGCCCACCGCGCACCTCGACGAGGCCAGCGCCGCCACCGTGGGCGAGACGCTCGCGGCGCTCCGCCGCGAGCGCAGCGTGCTGCTGATCGCGCACGAGCGTCCGCTGGCGCAGCTCGCCGACCGCGTCCACGTGCTCCGCCGCGGACGGCTCGCGGAGGAGCCCGCCGACGACGGGGCCGGGCGCGGGCGACCCGCCCCGGCACCGGCCGCCCCCACGGCGCCGCTGGCGGCCGGCCGTCCCCCGGCGCCGCTGGTGGTCGCATGACCGGCGCCGGCGCGATCTCCGAGCTCGCCCGCCCGGTCGCGCGCGAGCGCCGGCGCCTGGTCCAGTCGGTGGCGCTCGCCGCCGGCGCCGCGGCCGCAGCGATCGGCCTGCTCGCCACCTCCGGCTACCTGATCTCGCGCGCCGCCCAGCGCCCGCCGATCCTGACGCTGATGATGGCGATCGTGGCCGTGCGGGCCTTCGGGCTGACGCGCGCGGCGCTGCGCTACGGCGAACGGCTGGCCGCCCACGACCTCGCGCTGCGGCAGCTCGCGCGCACCCGCCTGCGCCTGTACCGCGCGCTCGCGCCGCTGGCGCCGAGTGGCCTGCGCGGCGGCAGCGGCGAGCTGCTGAGCCGCTTCGTGGCCGACGTGGAAGCGCTCCAGGACGTCTACCCGCGGATCGTGATCCCCGCGCTGGTGGCGCTGCTGGTGGTGCTCGGCGCGTCGCTGGCGGCGTGGCTGATGCTGCCGGCGGCGGGTGAGACCGTGCTCGCCGCGCTGACCCTCGCGGTGGTGGCGCTGCCGTGGCTGAGCGGCGCCGCCGCGGCCAGGGCGGCGCGCCGCCAGGCACCCGCCCGCGCGCGCCTCACCGGTGAGTTGGTCGAGGGCATCGACGGCGCCAGCGAGCTGGCGCTGGCGGGAAGCTCGCAGGCCTACGTGGAGCGCCTGCGCGCCAGCGACGGCCGCCTGGCGCGGATCGCGCGCAGCGACGCGCTGGCCTGTGCCGCCGCCACCACCACCGGCGGGGTGCTCGGCGGCGCCGGCGTGCTGGCGGTGCTGGCGGTGGCGATCCCGGCGGTGCGCGCCGGCCACCTCAGCGGCGTGCTGCTGGCGGCGCTCGTGTTCCTGGCGCTGGCCGCCTACGACAGCATCCTGCCGCTCGGCGCCGCCGCGCGCAGCCTGCGCCAGTGCGCCGCCGCCGCCGCGCGCGTGCGCGAGATCGCCGAGCGCACGCCTGCGATCGCCGAGACGGCGCCCGCGATCGCCGAGACGCCGCCGGGGATCGCCGAGACGGCGCGGTCCGGCGGTGCGCCGCGCCACGCCGGGGGTGCCGCGGACGGGCTCGCGCTCGAGCAGGTGAGCTTCCGCTACGGCGCCGGGGAGCCATGGGTGCTGGCCGGCGCGCAGCTGCGGATCGCGCGCGGCGAGCACGTCGCGCTGGTGGGCCCGAGCGGCGCCGGCAAGAGCACGCTGGGCGAGCTGCTGGTGCGCTTCGCCGACCCCACGAGCGGGCGCGTGACGCTCGACGGCGCCGACCTGCGCGAGCTGCCGCAGCACGATCTGCGCGCGCAGGTGCTGCTGTGCGCGCAGGACTGCCACCTGTTCAACACGACCGTGCGCGAGAACCTGCTGATCGGCCGTCGCGGCGCAACCGAGCGCGAGCTGCGCGAGGCGCTCGCGGTGGTGGAGCTCGACGAGTGGCTGGCGGCGCTGCCGGACGGGCTCGACACGCTGGTGGGCCAGAACGGCGAGCTCCTCTCCGGCGGCCAGCGCCGGCGCCTGGCGCTGGCTCGGGCGCTGCTGACGCGCGCGCCGTTCTTGATCCTGGACGAGCCCACCGCCCATCTCGACGCCGAGCTCGCCGAGCGGCTGATGGACAGGCTGCTCGCCGTTTGCGAGGATCGCGCGATGCTGGTGATCACCCACGACCCCACGGCGCTGGCGAGCTTCGACCGTGTGCTGCAGCTGCGCGACGCCGCGCTCATCGCAGACGCCGGGCGATCCCCGACGCTGGCCGCCGCCTGAGCGCCCGGCGGCGCCCGGCGCTGCGCGGGGTGGGCCGTGAGCTTCGGCACGCTGGCGCTGATCGTGCTGGCCGGCCTCGCCGGCCCGCTGCTGGGCCTCGCCGCCAGGCCGTTCGTGCCGGTCGTGATCGGCGAGATCCTCGCCGGCATCGTCGTCGGCCCGACGGTGCTCGGCGTCGTGCATCCGGGGAACGGCACGACGGCCTTCCTCGGCGAAGTGGGCTTCGCGATGCTGATGCTCACGGTGGGCATGCACCTGCCGCTGCGCGACCGGCGCCTGCGGGGCGCGCTGGGCGGCGGCGCGGTGCTGGTGGCGGTGGTGTGCGTGCTGGCCGTGCCGGCGGGCCTGGCGGCGGCGGCGATCGCCGGCAGCGGCCATGCGGCGGTCTACGTCGTGCTGCTGTGCTCCGGCTCGGCGGCGGTGCTGCTGCCGGCGCTGGAGGAGACGGGCCTCGAAACGCCGGCGGTGATGACGGTGATGGCGCAGGTCACGATCGCCGACGTGCTGACGGTGCTGTCGGTGCCGATCGTGCTCGAGCCGGGCCGCGTTGCGCATGCGGCGCTCGGCGGCGCGCTGGTGGCGGTGGCGGTGCTGGCGGCGTTCGCGCTGGCGCGAGCGCTGGCGGCGTACGCGTGGGTGCAGCGTCTGCGCGGCCTCTCCAAGCAGCGCCGCTGGGCGCTCGACCTGCGCCTGTCGCTGCTGGTGGTGTTCGCCTTGGCGTGGATCGCGCACAAGAGCGGCACCAGCATCCTCATCGCGGGCTTCGCGGCGGGCGTGATGGTGGCGCTGCTGGGCGGGCCCAAACGCCTGTCCACGCAGGTGCGGGGCGTTGCCGAAGGCTTCTTCGTGCCGCTGTACTTCGTGGTGCTCGGAGCGCAGCTCGACGTGGGCGGCCTCCTGCGCGATCCGTCAATGCTGGCGCTGGCGGCGGCGCTGGCGGCGCTCAACGCGCTCATCCACCTGGCCGCGGCGGCGCTCACGGGCAGGGCGCCGGCGGGTGCGCTGGTGGCCAGCGCGCAGCTCGGCGTGCCCGCCGCGGTGGCCTCGCTGGGGCTTGCCGAGGGCGTGCTCTCGACCGGCGTGGCGACGGCGATCATCGCCGCGGCGCTGGTCAGCCTCGGCGTGTGCACGCTGGGCGTGGAGTGGCTGGTGCGCGCCGGCGCAGCGTCCGCGGTCAGCGGCGCGACAGCGCGTCCCTGACCTGCAGGGCGATCTCGAGGTCCTCGCGCGCGGCGATCACGAACGCCAGCGAGCGTGCGTGCTCGGCGCCGATGGCGGCGTCGGCGCTCTCACCGCGGGCGCCGTCGTGCTCGCCGGCGTGCGCGGCCCGGTTGCGGTCGGGGTCGAGCGCGACGCCGAGGAACTCGAGCCCGGCGGCGGCGCGGGCCCTGATTTCGGCGGAGCGCTCGCCGACGCCGCCCGTGAAGACGAGCACGTCGAGCCCTTCGAGCGCGGCGCTCATGGCGGCGATGCCTGCGCGCAGGCGGTGCAGGTAGGTCTCGAGCGCGAGTTGGGCGTCTGCATGGCCGCCGGCGGCGCGCTCCAGCACCGCGCGCATGTCGGCGCTGCCGGCGAGGCCGAGCAGTCCCGAGCGGTGCTCGAGCGCGTCGGCCAGCTCGGCCGGCGAGAGCTGCTCGCGCTCGCCTGCCTGCGCCCCCTGGGGTGTGCGCGAGCGGGTGAGCAGCCACAGCAGCAGGCCTGGGTCGACGCTGCCCGAGCGGGTCGCCATCACCAGGCCCTCCAGCGGCGTGAAGCCCATGGTGGTGTCCAGCGAGCGGCCGTCGCGGATCGCGCACAGCGAGGCGCCTGCGCCGAGGTGGCAGCTGACGATGCGAAGCGGCCCCGGCCGCCCCGGCACGAGCTGGGGCACGTGCCGCGCCACCCAGCCGTGCGAGAGCCCGTGAAAGCCGTAGCGGACGAGGCCCCAGCGCTCGCGCCAGGCGGCCGGCAGCGCGTACGTGCGCGCGCCCGGCGTCAGCGTGGCGTGGAAGGCGGTGTCGAAGCAGGCCACGGCGGGGAGCGCCGGCAGCGCCTCGCTGACAGCGGCCAGCGCGCTCAGCGACTTCGGCTGGTGCAGCGGCGCCAGCTCGACCAGCTCGTGCAGTTCGCCCACCACGCGCTCGTCCAGCACGGCCGCGTGCACGTGGCGCTGCCCGCCGTGCACGATGCGGTGGCCGACGGCGTCGGCCTGGCCGAGCTCGCCGGCGAGCGCCGCGCGCAGCTCCGCGCCGTCGACCTGCGCGCGGGGAGCGTCGAGCTCGCGCGCGGCGAGCACCTGGTCCTCGCCGCCGGGCTCGCGCGCGGGCGCAAGCAGCGTGAGCTTGAGGCTGCTGGAGCCGGCGTTGACGACCAGCACGCGCACGCCGCAGCTACCCGTCCGTGGCCGCCGGCCAGCGCCAGTCGGTGACGTCCGGCGGGTCCTGGCCGTGCTCGCGCGTGTAGGCGCGGTGGCGCAGCCGCTCGTCCTCCATCCGCTGGCGCAGCTCGGCGCAGCGCTCGCCGAGGCCGGGCACGCGGTCGATCACGTCCATCACCAGGTGGAAGCGGTCGAGGTCGTTGAGCATGACCATGTCGAAGGGCGTGGTGGTGGTGCCCTCCTCCTTGTAGCCGCGCACGTGGATGTTGTGGTGGTTGGTGCGGCGGTAGGTGAGGCGGTGGATCAGCCAGGGGTAGCCGTGGTAGGCGAAGATCACGGGGCGCGAGCTGGTGAAGAGCGCGTCGAACTCGGCGTCGGACAGGCCGTGCGGGTGCTCGCTCTGGGGCTGCAGGCGCATCAGGTCGACGACGTTGACGACGCGCACGCGCAGCTGCGGCAGCTGCTGGCGCAGGATCGCGGCGGCGGCGACGGCCTCGAGCGTGGGCACGTCGCCGGCGCAGCCGAGCACCACGTCGGGCTCCTCGGCGCCGTCGTCGGAGAAGCAGTCGAGGATGCCGATGCCGCGGGCGCAGTGCGCGACGGCGTCCTCGATCGAGAGGTAGTTGAGCGAGGGCTGCTTGCCGGCGACGATGACGTTGACGTAGTGGCGGCTGCGCAGGCAGTGGTCGGCGACGGACAGCAGGCAGTTGGCGTCGGGCGGCAGGTACACGCGCACGACCTCGGCCTTCTTGTTGACGACGTGGTCGATGAAGCCGGGGTCCTGGTGGGAGAAGCCGTTGTGGTCCTGGCGCCAGACGTGCGAGGAGAGCAGGAAGTTGAGCGAGGCGATGGGCCGCCGCCAGGGCAGCTCGCGCGTGACCTTCAGCCATTTGGCGTGCTGGTTGAACATCGAGTCGACGATGTGGACGAACGCCTCGTAGCTGTTGAAGAGGCCGTGGCGGCCGGTGAGCAGGTAGCCCTCGAGCCAGCCCTCGCAGAGGTGCTCGGAGAGCACCTCCATGACCTGGCCGTGGCGCGCGAGGTGATCGTCGTCGGCGCGCAGCTCGGCCTCCCACACGCGGTCGCTGGCCTCGAACACCGCGGACAGGCGGTTGGAGGCGGTCTCGTCGGGGCCCATCAGGCGAAAGCGGTCGCGGTTGGCGGCGATCACGTCGCGCAGGAAGGCGCCGAGCACGCGCGTGGGCTCGCTGACGGTGGCGGCGGGCGCGGGCACCGCCACGGCGTAGCGGCGGAAGTCGGGCAGCTCGAGCTCGCGCAGCAGCAGGCCGCCGTTGGCGTGCGGGTTGGCGCCCATGCGCCGCTGCCCCTGCGGCGCCAGCGCGGCGAGCTCCTCGCGCAGCGCGCCGCCCTCGTCGAACAGCTCCTCGGGGCGGTATGAGCGCATCCACCGCTCGAGCTGCGCGAGGTGCTCGGGCTTGCCGGCGAGGTCGGCGAGCGGTACCTGGTGGGAGCGGAAGGAGCCCTCGGCGGGCAGGCCGTCGACGGTCTTGGGCCCCGTCCAGCCCTTGGGCGTGCGCAGCACGATCATCGGCCAGCGCGGCCGCTCGCCGGCGCCCGCCGCGCGCTCGCCCCGCGCCTCGCCGGCGCCGTGCGGTTCGCCGGTGCGGTGCGGCTCGCCGGTGCGGTGCGGCTCGCCGGCGCCGTGCGGTTCGCCGGTGCGGTGCGGCTCGCCGGTGCGGTGCGGCTCGCGCGCCCGCCGCTGGATCGCGGCGATCTCCTCGACGACCTCGTCGAGCGTGGCGGCCATCAGCTGGTGCATGCGCTCGGGCTCGTGGCCCTCGACGAAGCGCGGCGCGTAGCCGTAGCCCTCGAGCAGCGAGCGCAGCTCCTCGTGGCTGATGCGGGCGAGCACGGTGGGGTTGGCGATCTTGTAGCCGTTCAGGTGCAGCACGGGCAGCACGGCGCCGTCGCCGGCGGGGTCGAGGAACTTGTTGGAGTGCCAGCTGGTGGCGAGCGGGCCGGTCTCGGCCTCGCCGTCGCCGACCACGCAGCAGACGAGCAGCTGGGGGTTGTCGAAGGCGGCGCCGTAGGCGTGCGCGAGCGAGTAGCCGAGCTCGCCGCCCTCGTGGATCGAGCCGGGCGTCTCGGGCGCGACGTGGCTGGGGATGCCGCCGGGGTAGGAGAACTGGCGGAACAGCCGCGCGAGCCCCTGCTGGTCGCGGCCGATGTGCGGGTAGACCTCGCTGTAGGTGCCCTCGAGGTAGACGTTGGCCACCACGCCCGGTCCGCCGTGGCCGGGGCCGGCGACGTAGATGGCGTCGAGGTCGCGCGCGCGGATCACGCGGTTGAGGTGCGCGTAGACGAAGTTGAGCCCCGGCGTGGTGCCCCAGTGCCCGAGCAGCCGCGACTTGGTGTGCTCGACGGCGAGCGGCTCGCGCAGCAGCGGGTTGGCGCGCAGGTAGATCTGCCCCACCGACAGGTAGTTGGCGGCGCGCCAGTAGGCGTGGATGCGCTGCAGCTCGGTCTCGGACAGGGGCCCTGCGAGCGGGGCGCTGGGGGCGCTCTCTGACATGCGTGACTCCAGTGATCGAAGATCTGCGGCTCAGCTGCATTGTGGCGCCGGCGGCGGGCGCGTCCGATCCGGGCGCGGCGCGGCTGCGGTGCGGGTTAAGCCGCAACGATTCGCGTGCGCCACCCGGAGGAGGCGTGGCGGGCGCGGTCCTAGTGTGGGGGCAGGCGTCGGCGAGGCCGAGGCAACTGCGATCGAGAGGTGGATGGATGTTGGAGAACGTGCTCGTGGGAGTGGACGGCGGCAGCCGCGGACGCGATGCGGTGGCGCTGGCGCAGCGGCTGATGGGGGCGGGCGGGAAGCTGACGCTGGCGCACGTGCACCCGGGCCGCCTGCGCCCGCTGCACGCGATCTCGCCGTCGCTGATCGCGCAGGAGCGCGAGTCCTCGCATGCCCTGCTGGAGCGGGAGCTGGCGGCGACGGGCGTGACGGCGGAGCTGATCAGCGTGGAAGCGCTCAGCCCCGGCCGCGGCCTGCACGAGCAGGCGCAGGAGCGTGGAGCGGACCTGCTGGTGGTGGGCTCGAGCGCGCGCGGCGCGCTGGGGCGGGCGATGCTGGGCGACGACACGCTGGCGGCGCTGAACGGCGCGCCCTGCGCGGTTGCGATCGCGGCGATCGGCCTCGCGGAGCGCACGTCGCCGTTCGCGACGATCGGCGTGGCCTATGACGGCTCCCCGGAGAGCGGCGCGGCGCTGGCGGCGGCGCGCGAGCTGGCGTCGCGCAGCGGCGCGAGCGTGCGGGCGCTGCAGGTGGTGTCGATCCCGTCCGTGGCCTACACCGGCATCGTGCCGCCGGCGATCGGCGAGGACGTGGAGACGATGCTGCACGAGGCGCAGGCGCGCATCAGCAGCCTCGGCGGCGTGGAAGGGCGCGCGGTGTACGGGCTGGCGGGCGAGGAGCTGGCGTCCTTCGGCGACGAGGTGGACCTGCTGCTGGCGGGCTCGCGCAGCTACGGCCCGGTGAAGCGCCTGGTGCTGGGCAGCACCTCGGCCTACCTGGCGCGCCACGCGCGCAGCTCGCTGCTGGTGCTCCGCCGCCCGCACGAGGGCTGAACGCCCGCAAATCAGTAATTTCCACGCACCGCACCGCCGCCGCAGGCGGTACGGTCATGGCCATGCAGCGGGAGCGCAGAGCGTGAGCGAGCGGGCTTCGTGAGCGAGGCGGAGTCGGCCGGGCGGGGCGGTGAGGCCGCCGCCGGGGGCGAGCGACCGATCCGGATAGTGCTGGCGGACGACCACCAGGTGGTGCGCAGCGGGCTGCGCATGCTGCTGGAGCACGAGCAGGGCTTCGAGGTGGTGGCGGAGGCGAGCGACGTGGACGCAGCCAAGCGCTACGTGCGCGGGCACCACCCGGACGTGCTGGTGCTGGACCTGAACATGCCGGGCGGCTCCAGCCTGGAGGCGATCCCGGCGATCCGCGAGGCCTCGCCGCAGACGCAGATCGTGGTGCTGACGATGCAGCAGGAGCCGGCGTTCGCGCGCGAGGCGCTGGGCGCGGGCGCGCTGGGCTACGTGCTGAAGGAGGCGGCGGACGACGAGCTGGTGGAAGCGGTGCGCCGCGCGGCGGCGGGCGAGAGCTACCTCAACCCGCGCCTGGGCGCGCGCATCGCCTCGGAGCCGCCGCCGGGTCCGCCGGACGACCTCTCCCAGCGCGAGGTGGACGTGCTGCGGCTGATCGCGCTGGGCAACACCAACGCAGAGATCGCTCAGCAGCTGTACCTGTCGGTGCGCACGGTGGAGACGCACCGCTCGCACATCCAGCAGAAGCTGCGCCTGTCGACGCGCGCGGAGCTGGTGGGCTACGCGCTGGAGCGCGGGCTGATCGGCGCGGGCGGCGAGCACTCCTCCTGATCGGCCGCCGCACGCGCGGCGCGCCCGCGGCCTCGCCCGTGCAGGGTGCGCCCCCGCGCTCGCACGCGCTCAGCGTGGGGCGGCGGCGCTGCGGTAGGCGGGGAAGCGCGCCTGCGCGAGCCGCCAGCTGGAGGTGGGGAACTCGATCGTCTGCTGCGCGCCGTCGCGCCGCAGCAGGCGCGCGTCGAAGCCGTCGCGGAAGACCTCGCCCATGGCGCGGTTCTCGCTGAGCAGCTCGGCTTGGAAGCACTCGATGTGGCGCTGCTCGGCGTGCCGTGCGAGCCGCGCGATGAGGATGGTGCCGAGCCCGCGGCCGTGCAGGTGGTCGGCGACCTCCACGGCCACTTCGGCGCGGTGGGGATCGAGCAGCACGTAGGTGGCGTGGCCGACGAGCACGCCGGTTTCGTCGTGCGCGACGAGCCCGTGATGGGCGGCGTCCTCGACGGCGCCCAGCTGGGCGGCGAAGGCGAGGTCGGTGGCGGCGCTGAAGAAGCGCATGCGCCGCGCGTCGAGGCAGAGGTCGGAGAGGAAGGCGCGCAGCGCGGGCTGGTCCTCGGCGCGCACCGGTCGGATCGACACTTGCGAGCCGTCGCGCAGCGTGAGCAGCTCTGAGGCCATGCGGCGATGCTGGCGCAGGCGCGTGCCGGCGGCATCGTCGTGTACCACGGGATCGGGGGTTGGCAAGTACGCGGCGGCGCTCCGTGATCCCTACGGAGCCGCGGCCCGCGGAGCCGGATCGCGCGCCGGGCGGACAGTGGCTTTTGCCCACGGCGCACCACGGGTAGTCAAGTGCTAGGGTCGAGAGCCCAATTAGCGGGGAGAGTCAGGGATATGGAACCGCTAGCGGACAGTGCGGCGAGGGGTCCTGAGGACGACGCGGCGAGAGCCGCTGAGGCGCGGCTGGCGAGCGCGCTGGCTGCGCAGCTGGAACTGGCGCTCGACGCGATCTTCGCGCGCGACGCGCGGCGGCGCATCACGTTCTGGAACAAAGGCGCGCAGGAGACCTACGGCTACAGCGCGCGCGAGGCGCTGGGCAGGCGCCCGCAGGACCTGCTGCTCACGGAGTACCCGCTGGAGCTCGAGCAGATCGAGCAGCTCGTGGCTGAGCGAGGCGGCTGGGAGGGCGAGCTGGTGCAGCACGCGAAGGACGGCCGCAGGCTGGTGGTGGAGAGCCGCTGGGCGGCGCAGTACGACGAGCGGGGGCGCCTGGCGGGCTTGCTGGAGGTGAACCGCGAGGTGACCAACAGGCTGGCGGACCAGGCGGCGATGCTGGAGTGCGCGCCGGACGCGTTCGTGGGCGTGGGGGGCGACGGCCTGATCATGCTGGTGAACGCGCAGGCGGAGGCGCTGTTCGGCTATGCGCGCGACGAGCTGATCGGCCGCTCGCTGGCGACGCTGGTGCCGGAGCGCTTCCGCGAGCGCCACGAGACCCACCGCACGGCGTACTTCGAGGACCCGCGCCCGCGGCCGATGGGAGAGGGGAGGCTGCATGCGCTCCGCCGCGACGGCAGCGAGTTCCCGGCGGAGATCTGCCTGTCGAGCGTGCAGACGGCGGACGGAGCGGTGGCGCTGGCGGCGATCCGCGACGTGAGCGAGCGCCTGGTGGCGGAGCAGGAACGGGAGCGCCTGCGCGCGCAGGCGGAACGCGAGAAGCTGCGCGGCCAGCTGGAGCAGACGCATCGCCTGGAGAGCCTCGGCCAGCTCGCCGGCGGGATCGCGCACGACTTCAACAACCTGCTGGCGGTGATCATCAACTACGCGGCGTTCGTGGCGGACGAGCTGCAGGGGGCGTCGCGGGTGGACGGCGAGGCGCGCTGGCAGGGCACGCGCCACGACCTGCAGCAGGTACGGCTGGCGGCGGAGCGGGCGGCGCAGCTGACGCATCAGCTGCTGGCGTTCGCGCGCCGCGAGGTGGTGCAACCGGAGGTGATCGACGTGAACGAGGTGGTGGGCGACGTGGAGCAGCTGCTGCGGCGCACGCTGGGCGAGCACATCGAGCTGACCAGCGCGCTGCAGGAGGGCCTGCTGCCGGTGCTGATGGACCCGGGCAAGCTGGAGCAGATCCTGGTGAACCTGGCGGTGAACGCGCGCGACGCGATGCCGGACGGAGGCGTGCTGCGGATCGACACGGCCAACGTGCAGCTGGACGAGGAATACGTGTCGGCTCGCCCGGAGCTCTCGGCGGGCGCGCACGTTCGCATCAGGGTGAGCGACACCGGCGCGGGCATGTCGCAGGAGGTCTTGGAACGCGCGTTCGACCCGTTCTTCACGACCAAGCCGCAGGGCGAGGGCACCGGGCTGGGCCTGGCGACGGTGTACGGGATCATCAAGCAGGCGGGCGGGCGCGCGCAGATCTACTCGGAGGAGGGTGTGGGCACGACCTTCACCGCGCTGCTGCCGGCGAGCGAGCGCTCGCAGGAGCATGCCGACGAGGCGCGCGCGCAGGCGGGCGAGGCGGGGGCTGGCCGCGCGCAGGCGGGCGGGGCGCCGGCGCAGGCGGGCGAGGCGGGGGCGGCGCCGCGGGCCGAGGGCGGGGAGACGATCCTGCTGGTTGAGGACGAGCTGGCGCTGCGGGCGGTGGCGCGTCGCATCCTGACGCGGGCGGGCTACCGCGTGATAGCGGTGGCGAGCGGTGCCGAGGCGGTGGCGCTGGCGGCGACGGAGCTGGATGAGATCGATCTGCTGCTGACGGACGTGATCATGCCGCAGATGCAGGGCCCGCAGCTGGCGGAGCGCCTGCGGGAGGTGCGCCCAGAGCTGCGGGTGCTGTTCATGTCGGGCTTCGCGCAGCCGATCCTGGATTCGCGGGGAACGCTGGGCAGGGGCGTGCTGCTGCTGGAGAAGCCGTTCTCTGCGCCGATGCTGCTGGAGCGGGTGAACGAGGCGTTTGGCCGGTGAGCGGCAGGCTGCTGATCGTGGACGACGAGGAGCCGCTGCGGCGCTGGGCGGAGCGGGTGCTGGGCGGCAACGGCTACTCGTGCGACTGCGCGCGGGACGCGGCGGCGGCGCGCGCGCGGCTGACGGAGGGCACGCACCAGCTGGCGCTGCTGGACGTGAACATGCCGGGCGAGTCGGGTATGGAGCTGCTGGCGCACATCCGCAGGGAGCACGCGGAGTGCGCGGTGGTGATGGTGACGGGCGAAGACAGCGTGGAGCTGGCGATGACCGCGATCGAGCACGGCGCGTTCGGCTACATCATCAAGCCGGCGGAGGCGGGCGAGCTGCTGATCAACGTGGCGAACGCGCTGCGCCGCAGGAGCCTCGAGCTGGAGTCGCGTCGCAACCTGCGCGCGCTGCATGCGACGGCCAGCGAACGGGGCGAGGCGCTGGAGCAGGCGCTGCAAGACCTGCAGGTGTCGGAAAGCAGGCTGTGGGCGTCGCAGGCGGAGACGATCTTCCGCCTGGCGCGAATGGTGGAGTTCCGCGACGAGGACACGGGCGAGCACGTGCAGCGGATGAGCTCCTACTGCGAGATCCTGGCGCACGGCAGCGGCTCCTCGGGCGAGGAGTGCGAGCTGATCCGCCTGGCGAGCCAGCTGCACGACGTGGGCAAGGTGGCGATCCCGGACAGCGTGCTGCTGAAGCCGGGGGCGCTGACGCGGGAGGAGATGGAGACCATCAGGACGCACGCGGAGATCGGCTACAAGCTGCTGTGCGGGTCGCAGTCGCAGGTGGTGCAGCTCGGCGCGCTGATCGCCTACACGCATCACGAGCGTTGGGACGGGCGCGGCTATCCACGCGGGCTGTCTGACGAGACGATCCCGCGCGAGGGCAGGATCGCGGCGATCGCGGACGTGTTCGACGCGCTTACGAGCCAGCGCGTGTATCGCCCTGCGTTCCCGCTGACGGTGGCGGTGGAGAAGATGGTCGCGGAGCGCGGCAGCCAGTTCGACCCCGAGCTGCTGGACACGTTCGTGGACGCCTTGCCGGAACTGGAAAGCGTGCGCGACGCGCACGCGTTCGGCCTGTGAGGGGCGCGCCGGGCCGCCGGCGCCGAGCGGCGGGATGGCGCCGAGCCGCGGCCGAGCGGCGCGACGGAGCCGAGCGCCGGGACGTCGGGGAGCGCCAGCCACAGTTCCGTATGGGTGAACTTGCACGCATGTTGGTGGCCAACTACTGAGCACGCGGACGCCGCGCGCGCCGTTTTGGATGGTAGATGCCACCCTCCACAGACAGCGCCTGCGCCACCGCCCCCGACAGCGCGTGCACGACCGCTCCCGAGCGAGCGCACGCGACCTCGGTGCGGCCACGTGTGCGCTCGCGCGGCGCGCACGCGCCGGGCGGAGTGCACGCGGCGGGCGGCGCGCACACGGGCGGCGGCGCGCACGCGGGCGGCGGAGTGCGTGCGCCCGGCGGCGCGCATGCGGTCGACGGCGCAAGCACGAGCGTCGCGCCGGCCGAGCGGGAGCGTGGGTTGCAGATGCTGCAGGTGTTGGCGGCGGTGGAGCGCTTTCCGGCGCTGGCGGATGCGCGCGATGACCTGCTCACGGCGCTGCGCAGGAAAGGCGTGGCGGCGAGCGAGATCGCGGCGATCGTGGAGAAGGACGCGGCGCTGACGATGACGGTGCTGCGGGAGGCGAACCGCGGATGCAAGCAGCGCGAGCGCGTGGACGCGATCGTGCCGGCGGTGGAGCGCGTGGGCGCCGCGAGGCTGCAGGAGCTGGTGCAGGCGATGGCGGCGTTTGACTTGCTGCGCGGCGGCGGCGCGTGGGGCGAGCTGCCGGCGAGGTTCAGGATGCACGCGCTGCTGACGCAGCGCGCGGCTGAGGCGATCGCGGGCGAGCTGGGATGCAGGCAGCGCGACCGGCTGGCGGTGGCGAGCCTGCTGCACGACGTGGGCAAGGTGGCGATGGCGCTGCTGCACCCGCGCTATGTGGGGCGGCTGTGCGGCGCGAGACGCGGCGGGCTGCAGGGGGTACGCGGCGAGCGCAGCGAGTTCGGCGTGGACCATGGGCTGATGGGAGGCCTGCTGGCGCGTCGCTGGGACGTCCCGCCGGCCTTGGCGCACGCGATCGAACGCCACCACGACGCGGACGCGCAGGGCGAGGCGGCGATCGTCGGCCTGGCGGACATGCTGGTGCACCACCAGCGCGAGGCCAATGTGAGGCCGGATGAGCTGACCGCGGCGGCGGACGCGCTGGGCCTCGATCGCGACGGCCTGCGGCGCATCGTGCGCGGGCAGGCGATGGCGCAGGCCGGCGGCACGCGCCGCGCGGAGCACTGTCCGCTGACCAACAAAGAGCAGCTGGTGCTGCAGCGTCTCGGCGAGGGCCTGGTGTACAAGCAGATCGCCGCGCGTCTGGGCGTCTCGGCGAGCGTGGTGCGCACGCACCTGCACAACATCTACGCGAAGCTGGGAGTGAGGGATCGCGCGCAGGCGGTGCTGCTGGCGAACGGCCGGGGCTGGCTGTAGCGCGCGCAGAGCGTGGCCCGAGGGCGAGGCCTGCGGCGTGCGGCCGCGGCGGCCGCTGCACCGCCTTGCCGCCCTCGCGCAAACGGCAGGCTCTACACTGGCATCCCGATCCCAGGGAGAGGTGGCCGAGTGGCTGAAGGCACTCGCCTGCTAAGCGAGTATGGGGATCAAACTCCATCGCGGGTTCGAATCCCGCCCTCTCCGTCCGTCAGATCCAGCTCGTCGGCCACGGCGTCATCTAGCCCGCGGCCGCCATGCACATCACCGAACTGGGCCTCAGCCCAGCCGCCCACGCCTGCCTGGAAGCGGCCGCCATCGCCGAGGTCGAGCAGCTCACGGCCCACCCCGCTGGCGATCTGCTCGACACGGGCCACTTCGGCCGAGTCGAGCTGCACGAGATCATCAACGCCCTGAATGACAGCGACCTGACGCTACCTCCCGTACCCCGTGGGCGACTGCGCCCGCCACGCCCACGCGAGCGCCAGATGCTCCGCCTACGACTCATCGAGCGCAAGACTCTCGCGGAGATCGGCCAGCAAACCGGCGTATCCAAGGAGCGCGTGCGCCAACTCCTCAACCAGCACTTCGGGCTGACCGGCCGACGATAGGACGCACACTGGCACTTGGCGATGAGGACGATCGGTGGCCCCGCCAGGAGACGGGGCGCCGATCGTCCTCGCACTAGGCCGCTTTGGGCCTGTAGGGCAGTCGCCCCGTCTGAGGCTCAGCCCAGTTACGCGAACAGATGACGCACAGCTCGCGGTTCTTCTTGTGTATGCAGATGAGCTCGGTTGAGGTAACGAGATCGACAATCGGCTCGTCGCACCCGATGCGCTCATCGCTCTGCCGGTCCTCGGAGGTGGCCGCAGAGGTGTCCGCAGAGGTGTCCGGCACTTGCTCCTTATGCCATATACAGATTAGTCGTAGTTTGCGCATATGCGCGTCCCTCCTATGGAGTTTCGCGCGGCGGCGACCGACTGCGGCATTATGATGCTGGCGCCGCATCGGGCGTTGTCGCGCCTTCGATGTGGTTGCTGATTGGGGCGGTGGAGCGGCGAGCCCTAGAAACGCAGCCGCTCCGTCGCTCCAGCATTCGTCGGTGGATTCGTTGTCTGCGCAAGCCGCGCGATCCCGGTCGGCCGTCCAGGAGCGAACGGTGCAAGGCCACCATGCCACGCGGACGTGATCCTGCCAAGGGCGTTCACAAGGCCTTTGCTACATCTCTTTGCAACGTTTTGCAGGGATATTTCGCCATCCGCTGACCGTGTCTCCGGCTGGCTGGCTTTTGCAGACGCGGCCTGAACGAAGATGACAAGCACTGCGATCTACTGCAGAAAACAGTTCGATACTGCGCGCGCTTGATATAGTCGGCCGATGGCGCCCGAGTACAGTGGTACGCCGTTTTCCGACATCCGGCAATGCCTCACCGCATTGGTGAGGCATTGTCTTACGCCGCAGACTGTCGGAGACCGGGGAGCAGCGCTCCTTAGCCTCAAGATCGTCGAAGACGAGCGCACGCCACCGGCCGAGCCCGCCACTGATGACCAGCATGAAGCGGCGGATATGGCGGCGGTGCTAAGCGTTCTTTCCAAGGTCGTAGATAAACAGCACATACCGTCCAGCAAGGATCGCCGTGTGCTCCGCTTCGTCCTCCCGATCTACGAGGACCACGATGGCGCCCCACTACGGGGCGCCCCACTACTAAGTCGGCGTACCATCGCCGGCGAAGAGGTGATCGACGGCGACAAGGTTGTAGCGCCAGCCACGATCAGGACCTCATACGAGCCGAAAGCTCTAGATTGGCTCGGCGTCATCCTAGTCCAGCTCGAGGCCGAGAGACGCGGCGAGGAGCCCCCAGCGGATCTTCCGCACCTCGCACCGTGATTGAAAAATCCAGCAACCTGTAACACAATGATTACAGGTTCGTACCTATGATGCGGAACTAGTCTCCAAACGTCCGGAAGGATTGAGCCGATGCCAGGCGCCTACACATCCGTGAGAGGGGCCGCACTGGTAGGCCTCATCCGCGAGACCCGATCAGCATTCCTAGCTGGCCCGCCAGTAGCAACATACGATCCAGAACTACCCAACTCGCTTCGCCTGGTGGCCCTTGAGACCTACACCGGGAAGGATAAGAGCGACCAGCTCGTTATTGTTGCCGACGTCATCGGCAGTGACACCGACCTACTAATCGAGCGCACGCCGGAGGACATCTTCCGACACGCGGGAAATGCCGGCGCGTTTGTCGAGGACTTGGTGTGTGAGATTGTCTGTCAGGTCCTGTCGACTGACAGCGAGATCGTCGCCGAGGACCAATCACGCTGTCGGACTGCGGCGTGAGTATCGTAAAGTCGGGTTGAGGGCCGAGCGTACGCTCGGCCCTCTTCACTACAATCGATTGCCCCACAACGCCGATTGTGCGACATCGTTAGTCGGCACCCAGTCTGCCGGCATTTCGAGAGGATTCACGTGCGGCGCCTAGCCGCTATTACTGGTCCGATAAGCGGCCAAAGAAGAATCGCGACGAGTAGCCAGCAGACAATCATGTCGATGACCCAGAAGAGACGGAGCGACGGCGTCGTGCCGGAGTAGCGGCCACCCGCGTCGAGAGAAAACAGCACCAGCATCACGGCCGCAAAGTAGGTCAGGAGTCCGCACGCCAGAAGAACGACCCGGGCACCGAGCACCATACTCGCAGCGGGGCTCGCACGCACCGGCTGGGCTACCGCTGCCGTGAAAAGCGCAGGCAGAGCGAGCAGGATCGCGGCCGACGCGTCAGGTGCATCCGCCAAGTTCCGCAATCGCAGCCAGCCTGCTGTCAAGATCCCCGCCGCGAGGATCGCCGTGAACAACACGGCGGCCGGATAGCTCAATGTCGGCCGCATCCGGAGAAGTAGCCGTAGGGTCGCCGACGGCTCAAGCGCCCGATGGCTAACGCGCCCAAACCTATCGCCGGGCGTGGCCGCCACATCCAACCCCGACTCGCTGCGCTCTTGCAACACCACATAGGTTAGGTCGACGCCATCCGGAACCTCGATGTCAAACTCGTACGGGCATGGTGCCTCAAGCCCCGGTGTGTCGATCAACAGCCGTGACTCTTTCCAGCCGACGCTCTCACTGAGCGCGAGTAGTCCCCTACGAGCCACCCGACGGGGCCGGGCCAACCGTCGGACTCCAGGTGTCTCTCGGACATCCTGACGCTGCTCGAAGATCGCGTTACATACGATCCGTACGATCCGCCGGTCGGCGTTCGCCGTACTGATCTCAGCGATCACGGCATCGTGTGTCCTGGTAGCCACGAACATCGCGCGAAACAAGTCATCCCGAGCCAGCAGCGACCACCATGTCTCGAGAGCGTCGGAACCATTCGACCCGCCGCTCGAGCGTTCTGGCCAGCGAAGTTGCTCAATGTCCTCTCTCAGCCGCGCCCAGATCCCCGCTTGCCCGCCGACAGGCTCGTCGGTCAGATGCGCCTCAGCGAGCAGCTTCTCTGCACGCGCGCACAGGATGTCCAATGAGAGCTGCTGTGCCTCTTCAGACGTCAGCGTGGCTATCTGGCCTCCAGTGCCGTCGGTTACATCGACGGCTCCACTACGGCGCTTCGGGACACGCGCAAGCAGGACGGGTGCTCGTGCGTGATCATAGCCCTTGGGTTGCAGCGCGGCGGGGATCCCGAATTCGATCTCTATCCTGCGGTTGGCCGACGCGACTCCCGTAAGCGTCAGGACCTCCCGCTTGCGATGCATCCACTCTTTGCAGCGTTCTATCGCTGATAGGTTTGCGCGCGCCCACGCCATTCGCAGCTCAGCGTCCATGTCGTCCCACTAATCCCCCTAGTTCGATCCGCAAGCCTAAGCGACATTTGCCGGAAAGTCAACGGGTCCAAACTCCGCCGCCATCGGGCATGTGACTTCGATTCGCTATCGCGGCGGAGACCGACGACCCGGAAAGGAGTTCCAGGTGCCACGTCATCAGCGACGAGCCAAGCTCAGCGGGTTCCGGTCGGCGGCTGGAGCGTGGGTCATCTGGATCGGGAGCGATGGATGACAATACACTGGTTTTTTCGTCGGATGTCGCTGAGTGCCGCTTGTGCGACGTGGTTCCATGGGGGCGTAACGGGCCTTGCTTTGGGAGACTCAACGTCAGTCGACAAAGGCTAGGCGACGCCGCAAATGATTGCCCTGGCTATAAGGGATCAAGCCGTCGTGCTGCATTCGCCCGATCACGATGGCTGGCGCGATGTCAAGTTCCTGCGCGAAGCGAGGGACGTCGGTGACGGCGAGATGCTGAAGCTCGTTTTCGCGTGCTGGGGGAATCAGTGTGCGGGTTGCAAAGCGGTCAGCCTCTTGCTCTAGTTTGAGCCAGTCGTGTTGCTCGGCAGTGTTCGCGCCGGGGCGTTTCTTTGGCTCGACGAAGAGGTTCTTCTTGCGGTGGTGAAGGATGTGGCCCGCCTCATGGAAGAACGTGAACCAGAAGATGTCCTCCCACCTGTATCGCAGGCTCAGCTGTATGATCGCTCGGTGCGGAGAAAGCCATCGTGCGGCGCCGTTGACCCGCGCCTGAGCGAAGGTGTCCACCACAACTAGGACGACGCCGGCGGCCGCGCATACCTCCTTGACTGCGGGTTCCCACTCGGTTGCACGAAGCCGTGTGAGGCGCCGTACTTGTTGCAGCGCCTCTTGAAAATGCTCTGCGTCGTATGGAGCGCAGTGCTGTTCTTGAGCCTCAATCTCTCCGACCCGAAGCCATGCTGCGAGCGCGTACGAGTCGCTCGTGGACTTCAAGCTTTTTCTGTACGCGGGAGCTGGATCTTTCCATTGGCGCGCGCTCGCGATGCCGAGGAAGCGGAGGAGTTCAGCGACGAGTTCGGCGCCCTTCGCTTTGTGCGCGAGGTATCCCCGCTTCTTGAGTTCATCGACAGGAAACTGCTCTGCCCAATCCAGTGAGCTAATAAGGTCTTCCTGCTTGTTTCGCCTGGCTACTTCCGCTTGGAAGTTTGCGTCGCGATTGAGCCAGAAACTGGCAGCTATGCCGAGGACGTTCTCAAGACCAAGGGCTGTCTCGGCTGAGATCGTGGCCGCACCATTGATGATCTGGTTGACGTGCTTCAGAGACACGCCGAGCCGTCGCGCAAGTTCGGTCTGGCTGAGCGCTCGCTCATCGAGTATTTCCTCGAGCGTTTGTCCTGGCGGACTTAGGAAGTCGGGCCGAAAGGGCCGTTCTGCGTGTGGGGCTGGTCTTGCCAAGTGTTTTCCTTTGTTCAGTTCTGGGCTATCCGTGGTGGTAGTCGATGATCTCCACGATCTCAACGACGTCGATCTCGGTCCAAGGCGTACCCCCATCCGGGCATCCAGGAACGGGCTCGAGAACCAGTCGCCAGCCGTCCGACAGCTCTAGGGCGAACTGTCCTTGGCGGTCTGCCTTGAGGGCGTGGCAGCGGCCTGGAAGCCCTCGAAAGTCCGCGAGGGACGACGCTGCTACGAGATCGGCGATGCGGGCGAGAATCCGCTTTGCGCACGGAGCACCATAGGCGCGCCTCAATTCCTTCTCGGATTCGCAGCGGCGCTGCATCCGGCTGTTGCGGAAGCTGATGTCCATCCTGGGCTGCCAAGCAGGATTCCTCGACCGCGTAGGCTATCCTTCCGCCCGGCGGCACAAAAAAGTTTACCAATCCGGTTCAACATTTGCTAGACTGAGGATAGCAACCGTAGGAGGCTCATCATGTCTGAGGAAGTTCAGGACGCAGTCGAGAAGAAGATCACGCTGACGATCTCCAGCCTGAGCGGGGACTACACCCACGCTTTCGCGCCCGACGTCAAGCTGCGCCACGTGGTCGAGAAGGCCATCAAGGAGATCCCGCTGACGGGAGAAGGGCCGTGGATCCTGGAGTACGACGGACGCGAACTTGACCAGGACGAGACGATCAAGCACGCCAAGCTCAAGGATGGCGACGTGCTCACGCTGAACCCAGAAGAGGGCGGCGGTGGATCCGGCCCTCGCTGAGTCGCTCTTTAGCGAAGAAGTCTCGGCGATGCGCGCCCAAGCTCGCTACGGGGGCGGCGGCTGGCTGATCGTGTCGGACACGTTCCCCGACCTGATCGTCGAGCTGCCGCACCCGAGCGGTCGGCGCAGGCGCTTCCGGTTCCGCTGCGATAGCTGGGACGAGCAGCCCCCGTCGGTCAAGGCTGTCGACGAGGCGGGTGCGGAGCTCGTCGGGAAGCCGACCGGTGACCTGTTCATGGGCCTCAACACAGGTTACGGCCTCTGTCGTCCCGGAACCAGGGAGTACCACGCCCACCACACCGACAACCCCTGGGCGAACCACCGCGGGAACACAAGCCTTAACCGCATCGTGGTTCGCGTCGCCAGCGCCTATCGAAAGGCAAATCCATGATTGATCCAACGATTCTGGAAATCCCGGCGAGCATCGCTGACGCGACCCAACAGCATCTTCGCGACAAGGGTCGTAGCTCGGCGGAGGGGGTTGTGCTGTGGGTCGGGCCACCGAACGGCCCCGTGTGCCACGTCCTCATTCCCGTCCAAATCACAAGTCGGTTGCGATACCAGGTGCCCCTCGACGAGCGACAGCGCATCAGTCGTGCTCTTGCCGGGACCGGCGAGATCGTTGTTGCCCAGGTCCACAGCCACGAAGGCCCCGCGTTCCACTCGCTGGTCGATGACGAGGAGGCCATAGTCCGGCGTCCAGGTGGGTACTCGCTCGTCGTCCCGTACTTCGGCACACGTCCGACGCTGCTCGATGGTGCGGCGCTCTTCCGGCTGGCCAGCGCCGGATCGTGGGACGAGGTCCCAATCGGGCAACTCCGCGTGCGAGAGCTAGATCGTAGGTAGAGGTGGACCGGCAAACTGAACGCCTACGGACCTTTGCCCACCTCGCCGGCCTGCTTGAGGAGGAGCTGCCTGCCGAGGTGTTCGGGCGCCAGGTACGCCTCGTCATCGGCGAAGACGTGCTCAAGACCCAAGCCGGGCAGGTCTTGGTGCTGACGATGGTGCGTCTCATACCGCGACTGTGTCATCGAATCGATTTCGTGAGCCCTTCGTCTCCGACCATCCGTCGCCTCCAGCCCCTTCTCGCAGCGCCTGAGTTCTCCGCGGAATCCCTTGCCGCTCTGGCACGAATCATCTGGACGGATGGCGTCTTTACAGCCGCCTCCAATGACGCGGTGGATCTGGTCATCGGTATCGGTGCTCCCGGCGATGTCTCCGTAGGGATCGAATCCGGTGCGGCAGTCGTACTCGCAGATGGCGCCGCTCGAATCGATGATGGTGAAGCTGTCCACGCTGCCCTGGTCGCGGCGCCGCTCGCGTGCGCCCAAATCATCGCCCGTCTCTACCCAGAGATCCTCCGAGCGCGCGTGGAGTCGCTGGTCCGACTCGACAGCGGTCCCTTCGGCGGCCTGTTGGATGCCGAAGCTCCGAGGCTGGAGCGCCCGTTTCTCGCTGGCGTAGGTGCGGTCGGGTCGGCATTTATTTTTGCCGCGATCGTCGTGGGAGCGACAGGACGAATCCTGCTGCTCGACCCCGACAAGGTCAAGGACTCAAACCTGATGCGCTACGTGCTCTTCGACAACCGCCACCTCGACCAGCACAAGGTCGCGGCAGCGAAGGCCATCATCCAGGAAAGCGGTCTCGACCTAGCCGGCGAGACCGATCGCGTGGTTCTGCAGGACTACCTTGATGCCCATGTCGACGAGCGACGCAAGACTGAAATGGTCGTCTCCGCCGTCGACACCTATCAAGCACGCCGCGAAATCGCAGGGTGGCTCCCCAGGAGGATCCTGAACGCGGGCACTAACGCCACCGATTTTTCGGTGTCCCGACATGGTTTCGGCGATGGCTATGCATGTCTCGCGTGTCAGTACCCGGCCCAGCCCGAGGAGGCGCAACTTGACTCCGCCATCGCCCGAGAGCTTGGCCTCTCACGAGACGAAGTCCAGAAGCTTCAGCGAAGCAAGAAGGGCCTCACGAGGGCCCAGCTCGAACAAGTAGCGACGTCTCGCAACGTCTCGCGTGACCAATACCTCAGCTACGACGGAGAACCACTCGACAGCTTCTACAACAAGGAGTTCTGCGCGAAGCTTGCTGTGCCAACTCCGCGTGGGCAGGCAGTGGCGCCACTCGCGCACGGCTCAGCCCTTGCAGGGTTCCTGCTCTTCCGAGGCATCTCTTCCGTCGATACAGCTACGCACCGCCATTTCAGGATGGACACCATGAATGGCCTCAACCATCCATTGCGTCGGTCTCCGAGGGCGCGAGGGGGGTGCCCTCTCTGCACCCGCCGAGCTTCCCAATCGCTCTATGAGCGGCGCTGGGGCCGGCAATACGCCCAACAGACCTCGGCGTAACGGCCGAGTCGCAGGCTCAGGTGGGGCGCACCTCGATCAGCGCTTTCCGCAGAGCCTCAACCCGCTGCCCAGTGTTTGGTCTTCGTCCACTAGGGTCCAGGCTGGGGTCCAGGCTGGGATGTGTGGGTTCAGGAGATGTGTCCCTGGTGATGGGTCGCTGGTGAGTCGGGACATGGGTCTCGGGTGCCGCTGGTCGTGGAGGCGAAGCCCGGAGGGCTGAGCCGGAACGACCAGCGGCGGGCGCGCCGCCGGGGTGGGGG
>DATJMM010000032.1:0-33905 GCA_035508735.1 Solirubrobacteraceae bacterium | reverse complement strand
TGCAAAGAGCCCACCTGCGAAGCCTAGATGGTTGCTGCCAAAGCGCCCAGGTGCGGGCAGGTGTCTTCAGCGGCGGTGACGATCGACCAAGCCGCGTCTCTCCGGGCGCTGTTCTTCGGCGACTCGACGGTGGCGATGGATCCTCGGTGCCGCCGGTCCAGCTCAGGCCACCGATCGTGCTCGGCCGCGACCGCCAAGGCGCCTGGGTGCGCCAGAGGCAGCCGCCCGTATGGGCGTCTGCGCCGAAACGGCCAGCGGGCGAGGCCCGCTTTGGACGGCGGCACACCGCGCCGCCCGCAACTGCGCAGGCCGCAGCGGGTTCCACATGGCGATACGCCCATTGTCCAGTTCGGCGAACAGCCGTGTGCAGGAGTCTGCGATGGAACCAAAACTCTGGCCGCTCGACCCCCAGTCGGCCGCCGCGCTCGTGACGCGCGCGATCGACGAGATCGACGCCTCCAGCGAGGAGCAGCGCGACGCGCTGCTGTGCGAGCTGCTGTGCGCGGCATGGGGGAGCATCTTGGCTCAGAACCAGTGACGCGTCCGCGCCGGCTTACACCTGCAGCGCGTGCGCGTCCTGCGCCCTGGCGATCAGCTCGCGCACGGCCTGCTCACCGCGTCGTCCCCGCAGGGGGGAGCCGGCGCCGCCGTCGCCGGCGGGCGGGCCCTCATCCCCCGCCAGCAGCGCGATCGGATCGGGCTCGCCGCCGACGATCCCCTCGAAGAACTCCTTGCGCTCCTGGTAGGTGGGCAGCGTCGCCTTGGCCCAGCCGCGCACCTCGTTGAGCAGCACGGCCAGGCGCGCGTAGGGCTCGCCGAACTGCGCTTCGATCTCCCGCTTCATGCGCTTGGCCAGCGCCGGCGAGGCGCCGGCGGTGGAGATCGCGATCGCGAGCGGCCCGCTGCGCACGATCGCCGGCAGGATGAAGTTGCACAGCGGTGGCACGTCGACCACGTTGACGAGCATCGCGCGGGCCTCCGCGTGCTCGTAGACGGCGATGTTGACGTCGGTGTCGTCGGTGGCGGCGATCGCGAGGAACGCGCCCTCGAGCTCGCCGGCGCCGGCATAGGCGCGCCGCTCCCAGCGGATCGAGCCCTCGGCCGCGTAGCGCTCGAGCTCGGGCACGGCGGCGGGCGCGATCAGCGTGACGGCGGCGTCGCAGGCGAGCAGCCCCTCGACCTTCTCCAGGCCGATCTCGCCGCCGCCGATCACCAGGCAGCGCCTGCCCGACAGTTTCAGGCAGGCGATGTAGAAGGGCGTGTCGAGCATGTCGCGCACGCAGCTCTGGTCGCAGATCCCCCTGCGCAGCTGACATACGCACTCCTTGCCGGCGTAGGCCTGGGCGGGCACCACTAAAGAGTAGCCCGCCCGCAGGGCCGCTTACGGGCGCGGCAGCCCGCGGGCGAAGGCGCGCGCGCCGACGCGTGCGAGCGCCAGCGTGCCCTCGCGCCAGGCGCGGTCGCGGTCGCGCTCGCGGGCGGAGCGGAGCTTCGCGACGGTGCGCATGGCGGTCGCGCTGGTGGCGTCGTAGGGCCCCCACCACAGGCCCCGCAGCGACGGCGGGTCCCAGCTGATCAGCTTCTCCTGCGCGCACGCGCGCAGCCCGGCGCGCCCGAGCGTGCGTCCCAGCCCGCCGCCGGCCGCGGCGCCCCACGGCCCGCGCGAGACGGTGGGGGCGGGCAGGTGGTCGTTCAGCCACACCATGCCGGCGCGCAGCTCGCGCGCGATGCGCAGGCCCTGGTAGCGGTCCGCCGTCCAGATCGAGGCGCCGAGGGCGTAGTCGCCGCGGTTGGCGGCGGCGATCGCCTCGTCGATCGAGTCGACCGGGGCGACGCTCAGCACCGGCGCGTCCAGCGGCTCGCGCGCCAGCCGCGCCTCCGCGCCCACGCCCGTCAGCACGGCCGGGGCGTAGAACGCGCCGCCCTCGCATCCGGGCGGGCTCACCGGCCCGCCGCAGTGGAGCGTGGCTCCCTCGGCGACCGCCTCGGCCACCAGCTCGCGCACGTGCTCCGCGCGGCGCGCCGAGGCCAGCGGGCCGACCTGGACGCGCACGTCGCGGGGGTCGCCGACGCGCAGCGCCCGCGCCCCGGCCACCAGCCCGGCGAGGAAGCGCTCGTAGCACTCGCGCGCCACGTACACGCGCTCGACCGAGCCGCGCGCCTGCCCGGCGCCGGCGCAGCCCGCCCACAGGGCTCCGGCCACCGCGCGCGCGAGGTTGGCGTCGGCGAGCACGACCATCGCGTCCTTGCCGCCCAGCTCCAGCGTGACCTCCTTCTCGCGCGACACGCACGCCCGCGCCACCACCCTGCCGACCGCCGGCGAGCCGGTGAACAGCACCTTGTCCACGGGCGCGCGCGCGAGCGCCACACCCACCTCGGGGCCGCCGTGCACGATCTGCACGAGCCCCTCCGGCAGCCCGGCGCGGGCGAGCACGCGGCCCACGCGCTCCCCCGCCAGGCAGGCGCGGGCGGCGGGCTTGAAGACGACTCCGTTGCCCGCCAGCAGGGCCCCCGCGATCTGGCCCAGCGGCTGCGCGAAGGGAGCGCTGCCGGCGCCGATCACCCCCACCACCCCGTAGGGCTCGAAGGCGATGCGGGCGCGCTTGGCGAGCGCGAGCGTGCGGCTCACGCGCACGCGCTGGCCGCCGAGCACCTCGGCGCCCTCCTCGGCGACCCATTTCAGGGCGTCGATCGCGCTCAGCAGCTCGAGCGCGGCGACCTCCGCGCGTGGGCGTCCCTGCTCGCGCGCGACCAGCTCCTGCAGCTCGTCGAACTCGTCGATCACGGCCTGCGCCATGCGCGCCATGTAGCGGGCGCGGTCCCGCACGCGCAGCAGCGCCCACAGCGGCTGCACCTTCCGCGCCGCGGCGACCACCTCCTCCACCTCCTCCGGCGCGGTCGCCGCCACCGTGCCGAGCTGCGCCCCGGTGGCGGGGTCGCGCGAGCTCAGCGCCGCCGGCTGTGCATCCGCCTCGGCGCCCCCGCCGCCCGGCTCGCTCGCCTCCCGCTCAGGCATCGCGCTCATCGCCGTCGATTATCGCCGCTCGCGCGCCCGCGCAGCGCGAATCCGCTGCAGGCGCGCCGCCAGCTCGGCCTCGGCCTCGTCTGGCCGGTAGAAGCGCTCGCCCGCCACGCCCTCGGGAGCCAGCTCCTGGGAGGACAGGTGGCCGGGGTGTGCGTGTGGGTTGTCGTAGTCGGCCTTGTCGGTTCCGGGCCTCGGCCCGGAGCGCAGCGACGACGGCGGCGTCTGCGCGCCGTGCTCGCGCACGTGTCGCCGCGCCGCCGCCAGCGCCCTGCCGGCGGCGTCGGACTTGGGGGCGAGGGCGAGGTAGATGGCCGCCTGTGCGAGCGCATAGGTCGCCTCCGGCATCCCCACGTGCTCGACCGCCTGTGCCGCCGCGGTCGCCACCGACAGCGCCGCGGGGTCGGCGTTGCCGATGTCCTCGGAGGCGAGGATCACCATGCGCCGGACGATGAAGCGCGGGTCCTCGCCGCCCTCCAGCATCGCCGCGAGGTAGTACAGGGAGGCGTCGGGGTCCGAGCCGCGGGTGGCCTTGATCCAGGCCGAGATGTAGTCGTAGTGGCGGTCGCCTCCTTTGTCGTAGAGGATCGCCCGCCGTTGCAGCGCGTCCTCGGCCCGCGCCACCGTCACGCGCCGCTCGCCGCGCTCGGCGGCGGTTGCGAGCGCCAGCTCCAGCGCGTTCAGCGCGGTGCGGGCGTCCCCTTCGCTGCGCGCCGAGAGAAACGAGACGGCTTCCTCGTCGACCTCCACCGCGGCCGCGTCGGCATCGGCGAGCGCCTGCCGCAGCACGGCGGCGACCTCCTCGGGCGCGAGCGCCTGCAGGGCGTACACGCGCATGCGCGAGAGCAGCGCGCCGTTGACCTCGAAGGCGGGGTTCTCGGTGGTGGCGCCGATCAGCGTCACGACCCCCTCCTCGACGGCCGGCAGCAGCGCGTCCTGCTGGGCCTTGTTGAAGCGGTGGATCTCGTCGAGGAACAGCACGGTGGGCCCGCGGCCGGCGGCGCGGCGGTGGGCGGCGCGCTCGATCACCGCGCGCACCTCCGCGCGCCCGGCGGCCACCGCGCTCAGCTCCTCGAAGGCGGCGCCGGAGCTCTCCGCCACGATCCGCGCGAGCGTGGTCTTGCCCGAGCCGGGCGGCCCGTAGAGCACCATCGAGTGGGGGCGGCGCTGCTCGACGGCGGTGCGCAGCGCGGAGCCCGGCGCGAGCAGGTGCGCCTGCCCCACGAAGCGCTCGAGCGAGCGCGGCCGCACGCGGGCCGCGAGCGGCTGCGAGCCCCCGTCGCGCTCCGCGCCGCCCGGCGCCGTCTCGGCGGCGCCGGCGCTCCCCGCGCCCGAGCCGGCCGGCGCGGGCTGCGCGCTCGCAGGGGACTCGGGCTCGAACAGCGTGTCCTCCATCTGCTTGTGAGTATCGCGCGCCGCAGGGAGCCGCCCGGAGCGGACGACTCCCCGAATAACAACAGATAAACTGGGCAAATTGGAAAGGCGCGGCGCTGCGGGGAGCAACGGGCCTGCCGTGAAGCCAGATTTGCGACTGGACAGGTGTGTACGGGAGTGCAGCAGGAGGTTGGCCAGGCGTTGATGTCGAATCCGTACCCCCTATGGTTGCCTGGAGGGTGGTGCGGCGCGTGAACGACGGAAGCTGGAGCTAGGTGGCCGCCGCCGAGCTGTACCCGCCGGCCGACATCGGGCTCGACTTGCTCGAGGGCGGCGAGGAGATCATCGCCCGCTCCCCGCTGCAGCTGTTTTGGCGGCGCTTCCGGCGCGACCGCGTGGCGATGGTCTCGCTGGGGTTCGTGGTGTTGCTCGTGGTCGTCGCGATCGCGGCGCCGCTCGTGGTGAAACTGTTCGGGCTGCCGGGGCCGTACACGCAGAACCCGAACCTGACGGGCCCGTTCGGCGAACCGCTCGGGCCCAGTGCCGCGCACCCGTTCGGCGTCGACTCGCTGGGCGAGGACATCGCCTCGCGCGTGATCTACGGCGCGCGCGTGTCGCTCGAGGTGGGCATCGTCGGGACCGCCGTCTCGATGGTGATCGGCGTCACGCTCGGCCTGCTCGCCGGCTACTACCGCGGCTGGCTCGACACGATCGTCTCGCGCCTGTTCATCGACGTGACGCTGTCGATCCCGGTGCTGCTGCTCGGGCTGGGCATCGGCGCCGCCTGCTCGGTCCGCGGCTGCGTCGGCGGCACCATCCAGCCGGGCGTGGGCGTGATCATCTTCCTGATCGGGTTCGCCACGTGGACGTACTTCGCGCGCATCGTGCGCGGGCTGGTGCTGTCGCTGCGCGAGCGCGAGTTCGTCGAGGCGGCGCGCTCGCTCGGCGCGTCGGACCTGCGCATCATGTTCCGCGAGATCCTGCCCAACCTGATCGCGCCGATCATCGTCTACGCGACGCTGCAGATCCCATTGAACATCCTGATCGAGGCGGCGCTGTCGTTCCTCGGCGTGGGCGTGCGCCCGCCGACGGCGAGCTGGGGCCAGATGATCGCCGCGGCGACGCCCACCTTCAACACGGCCTGGTGGTACATGGTCTTCCCGGGCGCCGCGCTGCTGTTGACGGTGCTTGCGTTCAACCTGCTGGGCGATGGATTGCGCGACGCGCTCAACCCACGGCGGGCGCAGTGAGCCTTGCAGTCACACGACAACGAAGAAGGAGGCGTCTCGATGAGATCGCTTAGGACGATTGTGCCCGCGGTGGTCGCGGGTCTGCTGGCTCTGGCGCTTGGCGCGTGCGGATCCAGCAACAGCTCCAACGGGACGACCGCCGGCTCTGGCAGCTCCCTGCCCGCGGGCGTTAAAAACCCCGTCAACGAGTCCCTCACCGGAGGCAAACGCGGCGGGGTCCTGAACGAGGTCCAGAGCGAGGACTTCGAACACCTCGACCCCGGCCAGGCCTATTTCCAGCTCGACTACCAGATCACCAACTCCACCCAGCGCTCGCTCTACTCCTACAAGCCGAACACGTTCTCGCAGACGACGCCGGACATGGCCGAAGGCGAACCGAAGATCTCCGACGGCAACAAGCTGATCACGATCAACATTCGCAAGGGGGTCCACTTCAGCCCGCCGGTCAACCGCGAAGTGACCGCCGCCGACGTGGTGTACGCGTTTGAACGGGTCGCCAACCCGAACGTCGCCAACCCCTACTACCTCGGCTACCTGAGCGCGATCGAAGGGATGAAGACCGCCAACGGCGGCCCGATCCCCGGCGTCAAGGCGATCGGCAAGTACACGATCCAAATCAAACTCGACGAACCGCAGGCGGCGATCGTGGTCGCGTCGATGGTGCTGCCGTGGAGCGCGCCCGTGCCGAAAGAATACGCGGCGAAGTTCGACGCCGACAAACCGAGCGAATACGCCAACTACCAGGTCGCCACTGGCCCGTACATGCTCAAGAACAACGCCGAAGGAAAGGTGCTCGGGATCGGCTACCAGCCGGGCAAGTCGGCGACGCTCGTGCGCAACCCCAACTGGAAGGCGAGCACCGACTTCCGGCCCGCCTACCTGAACCAGATCAACATCTCGATCGGCGGCGACCCCAACGTGATCGGGCGCCAGGTGCTCGAAGGCAGCGACATGGTGCAGTCCGACGCGCCGGCTGCGCCGATCGTCAAGCTGGCCGTGCAGCACTACCCCAGCCAGCTCACGATCTCGGCGGGCGGCGGCGCCGGGGACCGCTACGTGGCGATCAACAACAGCTACGGGCCGTTCAAGAACGTGGACCTGCGCAGGGCGCTGTGGGCGGCTACCGACCGCGAAGAGCTCGACAGGCTGCGCGGCGGCAAGACCGTGGCCGACGTGATGACGCACTTCCTGTGGGACGGCATCGCCGGCTTTGAAGAAGCGGGCGGCTACGCCGGGCCGCAGGTCGACTACAACGAGCACCCCACCGGCGACATGGCCGTGGCCGAAAAGTACATGAAGCTCGCCGGCTACCCGAGCGGCAAGTACACCGGCAACGAAACGATCCAGGTGGTCGGCGACTCGGAGCCGCCTGCCAACAACGTCGCCGAAGCGGTCAACAGCACGCTGCAGAAGCTCGGCTTCAAAACGAAGCTGAACCTCGTCGAGCACACCGTGATGTACTCGAAGTACTGCGGCGTCGTCTCCGAAAAGATCGACGTCTGTCCGAACGTCGGCTGGATACCGGACTTCGGCGACCCGCAGGCGGTGCTCGACGTGCCGTTCAACGGCAACCTGATCGTCAAGAACGGCACGAACTCCAACTGGGGTCTCGTCAACCACCCGAAGATCAACGCCGCGATGGAAGCTGCGGCCAAGATCGTCGGCGAGAAGGCGCGCGGCGAAGCCTGGGCGAAGATCGACCGTGAACTGGTCGAAGAAGCCGTGGCGATCCCCTACCAATGGGCGAAGGAACCGTACATCGAGTCCAAGGACGTGGACGGCGTCAACGACTACTGGAACTCCGGGACCTGGGACTACTCGTTCACATCCCTGAAGTAGCGGCGAGGCGCTCGTCGGGGGCCGGCCGGTCGCCGGTCCCCGACGCCGTCCTGCTGCGCCCGCCTGCGCGCGCAGCGGTGCGGCTGCGCACGAGGGCAACCTCGGCAAGACCGAGCAGTCGATGACGCGCTACATCGTGCGCAGGCTGCTGTGGGGCGTAGTGGTGCTGGTCGTCGTGCTCGCGCTGCTGTTCGTGCTGTTCCGCATCCTGCCGACGGCCGACCCCGCCAAGCTCAGGGCGGGGCGCCTGCAGAACCCCAAGATCATCGCCGAGATCCGCCACGACCTCGGCCTCGACAAGCCGCTGCCGGCGCAGTTCTGGATCTACCTGAAGGGGATCGTGCTGCACTTCAACCTGGGCTACAGCTACTACTCCAACGCCCCCGTCACGGAACTGATCTTCAACCGCCTGCCGGCGACCATCTCGCTCGTGCTCGGGGGCGCCGTGGTGTGGCTCTTCGCGGGCCTGTCGGTCGGGATCATCTCCGCGCGGCGCGCCGGCTCGAAGCTCGACCGCGCGGCCATGGGCACGGCGCTCGTGCTGGTGTCCGCGCCGGAATACTGGCTCGGCCTGCTGGCGCTGTTCTTCTTCGCCTCGGACATCGGCAAAGTGCGCATCTTCCCGGGCGCCGGCAGCTACGTCGGGCTGACGGCCGAACCGGCCAAATGGTTCACCTCGCTGATCATGCCGTGGCTGGTGGTCGCCGCCGGCACCGCGGCGATCTATGCGCGCCTGATTCGCGGCAGCCTGATCGAGACGATGGGCGAGGACTACATCCGCACGGCGCGCGCCAAGGGCCTGTCCGAGCGTCGCGTGGTCCTGCGCCACGGCCTGCGCGCGGCGATCAACCCGATCGTGACCGTGCTCGGGGTCGACATCGCCGTGCTGCTCGGCAGCTCGATCCTGGTCGAAACCGTCTTCGACGTTCCCGGCATCGGGCGTCTCAACTACGTCGCCATCACGCACTCGGACTTCCCGATCGTGCAGGGCACCGTGCTGTTCGCGTCGATGTTCGTGATCGTGGCGAACATCGTGGTCGACATCGCCTATGCGTTCCTCGATCCGAGGGTGAGGTACTCGTGAGCGCGCCCGGCGACGAGCCGCTGCTGCGCGTCGAGGACCTCCACGTCGAGTTCCCGACCGAAGACGGCGTGGTGCACGCCGTCGACGGCGTCACCTACCAGGTGCGCCGCGGGCGCACGCTGGGGATCGTCGGCGAGTCGGGCTCGGGCAAGACCGTCTCCTCGTTGACGACGCTCGGGCTCACGCGCACGCAGGGCGCGCGCGTGAGCGGGCGGATCATGTTCGACGGCAGGGACCTGGTGACGCTCTCCGACCAGCAGCTGCGCGCGGTCCGCGGCAACGAGGTGGCGATGATCTTCCAGGACCCGCTGTCCTCGCTGCACCCCCTGTTCCGCGTCGGCAGCCAGCTCGTCGAGGCGATCCGCGCCCACCGCCACGTCTCGAAGGCGGCGGCGCGCGGGCGCGCGGTCGAGCTGCTGGGGCTCGTGGGCATCCCCGATCCGCAGCGGCGCGTCCACGAATACCCGCACGAGTTCTCCGGCGGCATGCGCCAGCGCGCGATGATCGCGATGGCGCTCGCCAACGAGCCGAAGCTGTTGATCGCCGACGAGCCGACGACCGCGCTCGACGTGACCGTGCAGGCGCAGATCCTCGCGCTGTTGCAGCGACTGCAGCGCGAGCTGGGGATGGCGATCGTGATCATCACGCACGACCTCGGCGTGGTCGCGGAGATGGCCGACGACATCGCGGTGATGTACGCGGGCCGGATCGTCGAGACCGCCTCGGCGAAAGCGCTGTTCGACGGGCCCGAGCATCCCTACACCTGGGGCCTGCTGAAGTCGATTCCCCGCCTGTCGGGTGCCCGCGAGGAGCAGCTGGTGCCGATCCCCGGTGCGCCGCCGAGCCTGATCCACAGGCCGTCGGGTTGCCACTTCCATCCGCGCTGCCCGTACGCGCAGCCCGACCATGCGCGGATCGATCCGCGGCTGCAGCCGGTCGCCGACGAGCCCTCGCACCACGTCGCCTGCCTGCTCGACGACGCGGTGCGCAGGCGCCTGTGGGCGGAGCTGCGCAACGGCGCCACCCCCGAGCAGGCGCGCGCCAGCGTGGGGCTGCCGGCCCCCGATCTCGAGTCCGCCCAGGCGCCGGCATGAGCGCGACCGCGCCGCTCCTGCAGGTGCGCGGGCTCGTCAAGCACTTCCCGATCCGCCAGGGGGTGATCCTCCAGCGCAAAATCGGCGCCGTGCAGGCGGTCGACGGGCTCGACTTCGAGGTCCGCCGCGGCGAGACGCTGGGGCTGGTGGGCGAGACCGGTTGCGGCAAGAGCACCACCGCGCGGCTGATCACGCGCCTGCTCGAGCCGACCTCCGGCGCGATCGACTTCGAAGGCCGCGACATCTCGCACCTGAAGCGCGCGTCGCTGAAGGCGGTCAGGCGCGAAGTGCAGATGATCTTCCAGGACCCCTACTCGTCGTTGAACCCGCGCAAGACGATCGGCTCGATCATCGGCGAGCCGTTCGCGATCCATGGCCTGCTGAAGGACAGGGCCGAGCGCAAGCGCGAGGTGCAGCGCCTGATGGAGACGGTCGGCCTCAACCCCGAGCACTACAACCGCTACCCGCACGAGTTCTCCGGCGGGCAGCGCCAGCGCATCGGCGTGGCGCGCGCGCTGGCGCTCGAGCCGAAGCTGCTGATCGCCGACGAGCCGGTGTCGGCGCTCGACGTGTCGATCCAGGCGCAGGTGCTGAACCTGCTGCGCGACCTGCAACGGCGGCTCGGGCTGACGATCGTGTTCATCGCGCACGACCTGTCGGTGGTGCGCCATATGTGCGACCGCGTGGCGGTGATGTACCTCGGCAAGATCGTGGAGATCGGCGCCGGCGACGAGCTCTACGACTTCCCCCGCCACCCCTACACCGGCGCGCTGCTGGCCGCGGTGCCGCACGCGGACCCCTCCCGCCACGGCGAGCAGCGGCGCATCCTCGGCGGCGACGTGCCGAGCCCGGCCAATCCGCCGTCGGCCTGTCGCTTCCACACCCGCTGCCCGAAGGCGCAGGCGCTGTGCTCGCAGCAGGAGCCGCGGCTCGAGCGCAAGGGCTCCCCGATTCCGGGACGGGCCGGCACGCTGGTGGCGTGCCACTTCCCGCTGACCCGCGAGGAGGCGGAGGGCATGGGCGTACGATCTGCGCGATGAGCGCCGAGCCGGAGCCTTCGCCCGCGAGATCGCCGGCCACGCCCGCGTACGGCGCGCCGGACGACCGTCCCGGCGCGGAGGCGCAGGAGCTGCTGGCGCGGCTGATCCGCTTCAACACCGTCAACCCGCCGGGCAACGAGCGCCCCGCGCAGGAGCACCTGGCCGCGCACCTCACGCAGGCGGGATTCGACTGCGAGCTGTTGGGGGCGCAGCCCGATCGCCCCAACCTGGTGGCGCGCCTGCGCGCCGCCGACGGCGCCGACGGGCCGCGCCTGTGCTACCTGGGCCACGTCGACACCGTGCTCGCCAACCCGTCGGAGTGGACCCACGACCCCTGGTCGGGCGAGCTCGCCGACGGCTTCCTGTGGGGCCGAGGGGCGCTCGACATGAAGTCGCAGGTGGCCGCGGAGATCGCCGCCGCCGCCGCGCTGGCCCGCTCCGGCTGGCGTCCGGCGCGCGGCGAGCTGCTGATCGTGACGGTGGTGGACGAGGAGACCGGCGGCTCGCTGGGGGCGGAATGGATCACCGTCAACCATCCCGAGAAGGTGCGCTGCGACCTGCTGGTGAACGAGGGCGGCGGCGCGGTGTTCGAATACGCCGGCCGGCGTCACTACGGGGTGTGCTGCGCGGAGAAGGGCGTGTTCCGCTTCACGCTCGCCACCAGCGGCGTGGCGGGGCACGCGTCGATGCCGGCGATGGGCGAGAACGCGCTGCTGAAGATGGGGCCGGCGCTCGAGCGCTTCGCCGCGCGCCAGCCCTCCTACCGTCCCACCGAGGAGGCGCTGGCGTTCCTGCGCGCGCTCGGCGAGGACCCGCAGGACCCCGAGGTGGCGGTGGCGCGGCTGCGCGCCGCCGACCCGCGCCTGGCGATCATGTTCGAGCCGATGCTGGGCGTGACGTTCACGCCCACGCGCATCTCCGCCTCGGAGAAGATCAACGTGATCCCCAGCCGCGCGGAGCTGCGCGTCGACTGCCGCGTGCCCCCCGGCCTCGGCGAGTCCGACGTGCGCGACGGCCTGGCCGAGGTGCTCGGCGCGCCCGCGCCGGGCGAAGGCGCGAGCGTTCCCGGGGAGGCGGACGGCGCCGGCGGCGGGGACGCGCCGCCGTGGCAGATCGAGTTCACCGAGCGGGTGGTGGGCAACCGCTCGCCGCTTCGCTCGCCGCTGATGGACGCGATTTCGACGTGGATCGGCGAGCACGACCCCGGCGCGGCGGTGGTGCCGGTGGCGCTGCCGGGCTTCACCGACTCGCGCCACTTCCGCCTGGCCTTCCCGGAGTGCGTGGCGTATGGGTTCTTCCCCCAGCGCCACCAGTCGATGCTGGCCAGCACGCCGCTGATCCACGGCGCCGACGAGCGCATCGACGTGCGCGACCTGGCGTTCGCGGCCGAGCTCTACCGCGACCTCGCGCTGCGCCTGCTGGGCTGAGCGCGCGGCGTGCCCGCGCCCGGCGCGCCGGGCCGCCGCGCGGACGGCCTTGACGGCTCCGCCGCCAGCTCTCGACAAGAGCGCCGCCAGCCCGCATAATGGAGTGGATGCCAAGGATGGTGCACTCGCTGGAGGGGATGGGACTGTGAGCGGCGGCGCAACGACCACCACGGCGCCGACGGCTGGCGGGCGGCCGGCGCTGAAGTCGGCGACGCGCGCTCACGGGCCGACAGCGCACGTACCTTCACGGCAGGCGGCGCCCGGGGGGGCGTCGACGCACACCGTGACCGGGCGCGCCGCGAAGCACGCGGCCCCGGCCGCGGTGCGCGTGGTGAGCAGCGCGCCGACGGCGCAGGTGTCGTTCGCCCAGGAAGTGCAGAACTTCGCGCTCAACTGGGAGCCGGTGATCGCGATCCTGTTCTTCACCGCGCTGATCTTCATGATGTGGCGGATGCTGAAGGTGATGCCGCGGATCAAGCCGCAGCGCATCAAGCCGGCCTCGGACCAGTCGGTGACCTTCGCGGACATCGCGGGCGTGGACGACGCCAAGGGCGAGCTGAAGGAGATCGTCGAGTTCCTGCGCGAGCCGCGGCCCTTCCAGGCGCTGGGCGCGAAGGTGCCCAAGGGCGTGCTGCTGCACGGCCCGCCGGGCACCGGCAAGACGCTGCTGGCGAAGGCCGTGGCGAACGAGTCGGGCGCGCAGTTCTTCGCGCAGTCGGCGGCGTCGTTCGTGGAGATGTTCGCGGGCCTCGGCGCGGCCCGCATCCGCCGGCTGTTCGCGATCGCGCGCAAGCACGAGCCGGCGATCATCTTCATCGACGAGCTCGACGCGGTGGGCGGGCACCGCGGCATGGACGTCTCGGGCGAGAAGGACCAGACGCTGAACCAGCTGCTGGTGGAGATGGACGGCTTCTCCTCGAGCGGGCGGGTGGTGGTGATCGCGGCGTCCAACCTGCTGGACAAGCTCGACCCGGCGCTGCTGCGTCCCGGCCGCTTCGACCGCCAGGTGTTCGTGGCGCCGCCCGACGTGAACGGCCGCGTGGGCGTGCTGGCGGTGCACACGCGCGAGAAGCCACTGCAGAACGTGGACCTGGGCCTGGTGGCGCAGCAGACCAGCGGCTTGACCGGCGCGGACCTGGCCAACATCTGCAACGAGGCGGCGATCTTCGCGACCAGGCGCGGCGCCGGGGCGATCTCTATGCAGGACTTCGACTCGGCGCTCGAGCGCGTGATCGCGGGCGTGCAGTCCAAGCGCGTGCTGGGCGACCACGAGAAGCGCGTGGTGGCCTACCACGAGGCCGGCCACGCCCTCTGCGGCGAGCTGCTGCCGTCGGTGGACCGCGTGCACAAGATCTCGATCGTGCCGCGCGGGCGCGCGCTCGGCTTCACGCTGAACCTGCCCGACGAGGACCGCTACCTGAAGACACGCGAGGAGCTGCTGGACTACATGACGGTGCTGATGGGCGGGCGCGTGGCCGAGCAGATCGTGTTCGGGCAGGTCACCACGGGCGCCTCCGACGACCTCAAGCGCGTGGCCGACATCTCGCACGCGATGGTGCACGACTACGCGATGGGCAACGCCGGCGTGGGGCGCTCGCCGGACGGCGGCGTGCAGCTGTCGGAGCGCTCGCTGCGCATCCGCGACGAGGAGCGCCAGGACCTGATCGAGGAGGCCAGGCGCGCGGCGCAGCGCCTGATCCTCGCCTACCGCGCGCATCTGGACGCGCTGGCCGGCGAGCTGCTGGCGCACGAGGTGCTGGACCGCGACGCGATCGAGCGGATCATGGCGGGCGTGCCGCGCATGCAGCGCAGCCCCGGCGCGGGCCTGCGCGTGGTGGCGGCCGCCGAGGCGCACGAGCCGCCCGCGGGCCCGGCGGCGATCGTCAAGCCCGAACCGGGCGAGTAGCGCCGCGCTCCGGCGCGGCGCGTCGGCGCCTATAGACTGGCGGTCGTGTTCAGCCGCATCGACCACATCGGCGTGGCCGTGGAGGAGATCGAGCCCGCGCTGGAGCTCTACCGCGGGCGCTTCGAGCTGGACGTGGCGCACCGCGAGGTGGTGGCCGAGCAGGGCGTGGAGGCGGTGCTGCTGGACGTGGGCGAGAACCACGTGGAGCTGCTGGCGCCGCTGGCGCAGGACACGCCGGTGGGCAAGTTCCTGACCAGGCAGGGCCCCGGCCTTCACCACGTGGCCTACCAGGTGAGCGACATCGACGCCACCCTGGAGCGGCTCAGGCAGGCGGGCCTGCGGCTGATCGACGAGCGCCCGCGCACGGGCATCCGCGGCTCGCGCGTGGCCTTCCTGCACCCGCGCGCCACCGGCGGCGTGCTCACCGAGATCGTGCAGCCGGCGCACGGCGGGGAGGAGCGCTGATGCCCGCGTCCTCGCGCCGCGTGAGCATCGGCTTCGACGGCGGCCAGGTGCTGGCGCTGCGCGTCGGCGACGATCAGCTGAAGGCGCTGCACAAGGTGCTCGGAGAGGGCGGCTGGCACGACATCGACGGCGAGGACGGCCCGGTGCGCGTGGACCTGAGCAAGGTGGTGTACGTGAGCGCCGACAAGGACGAGTCGCACGTCGGCTTCGGCTAGGACGGCGCCAGGCGGCGCCCTGACGGCTGGTTGACCACCATCAACAACCTCGACGAGCGGCTGCTGCTGAAGGCGCGCACGCGCGGGCACACGCCGCAGGCCGAGCGCGCGGTGGCGCTGTTCTCGCGGCTTGGCGAGCACGCGGGCGTGTGGCTGGCGATCGGGCTCGTGGGCGGCGCGCTCGAGCGCGAGCGCCGCGGCGCGTGGCGCCGGGCGACGGCTGTGGTCGCGGGGACGTACGCGCTGAACACCGCGATCAAGCGGCTCGTGGGCCGGCGCCGGCCCGAGCTCGCGGGCCTGCCGCCGCTGACGGGCACGCCGAGCGCCCTGAGCTTTCCGAGCGCACATGCGTCCACGTCGTTCGCGGGGGCGCACGTGTATGCGCGCCTGGGCCTGCCGAGCGGGCCGCTGTACGCGCTGGCGAGCGGCCTCGCGCTGTCGCGGCTGTACCTCGGCGTGCACTACCCGTCCGACGTGCTCGCGGGCGCGCTGCTCGGAGAGCTCGTCGGGATTTCTGTAGCATGATTTGTGATACAGTTGGGCTGTGCCTCGTGCCCTCCACGTGCGGCTCGATGCCGACTCTGAAGCCGCGCTCGCGGTGCTGCGCGCCGAGGGAATGAGCGACTCCCAGGCGGTGCGGAGCGCATTGACGGAGGCGCGCGCGCGTCGGCGTCGGCGTGTTGCGCTGCGAGAGGAGGCACGACGACTGGCGGCCGATCCGAGAGATCGTGCCGAGCTGGCAGCGCTACGTGAGGAGCTCGACGAGCTCTCCCCGCCGTGGCCGGCCGACTGATGGTCCGGGGCGAAGTCGTGCGGCTGGGGGCCCCACGCCGCGCGCGCGGGCATGAGCAACGGGGGGCGCGCCCGGGCATCGTGGTGCAGGCGGATGAGCTGCTCGACCTGAGCACGGTGCTGATTGCTCCGACGTCGCGCTCCGCGCCGGCGGCGACGTTCCGTCCGACCGTCGAGCTGGCCGGGACGCCCACCCGCGTGCTCACCGATCAGCTGCGCGTGGTCGACGCGGAGGCGGTCAAGGGCGGCATCGGCCACCTCAGTCACGGCGAGATGGCGGCAGTCGACGACGCCTTGTCACTCGTCCTCGGCCTTCCGAGCTGAGACCCTCTCGGTGAGCACCCGCATCGGCATCGTGGGCATGCCCAACGCGGGCAAGTCCTCGCTCTTCAATGCGCTGACGAAGGCGGGCGCGGAGGCGGCCAACTACCCGTTCACGACGATCGAGCCGAACGTGGCGGTGGTGCCGGTGCGCGACGCGCGGCTGGAGCAGGTGGCGGCCACGGTGGGCGCCTCGGAGATCGTGTGGGACACGATCGACTTCCACGACATCGCGGGCCTGGTGGCGGGCGCTCACAAGGGCGAGGGTCTGGGCAACCGCTTCCTGGCGAACATCCGCGAGACGCACGCGATCGTGCACGTGGTGCGCGCGCACGGCGACGCGAGCGTGGTGCACCCGGAAGGCAGCGTGGACCCGATCAGGGACGTGGAGACGATCGAGACGGAGCTCGTGATGGCAGACCTGGAGCAGGCCGGCCGGCGCCTGGAGCGCGTGGGCAGGCAGGCGCGCGGCGGCGACCGCGTGGCGGTGGCGGAGGAGGCGTGGCTGCGCGCGGTTGTCGCGGAACTGGAGGCGGGCAGGCCGGCGCGCGGGGTGCCGGTGCCCGAGGAGGCGCCGAACGCGGCGCGCGAGCTGGGCGCGCTGACGAGCAAGCCGGTGCTGTTCGTGGCGAACGTGGACGAGGGCTCGGAGGAGCTGCCGGCGGCGCTGGCGGAGCACGCGGCGGCGCAGGGCGCGCGCGCGGTGGCGATCTCCTCGCGCATCGAGTCGGAGCTGGCGGAGCTCGAGGACGAGGACGCGGCGGCCATGCGCGAGGACCTCGGCCTGAGCGAATCCGGCCTGCAGCGCGTGATCGGCGAGGCGTTCGCGCTGCTCGAGCTGATCGCGTTCTTCACCGCCGGCGAGGGCAAGCCGGCGCAGTCCTGGCACCTGCGCAGCGGCCTCACCGCGTGGCACGCCGCCGGCGAGATCCACTCGGACATCCAGAAGGGCTTCGTGCGCGCCGAGGTGATCGGCTGGCGGGAGCTGGTGGACGCCGGCGGCTACGCCGGCGCGCGCGAGCGTGGCACGCTGCGCCTGGAGGGCCGCGACTACGCGATGAACGACGGCGACGTGATCACGGTCAAGTTCACGCCGTAGCGAGCCTGCCCAGGCGCTCGGCCAGGCGGCTCATGCCCAGCGCGCGGGCCGTCTCGGCGCCGTGCGCGTAGTCCGGATCGCGGTCGGCGGGGCGCTCCACCTCGATCCGCTGCAGTATGGCGATCCGCTTGAACTCGCGCAGCAGCTGCGCGTTCTCGCGCAGCGCCGCGGCTACTCGCGGGCGCATCACGACGCTCGCCCTGACGGCGGCTGCGTCGGCGTCGCCAGGATGCGCGTCGGCGCCCGCGGCGCTCAGCAGCGCCTCTAGCGAGCCGTGCTCGCGCAGCAGCGCGGCGGCGGTCTTGGCGCCCACGCCCGGCGCGCCCGGCAGGCCGTCGGAGGGGTCGCCGCGCAGCGCGATGAAGTCGGCCACCTGCGCCGGCTCCACGCCGTAGCGCTCGCGCACCTGTTGGGGACCGATCTCCCCGTGCGTGCCGCCGCCGCGCAGCTCCGCAACCGCCACGCGCTCGCTGACCGCGCCATACAGGTCGCGGTCGCCGGTCAGCAGCAGCGCGCGCCCGCCGCTCGCATCCTCCTCGCGCGCGTAGGAGTACATCACGTCGTCGGCCTCCAGCTCGTCGCTCGTCGCGTACGTCCAGCCGAAGCTCTCGAGCAGCGCCGGCGCTCGCTCCCATTGCGCCGCCAGCTCCGGCGGCATCGGCTCGCGATGGGCGTGATAGGCGGGGTACAGCGCCACGCGGTAGTCCGCCTGCTCAGCGCCCATGCACGCCACCACGCCGCGCGGACCCGGCGCCGGCAGGCGCCCCTCGTAAAAGCTCAGGATCGCGTTGACGGTGCCGAGCAGCGCGTTCACCGGCTCCCCGCCGGCGCCCACAATCGACTTCGGCAGCGCGAAGTACGAGCGGTACAGCAGCCATGGCACGTCCGCGATCAGCAGCGCTCGGGGCACCACGGCAGCGTACGCGTCACGGCCGGGAGCGGGCGGGTGGAGCCGGGTCGTGGGCGGGTGGCGCCGAGCCGGTGTGGGCGGGTGGCGTCGCGCCGAGCCGTGGGCGGAAGGCGCCGGGCCGGGCCATGGGCGGGTGGCGCCGGGCCGGCCGAGCCTGGCTAGCCGGCGCTGGCGCCGCCGGTGGAAGCGCCGGCGGCGGTTGCCGGCACGGGGGCCTGCGAGCCGCCCTGCGGCGCGCTCGCCGATGGCGTCGGGGCCGGCGCTGCGGGCGGGCTTTCCGGTGCCGGCGCCGCGAACGGCGCCCGGCCGCTCGCGTCCGGCTCGCGCGTCACCTTGCCGGCGCTCCTCACGCTGAAGTACGCCCACGCGCTCTGTAGGCCGAGGCGCGCCTCCAGTTCCGGGCCGCTCACCTGCACGTCGCCGCCCGAGCCCAGCACCTCCGCCGACACGATGCGCGGCGAGGCGCCGCGCTGGAGCACCTCGATGCCGCGCAGGGAGCCCTTCACTAGCCCCCGCAGGCGCGCCGCCGCGCTGGCGAAGCTGATCTTCACCTTCCAGCTCGACGCCTTCGTTTCGTAGGCGTCCGGCACGCCCCGCAGCCACGGCTGCGGCGGCGAGCCCGCGAAGGAGTTCTCGTCGTCCTCGGTCATGCCGCCCGAGCTCGCGAAGTAGTACGTGATCGCCGGCCTGCCTTCGTAGGTCACCACCTGCCCAGCCGTGTCAGCCACCGCCGCGTTGGTCGCCGCCGTTTCCGCCGCCGCGCCCTCGTAAACCTGCGAGCGCGTGTCCGCGTACACGTCGAAGCGCCGCCCGCCCGCGTCCGCGGTGAGCGCGAACGTGCGGCTGGCGATCGCCTGCGCCTCCAGCGCCTCCAGCGGCCAGCTCGCCGGCATCTCCGCCGAGACCACCCCGCGCACGTAGCGTTCCAGCGGCACCCCCACCACCCTCGAGCCCTCCAGCACCTTCACCACGAAGCCCGCCGGCGCCTGCCCGAGCGCGGTGCCGGTGTAGTAGTGCGCCAGGATCTGCTGGTCGGACCAGCCGTGCTGGGCGTAGCCCAGCGCGCCCCATTGGCTCATCCCCACCCCGTGGCCGTTGCCCGCGCCTTCCACGATCAGCGTCGAGCCCGCCGCTTGCGCCGGCGCCGCCAGCAGCGCCGGCGCGCCCGCCAGCGCCAGCGCGCCCGCCGCCACCAGCGTCCGCAGCAGCGCGGCGAGGCGGTGGTAGGTTGAGGCGATGAGCGCCGTCCTCGCCTTGCGCCGCACCGCCGGCACGGCAACGTCGCGTCGCAGGGGAGGGACACCCATGTGTCCACGGTCGGCCCCGCCGGCCGTGCGCCTGAGGGCTGCACGATGAGTGCCAGCGGGAGTTCGAGCGGCGGCGGCGAGCCCTCGCCGGACGCCGCCGAGGAGATCTCGCCGGGCGCCGAGCCCGGCCGCGGCGAGCCCGACGGCGGCGACCTCGCAGCGCGCGAACGCGCCGTGCTCGGGGCGGTCCCCACCCAGTTCTACGTCGGCGGCGAGTGGCGCGCCGCCGCCGGCGGCGCCACGCTGGCCGTCGAGGACCCCTCCACCGGCGCGGAGCTCGTGCGGGTCGCCGACGGCCGGTCCGAGGACGCGCTCGCTGCGCTGGCCGCCGCCGCCGAGGCGCAGGCGCGCTGGGCCGCGCACCCCCCGCGCGAGCGCGGCGAGATCCTCAGGCGCGCCTACGAGGCGATCGTGGCCCAGGGCGAGGAGCTGGCGCTGCTGATGACGCTCGAGATGGGCAAGGCGCTGGCCGAGTCGCGCGCGGAGATCTCATACGCGGCCGAGTTCTTCCGCTGGTTCGCCGAGGAGGCGGTGCGCATCCACGGTCGCTACATGGTCAACACCACCGGCAGGGGCCGCATCCTCACGATGCGCCAGCCGGTCGGCCCGTGCGTGTTCGTCACCCCCTGGAACTTCCCGATGGCGATGGGCACCAGGAAGATCGCCCCGGCGATCGCCGCCGGCTGCACGATGGTGGTCAAGCCCGCCAAGCAGACCCCCCTGTCGATGCTAGCCCTCGCCAGGATCCTGGAGCAGGCCGGGCTGCCCGGCGGCGTGTTGAACGTGATCACCGCCCACAGCGCCGGCGGCGTGATCGAGCCGCTGCTGAGGGACGCGCGCACGCGCAAGCTGTCCTTCACCGGCTCCACCGAGGTGGGGCGCACGCTGATCGAGCAGTCAGCGCAGCAGGTGCTGCGCGTGTCGATGGAGCTGGGCGGCAACGCCCCCTTCCTGGTGTTCGAGGACGCCGACCTCGACGCCGCCGTGGAGGGCGCGATGCTGGCCAAGATGCGCAACGTGGGCGAGGCCTGCACCGCCGCCAACCGCTTCCACGTGCACCAGTCGCTGGCCGAGGAGTTCGCGCTGCGGCTGGCGGAGCGCATGGGCGCGCTGAAGGTCGGTCGCGGCACCGAGCCCGACGTCGATGTGGGGCCGCTGATCGACCAGGCCCAGCGCGCCAAGGTCTCCGAGCTCCTCGCCGACGCCACCGCCCGCGGCGCACGCGTGCTCGTCGGCGGCTCGCCGCTGTCCGGCCCCGCCCACCCCGGCTACTTCTTCGAGCCCACCGTGCTCGCCGGCGTGGGCGAGGACGCGCGCGTGCTCGCCGAGGAGATCTTCGGCCCGGTCGCGCCGGTGGCCGCCTTCGCCAGCGACGAGCAGGCGCTGGCGGCCGCCAACCGCACCGAGTACGGCCTCGTCGCCTACGTCTACACGCGCGACCTCGAGCGCGCCTTCCACGTCTGCGAGGGCATCGAGACCGGCATGGTGGGCCTCAACCAGGGGGTCGTCTCCAATCCCGCCGCGCCCTTCGGCGGCGTCAAGCAGTCCGGCTTCGGCCGCGAGGGCGGCTTCGAGGGGATCGGCGAGTACCTCGAGACCAAGTACGTGGCGATCGCCGTTTGAGGCGGCCCCGCCGATCCGAGACGGCGCGCTCGGATCGGCAGCAGCCCGCCGCGGTCGGCTAGGGCCTGATCTCCACCGCCGAGGCGGCGGTGTTGCTCGAGCGCATCACCAGCGTCGAGGCGTCCGGGCCCGTCCAGCTCGAGCCGCCGTCTTCGGAGGCTTCGGTGAAGACCGCCTGTTCTGCTTCCCTGCCTTCTTCGACCGAGAACGACGTCGTGCTGGTGAGGCTGGGCGCGTCCACGTCACCTGACTGCACCCCGCCGAGCGATCCGCTCATCCTGAACAGGATGCCGCCGCAGCCGAACTCCGCGAGGTAGGGCTGGTGTTCGGAGCTCGCGAGCTCGGTCCACACCGAGCCTGCCACCGGCCCCAGCAGCCTGGTCGCGAGCAGGTTCGTGACGATCGTCCCGGCGCCGGGCGACGGCGTGCCGTCGGGGCCTTCGCTGGTGCACTGCCTGCCCGAGGATTCGCAGCCGGTGAACGTGATCCGCTCGCTTCCCGTCGCCGTGCCGGTCACTTCGCCGCTCGCGCTGCTCGCCGAGCACGTCACCACCGGCGCGCCCGGCAGCTGCGCCGTTTCCAGCGTCACCGCGCCGGTGCTCGCGGTGAAGCCCGCACCCGCCTTTTCATAGCCGCCCTTGTGCGGCTTGGACGATCTCGCGCTGCAGCTCGAGTCGGTGTATTCGCCCTTCTTGTGCGCCACGCACGCGGGGGTGGGCCCCGGCAGCCATTCGTACTTGCCCTTGTGGTCCGGCACGCCCTTCTTCTCGGCCACGTTCTGGCAGGTGGGGTCGCTGTATTCGCCCCCCTTCTGGGCCACGCAGCGGCCGTATTCCGGCGAGCCGCTCAGGGTCGTGAAGGTCTGGTCGGCGCCGTAGCTCGTGCCCAGCGTGTTCGTGGCCACGATCCGGTAGTGGTAGGTCTGTCCTTCGCTCAGTTCCGTCAGCGGCGCGTTCACCGCGAAGCCCGAGCCGAGCCGCCACGAGCACGGCACGCTGGTGCCGTATTCCGCCGTGGTGCCGTATTCGAAGTGGCAGTCGCTTTCCGCTTCGCCGTTGGTGTCCTCGCTGGCGTGCAGGTCCGCCGAGACCTGCGAGACCGAGGTGGCTTCTTCGCTCGTCACGGTGGGCGCCGCCGGTTCGTTGGGGCCGATCTTCAGCGAGTAGGGGTTTTCCGGCCCTGACATCAAGCCCGTCAGCAGCAGGCCCTCCGCGACTCCCGACAGGCCCTTGCAGGTGATGCTGGGGATCGTCACGGTGCCCGTGAAGTGCGGTCCCGCCAGTTTCAGCACCAGCTGCTCGCCGGGCATGTCGGTGCTGAGGTGGAACACCACCGGTTCGGAGGTTTCGCATTCGCTCCGCACTTCGAGCCCCAGCAGCCCGGTCGCGGTGATGCCGAGGTCGGCCTTGCTTTCCACGCTCATGTTCATGCAGGTCGTGCCGAAGCGCGGTTCGGCGCAGTCGGAGGGCGAGACGGTGGAGATGGTGCCTTCGGACGGGCCCACCTGCGTGAACGTCACCCCCACTTCGGTGGGCAGCGCTCCACCCAGTTTCAGTTTCGCTTTGAATGGCGGCACGTAGATGCTGCCGCTGATCGTGCCCGACAGCGAGGTCGCGGTGGAAGTCACCTCGGCCACGCCGTTGAAGGTCGAGCCCTGCGGCAGCTCCACCGGTTCGTTCAGCTTCTTGGGCGTGAGCGAGCCCCACACCGCCCAGTTCGTGAACGACACCGGCTCGGTGATCGCGGCCGCCGACGCGGCCATCGCGGACGCCGCCACGATGGCGCCCAGCAGGGCGGCGAGCACCGCCACACCACGCGACTTGCAACCCATATGAGATCCCCTCCACCCCGACACTTGACGAATAGATATACGCGCGTCGGTGCAGACAATACCCCTGGCTGGACAGCCGTAAACGCCGACTGATCAAGTAATTCCGGGTTTATCGGACGGTTCCGCGGGTGCGAAGCGCCCTTGCCGGGACCGCGCCGCGCCGGGACCGCGCCGCGCCGGGGCGGGCGCCGAGCCGGCGCGCGGCGCAGCCAAGCCGCCGCGATCCCTGCGCTGCTAGGCGCTCGCGGCCAGCACGCGCACCACGCTGTCAGCCACGCACACCGGCTTCTCGCCGCCCTCGGCCTCGACGGTGAAGCGCGTGACCAGCTGGTGCCAGCCTCCGCCCACGTCGGTGAGCTCCACGATCTGGGCGTAGGCGTGCAGGCGCGAGCCAACCGGCACCGGCGCCGGGAAGCGCACCTTGTTCCAGCCGTAGTTCACGGCCAGCGCGAAGCCGCTCCACTCGTTGAGCTCGCCGCGCATGCCGTCGATCATCGACAGCGTGAGGTTGCCGTGGGCGATCGGCCCCCCGAACGGGCTCTCGCGCTTGGCGCGCTCCACGTCCACGTGGATCCACTGGTGATCGCCGCTGACCTCGGCGAAGCGGTCGACCATCTCCTGGGTCACCTCGCGCCAGGCGCTCGGACCCACGACCTGATCCTGCAGGCCGCGCAGGCCGTCGATGCCGTCGGCCACCGCCTTGGGGATGCTCGCGCTGATAGCCATGCCCTCTCCTCTCGCTTAGCCTCGAACCGAGGCAATGCTAGCCGGGCTAGGCGTTCTGCGGGTCGGCGCGCACCGTCGGCAGGCTCGCGCCGAGCAGGCCCTCCACCGCGTCGGCCGCCACCGGCTTGCCCATCAGCGCGCCCTGCGCCATCGTGCAGCCCATCGACTGCAGCGCGGTCATCTGTTCGTAGCTGTCGATGCCCTTCGCGATCACGCGCAGCGACAGCTCGCGCCCCACGATCATGATCGCCTCCAGCAGCCACGTGCGGTAGTCCTCGTCCTCCGCGGCGGCCAGCGAGCCGCGGTCCACCTTGAGGTCGTCCAGCGGCAGCCGGCGCAGGTCGGAGTGGTATGCGTAGCCGCTGCCGCCGAAGTCGTCGATCGCCACGCGCACGCCCAGCTCCTTGATCTCCTGCAGGCGTTCCACCGCGGCGCTCACGTCGCGCATCACGGTCGTCTCGGCGATCTGCAGCGTCAGCAGCGACGGGTCGATGCCCGACTGCTGCAGCGCTCGCCGCACGTCTGTGACGAAGCCGTCGCGGTTGAGCTGGTTGGGCGTCACCTCCACCGACACGCCCACGTGGTGTCCGGCCACGTCCCAGGCGGCCGCGCGCGTGCACGCCTCTTCCATCGCCCAGCGGCCGATCGGCACGGTCAGGCCGGTCTCCTCGGCGAGCGCGATGAAGTCCTCGCCGCCGAGCACGCCCTGCTTCGGGTGCGCCCAGCGCACGAGCGCCTCGAGGCCCGCCACGGCGCCGGTCTCGAGGTCGTAGACGGGCTCGTAGAGCAGGAAGAACTGCTTCTCGGCCAGCGCCCGGTTGAGCTCGGCCTCGAGCACGCCGCGGCCCTCGATCACCGAGCGCATGTTGGCGTTGAAGAGCGTGTAGCGGTCCTTGCCCGCCGACTTCGCTGCGAACAGCGCCAGCTGCGCGTCGCGCAGCAGGTCCTCCGGGCTCGCGTAGCGCCCGAAGGCCACGCCGATGCTCGCGGTCAGGAAGAAGTTGGGCCCGAAGTCGTCGAGTTCGAAGGGCTTGTGCAGCGCCTCCACCACGCGCATCGCCAGCGAGTCCAGGCGCGCCCCCCGCGCCGCCGACTCCACCAGCAGCACGAACTCGTCGTCGTCGAGACGGCCCACGGTGTCGCCCGCGCGCACCACGTTCTCGAGGCGCTCGGCCACGATCTTGAGAATCTGATCCCCGGCGGCCCGGCCAAGCCTGTCGTTCACGTCGGTGAACCAGTCGATGTCGATGAACAGCGCGCCCACCAGCAGCCCCGACTGGCGGTTCGCGCGCGCCAGCATGCACTCCGCGCGGTCCATCATCAGCGCGCGGCTCGGCAGCCCCGTGAGCGGGTCGTGCAGCTCCTGCGCCGCCTGCGCCCGAGCGCCGCGCGGCGGCAACGCGCGCACCGCCGGGCGCCCCACGCCGAGCACGAGCAGCAGCAGCCCCACGGCCGCGCTCAGCACGCAGCCCACGATCAGGAGCGCCAGCGCGTCGCCGTGCGAGAGCGAGCTCGCGCCGACCGCCGCGCCGTACGCCTGCACGGTCCAGCCGTCGTGCATCGCCACCGCAGTGGTCGGCGTGCCCGGCCCGGCCGCGCCGGCCGCGAAGGTCACGTCGGCGGTGCTGCTGTGGAAGCTCATTCGTGCCGCTGCGCCCGCGTGACCCTGCAGGGCCGAGCGGAGCAGCACCCCCGGCACGAAGACTTGGCGCAGCCACCCGGCGAAGGCGCCGATGCGCGCCCCGTGGGTGGCCGGCGGCTGGTTGCCCCGGTAGACCGGCGTCAGCACTTCCAGGGTGCCGCCGTCCGCGGTCAGCGCCGTGTAGTGGCTGAAGCCGCTGTCGCGCGAGAGCAGCAGCCCGGTGCGCTCCTCGCAGTAGTCCAGGCCCCGCGCCGGCCGCTCGCCGGCGCGGCGCACCAGGTTGGTCACCGCCAGGCAGTAGTAGGGGCGCGTCCCCGCCGGGCGGATCTTGGGCACGGGCGCCGTCGCCGCTTCGCCCGCGGCCGTCGTGGCGGTGGCGCTCGTCGTGGCCGCGCTCGCGCTCGTGGCGCTCGTCGTGGCGGCTGCGCCGGTACTCGCACGCCGCTTGCCGGCCGGCGAGGGCCCGAGCGTGTGGGTCGCCGCGCGTGCTGCGAACGCCGGCAGGTCGGAGTCGGTGACGAGCGCGATCACGCCGAGCTGCTGCAGCTCCGGGTAGCGGCGCAGCGTCTGCGCCCATTTCGCCCACCTGTCGAATTCGGCGGGCGTCGCCCTGGAATCGCCGGCGAGGAAGGTGGCGCCGCCCACGCGCAGCTCTTCCTCGTGCTGGATCGCCAGCTTCAGGGCGGAGGCCACGCCGGCAGAGGTCTGCTGCGAGCTCTCACGTTCGCTGTTCGTGTTGGTGCGCGCCACCGCGTGCGCGCCCACGATCGAGGCGACCACGCCGGCGGCCACGCACAGCGCCGCGAGCGCCGCCCACGCGATCTTCCGCAGGCTCACCGCCGGCACGCCCGCGCCGGCGCCGCCGGTCGCGCCCTCCGGCGGCGACTGCGCCTGCGCGTCGCGCTGCTCCTGGCTCTTGCCGTCGAACACGTAGCCGCCGTCGCCGGCGCCCGCGCGTGGAGCCGCGCCGCCGGCTGCGGGGCGGGCGCCCTGCGCAGCGCCGCTCGGTTGCGTGCGGCCCGCCTGCGTTTCGCCGGTTGGCTGCGGCTGCGCCGCGGGCCTCTGCGCGGGCCTCGACGCGGGCGGCTGCGCTGGCCTCTGCGCGGGCGGCTGCGCGGGCCTCGACGCGGGCGTGGCGCGCTGCGGCGGCCGGGGCGGCTGCGGCTGTCCGGGCTGCGGCTGTCCGGGCTGCGCCTGTCCGGGCTGCGGCTGTCCGGGCTGCGGCTGTCCGGGCTGCGCCTGTCCCGGCTGCGCCGAGCCGGAGCCGGGCTGCGGCTGCCCTGCCCTCGGGCGATCTTGAGGTGTGTTGCTATCTGGCACGAGGACCCCGTCGAGACGCAGCGCGAGGCTGCGTCTCCTGCAGGCTTGATCGAGCGCCGGTGGAGTGCCTGATCTGCATCGTGCGTCCATCTCGACGAAAAGCCGATGCGGGTTTACAGGTGCAATTCGCTTGCCGCGCACGACGCGCGCAGCATCTAGGGTGTGCTCGAGTGGAGCTCTCAAGCGAAGCCACCGCCGCGGCGGACGCGGCTAGCAAGCCGTTCTCGCGGCCGGTGCCGCTGAGCGAGGTGCACCAGCTCTACCGCAAGCACTTCGAGGACTGCCGCAAGGAGCGGCGGCTGCTGTCCACCGCCAGCTTCTTCGTGACGTTCGCGGCCGTGCGCGGCGTGACGCACGCGATCAGGGCGCAGCGCGGACCGTTCAGGAACATCACCCCCGGCGGGCGGCACATCCACCACATGACCTTCGGCATCGCCGGGCTGCTCACGGTGGGCTACCTGTGGATGATGGAGATCGGCGTCGACTCGCAGCGGCGGCGCGCCTCGCGCATCACCTCCGGCGTGTACGGAGCGGGCGCGGCGCTGACGCTGGACGAGTTCGCGCTGTGGCTCAACCTGGCCGACGACTACTGGAACCGGCAGGGGCGCGAGAGCATCGACGCCGTGGCGCTGTTCGGCTCGCTGCTGGCGGTGAGCCTGACCGGCAGGGGCTTCCTGGCCGAGCTGCTCGCTCGCACGCACGCGGGCGCCCAGCCTGGGCGCCGGGCGGACGAGCGCAGCGGCTGACGCGCGCCGGCGCGGCGCGGCGCTATGGTCGGGCGATGGCGGCGCGGCGCGCGGTGCGAATGCCCTCGATGCGCCCGCCCGCCCGCTCGTTGCGCGCGGCGTTCGTCCTGGCCGCGGTGGCGCTCGCCGGCTGTGGCAGCTCCGCCGCCTCGCCGAACGGCATCGCCTCGATGTCGGCGCAGGAGATCGTCTCGGAGGCCACGAGGGCGGCGCAGGGCGCTGCGACGGTCCACGTTGCAGGCTCAATTGTGAGCGCGCACAGGCCGATATCGCTGAATATGGAGCTCGTTTCGCAGATGGGCGCGCAGGGGACCGTCACGCTGGGCGGCCTCGGCGTGCGGCTCGTGCGGCTCGAACGCACTCTGTATCTGAAAGGCAGCGGCAGCTTCGACCGGCGCGTGCTCGGCCGAGAGGCCGCGCGCCACCTGCGTGGCAGGTGGCTGCAGGGCGCCGCCGGCTCGCCCGCGCTCGCGCCGCTGGCCTGGCTGTGCGACGCGCGGCGGCTGCTCGCTCGCCTGCTCGCCGGGCACGGGCGGCTCCTCCGCGCCGGCGCAAGCACGGTGGACGGACGCAAGGCCACGGCGGTACAGGATCCCGCCGCCGGCGGCACCCTGTACGTGGCCAGCACCGGCGTGCCCTACCCGCTCGAGCTGGCCAAAGGCGGCGCCCACGCGGGCACCGTGGTGTTCGACCGCTGGAACCGGCCGGTCGCGCTCACCCCCCCGAGCAACCCGGTCGCCGTCGGCGAGCTGGCCGGGCGCCGCTGAGGGGTGCTTGGGCAATATGTCTAGCGTCACCAACCCCCGGTCAAGCGCGCGGCGGCGCCCGTCGAACGTGGCGGCATACGCAGCGGATCTTGGGCGGGACCGGAAGACCAGCGGAGCTCTCAGTGCAAAGCGCGATCGAAGCCAGCTTCTTGCAGCGGCCCGTGGACGGCGGCCAGGAGCGCGCGCGGCCGTCGGCGCGGCCCGCTCGCCCACGCCTGGAGGCGCTCGTGCTTAGGCGCACGGAATCGCGCCGGCACCCCGCGGGCGGCCCGCCCCGAGGCGGCCCCTCGACGCTGCGCGCGCTCGCCTGGGCGCTGCTGTGCGCGGCGGGCTTCGCCGGTGCGCTGCTCGCCGGCGCCTCGCCGCTGATCGTCGGCTGCGCGATCGTCCTGGCGGGCGCGGCGGCGGCGCTCGGCTGGCACCTCGGCGAGGGCGGCAGGATGGTGCTCGAGGACGAGATCGACCACCGCACCAGCGAGCTGAAACGAGCGCTCTCCCAGCTGGAGATCGCCCAGGCGGAGACGGTGCAGAGGCTGTCGATGGCGGTGGAGTTCCGCGACGAGGACACCGGCGCGCACATCGAGCGCATCGGGCGCTTCTCGGTTCTCCTGGCCGAGCACATCGGCATGGACGCGGAGTTCTGCGAGCGGCTGCGTCACGCCGCGCCGCTGCACGACGTGGGCAAGGTGGCGATCCCCGACGCGATCCTGCTCAAGCCCGGCCCGCTGACCCCGGAGGAGCGAGCGATCGTCGAGACGCACGCGGAGGAGGGCCACCGCCTGGTGCGCGGCTCCTCCTCCTCGATCCTCGACATGGCCGCCACGATCGCGCTCAGCCACCAGGAGAAGTGGGACGGCAGCGGCTACCCGCGCGGCCTCAAGGGCGAGACGATCCCGATCGAGGGTCGCATCGTGGCGATCGCCGACGTGTTCGACGCGCTCACCTCCGACCGCGTCTACCGCAAGGCCTTCTCGATCGACGAGGCGGTGCAGATGATGCGCGAACAGCGCGGCCGCCACTTCGACCCGGTGCTGCTGGACGCGTTCATGGAAGTGCTCGGACGCTCCGGGCCCGACGCGCGCGAGCAGCTTCGCTCCGATCCCGCGGCGCTCGTGGAGAGCACGCTCGAGAGCTTCGCCACGGCGCTCGAACGCGGCGACGCGGAGATGGCCGAGGCGGCCATCGCCACGGCGATCGAGGACGGCATCACCCCCACCACGCTGCACGCCGAGGTGATCGGCCCGGCGCTGCGGCGCATTGACGTGCTCACGCAGTCGGGCGAGTTCGACGCCGAACGCGAGCACCGCGCGCGCACGATCACGCGGCGCGTGCTGGCCACGCTCTACCGCTACATGACCGGTGCCACCGAACCTACGCGCGAGCGCGTGCTGCTGGCCGGCGTGGAGGGCGACGAGCACACGCTCGGCCTGCAGATGGTGCATGACCAGCTCGCCGCCGCCGGCTTCCAGACGATCTTCGACACCGACGTCTCCGCGCAACGGCTGCTCGAGATCGTCGACAGCCAGTCCCCGGACCTGGTGGTGCTGGGCGCGACGCTGCCGGAGGCGGCCGAGCCGGTCGAGATCGCGCTGCGCGACCTGCGCTCCAGCCGTCCCGGCCTGCCGATCGTGCTCGGCGGGCCGGCCGTGGGCGGCAGCCTGCCGCGCGAGCGCCGCGGCATGAGGGTGCTGGAGCGGATCGACGAGTCGGTGGAAGCGGTGGAAGACCTGCTCGCCGCCGCCTCGGCCGCGCCCGTATAGATTCTCGCGCATGGGCTCCAGCGCGAGAGTAGATTCCCGCGCATGAGCACCCGCGCGATCGTGACCGGCGGCGCCGGCTTCATCGGCTCGCACGTGGTCGACGCGCTGCTGGCCGACGGCCACGAGGTGAGCGTGATCGACGACCTCTCCTCCGGCGAGGCCGCGCGCGTGGCCCCCGAGGCCGAGCTGCTGGAGCTGGACGTCACCGACGCGCCGGCGCTCGAGCGGGCGTTCGAGCGGGTCGCGCCGGGCGCGGTGTTCCACCTGGCGGCGCAGGCCAGCGTGGTGGTGTCGGTGGAGAACCCGCGACGCGACTGCGAGGTCAACGTGCTCGGCACGCTCAACGTGCTCGAGAGCGCGGGGCGCCGCGGCGCGCCGGTGATGTTCACCTCGACCGGCGGCGCGCTCTACGGCGACGCTGCGCCGATGCCCACCGCGGAGAGCTGCATCCCCGAACCGCTGTCTCCATACGGCGCGTCGAAGTGGGCCGCCGAGTCCTACGTGGGCACCTGGTCGCGCGCCTGCGGCATCCCGCACGCGGTGTGCCGCCTGGGCAACGTCTACGGCCCGCGCCAGAGCCCGCACGGCGAGGCCGGCGTGGTGGCGATCTTCTCCGAGCGCCTGCACGCCGGGCGCGCGCCCACGCTGTACGGGCAGGGCACGCCCACGCGCGACTATGTGTACGTGGGCGACGTGGTGCGCGCGCTGCTGGCCGCCTGCGGCAAGGCCGGCACCTACAACGTCGCAACCGGCGAGGAGACCGACGTGAGCACGATCTGGCGGGAGCTCAGCGCGGTGGCCGGCAAGCAGATCGAGCCCGAGCTGGCCGACCTGCGCCCGGGCGAGCTCACGCACAGCCGCCTCGACGTCTCGCTGGCCGAGCGCGAGCTGGGCTGGCGGGCGCAGGTGGGGATCGTGGAGGGGCTGCGCATGACCTACGAGGCGCTGGTGGAGGAACTCGAGCGCGGCGGATAGGGCCGCGGCCAGCCGGTAGCATCGAAGCCGGGCCGCATGGCCCGCCCAGCGGCGAGATAGCTCAGTTGGTAGAGCACACGACTGAAAATCGTGGTGTCCCCGGTTCGAATCCGGGTCTCGCCATACGCCCCTCGGAAACCGCTCGGTGGGGCTTGTGCCGGCGAACCCGGCCTGCCGGCGCGAACCCCTTTGGTGTTCGCGGGGGCACGCTGTCTGAGCCGGCCTACTCCAGGCCCGCCCTGACTGCGAACGCGGCGGCTGCGGTTCGTGACGGCAGGTTGAGCTTGTTCCGGATGTTGGCGACGTGGCGGTGGACCGTGTGGGCGCTGAGCACGAGCTGCTCGGCGATGGCGGCATCGCTGAAGCCGCGTGCCACGAGCGTGAGCACTTCGCGCTCGCGTGCGGTCAGCGACTGCGCCAACGGCGCGGCGTGCGCGCCTTGCCCTGCGCCGAGGCCGAGCGCGCCGGCGATGGCCGCACCGGTGCCGCTCGCGTCCCCGCGCCAGGGGTGGTGCGCGTTGCCGGGGAGGGGGATCAGGCGCGCATCGGGTGCCAGGGTGGCGACCTCGCGGCCCTGGGAGAAGGGGACGGTGCGGTCCCCGGTGCGGTGGATCACGACCGTTGGCGTCCGCAGATGGGCGAGGTCGTCGCGGATGTCGAGCGCGAAGATCAGCTCGAGCAGGTCGGCGGCCATGTCCGCGCTCGCGGAGGTCCGCTGGAACTCGACGTATGCCCTTCGCTCGCGATCGTCGGCCCCGGTCATGAACACCTCCGCGAGGATCCGCGAGCCGAACCCCCAGGTGCCGCGCACGAGCTCGATCAGCGACGCCTGCGCCTGCGGCGGGGCCAGGGCTTGGCCGTCCGCCCAGCCGGCGTAGATCGCGAGCCGCTCCACGCGCTCGGGGTGGCGACGCGCGTACGCGGCCGCGAAGCAGCCGCCGCATGAGACGCCGACGAGCGAGCAGCTGTCCACACCGTGCTCGTCGAGGAGCGCGTGGAGCACGCCGAGCTCGGACTCGAGCGAGGTGTGGTGCGGCTCGCGCCGGCGGTCGGACAGGCCCACGCCGAGCCTGTCGTAGCGCAGCACCGTGTGCGTCTCCACGAGCTCGCCGAAGAACGAGCGAAAGCCGGGCTGCTGCCACTCGAGCTCGATGTGGCTGATCCACCACGGCGGGAACACCAGCACCGGCCCCTCCCCCACGAGCGAGTACGCCACCTTGCGTCCCTCGAAGTCGAAGAAGCCGATCCGCTGGTCCAGCATGATCGCTGAGGCTACATGCAGGCGCTCGCGATCATGAGCGCAGGGGGCATATGGCCGGTCGGGCCATCTCCGCGGGATGGCCCGTAATCGCGATGACGGCGCCGGGCGCGGTTGGGATGCTCTCGAGACGCTGCATCAACCACAAGACCGGCTCATCGCGAGCTGCGAGGAGTGCGAAATGCCATTCATCAACGTGAAGGTCATCGAGGGAGTCTTCACCGTCGAGCAGAAGCGCGAGATCGCCGAGCGCCTGAGCGAGGCGATGATCGACATCGAGGGCGAGAGCATGCGCGAGGTCACGATGGTCGTGATCGATGAGACGAAGTCCGAGGACTGGGCGATCGGGGGCCGCTGCCTGAGCACCGAGGACGTCCGCGCGCTCGCAGCCCAGGGTGCAGGCGCAAAGCCATGAGCCCGCACCCCGAGACGACCCCGCGGGTCACGCGCGCGAGCCGATCGCAGGTCGCGGCCCGGCAGGCGCCGCTGCGGCGTGCCTACGAACAGGACGCCGCGCAGGCGCTCGTCGTCGACCGCGCTCACACGGTCGGCCGCGAGCTCGATGACCCCGTTCGCACCGCCGTGGTGCCCGGCGAGGAGTACCGCGCCGAGGACGTGGTGATCGCCATCGGCAATCACCGCGGGGTCGGCGGCCTGCACGACGCTCCCAACTCCGGGGAGCTGCTGTGCGCCGCGCTCGCAGCCTGCCAGGACTCGACCATCCGCATGGTCGCCGACCTCCTGGGCGTGCGCTTGACCGCGCTTGCGGTCGAGGTTGAAGGCGACGTGGACCTGCGCGGCGCGCTCGCGGTGGACGGGTCGGTGCGCGTGGGCTTCCAATCGATGCGCTGCCGGGCCAACGTCGAGGTGGCGCACGGCACCGATCCGCGGATCGTCGAGATGCTGCTCACCGCCGCCGAGCGCTCGTGCGTCATTCTCGACACCCTCAGACATGGAGTGGACGTCGCCACCAGCGTCGACCTGGCCAAGCGCGTCGATCGAAGCGCCGCCACCGCAAGCCCGCCGCGGCGTGCTGGCCCATGACGTCGGCGCGACTGGCGTGCCCGACGCGGCGATTCGCGCGTTCCTGGGTTGACGGTGCAGCGGGCGGCCGATAGGCTGCCCGCGTTTCTCCGAGCCGCGCCAGCGGTCGTTGCCCGCGATGCAGGGCGAGAGACGGTGCTCTACCGGACGTGTGGCGGCCGCCGCCACAGCGCAGCCGAGCCGCGTTCTTCGACGACGGAGGGGGAAAGAAATTGTTCCGGCCGACCAGCTCCTTTGACCTGTCGGGCCGTGCCCGCACGATCGCCGCCGCGGGCCTGGCGCTCGCGGCCTTCCTGGCCGTGGCTGCATGGTCCTCTTCGGCTCGGGCGAGCGGCTGCACCAACACGTTCACGAACACCGCAGGCGGCAGCTGGGGCACAGCCGGCAACTGGAGCAAGAAATCCGTCCCCACCGCGAGCGAAGAAGCCTGCATCACCGAACCCGGCACCTACACCGTCGAAATGGCGCAGGGGACCGTAACCGTGAAGACGCTCACGGTGGGCGCCAGCTCCGGCGCGCAGACGCTCGCCGTCGAGAGCACCAGCAGCCAGAACGCGGACCTCATCACCAGCGAAGGGCTCGCGATCGGCGCGCACGGCGCGGTCAGCATGACCAACGACCCCGGCGACGGCGACACCAACAACGTGACGATCTCGAGCTCCGTCAACGACGCCGGCACGCTCAGCTCCGAAGCCGGCAAAGGCGGCTCGCGCACGATCGCCGGCAGCCTCACCAACACCGGCACCCTGGCGGTGAACGCCAACACCGAATACAACGGCGAAGCCGCCACGCTGACCAACGAGGGCAGCCTCACGCTCGCCGAAGGCAAGACGCTGAAGGTGAGCGGCAAGAGCGCCGCGGTCAACGGCGCGGGCGGCAAAATCGCAGCCACGGGCACCGGCGAGGTGCTCGTCACGGGCTCCACGGCGTCGTTCACGGAGGGTGCGGGCAGCACGAGTGGCGCGTTGCCGGTGGTTCTGGATGACAGCTCGCTGAGCTACACGGGCTCGGGTGCGAGCACGATCGCGCTGCGTGGCACGAGCGCGCTGGGTGGGAACCTCGCGGCGG
>DATJMM010000031.1:0-80798 GCA_035508735.1 Solirubrobacteraceae bacterium | reverse complement strand
GAGCTCGTCGATCTTCTTGAAGTACTCATAGGCGCTCTGCTCCATGCGGTCGGTGAGCGCCTCCACGAAATAGGAGCCGCCGAGTGGGTCGACGGTGTTGGTGGCGCCGGTCTCGTGCGCGAGCATCTGCTGCGTGCGCAGCGCGATCGTGACCGCGTCCTCGGTGGGCAGCGCGAGCGCCTCGTCATAGGAGTTAGTGTGCAGCGACTGCGTGCCGCCGAGCACCGCCGCCAGCGCCTCGACGGTCGTGCGCACGATGTTGTTCAGCGGCTGCTGCGCCGTCAGGCTCACGCCGGCGGTCTGCGAGTGAAAGCGCATCTGCCACGAGCGCGGGTCCTTGGCCCCGAACGTGTCGCGCATCTCTCGAGCCCAGATGCGCCGTGCGGCGCGGTACTTGGCGATCTCCTCGAAGAAGTCGATCTGGGCGTTGAAGAAGAACGACAGGCGTGGCGCGAACTCGTCGACGTCGAGGCCGCGCGCGACGGCCTGCTCGACGTAGGTGAGACCGTCCTTGAGCGTGAACGCGAGCTCCTGCTGAGCGGTCGCGCCGGCCTCGCGAATGTGGTAACCGGAGATGGAGATGGGGTGCCAGCGCGGCATGCGGCGCGTGCACCACTCGATCATGTCGCCGCACAGGCGCATCGCGGGGTCGATCGGGAAGCACCACTCCTTCTGCGCGATGTACTCCTTCAGGATGTCCGCCTGGATCGTCCCCGACAGGCGCTCCGCCGGCACCGGCTCGCGCGCCACGCCGTGCTCGTCGCGCTCGGATTCCGCCGCCGCCACGTAGAACGCCAGCATGATCGCCGCCGGCGCGTTGATCGTCATCGACACCGACACCGCGCCCAGGTCGATGCCGCCGAACAGCGTCTGCATGTCGTCCAGCGTGTCCACCGCCACGCCCTCGCGGCCCACCTCCCCCAGCGAGCGCGCGTGGTCTGAGTCGTGGCCCATCAGCGACGGCATGTCGAAGGCCGTCGAGAGGCCCGTCTGGCCGTGCTCGAGCAGGTAGTGGAAGCGCGCGTTGGTCTCCTCGCTGGTGCCGAACCCCGCGAACTGGCGCATCGTCCACAGGCGCCCGCGGTACATGCTGCGGTGGATGCCGCGCGTGTAGGGATAGGAGCCCGGCTCGCCGATCGCGTCCTCCTCGGGTGGGCCGGCGCCTGCTCCCGCGCCGGGCGAGCGCTCGCCCGCGCCGTACAGCTCGGCCACCGGCTCGCCGGAGAGCGTGCGGAACTCGCGCTCGTCCTCCGCCGGCGTGGGCTCGCCGGGGATCGGCTCGCCGGCGGCGCGCGCGCGCGGCTTGGGGCTGATCGCCATCGCAGCCCAATGCTACCCGGCGCGCTAGCCTCGCCCGCAGCGATGTCCGGCGCGAGCCTTGCGACTGCGAGAGAGCTGGGCCACCTGATCGGCGCAGAGCACGTGCTCGACGCCCCGGCGGCGTCCTCGCCGTACAACAGCGACTGCTCCTATCGCCGCGGCACCGTCGGGCGCGCCGACGCCGTGGCGCTGCCGGGCAGCGCCGCCGAGGCCGCCGCGGTGCTGGGCTGGTGCTACGCGCACGACGTGCCGCTGGTGCCGCGCGGCGGCGGCACCGGCCTGACCGGAGGCGCCGTGCCCACGCACGGCGGCGTGGTGGTCTCGCTGGAGCGCCTGCGCGGCGTGCGCGAGCTCGATCCGGGGCTGTGGCGGCTGTTCGTCGAGGCCGGCGTCAGCACCGGCCACGTGCAGCGCCTGGCGCGCGAGAACGGGCTCTTCTTCGGCCCCGACCCCGGCGCCGCCGAGCAGTCGCAGATCGGCGGCAACGTCGCCACCAACGCCGGCGGCCCGCACGCGCTCAAGCACGGCGTCACCGGCGCGTGGGTGGCGGGCCTGGAGGTGGCGCTCGCGCCGGGGGAGCTGGTGACGCTGGGCGGCTGGGCCGGCAAGGACGTCGCCGGCTACGACCTCAAGAGCCTGATGGTGGGCTCGGAGGGCACGCTCGGCCTGGTCACCGCCGTGCGCCTGCGCCTGCTGCCCGCGCCCGAGCTCGCGCTGGCGCTGGTGGCGTTCATGGACACGCGCGAGCAGGGCTGCGAGGCGATCGGGGCGCTGCTCGCGGCCGGCATGCAGCCGTCGGTGCTGGACTTCATGGACGCCGAGACGCTGCGCATCACCGCCGGCGCCTACCCCGGCGAGCCCCCGCCGGCGCAGGCCGGCTTCGCGCTGATCTGCGAGGTCGACGGCTCGCGCGAGCAGGCGCTCGCCGAGCGCGAGGAGCTGCTCGAGCTGCTCGGCGCGCCGCCCAGCGCCGCGCGCGGCGCCCCGGCGCGCGCGCTGGCGGTGCACGAGCCGGCGGACGCGCGCGCGCTGTGGCGCTGGCGCGACGGCGTCAACCCCGCGGTCAGGGCGGTGCGCGGCGAGAAGGTCAGCGAGGACGTGGTGTTCCCGCTGGAGCGCCTGTCGCAGGGGCTCCAGCGCTTCGACGCCATCGCAGCCGCGCACGGCCTGCGCTCGTGCGCGTGGGGGCACGGCGGCGAGGGCAACGTGCACGCCACCGTGCTCGTCGACCCCGCCAGCGAGCCCGAGCTCGACGCCGCCGAGGCGGTCGGCGAGGAGCTGTTCGCGCTGGTGGTGGAGCTCGGCGGCTCGATCGCCGGCGAGCACGGCGTGGGCTGGCACAAGCGCGGGCGCCTGGCGGCGCAGTGGCAGCCGCCGGCGCTCGACCTGCACGAACGGCTCAAGCGGGCGTTCGACCCCAAGGGCCTCCTGAACCCGGAAACGAAGCTGGCGCGGTACCCTGCGCGCTCGCTGCACTGATCTGTGGCAGGGATGCAGGGGATTGCGGCTTGGACGCCTCGCACATCTACCGAAAGGACTGGAACATGAACAAGTCGCAGTTGATCGACGCGATCGCGGCGGACAGTGGCCTCACCAAGGCCGACTCCTCGCGCGCGGTGGAGTCGCTGGTGGCCACCGTCACGAAGACCCTGAAAAAAGGCGACGAGGTGAGCATCACGGGCTTCGGCAAGTTCTCCGTGGTCAAACGCGCCGCGCGCCAGGGCGTCAACCCGCGCACCGGCGAGCGCGTCAAGATCAAAGCGTCGAAGGCGCCCAAGTTCTCCGCCGGCGCGTCCCTCAAGCAGGCGGTGAGCCCGAAGAAATAGAGCGCACACGGGGGGCGAGACTGGCGCGCGGGGCAGGACCCGGCGCATGGAGGGAGCGACGGCGATGACGGCGACGCCGGTGGACGAGCTGCAGCTGCGAGCGTTCGACTACACCGACGCCTCGCTGCGCGGCGAGCGCTTCCACGCGGCGATGGCGCAGCTGCGCGGCGTCGGCGGCCCCGAGCAGGAAACAGGCGGGCGGGCGTGGCTGGCGAGAGGCCCGTTCGGGTACATGGTGCTGGACCGCGAGGCGGGCGAGTTCTTCCTGCGCTCGCGCGCCGCCACCTTCCCCGGCATGAAGATCGCGGAGATCTTCGGGGTGAGCGAGGGGCCGCTGTACGAGCAGATGCGGCGCAACATCCTGCACGTCAACGGACCCGATCACGCGCGCCTGCGCGGCCTCGTCAACCCCGCGCTGTCGCCGCGCGCGGTCGAGCGCTACCGCCCGGCGATGCGCCGCTTCCTCGAGCAGCTGCTGGCGGACGCCACGGGCGCGCCCGCCGCCGGCGCCGACGGCGCGCCCGCGGGAGCGCCCGCAGAGGACGGCGTGCGCTGCGAGTTCGTCTCGGCCTTCGCCAAGCCCTACCCGTCGCTGGTGATGGCCACGGTCATGGGCGCGCCGCTGAGCGACGCGCCGCGCCTGCACCACTGGTCCAACTGGATCCAGCGCCAGTTCGACGCGGCCAGCATGGCCAGCGAGCGCGAGCCGATCGAGCGGGCGGTGGAGGAGTTCTACGAGTACGCGCAGGCGCTGCTGCAGGCGCGACGCAGGCAGCCGGCCGACGACCTCATCTCGACGCTGATCGAGGCCACCGACCCGGCGCACCGGCCCGAGCGGCTGTCCGACGTGGAGTGCGTCAACCTCGTCTTCAACGTGCTCGCCGGCGGCGTCGACACCACCCAGAGCCAGCTCGCGCACGCCGTGCGGCTGCTGGCCGAACGGCCCGAGCAGTGGCGCATGCTGGTGGAGGACCCCCGGCTCGCCCCGGTCGCGGTCGAGGAGGCCCTGCGCTTCGAGCCGATCACGCCCTTCACCGCGCGCATCACCACAGAGGAGGTGGTGTTCCGCGACGTCAGCTTCCCGCCCGGCACGGTGGTGATGGTGTGCGCGTTCACCGGCAACCGCGACGCGCCGGCGCGCGAGGGCGAGCAACCCGGCGAGCCGCTCGATGGCGGCGAGGAGTTCGACCTGGCGCGCGCGGCCGTGCACGACCAGGCCGGCGCCGGCGCCCGCGTGCTCACGTTCGGCGCCGGCGTGCACTACTGCGTCGGCGCCAACCTCGCGCGCCTGGAGCTCACCGAGGCGCTGGCCTTCCTGGCCGCGCGCGTGCGCACGCTCGAGCTGGACGGCGAGCCGTCGTTCGACACCATCACCGGCATCTACGGCCTCGACCAGCTGCCGCTGCGACTCGAGCTCGCCTGAGCGCCGCCGCGGTGCGCCGCGGCCCGCCGAGTGGAACAATTCAGCCGGGGGCTACGGACGAAGCCCGAGGTGAGACGAGGTTGGGATGGCGATGAAGGCCGGTCGGACACCGTGGCGCCGGCGCCGCGTGCGCGCCGGCTTCGCCCCCGCCAGGGCTCCGCGGTGGGCGCTCCGCGCCGCCCGCGCGCTCGTGATCGCGCCGGCCGTCGTGCTCACGCTCCCGCCCGCCGGCGCGCTGGCCGGGCGCTACCACGTCTACTCGTGTCGCACGCCCTCCGGCGAAAGCGCCCCCGCCGACGGCTGGAGCGCCTCGCAGGCCGGCATCGAGGCCATCGCCGAAGACACCTGCGCCCAGCCCGGCGGGGCGTTGGTGGCGGGACTCGGAGACGCGACATTGCACGAAGCCAATGTCGATCGAGCATCTTGGACGTTTACGCCTCCGACCTCCGAGCGGCTAGCGGAAGCTACCTTGTGGCGCGCCTCGACCCTGCATGGCGAGACGGGCGAAAGCGCGACCTATCAAGCGTGGCTGGCGGGTCCTACCCCAACGCAGATCTTTGAAGAATGTCTGTATACGTTGAACTGCGACGGACGTGGACTGGTCAACGCCGGCGTGGTTACGGCTAACGAACTTAAGGTGCCCGCGGCCAATCTGGGTTCCGATCTCTACGTCGAGGTTTCCTGCGCGACTGGGCGGCCGTCGGCCGATTGCGGCGACGACTATGGTGACCCCAACGGCTACGCCGCCGTGGTCTACGTGTACGCGGCGGATCTGGTCTTGGAACAGGGCGCTGGGCCGACGGCGTCGAACGTCGGGGGCGAACTGGCGAGCGCGTCGACGGTGCAGGGCACGAGCGACGTGACGTTCAGCGCGAGCGATCCCGGCTCGGGCGTGTACGAGGCCTTGTTCAGCGTGGACGGCAAGCTGGTGCAGAGCGCGGTGGTGGACGAAAACGGCGGGCGCTGCGAGGACGTGGGCGGCACGAGCGACGGGCTGCCGGCGTTCCTGTACGCACAGCCGTGCGCGCAGTCGGTGAGCGCGGACGTGGGCTTCGACACGGCGCTGGTGGCGAACGGCCAGCACCACCTGGTGGTGAGCGTGATCGACGCGGCGGGCAACGCGGCGACGGTGCTGGACAGGAACGTCACGGTGGACAACCAGCCCTCGCCGGCGCAGCCGGGCGGGCCCAACGGCACCAACGCCTCCGCCCAGGCGCAGCTGAGCGCCTCATGGGCGGGCACGCGCAGGCCGACGCTGTGGCGCGCGTTCGGGCGCGGCGGGAAGGTGGTGGGGCGCCTGACCGCGCCCGGCGGCGCGCCGATCGCCGGCGCGCAGATCCGGGTGATGGCCAGGCCCGACTACGCGGGCGCGCGCACCGCGGCGATGACCGTCGTGCGCACCGGCGCGGCGGGACGCTTCACGTTGCGGGTGCCGGCGGGGGTCTCCTCGCGCACGCTGCGCCTGCAATACAGCGCCGACCTGGGGGCGCGGCCGGTGGCGAGCAGGGTCTTGAAGCTGCGCGTGCGCGCCGGCGTGACGCTCGCGATCGCGCCGCGCGTGACGAGCGCGGGCCACAGCATCCGCTTCTCCGGGCGGCTGCGCGGCGGTCCGGTGCCGGCGGGAGGCAAGCCGCTGGTGCTGGAGGCGCGCTCGCCGGGCGGCGCGTGGCTGGAGTTCGACGTGATCCGCAGCGACGCGCGCGGGCGCTTCCACGCGGGCTACCGCTTCAAGTTCCCCGGCCCCGCCGCCTACCAGTTCCGCGTGCTGTGCGAAGCGGAGGCCGACTACCCGTTCGCCACCGGCGCCTCGAAGGCCGTTGGCGTGTTCGAGCGGGGGTAGCCAGCGCCGCCGCGCGCTCCCTTGGAGCATCAAAGCTGAGCCTTGCCCGGCCGCCAGCGCGGGCAGTGCGTACGCCGGCGCGGGCGCATGCGCCGATGTGTTGTTCTAATTCTTACGTGCCTGGGGGGTAGCTTCTCGACGGGCGCGGTGTTTACACCGCCGTGAACGGGATGAGGGGCGCCGGCATGCGGTTGACCTGCGCGCTGGCGCTCGCCTTGGCGGCGTCGCTGGCGTGCGTGGCGCAGGCGTCGGCGGCCGTGACGGTGTCGCCCCTGAACGGCACCCCGGACGCCTCGCCGCGTGCACAGATCAGCTTCCTGGGGGTGCCGGCGAGCGAGATCCACGACGTGTCGGTGGTGGGCTCGCGCAGCGGGCGTCACAGCGGCCGCCTGAAGTCCTACGTGACGGCGCCCGGCGCGAGCTTCCTGCCGAGCAGGGGCTTCGCGCAGGGCGAGCACGTGACGGCCAGCGCGCGGGTGGGCTCCGGTGCTCACGCCCAGCGCGTCAGCACCGGCTTCACCGTGGCGGTGCCCTCGGACTACCCGCCGGAGTACGGGCAGCCGTCCGACCTGCACGAGGCGGCGCTGGAACAGAGCTTCGCGTCGGCCCCGGCGCTGCACCCGCCGAGCGTGTTCGTGAGCGCCGACTCGCCCGAAGCCACGCCCGGCGACGTCTTCATAACCCCCTCGCACGGCTACGGCCAGAACGGCGCGATGATCGTGGGCGGCCAGGGACAGCTGGTGTGGTTCCAGCCGGTGCCGGCGGGCTACACCGCGGCCGACCTGCAGGTGGAGAGCTACAAAGGCCAGCCCGTGCTGGTGTGGTGGCAGGGCCGCGTCGCCAACAACCTCGGCGTGGGCTTCGGCGAAGACGAGGTCTACGACGACGCCTACGAGCACGTGGCCACGATCGAGGCCGGCAACGGCTATCGCGCGGACCTGCACGAAGCCCAGATCACGCCGCAGGGCTCCGCCTTCATCACCGCCTACACGCTCATCGACGCCAACCTCTCCGCGCTGGGCGGCTCGAGCCACGGCATCCTGCAGGACGCGGTGCTGCAGGAGATCGATGTGCCGACGGGCCTGGTGATGTTCGAATGGCACGCCTACGGGCACGTGGAACTGCGCTACTCGCACACGCGCCCGTCCTCGACCGGGCGACCGTGGGACTTCTTCCACGTCAACTCGGTCTCCTTCGACCCCTCCGGCGACGGCGACTTCATCGTCTCCTCGCGCAATATGTGGGCGGCCTACGAGGTCGACCGTGTGAGCGGCTCGGTGCTGTGGAGCCTCGGCGGCGCCGACCCCAGCTTCAAGATGGGCGCCGGCACCGGCTTCGCCTGGCAGCACGACGTGCGCTGGCAGCCGGATGGCACGCTCACCATCTTCGACGACGGCGCCACGCCCAAGGAGCACTCCCAGTCGCGCGCGATCCGCGAGCACATCGACTGGCATAACCGCTCGGTGTCGCTGGTGGGGCGCGACGTGCACAGCCCGCCGCTGCTCGCCGGCAGCCAGGGCAACGACCAGGTGCTGGCCGACGGCGACTCCTTCGTGGGCTGGGGCGAAGCGCCCTACTTCACGGAATTCAACGCCTCCGGCCAGACGCTGTTCGACGCGCGCCTGCCGACCCCCGGCGAGTCCTACCGCGCCTACCGCTTCGCCTGGGGCGCCACGCCGGCGGCGCCGCCGGCGGTCGCGGTGAAGCCTTCGAGCGCCACCGCCGCGAGCGTGTACGCAAGCTGGAACGGCGCCACCGACGTGAGCGCCTGGCGGGTGCTCGCAGGCGAAACCCCCGCCTCGCTGGCTGCCGTCGCGAGCGCGCCGGCGAGCGGCTTCGAGACCGAGATCGGCGTGGAAAGCGCGGCGAGCGAGTTCGCCGTGCAGGCGCTGGGCAGCGAAGGGCAGGTGCTGGGCAGCTCCGCCGCGGTGGCGCGCTAGCCTCGGCGCTCGCGCAGCGCCACGAGCAGCTCTTGCGGCAGGGCGCGCAGGACGAGCAGCGCCAGCGCGAACACCGCCGAGCCGGCGAGCGTGGCCAGCACAGCGTGGCCGTGCAGGGCCACGGCGGCGGCGAACGCGAGCGCGAGCGCAGCGAGGATGCGCGGCACGGCGCCGAGCGACGGGCGCAGCTCGGGGTGGCTGCGCACGAGGATCAGCAGGTAGCTGGCCGCCAGCAGCACCTCCAGCGTGACGGTGACGAGCGCCGCCCCCTGTGCGCCGTCGGCCTCGATCAGCCCCGCGCTGAGCGCCAGCGCGACCGCCACGATCAGGCCGTTCGCGGCCATCAGCTGACGGTACAGCCTGAGCGACAGCAGCGCGAACGACCACGTGGCCAGCAGGAACGTGGCCGGCACGCCCGCGCCGATGATCCGCAGCAGCTCGATCGAGGGGTGGTATTTGCCGCCGCCGACCACCGAGACGGCGAACGGCGCGCCGGCGACGAGGCACAGCGCCAGCCAGCCGCCGAGCACGAGGCTGCCCTCGCACAGCCGCTGCAGCGCGTAGCGCAGGCGCTGCCGGTCGTCGCGCGCCGCGCGCGCCAGGATCGGGAAGGCCGAGGTGACCAGCAGCCACGGGATCGCGTTGACCACGTCGAGAATGCGGAAGGCGAGGCTGTAGTAGCCGGTGGCCTTGGCGGTGGCTATCAGCGACAGCGCCACGATCACAATGCGGAAGTACACCGCGCCAAGCGCGGTGGCGGCCGCGTAGACCACCGATTCGGCCATCAGCGAGCGCCAGCGGGAAATGCGGAAGGAGGGCCTCAGCGGCGTGTCGCGGCGCACCAGGCCGACGGTCAGTGCCAGCGTCGCCAGCGCCGCCAGCGAGGACACCGCGTAGAAGGGCAGGAGCGTCGCGCCGGCCAGCACCAGCGCGATCATCGACAGGGCGGTGACGAACTGCCCGAGGAAGTCGTTGGCCGCCTGCCAGCCCAGCCGCAGCTCGGCCATCAACGGCACCGTCAGCGTGTACTGGAGGTTCAGCAGGAGCAGGCCGAAGCCGGCGATGGCGGTGCCCTCCACCAGCACCGCGGGGTAGCCGGCGAGCAGCGCGAACGCGACCGCCGCGAGCACGCCGGTGAGCGTCAGCGCGATCCGCAGCCCGAGCAGGTCGCGCATCAGCCGGCGCCGCTCGCCCGGCGCCGAGTTGCTGTACTGGCGCACGCCCACGTTGGCCACGCCGCCCTCGGTGAGCGCCTGCACGATGAACAGCAGCGAGGTCACCGTCAGATACCGCCCCCAGCCGCCGGGGCCGAGATGGCGGGTCACCAGCGGCACCGAGGCGAGGCTGGCGAGCACGCCACCGCCGTAGGCGAGCACGCGCATCGAGCCGCCGCGGATGAAGCGCCCGCCGGCCTCGCCGGAGTCGAGCACGTCGCCACCGCCCGCGCGCGCGGCCGGGGCGCTGTCGCTGGCGGCGTCCGCGCTCAACCCTCCCGCAGCCTCCGCAGCGCGGTGCGCCAGCCGATCGAGCGGTCGATCGCCTCCCGCGGGGCGCGCAGGCGCTCGCCGCCCGCTGCGCGATAGCCGCGGACGCGCGCCGTCAGCGGCACCGGCGTGCGGTGGCGGAGCAGGCCCCAGCCGACGACCAGCGCCTCGAACACGAGCGCCCGCGCCGCCGCGCGCGTGCGCAGCACGCCGTAGCGGGCCAGCAGGAAGCCGCGCGCGAAGCCCCCCAGCGCGCGCTGGCGCGGCGAGCCCACGCCGATCGTGGCGCCGCCCTCGTGCACGCCGCGCGCCGCCGGCGCCCCGGCGGCGCCCCAGCCGTCCAGCAGCAGGCGCAGTCCCAGGTCCACGTCCTCGCCGTAGGCGAACAGCCTCTCGTCGAAGCCGCCGGCGCGCTCGAACGCGCTGCGACGGTAGGCGGCCAGGCCCCCGCTGGGCATCGCCAGGCGCCCCGCCGGCGCCTGCGGCGAGCGCAGGCGCAGGCGGTTGTAGGCGGCCAGCGTCACGTCCAGCTCGATGCCGAAGGCGTCCACCAGCCCGCTGCCGGGGATCGTGGTCATGCCGGCCACCATGCCGCAACGCGGATCCGCGCTCAAGGGCGCCAGGATCGCCTGCATGAAGCCATCCTGCACCTGCACGTCGTCGTTGACCAGCACGATCGCCTCGCCGTCGCCGCTGCGCGCCCCGGCGTTCGCGCCCGCCCCGAAGCCCCGGTTCTGCGCCAGCTCGAGCACGCGCACGCCGGGGAAGCGGGCGCGCACCCCGGCCACGGTGCCGTCGCCGGAGGCGTTGTCGACCACGATCGTGCGCTCTTGCGGGTGCTCGCCGGCGAGCCGCTCCAGGCAGCGCAGCACGCGCTCCCCCGAGCGGAAGCACACCACCACCACGTCCGCGCTGATCACGACAGCAGCTCTTCGTAGATGCCGCGCAGGCGCGTCGCCGCGGCGGCGGCCGAGAAGCGCTCCACGCGGCCCGGCTCGGGGGCGGCGCGCTGCCCCGGCGCGCCCGCCAGCGGCCCCTGCGCGAGCGTCCGCGCGAGCCCCACCCAGTCGCCTGGGGATACGTAGCTGCCGCCCGGCCCGACCACCTCGGGGATCGCGCCGCTGGCGCTCGCCACGATCGGCAGGTGGCCCGCCATCGCCTCCGCGAGCACCATCCCGAACTGCTCCTCCCAGTAGCGGATGGGGATGCTCGCCAGCACCAGGCAGGAGGCCTGGGCGTACAGGTCGGGCATCTGCTCGTAGGGCACCGCGGCGCGGAACTCGACCGCGCCCGCGAGGCCGAGCTCCTGCGCCAGCGCGCGCAGGCGCCGCCCCTCGGGCCCGTCGCCGACGATCAGCGCGCGCACGTCGCCGCGGCCGCGCAGGCGCAGCAGCGCGAGCGCGCGCAGCAGGTCCTGGTGGCCCTTCTCCCACACCAGCCGCCCCGCCGAGAGCACCAGGTGCGAGCCGTCCGCCGGCGGGCGCGCGTCGCGCGCGCGCGCGAAGCTCTGCACGTCGATCCCCGGCTCGCACACGGTGACGCGCTGCGGCGGCGCGCCCTCCAGCAGCAGCGCGTCGCGCGCGCGCTCCGTGGTCGCCAGGAAGCGGTCGGCGGCGGCGAGCACGCTACGCGCGTACGGGCGGGTGCGCACGTTGCGATAGGAGTCGCGCAGGGGCAGCGTCTCCCAGGCGGTGACCACCAGCTTGAAGCCGAGCGTGGCCTTGAGCCGCGCGGCCTGCGCGCTGTACCAGTTGCCGAGCTCGGCGGCGTGCACCACGTCGGCGTCGCGCAGCAGCCTGCGCAGCCCGAGGAAGCGCTCGCCGGCGGCGCGCGTGGCGAGCGCGCCGAGCGGCCCGCCGGGCAGCGCGTCGCTGAGCGCGCGGGCCGGGCGCAGCTCCAGCTCGAGCCCGTCGGTGGCGTACAGGTTGCGCCGGCCCACCAGCACGCTGACGCGGTAGCGATCACGCAGCAGCTCGTGCGGGCGCAGGTCCCACGGCGCGACGCTGTGGCCGCGGAGCAGCACGATACGGGCGCTCACGCCGAGGTGCCCGTGACCGGGTTGTGCGCCATCGCGAGCCGCACCGTAGCATCGAGCCCCCGTGAGCAGCCAGCCCTCGCCCTCGCCCTCGCGTCCAGGCGCGGCCACGGTCTCGGCGTGCGTGGTGGTGCGCAACGAGGAGGCCGTGATCGACCGCTGCCTGTCGAGCCTCGACGGTGCGGTGCAGGAGATCGTGCTGGTGCACGACGGCGAGTGCGAGGACCGCACGCTCGAGATCGCCGAAGGTCACGGCGCGCGCGTGTTCGTGCGCCCGCTCGTGGGCCACGCCGAGGCGGCCACCGTGTTCGCCTTCGAGCAGGCGCGCGGCGAGTGGATCCTGTCGCTGGACGCCGACGAGTTCCTCTCCGCGGAGCTGCGCCGCCGCCTCCCCGAGCTGGTGGCCGACCCCGCCGTCAACGGCTACGAACTGCTGTGGAAGATGTGGGACGGGCGGCGTTACATCAGCGAGCGCGGCCCCCACAAGCTCTCGCTGTTCCGCCGCGAGCACGTGCACGTGCTCGGCATGGTGCACGCGGTCGAGCGGGTCGACCCGCCGGTGGTGCGCACGCAGCTGCAGCTCGAGCACCGGCCGCTCTACAACAACTTCACGCTGAGGCTGGTCTTCACCAAGTGGCGGCGCTGGGCGCGCATCCAGGCGCGCGAGTACCTGCGCGACCTGGCCGAGCTGCCCAGCTTCAACTGGCAGGGCACGCCCGCCTGGCCGCGCCGGCGGCGGTATCTGAACCGGCTCTCGCCGCTGCTGTTCGTGCTGTACGGTCCGTTCGCGTTCGCCGAGAACCTGGTTCGCTCGCGCGAGGACTACAGCCTCGCGGTGAACGCCAAAATCGCGTTCTACCACGGGATCCTGGCGAGCATCACCCAGTTCTACGTGGCCAAATACACCTACTTCGGCGTACACGATGAGCCCGCCGCGGAGCGCGCGCGCCCGGCGCCTGCGGGCGGCGAGCGCCGAGCGCGCTGACCGCGCTTGCGTGCCGCTTGCCCCTAGCATCGAGCGCCGATGGCGGGCCCCCGACACGTGCTGATCAACGCGCTGTACCTGGCGCCCGGCGTCTCGGGCGGCCCGGAGACCTACCTGCGCGGGCTCGTGCCGGCGCTCGCCGGGGCGCATCCGCAGATGCGGATCACGCTCGCCACCACGCGCTCCGGCGCCGCGGCGCTCCGCGAGGACGGCTGGGATCAGCTGGCCACGCTGCGCGCGTTCCCCTGCGAGGACGGACAGCGCCTGAGGCGCCAGCTCTCAGAACAGCTGCTGCTGCCGGCCTCCACGCGCCTCGCCCGGCCCGAGCTCGTGCACAGCCTCGCGAGCATCGCGCCGATCTTCCCCGGCGCGCGCTCGGTGGTCACCGTGCACGACGTCACCTTCATGCGCACCCCGACGTTCGGGCGCCTCACCACCTGGGGCATGGGCACGCTGATCAAGCTGGTGGCGCCGCGCGCGGACGCGCTGATCGCCGTCAGCGCCGCTGCGCGCGACGAAGTGTGCGAGCTGCTGGCGCTCGACCCCGGCCGCTTCACCGTGATCCACCACGGCCACGAGCTCGCGCACGTCGCCCAGGCGACCCCCGGCGAGACCGTGCGCGCGCGCTACGGGCTCGGCGGGCGGCGCGTGGTGCTGTGCGTCGCCGCCAAGCGGCCGCACAAGAACCAGGAGCTGCTGGTTCGCGCCGCCGGCTCGCTGCCCGAGGACACGGTGATCGTGCTGGCGGGCCACGCCGAGCCCTACGAGCAGCGGCTGCGGGCGCTGACGCGCGAGCTTGGCCTCGCGCAGCGCGTGCGCTTCGCCGACTACGTGCCGGACGCCGACCTCGAGGCGCTGTGGCGGCTGGCCGCCTGCGCGGCCTTCCCCACGCTGGGCGAGGGCTTCGGCATCCCCGTGATCGAGGCCCTCGGGCACGGCGTGCCGGTGGCCGCCTCCGACCTGCCGGTGCTGCGCGAGATCGGCGGCGAGCTAGTGCACTACTTCGACCCGCGCGACCCGGCGGCGGCGGCGCGTGCGATCGAGGCCGCGCTGGCCGACGAGCAGGCGCGCGCGCGCGGGCCCGAGCACGTGGCCGGCTTCAGCTGGGAGGCGGCCGCGGCGGCCACCTACGAGGTCTACGAGCGGGTGCTGGGCACCCCGCGCGCATGAGCGCCAGGGCGCCGGCGGGCGCTCACGTGGGGCTGAACCTGGTGTTCCTCGTGCCGGGCGAGACCGGCGGCATGGAGGTGTACGCGCGCGAGCTGCTCGCGGCCCTGCTCGCGCAGGCGCCCGCGAGCATGCGCTTCACGGCGTTCGTGAACCGCGAGGCCGCCGCCGCGCCCGATCCCCCCTGGGAGGGCCGGCTGGACGCGGTGACGCTGCCGGTGCGGGCGCGGCGGCGCGTGCAGTGGGTGCTCGGCGAGCAGCTGCCGCTGCCGCTGCTGGCGCGCCGCGCCGGCGTGGATCTCCTGCACAGCCTGGCCTCCACCGCGCCGCTGTGGGGGCCGTTCCGGCGCGTGACCACCGTGCACGACCTGATCTACGCGCGCTTCCCGGAGGCGCACCCGGGCCTCCGGGACCGCGGCATGAGCGTGCTCGTGCCGGCCGCCGCGCGGCGCAGCGACCGGGTGATCGCGATCTCGCGCAGCACCCGCGACGACCTGGTCGCGCAGCTCGGGCTCGACCCGGCGAGGATCGACGTGGTGCCGAACGGCCTCGGCGTGGTGCAGCGCGTGCCCGCGCTCGAGGCCGCGCAGACGCGCGCGCGCTTCGCGCTCGACGGCCGCCGCGTGCTCCTGAGCGTCTCCGCCAAGCGCCCGCACAAGAACCTCGCCCGCCTGATCGACGCGCTCGCGCTGATCGCGCCGGAGCGCCGTCCGCTGCTGGTGCTGCCCGGCTACGGGACCTGGCACGAGGCCGAGCTGCGCGAGCGCGCGCTGCGGTCCGGGGTGGGCGAGGACGTGCGCTTCGCCGGCTGGATCTCGCAGGCCGAGCTGGAGGGCCTGTGGGCGCTGGCCGAGGCGTTCGTGTTCCCGTCGCTGTACGAGGGGTTCGGCCTGCCGGTGCTGGAGGCGATGGCCCGCGGCGTGCCGGTGGCCTGCTCGAACGCGTCCTCGCTGCCGGAGGTGGCCGGCGAGGCGGCGCTGCTGTTCGATCCCCGCGACCCGCGCGCGATCGCCGCAGCGGTCGAACGCCTGCTGGGCGAGCGCGAGCTCGCCGCCCGCCTGCGCGCCCTCGGCCGCCAGCGCGCGCGGCTGTTCAGCTGGGAGCGCAGCGCGCGCCTGACGCTCGAGAGCTACCGCAGGGCGCTTTCGGAGTAGCTCGCGAGCACGATCCGCAGCGATGACTCGAGCGACAGCCGCTCCGCGTTCTCGGCGAACCAGGCGGCGGTGCGCTCGCGCAGAGCGTCTCCCGCTTCGCTCACGCGCACGATCGCCTGCGCGACCACATCCGCGGCGGCGCTGGCCGCGACGGTGCCGTTCACCCCCTCTTCGATCAGCTCGGTGGCCGCGTTGTCCTCGCCCGCCACGACGATGCTGGGGGTCCCGCGCGCGGCGGCCTCGACCACGACCATGCCGTATCCCTCGCGCCGCGACGGCAGCAGCATGCACAGCGCGCGCCGCAGCGCCGCGTCGACCTCCTCGCCCGGCACGAACCCCGGAGCGCTCAGGCGGTCGCCCAGCCCGGCCGCAGCGATCGCCGCGAGCACCGCCCCGCGCTCCGGGCCGTCGCCGAAGAAGACCCCGCGCAGCTGTGGCAGCCGCTGCGCAGCCGCTGCCACGGCGCGAACCCCGTCGGGGGCGCGCTTCTCCGGGATCATCCGCCCGGCGAACACCACCAGCGGCTCGGCCGGCTCGACGACCGGCGCCTCCAGCGAGCCGGCGTACTCGCCCTCGAGCACCGTCAGCGGCCCGCCCAGGCCCTCGGCGCGCAGCCGCTCCGCGTACAGGCGCGAGAAGCAGAAAGCCCGCTGCGCCAGCCGCGCGCACAGCAGCTGCACGCCGTAGCCCACCGCGCCTGCGAGCGGGCCGAGGTACTCGCGCCAGTAGCTGCGGCTCCACACCTCGTGCCAGTCGACCACCAGCCGGTAGCGGTGCACGCGCCGCAGCAGCCCAGCCGCCAGCAGCGAGAAGTACGGGAAGGAGGCGGTGTGCACCACGTCGTAGCGGCGGCCGTGGCGGGCGAGGTGCGCCAGCACGCCCAGCCCGAACACCAGCGGCGGCAGCACGCGGCGGCGACCGCCGGGCGCGTACAGGTCCATGCGCGGCCCGGCCGCGATCACCTCCACGTCGGCGTCGAGCCGCGCCGCGGCGCCGCGCTGCCATTGGCGCAGCGTGAGGTAGCTCACCTCGTGGCCCTCGCGCGCCAGCCGCTCGGCGAGGTTGCGGTACCAACGCTCCGCGCCACCGACGGTGTACGGGAACAGGCAGTCGTAGACGATGCAAACGCGCATCCCGCTAGCATCTCATCTCGCCCGCGCGGCGAGCTGCACGCGCCACTTTCCGCCCGCCGGGGCGTTATAACCGCAGGCACCGGCAGTCCCAGCCAGCCACAGCGACGGCGCAGACGGCACCCGATGAGCACACTCGCACCGACAGGCGAATCCCTTCAAGCAGGTGGCGCCCAGCGCGACGGAGAGCTGGTGGTGTCCGTGGTGATCCCCTGCCTGAACGAGGCGGAGAACATCGTGGAGTGCGTGACGGCCGCGCGCGAGGCGATCGCCGGCATGGGCGTGGCGGGCGAGGTGGTGGTCGCGGACAACAACTCCGAAGACGACTCGGCGCGCCTGGCCGAGCAGGCCGGCGCGCGCGTGGTCGTGGAACGCAGGCGCGGCTACGGCAGCGCCTACCTGGCCGGCTTCGCGGCCGCCCGCGGGCGCTACATCGTGATGGCCGACGCCGATCTGACGTACGACTTCAACGAGATCCCGCGCTTCGTCGCCGAGCTCGACGCGGGCGCCGAGCTGGTGATGGGCGACCGCATGAACAACATCCAGCCCGGCGCGATGCCGTGGCTGCACCGCTACGTCGGCAACCCGCTGCTGTCGGGCCTGCTCAACCTGTTCTTCCGCACCGGCGTCAACGACGCGCACTGCGGCATGCGCGCGCTGCGGGCGGACGTGCTGCCGCGCCTGGACCTGCGCACCACCGGCATGGAGTTCGCCTCCGAGATGGTGATCCGCGCCTCCAAGGAGCACCTGCGGATCGCGGAGTTCCCGATCGAGTACCACCCGCGCGGCGGCGAGTCGAAGCTGTCGAGCTTCCGCGACGGCTGGCGGCACCTGCGCTTCCTGCTGGTGCACAGCCCCAACCACCTGTTCATCCTGCCCGGCGCCCTGCTCGCCGGTCTCGGCACGCTGATCATCCTGCTGGTGGAGTCGGGCATCGAGCTGTTCGGGCGCGCGTGGGGCGTGCACGCCATCATCGGTGGCGCGCTGCTGATGATCGTGGGCACGCAGGTGCTGGCGCTGGGGCTGTGCGCGCACGCCTACGCGACCTACTTCATGGGCGAGCGTGACCCGTGGTTCGACCGCATGCGCACGCGCTTCCGGCTCGAGCACGGGCTCACGCTCGGCGGGCTGTTCATCGCCGCCGGCCTCGCGCTCGGCGGCTTCATCCTCGCCACCTGGATCTCGCACGGCTTCGGCTCGCTGTCCGACGAACGCCTGGCGGTGGTGGCGGCCTCGGTGATCATCGTGGGCATGCAGATCTTCTTCTCCTCGTTCCTGCTGTCGATCCTCGGGCTGCGGCGCAATTCCTGACGAGCGGTCAGCGCCCCCGGTGCGACCCGACCGACCGCCGCCCGCCACACCCCCCAGCTGCGTGCGCCGCGCGCGGGAGGGCTGAGGCGTGGGCGACTACCTGGTCGGCGTGCTCTGCCCGCCGCTGCTGCTGTGGCTGGTGTGCCTCGGCTGCGGGCTCGCGCTGGAGCGCCTGCTGCGCGTGCGCCTGTCCAACGGCCTCGTGCTGGTCGCCGGCCTGTGCGTCGCCTACGTGCTGATCATGCCCGGATACACCGCCGGCGCCGGCGACGCGCTCGCGGTGGGGCTGCTGGCGGCGGTGGCCCTCGCCGGCCTGGCGGCCGCGCGCGAGGGCCTGCGCGCGCGCCTGAACCCCGGCTGGGCGGGGCTCGCCGGGCTGGCGGTGTACGTGCTCTACACGCTGCCGGTGATCGCCTACGGGCACTGGACGTGGTCCGGCTATGACTTCGTCAACGACTCCGCCTTCGAGCTGCTGCTGGCCAACCACATCAAGGGCTTCGGCACGGTGCTGGGGCACCTGCCGGAATCCAGCGAACGGCAGTTCCTCGTGCAATACCTGATCACCGGCTATCCGCTCGGCACGCAGGCGCTGCTCGCGACGCTGAGCGGGCTGATCCGCGCCCCTGTGGAGATCCTCTACCAGGGCTACATCTCGAGCCTGGCGGCGGTCGGCGCGGTCGCGCTGGCGAGCATCGCCGAGCGCCGCGTGGCCGGCTGGCGCGCGGCGGCGGTGGCGCTGGCGGCGATGTGCGCCAACCTCACCTACCAGTACGCGCTGCAGGGGGGCATCAAGGAGATCGGCCTGCTCACCACGGTGTGCGCCGCGGCGGCGCTGACCTGCGCGGCGGTCTCGCTCGGGCGCCCCTATGCGGGCGGCGCGCTGGTGGCGGTGGCGGCGGCGGCGGCGCTGGCCACGTACAACGCGGTGGCCGTGCCCTACCTCGGCGCGCTGGTGGCCGTGCTCGGCATCTGGCTGGTGCTCGCGCGCAACTGGCCGAAGCCGCGCTGGCTGCTGGCGCTCGGCGCGTCCTGCGCGCTCGCGGCGGTGCTGGCGATCCCCTCGCTGACCACCTTCAGCACGTTCCTCAACGTCGCGCAGACGGGGCAGAGCAGCAGCGGCCGCGGCGCCACCCAGTTCGGTCAGCTGCTGCGCAAACTCCCGGTGAGCCAGGCGAGCGGTGTGTGGCTCTCAGGCGAATACAGGCTCCCCGTGAGCGCCGGGCTGGCGGGCACGCTGACGCTGATCGCGACCGTCGCGATGCTGCTGCTGCTGATCCCGGCCGTGCTCTGGGCGCTGCGGCGGCGCGACCTCGGCAGCGTGCTGCTCCTGGGCGTGATGGGCCTCGTGCTGCTGGTCGTGTTCCCGCGCTCCAGCCCCTACGCACAGGGGAAGCTGCTGGCGATCGCCGGTCCGGCGGTGGTGTTCGCGGCGCTGACGGCGCTCGCGCTGGTGCGCGGGCGCCTGGCCGCGCCGGCGCTCGCGCTCGGCGGCGCGCTGACGCTCGCGATCCTCGCCTCCGACGGGCTCGCCTACGGCCACGACCGGGTGGCGCCGACGGCCCGCATAGAAGCGATCAAGCAGGTCGGCCACCGCTTCAGAGGACAGGGCCTGGTGCTGTGGAACGAGTTCGAGGAGTACGCCAAGTACTTCGCGCGCGAAGCGAGGATCAGCGTGCCGTTCGAGGCGATCACCCCGCAGCAGGTGCTGCTGCGCAACCCGACCTACTTCTACGGGCACTACTTCGACCTCGACGAAGAGCTGCTGTCGTTCGTCGAGGGCTACCCGATCGTCGTCACGCGTCGCTCGCCGGCCGCGAGCCGCCCGCCCGCCAACTACCGGCTGGTGTACGAGAACAGGTACTACCTCGGCTGGCGGCGCACCTCCAAGCCCCAGGTCCTGCGTCACCTGCCCGAGCAGCAGCTCTACGCGCGCAGCGCCACCGTCACGTGCTCGGCCTTGAAGCCGCTCGTCCAGGGCGCGCCGCCGGGAACCGAGCTCGAGCTCGCCACGCCGCCGGAAGCGTCCTGGTTCGAAGCGCTCTCGGACCCTCATCGCACGGGCGGCTGGGTGCCCGACCCCAACCAGGCCGGCGCGGTCTTGACGGTCACCGCCGGACAGGCGGAAGCGTCGCTGCCGGTGGCCGGCGACGCGCGCTACGCCGTGTGGGTGCAGGGCGACTTCCCGCGCAAGGTGTACGTGCAGGTGGACGGCCGCACGGTCGGGTGGGTGGCCGGCTCGAACACGGTGGACCAGTGGCTGCAGGCGGCCACGCTGCGCCTCGCGCCGGGGCGCCACCGCGTGCGCGTCTACGCGGTCGGCGGCCACCGCCACTTCGGGCCGGGCGAATGGTCGCGCGGGGACGCCGGCACGATCGGCGCGGTCGCCTTGCAGCGCCAGCAGCCGGAGCGGCTGCGCGCCGTGCCGCTCGCGCGCTGGCGGTCGCTGTGCGGCAAGCAGGCCGACTGGGTGGAGCTGGTGCGCGGGTGAGCGTGACGGTGGCGATCCCCGTGCGCGACGGCGGCGAGCTGCTGCGGCGCACGCTCACGGCGCTCTCCACCCAGACGGTGGCCCACGAGCTGCTCGTGTGCGACTCGGGCTCGGTGGACGGATCGGACGAGCTGGCCGCGTCCCACGGCGCGCGCGTGCTGCGGATCGCGCCCGCTCGGTTCAATCACGGCGGCACCCGCAACCTGCTGGTGCGCGAGTCCTCGGGCGCGCGGGTGGCGCTGCTCAGCCAGGACGCCGAGCCGGCGGACGAGCGCTGGCTCGAGCGGTTGCTGGCTGGCTTCGACCTGGCTCCCGACGTGGGCATCGTGTGCGGCTCCTACCGCCCCCGCGCCGGCGCCTCGCTGCCGACGCGCATGGAGCTCGAGCGGTGGTTCGCATCCCTGTCGCGGGACGGCCGTCCGTGCGTGGAGCGGCTCGACGCGCGCGAGCGCTCGAGCCTGCCGGCGGCCGCGCTCGTCGGCCGTCGCGGGTTCTTCACGGACGCTAACGCGTGCCTCTCGCGGCCGGCGTGGGAGCAGGTGCCCTTCCGCGAGCTGGCCTACGCCGAGGACCGGGCGCTTGCGCTCGACATGCTGCGCGCCGGCTATGCCAAGGTCTACGTGCCGGCGGCCGCCGTGATCCACTCGCACGACTACACGCCCGGCCAGCAGCTGCGCCGCTGCTTCGACGAGTGGCGCGGGCTGCGCGAGGTCTACGGCTGGCGCGAGCCGGCCTCGCCCGGCCACCTGCTGGGGCGGATGCGCGGAGAGCTCGCCGCCGCGCGCCGCGAGCTCTCCCTGGCCGAGGCGCCGGCGCCGGCGCGCTGGCGGACGCTCGCCGCCGTGACCGTGCACAACGCGCTGCGCCTGACGGGCGCGGTGCTCGGCTCGCGCGCAGAGCTGCTGCCCGCGCGCGTGCGGCGCGTGCTCTCGCTCGAGCGGCGCGGGGAGGCCTCCGCTCACGCCGGCGGCACGCCCGCGCCCGCCTCGCAGCCACAATCCTGCGGTCGAACCTCCTGACCTTCGGCCGACCATCGTGAGCCTCCCGCCGACCACCAGCCCGCTGCCATGACCGAGCCCGAGCAGCTTCCCCCCGAGCGTCCCCCCATCGCCTCGCCGCGGGCGATCGCCGACGCCGCCCTGGACGGCGGCTTCCGCGGGCCGCTCGCGGGCGTGCGCAGGCGCGTGTACCTGACCGTGCGCTATCTCGGCTGGCGCACCCTGCTGTTCCGCATCGTCACCCTTCCCCTGCGCCTCACGCCGCTGAAGCACCGGCTGCGGCTGCGCTCGGGCGCGAGCGAGGACGACTACCGCCGCGCGCAGGCGTGGTACCGCGCCCAGGGCGAGCCGGTCACGATCGTGATACCGAGCTTCCGCGACGCCGGTCGCGTCGCGGCGCTGGTGGCCAGCATCGCCCGCACGGTGCCCGAGGGCATGGCGCGGATCGTCGTCGCCGACGACGCCAGCGGCCCCGAGCACGTGGCGGCGCTGCGGGCGATCGACGGCGTCGAGGTGCTGGCCGGCGAGGAGAACGCCGGGTTCGCCGCGAACGTCAACCGCGGCCTGCGGGCGGCGGGCGAGGACGGCGACGTGGTCGTGCTGAACTCCGACGTGGAGGCGCGTCCGGGCTGGCTTGCCTGCCTGCAGTACGCCAGCCGCCAGGGGGAGGACATCGGCATCGTCGGCGCGCGGCTGCTGTATCCCGACGGGCGCATCCAGTTCGCCGGCACCGCCCGCAACCTCGGCGCCCCGGAATGGTTCGACCACCGCTACCGCTTCAAGCCCGGCGACTGGGGGCCGGCGGGGCTGTCCTCGCCGGCGCTGGCGGTGACCGGCGCCTGCATGTACCTCAGGCGCGAGCTGATCGAGCGCGTGGGCCTGCTCGACGAGCGCTACCCGATGGCCTACGAGGACGTCGACTACTGCCTGCGCGCCTGGCAGGCCGGCTTCCGCGTGCTGTACTTCCCCGCCGCGAGCCTCTACCACCACGAGTCGGTCACCCGCGGCACGCAGGTCGGCGAGCGCGAGCGCGAGTCCCAGCGGATCTTCTGGGAGCGCTGGGGGGAGTTCTTCGACGCGCGCGCCGTGACCACCGCGGACGGCCGCCTGCGCGTGGTCTACGTGACGGAGGACACCGGCGTCGGGGGCGGGCATCGCGACGTCTTCGAGCACCTCAACCGCCTGCGCGCGCGCGGGCACGAGGTCGCCCTGTACACGCTCGGCGAGCGCCCGGACTGGTTCGAGCTGCGCGTGCCGGTGCACAGCTTCGAGGACTACGACGGGCTCGTCGCCGCGCTGGAGGGCGAGGACGCGATCAAGGTGGCCACGTGGTGGAACACGGCCGCGCCGGTGTGGCGCGCGAGCGTGCTGCACGGCATCCCCGTGTACTTCGTGCAGGACATCGAGACCAGCTACTACCCCGACGACGAGCGCACCCGCCACGCCGTGATCGACTCCTACCGCCCGGAGTTCCGCTACATGACGATCTCCTCCTGGAACCGCGAGCGCCTGCGCGAGCTGGGCCTCGACGCCGAGCTGATCCCGCCCGGAATCGACCTCGACACGTTCAGGCCGCTCGCCGCGGTCATCCGGCGCGAGGACATGGTGCTGGCGCTGGGGCGCTCCAACCCGCTGAAGAACCTGCCGCTGACGGTCGAGGCGTGGCGCGCGCTGCCGGAGCCGCGCCCCGAGCTGTGCCTGTTCGGGATCGAGCCGGAGCTCGCCACCGAGGCCGGCATGCGCTACGTGCGCGAGCCCTCCGACGAGCAGGTCAACGAGCTGTTCAACCAGGCGAGCGTGTTCGTGCAGACCTCCACCCACGAGGGCTTCGCGCTGCCGCCGCTGGAGGCGATGGCCACCGGCGGCGCGGTGGTGTGCACCGACGCGCACGGCAACCGCGACTTCTGTCGCGACGGCGAGAACTGCCTGATGCCCGAGCCCGAGCGGCACGCCGTCGCCGCTGCGCTCGCCCGCCTGCTCGCCGACCCGGAGCTGCGCGGGCGGCTGGGGCGCGCAGGCGTCGAGACGGCCGCCGAGTACGCGTGGGAGCGCAGGGTGGATGCGCTCGAGCGCTTCCTCGAGGGTGTGGCCTGCCCACGCTCGATCGCCGGCCAGGACGCCCGCTTCGCGCCTGCGAGCACCCCGCCGCGGCGCTAGCCCTAGAGGTCCTCGGCGATGTGCGGCGCCGCCCGGTTGAAGACCAGGAAGCCCAGCGCGAACACGATCGCGACCAGCGCCACGGGTCCGAGCAGCGCCTGCCAGCTGCCCGACGCCTGTGCGGCGCTGAGCGTGTGCGGGTTGATCATCGCGTGACGCAGCTCCTGGAAGGCGACGGCGAGCGGATTGAGCATGTAGAGGTGGTAGAGGAAGTGCTTGAAGGCGTCCTGGTTGGGCACGAGCCGCTCGCGCACGGTTTCCACCGGGATGATCACCGGCGAGCAGTAGAAGAGGATCTGCGAGCCCACTTCCCAGATCGGCTGGATGTCGCGGAAGCGGACGAACAGCGCCGACAGCAGCATCGCGACGCCGGTCGAGAACACCGTGAGGAAGGCGACGATCACGGGCAGCTCGAGCCAGGTGAGCGTCGGTTTCACCCCTGAGATCACGGCGAAGATGAGGACCACGACGAGGTTCAGGCCCAGGTTGAACAGGCCGAGCAGCACGACCGAGACGGGTATCGCCAGTCGCGGGAACTGGATCTTGCGCACGAGGTTCTCGCGGTCCACCACGCTGCGCACGGCGCCGGTGGTCGCTTCGGAGAAGAACGTGAAGAGGACGATCGAGCCGAGCAGCTGGGCGCCGTAGGCGTGGGCGGCGGCGCCTTTGGCGCGGTCGACGTGGAAGATTTCCACGAAGAACACGTACAGCACGCCGAACAGCAGCAGCGGGCGCATCAGCTGCCACAGGTAGCCGAGGGCCGAGCCGAAGAACTTCAGCTTGAACTCGCTGCGGGCGATGTTGTACGCCAGCTGCCAGAAGCGCGAGCGGTCGCCGGTCAGGGCGCGCGGACCGCGGATCGGCGTGCCCAGGGCGCCGGCGACGGGCTCGAGCTGCCCGTCGAGCGTCGATCGCGTGCCGACGCTCACGCGATCGTCTGATGTTGCAGGTCGAGGTGGCCGTGATTGGTGATCTCGGTCTGCACCGGGACCTCGACCAGCCCGCCGCTGGCCACCGAGCCGGTCACCACGAAGGAGAAGCCTCCCTGATAGCGATCTATCACCGACAGGCCGCCGCCGCGGTGGCTGACGGTGAAGCTCGGTTCGTAGCGGCCAGGCGCGAGCATGTTGTGGAAGGAGAAGGCGAACACGACCTGCTCTCCGGCGTGGAAGACGCCGCTGTGCTCCTGCTCGATCACGGTGTTGCCCACGATCACCGGCTGGTGGTCTTCGTTGTGGATCGCCATCGTCACGGCCGGGTCGCGGACGGTGGTGTTGAACGTGACCAGCGCCTTCAGCGTGGTCGGCTGGGACTGCGGGGCGATCGTGGCGCGGGTGTCGGGCATGTCCCCGAGCCAGACGTCGCTGACGCGCGCGGCGCCGTCGCCCACCCTGGGGACGTCCCCGGCCAGCTCCGTGTAGCCGATCTCCCGCCCGAAGCTGACCTCGAGGTACTTGTCGGCGACCTGCGTCGGTTCGCCCAGCGCGACCAGCTCGCCGCGCTCGAGCAGCATCGCGCGGTGGCAGAACCTGTTCACGGCCGACATATCGTGGGTCACGAACACGATCGTCCTGCCTTCGTCGCGCATGCGGTTGAAGACGTCGAAGCACTTCTGCTGAAAGCCCGCGTCACCGACCGCGAGCACCTCGTCGATCAGCAGGATTTCGGCGTCGACCTGGATCGCGACGGAGAACGCAAGCCGCACGTGCATCCCCGAGGAGTAGTTCTTCAGCTTGAGGTCCTGGAACTCCTCGAGTTCGGCGAACTCGATCACGCGCTCGTAGCGGGCGCGCGCCTCGCGTGGGGAGAGGCCGAGCATGATCCCGTTGAGCGTCACGTTGTCGTAGGCGGCCAGGTCCGGGTTGAAGCCCACGCCGAGCTCTATGAACGTCGACATCCGCCCTTCGCACCAGATCTCGCCGCGGTCGGCGCGGTAGATGCCCGCGAGGCACTTCAGCAGGGTGCTCTTGCCGCTGCCGTTGCGCCCGACGATCCCGAAGAACTCGCCGCGCTCGACGGCGAAGGAGATGTCCTTCAACGCTTCGAGGCGCTCGTAGCGCGACCGGCGGAACGGGTGCAGCGCGCGCTCCTTCAGCGTGTGGCTGCGCTCCTCCGGGATCTTGAAGGTCTTGTGCAGCCCGTGCGCGGCGAGCGCCAGGTCCCCGCTCTTGCTCTTCGGTGAGTCGCCCATCGCTACAGGGTATATAGGCGCAGAGGCGAGCCGGCGCCGTTTCGGGCCCTGAAGCGGCGCATGCGGTGCGATCTAGCCGGCGCGGTCGCGAGCGACCCGCGAGCGGCCCCGCGCGAGCGCTCTGCCCACCCGGAACAGCCGGGCCAGCGCGCCGAACAGCGGCCTGCTCAGGCGCGGCGCTGCGCTGAGCGCGAGCAGCGCTCGTTGCGCGTCCTCGGGCAGAGAGCCGCGCGGCCCGATCAGGCCCAGCGCGAAGCCGGCCTCTCTGTTCAGGTCGTCGTACATCTTCTGCGCGTGCCGGCGCTCCTCGGTCAGCTGCGCGACCAGTGCGTCCTGGGCTTCGACCAGCGCCCGCAGCTCGCGCTCGCGCCGCAGCTCGTCGCGGCTCATCGCGGCCGCCTCTCGCATGGGCGCGACGATCGTCTCGCCATAGACCTCGAGCGTCGCCTGCGCGGTCGCCTGCCAGGTCAGGCTGGCAGCGACCTCGCGCAGCGCGTCGAGCTGCGCCTGCCGCCGGCCGGCGTCGCCCAGCAGCGCGGCCGCGCGCTCGGCGCTGCGCTCCACGTCCCAGGGAACGATCGTCGCGGTCTCGGCCGGCAGCACGTCTGCGAGCGAGGCCTGCGGGGCGAACAGGGTGGGTACGCCCCTCAGCGCCGCCTCGAGCGGCACCAGCCCGAAGCCCTCGTAGACCGACGGGTAGAGGATCGCGCTGGCGTGGTCGACCAGCCAGTTCTTCGTGTGCTCGTCGACTGCGCCGAGCTCAATGAGGCGCTCGCGCAGCGCGGGCGAGCGCTCGAGCAGGGCCAGCTCGGACGCACGCGAGGAGCCGTGGGGAATGTGCGTCCCCGCGAACACGAGGCGGCCGTCCCAGCCGTGCAGCCCGCGCATGGCCTCGAACATGCGCAACGCGAACGTCCTGTTCTTGTGGCCGAAGTCGGTGCCGAGGCAGAGCAGGAACCTGTGCGCCCCGAGCGCCGCGGCGAGCTCCCCCGGAGCGGCGTCGTCCGCGGTGTTCGAGGCGTCGCTCGGCGTAGCGTGATCGAGGCCCGGCGGGATGATGCACACGCGTCCACCTTCGATCATTTCGTCTGAGAGGAGCTCCTCGCGCGTGTGCCGCGAGAACACGATCACCCGATCTGCGGCCGCGAGCGACTGGCGCGTTACGCGCCGGTGGCGGCGCCAGGCGGCGGCGTCGGCGTGGTAGCTCGGGTTGCGGTAGGCGATCAGATCGAGTTGGCTGAGCACGATCCGCTCGCCCAGACGCAGCGCGATCCGCAGATCCTCGGTCTCGAACACCTGCTGGGGCCGATGGAAGATCGCGCTGCGCGTCGTGTCCCGGCTGATCCGCTCGACGGACAGCAGCTCGACGCCCGGCAGCGCGGCGAGCTCTGCGCGCACGGCTGCGCCGGCGTCCGTCGAGACCAGGACGCGCAGGCCGAGCGTTTCGCTACCCGCCAGCGCTCGGATCAGCTCGAGCACGTGTCGCTGCGTGCCGGTCAGGACCGAGCCCAGGGAGCGGCCGTCGATCGTCACGCCAAGCGGCGCTCGTGCGCGGCGAGCCGCCGCGAGCGCGCGCGGCAGCGCCTGCGAGGCGGCGACCGCGGTCCAGGCCGGCGGGCGCGGTTCGGGATCGGCGGGCTGCGCGGGGACCGGCGCCTCGAGATACGGGTAGCGCTTGCGCACCAGACCGCAATCGCGTCCGGCGCGTGGACTTTCGGGCGCGATGCGAATCACGAGCGCGTCGTCGGCCGCCACGTGGGCGAGGCCGATCAGCAGGCAGCGCTGGGCGAGATCGATCTCGAGCGCGCCGACGAGCTCGAGCGAGGCGTCGAGCGCGCCGACGAGCTCGAGCGCATCGCGGCGCAGGTACACGCAAGGCCCCACTATCCGCCCGAGCCGCGGCCGCAACGCGAGCGAGCTCGCGGCCATGTGCGCTGCGAGCTCGTCGGCGGCGTTCGGCTGGTCCCCGCCCAGCGCGAGCGGGCCGCCGGCGTCGACGAACGAGCTCGCCGAGGCCGTGTTCGTGTCGGCGTACGCCGCCTCGCGCAGGCGCGCACCGGCGCCGTCGGTCAGCAGGCACGGTTCGCTGAGCAGCAACACGTCGGCGGGCGCGAGCGCCGCCAGCGCGCGGTTGATCGCGGCTGTGGTCGGCTCCACCGTCTCGACACGGGCATCCTCGGCGTGTCGTGCGATCGAGTCCAGGCAGCGCGGCAGCCGCCCGTCGCGCTCGTCTGCGGCGAGGACCACGCAGAACGCCTCGTGCGCGCCGGGCTGGCTGGACGGTGAACTGTTCTGGCGGATCATGGTGTCTCGTCGTCGCGGCTCGTCGGTGCCTCACGCCGCTCGGAGGCGCAGCGTAGACACTCTCCGGGTGCGCGCGGCGTGTCGGCGATAATGCGCAGCCCCTCTTTCGATGACCGCCGAGAACGAGATCACCCCGGCCGTGCGCGCCGCGCAGCTGCTGGCCAGCCGTGGCAGCGACCAGCACGGGTCGGGTCGATCGATGCGGGTGGCGTTGCGTCGTCTGCTTCTGCGCGCGATGCGCCCCCACAGCCACCATCAGCAGCTGCTCGACGAGCAGATCGTCGCAGCGCTGCAACGTCAGGAGGCGGTGGTCGAGAGCGCTCTCACACGCGACGGCGAGCGCATCGAGCGGCTCGAGCGGTTCGTGGGCGAGCTGATCCAGGCTGCCGAGTCGCTGCGGCAAATGGCCGCGGGGAGCGAGCGCTCGAGCCTCGAGCGCTCGCGCGAGGCTCGCGCTGGATTGGCGACGCTCGGCAACCGGCTCACGGCGCTCATCGACGAGCTGAACGCGCTGCCCTACATCGAGGGCGATCCCTTCGAGTCGTTCGCGGCGCCCGTCGGCGAGGTGATCGGATTTCGCTCGCCCGGCGCACACGAGAGCGATAGCTCCGGCTACGCCGAGTTCGAGGATGCGTTTCGCGGCTCGGCGGAGCGCGTGCGGGCGACGCTGATCCCCTATCTGGAGCTCCTGCGCGCGCATGAGCCGGTGCTCGACGTGGGCTGCGGTCGCGGCGAGCTGCTGGCGCTGCTGCTGGAGCAGGGGATCGCGGCGAGCGGCGTCGACAGCGACGCGGGCATGATCGCGCGCTGCCGGGAGCTCGGCGTGCACGCGGAGCTGGGCGACGCCAACGAGCACCTTGCCGGGCTCGCGGACGGCTCCGTTGGCGCGGTCTTCTCGGCGCAGGTGATCGAGCACCTCCCCTATCAGGAGCTGCAGCGGCTGCTCGCGCTCGCTCGGCGAAAGCTGCGTCCTGGGGGCCTGTTCATCGCCGAGACGGTCAATCCGCATCGGATCGCTTCGTTGAAGACCTTCTGGGTCGACCTCACCCACCAGCATCCGATCTTCCCCGAGGTCGCCCTCGCGCTGTGCGGGATCGCCGGCTACCCCGCCGCGTACGTGTTCGCTCCGGGCTTCGACAGCTTTCCGGAAGCTCGCTTCAAGTCGCCCTCCTACGCCGTGGTCGCCACCACTCCCGGAGCCGTCCGGTGAAGGTCGTTACGCTCGCCACTCCCGAGCAGCTTCCGCAGGCGCGCGTGCTCGCCGGCTCGATCGCCCGCAACGCGCCCGACTGCGAGCACGAGATCGTGTTGATCGGTCGCGGCCAGGGTGCGAATAGCGCCGGTGGCTCTCTGGCCGCCGACCGCCGCGTCCCGACCTCGATCGCCGACGCGCTGGAGCTCGAGCTCGACATCGAGATCCTGATCGCCCGTCACGACAGCGCCGATCTGAGCAGGCTGCTGCTGCCGCTGCTGCTGCGCACGCACGTCGAACGCGATGCGGCTCCGGTGCTGCACCTGCCGCCGAGCGCGTGGGTGCTCGGCGACCTCGAGCCGGTGCGGGAGGCGCTCGACGCACGCGACGTGATGCTCGCGCCGCGTCTGCATGGCGATCTGCCCGACGACGGGCTGCAGCCGTCGCGCACGCAGTTGCAGGCGGCCGGACGGATCAGCGACAGCGTCGTCGCGGCCCGCGGGGAGGGTGCGGCTCACGGGTTCCTCGCCTGGTGGTCGGAGCGCATCGAGGAGACGCTCGGCTCGCTCGACGGCGAGAGCCCCGGCGCCCGGCCGGAGGACCGTGGCTGGCTTCAGCGCATGCTCGAGCTGGCGCCTGCCCGCTTCGCGACAGCGGCGCTGGAGGACCCCGGCTTGAACTTGAGCATGTGGAACCTGCACGAACACGAGCTCGAGCAGACGCCCGACGGCCTCCTCGTCGACCGGCGCGCGCCGGTGCGGATGCTCGATCTCGCCGGCTTCGATCCGACCAGGCCGTACCGGCTCAGCCCGATCGCCAGCCGCGTGCGCGTCAGCCGCTCGCACGTCTTGCGCGAGCTCTGCGCGACCTACGCCGGCGAGCTCGAGCGCGCCGGCTGGGCGACGTTGGATCGCCGCGCGGATGTGGGGCGCAGACTGCCCAACGGCGTCGAGTACGACGAGGTGATGCGCTCTCTGCACGTGCTCGCGGAGTCGCTGGGCGAGCGCTTCGGCGACGTGTTCGCAGAGCAGGGTGCGCGCGCCTTCACGGCCTGGCTGAAGGGCTCGGCCCCGGTCGGATCCGAGCACGGGATCAACCGCTACCTGTACTACCGCGTCGCGCGCGAGCGCCCAGACGTGCTGCACGCGTACCCGCGGCTCGACGGCCCCGACGGGGCCGAGTACGTCGCCTGGACCTGGGCCTTCGGGCGCGAGGAGATGGCGATTCCCGAGCTGTTCCTGCCGCCGCGACCGAGCGCGGCCCCCGCGGAGCAGCACGCCGGCGCCGGCGAAGCAGACGCGCGTGAGGACCACCAGGCCCGGCCGGCGCGCGCTCAGGTGCCGAGCGATGCGCTTGGAACGGGCTCCCCCAGCCCCGCCCGCGGGCGCGCCGACGGTCACGAGTCCCCGCCGAGCCTGGCGGTGCGCGTGAGCGGTTACATGCGGCACGCGCTCGGCCTCGGGGCGGCCGCGCGCGGCTACGCGCAGGCGCTGGTCGCAGCAGGCGTGCATGTGAGCACGGCGACGGTGCCGTTGCATCACCTCGAGCTGCCCGGCCACCTGGCCGCCGGTTACGGCGAGCACGACTTCGAGGACATCGTCAACGAGCACCGCTCGCACGCGGTCGAGATCGTGGCGGTGAACGCAGACGAGCTCCCGGCGTTCGTGGATCGACTGGGTGCGGACTACTTCCACGGGCCGCGGATCGGGATCTGGGGCTGGGAGACCAACAGCATCCCGGCTCGCTGGGCACGCGCCTTCGAGCTGGTCGACGAGATCTGGGTCTACTCGCGTTTCATGGCGGAGAACATCGGGGCTGTGGCGCCCGTGCCGGTCGTCGCGCTGCCGCCGCCCGTGCAGGCCCCACGGCCTGCGGCGGCGCCGCTGCGCCTCGGCGTGCGCGACGGCTTCCTGTTCCTGTTCGTGTTCGACTACCTCAGCACGATCCAGCGCAAGAACCCGGTCGGCCTGATCGAAGCGTTCAAGCAGGCGTTCGCGCCCGGCGAGGGTCCCCAGCTGCTGCTGAAGACGATCAACGCGCCCTTGCGGCCGCTCGCCGAGGAGGAGGTGCTGTGGGCCGTGGGCGATCGCAGCGACATCCACGTCGTCGATCGTTCGTTGAGCGCCGCCGAGCGAGACGGGCTGATGGCGGCGTGCGACTGCTACGTGTCGCTGCACCGCTCGGAGGGCTTCGGCCTGACGCTGGCCGAGGCGATGGCGATCGGCAAGCCCGTGATCGCGACCGCCTACTCGGGCAACCTCGACTTCATGAACGAGCGCAACTGCCTGCTGGTGGACTTCGAGCCGACGCTCGTCGGTCCGGAATGCGAGATCTATCCGGCCGACGGCGCCTGGGCGGCGCCCTCCGTCGCCCACGCCGCACAGCTGATGCGGGAGATCGTCAGCGCGCCCGAGCGCGCCGCCGCGCTCGGTGAGCGCGCACGCGCAGACATAGCGCGAACGCTCTCGCCGCAGGCGACCGGCGCGGCCATGCGCGGGCGCCTCGAGCAGCTGGTCCTCACAGCGAACAGCGTCTGACGGCGCGCATCGCGACCAGCTGCATCGCCTGCGGCTCCTCGGGAATGGCGAAGGGTTCGGCTGGCACGATGCCGGCCACCTGGGGAAAGCTCATCGTCAGCGTCGCCTTGCGCACGGGCGCGCCGCCCCTCGCCCGCACGCACGCGGTGACGGTGGCGCCGCGCGTGCGTATCGACACGCCGGGTTGCGGCGGCGCGCTCACAGGGACGAGCGTCGCGAAGCGCATCGAGATCCAGATCGGCCCCGGCGCGTCGCCGACGGCGAGCAGGTGCAGCGGCCCCTCGACCCACGGAAGTCCGCTCATGTCCAGGCGCACGGGCGGCACCCCGAGCCCGGAGACGACGGTCACGTCCACCGGCTCGGCACGTTCCTCGAGCGCGAGCGAGCCGGTGCGCGCGACCACGCGGCGGGCCGTCTGCACCCCCCCTATGCGCGTCAGCACGTAGCGGTAGTCGGGATTGAACTGCGGGTTTCGCGGGTTCGCTTCGCCGAGGTAGGCAAGGCTCGAGTAGTCGACGAATTCGCTCGGCAGCGACACGTGCCCATGGGTTTCCTCGGAGACCATGTAGTAGACGAGCGGAAGCTCGCCGGGGGCCTTGCCGAGATCCTCGCCGTAGCCTTCGAGGTCGACGTAGCCGGGGCGGGAGGGCAGTTGCGCAAGCAGCGCCCTGTCGCCGGCGTCCAAGAAGTAGGCGCCGTCGGCGAAGCGCAGGCGCTCCTGGCGGGTGCGCGCGGCTACGGCGAGCAGCGCGAGGAGCGCGACGAGCACGCCGGCCAGCCGCAGCCATCGGGAGCGGGCGGCGAGCAGCGCGGCGACGCCGAGCGCGACCAGCCCGATGCCGAGCGGCGCGGCCGGCAGCAGGTTGCGGTCGGTGCAATACGAGCAGTTCTGGGCGAGGCTCACGTAGGCGGCGAGCGCGGCGCAGGCGAGCAGGAAGGGTGCGAGCACGAGCGCGGCGCGCTGCCGTGCGAGCCCGAACAGGGCGACGGCGATCAGCGCGAGCGGGATCAGGGCGCCGATCAGCAGTTCGTGCGCGCCTGCGCTGCCGAGTTCGGTGAGCGAATAGAATTCGCGCGTCTGCAGCAGCCAGCCGGGCAGCACGGACAGCGGCAGGTGGTACTGCGGCAGGCCCGCGGCGAAGTAGTCGCCCCGCAGCACGTCGCGCCAGTAGCGCAGGTCGCGCGTGAAGGCGACGAGGTCGAGCACGGCGCTCAGCGCCACCACGAGTCCCACGCCGAGCAAGACGCGCAGCAGCAGATCGCGGCGCAGCTGTCCGCGGCGTCGCGCGAGCCCGCCGAGCACGACCAGGACCGCGAGCGATGCGAGCACCACCATCGGCGCGAACAGCGGATACAGCGCGAGCAGCCCGGAGCCGAGGATGGCGAGCAGGACGAGGCTCGACGGCGCGCGCTCTCGCAGCGCATCGACGCCGACGGCGACGATCGGGAGGATCACGGCAAGCCCGCAGATGGCCGCCTGGCTGCCGTCGACGACGAGCTGCATGTAGAACGGTCCCGCGAACAGGACCCCCGCGAACGGCGCGGCCCACCGCTGTCTGGGCACGGCATAGCGGATCGCCCCGAACGCGCCGAGCGCACCCACGATCAGGAACGCGATCAGGAACAGGCCCTGGGTCTCGGTTCCGTGCAGCCCGAGGAACGCGTTGACGTTGGCCGACAGCGGCGCAGCGTCGAGGTTCTGGTCGCCGCTGGCGTAGAACGTCCAGAACAGCCTGATGAAGTTCGACCGTCGCAGCTGCGACGCGGCGGGACGCCTGCCACCGGATCCGTTGACGAAGCCCCGGACTTCGGATGCGGAGAGCGGCCTGCTGGCCTGGCGAATGGACTCCTGTTCCATGCCGTCGGGCTCGGCCGTGTAGTCGACCGAGTCCCATACCTCGAAGCCCATCGGGCCGGTGCTGTGGCGCTCGTGCAGCGTGTAGTCGAGGGGCGCGGCGACGATCACACAGACCGCGAGCAGCGCGAGCGCGTCGAACGCGCCCAGGCGGCGCACGGGCGCGAGCATGCGTGCCACACCGCCCCGCTCGCCGCGGCCGGCGGCGCCGGCGAACGTCCGCCGGAGCGCGAACCCGACCGAGACGCAGGCCAGCACCGGGACGAGCCAATATGTGTTGTCGGCTGCGGTGAGCCAGATCAGCGTGGTGAACACGCAGGTGCCTGCGCACAGCCCGAGGACGGGTGCGAGGGCGAGTCGCGCGGCGGTGTCGAAGCGCCGGCCGAGGAAGGCGGCGGGCCCGCTGCCAAGGGCGAAAAGCACCGCCAGCATCGCCAGCTCGCGGGTCGCTATGTCGGTCCAGATGTGCATGCGGGCGAGGCTGTGGCGTGCCAGACTACCGCCCGGTGCCACCGACAAATCACGCCGTCGCCTACCTGTCAGCGGCCGCGGCGCTCGCCCAGCAGGTCGATCCGGAGCAGCTCGACGCGCTCGCGCGCGGGCTCGCCGACGTGCGCGAGCGGGGTGGGCGCCTGTTCATACTGGGGGTGGGCGGCGGCGCCGGTCACGCCTCGCACGCGGTCAACGACTTCCGCAAGCTCTGTGCGCTCGAGAGCTACGCGCCCAGCGACAACGTCTCGGAGCTGACCGCGCGAACGAACGACGACGGCTGGGAGACCGCGTACAGCGCGTGGCTCGAGACCTCGCGTCTGAGCGAGATCGACGCGCTGCTGGTGTTCTCGGTCGGAGGCGGTTCGCGCGAGCACAACGTGTCGACGAACCTGGTCGGCGCGATGGAGCTGGCGAGCGACGTCGGGGCCTCGATCTTCGGCGTCGTCGGCGCTCCCGGAGGCGCCCTTGCCGAGTGTGCGCAGGCGGCGATCCTGATCGACCCGCCGCCGGAGCTGCGCACGCCGCTGGTCGAGTCCTTTCAGGCGGTCGTCTGGCATGGTCTGGTCTCGCACCCGCAGCTGGCCATGCAGCAGGGTCACTGGGAGTCGCTCGCCGCGCGCGACACGCGGTGAGCGGTCGCTGGGAGTTCCCCGCCGGCAGCGGCCTGGCGCTCTTGCGCGCCGCCGGCGCGGCCCCGCCGCGCGGTGGGCGGGGCGCTCTGCTCGATCGCGACGGCACGCTCAACGAGGGGGTCGCGGACCCCGAAACCGGCCTGGCGGAGTCGCCGCTGGCGGCGCCTGATGTGAGGCTGCTGCCACACGTGGCGGACTCGCTCGGGCGGCTCGAGACCGCGGGCTATGCGCTCGTTTGCGTCACCAACCAGCCCGCCGCCGCCAAGGGCAAGACGACCGTGGAGGAGCTGCTCGCCGTACACGAGCGCGTGCTCGCGCTGCTCGCCGCCGACGGGCTCACGATCGCGCTGTCGCTGCTGTGCCTGCACCACCCGGAGGGCGTCGTCGCCGGGCTGGCGGGCGCATGTGAGTGCCGCAAGCCGGCGCCGGGCATGTTGCGCCGCGCGGCGGCGATGCTCGCGCTCGACCTGGCGCGCTCGTGGATGATCGGCGACACCGACGGCGACGTGCTCGCGGGCAACGCCGCGGGCTGTGGCACGGCGCTCCTGGAGTACCCGCCGAGCGAGCACAAGCGCACCGGCATCGGCGAGCCGCAGATACGCGCCGACGGCCTCGCCGGCGCCGTCGAGCTGATCCTCGACCGCGACTCCGCGTGATCGGGATCGGGCCGCCGGCCGCGTCCGCGAATCCGGGCCGGCGCGCGGTATGGTGGCCGCAATGCTCGATCGGATCTCGACGAAGATCTTTGCCGACGGGGCCGACCTCGACGGGATCCTGGCGCTTGCCGCCGACGCGCGCATCGCCGGGTTCACCACGAATCCGACGCTGATGTGGAAGGCCGGCCTGACCGACTATGCGGAGTTCGCGCAGCGCCTGCTCGAGCGCATCACCAAGCACCCGATCTCCTTCGAGGTGTTCGCGGACGACCCCGATGAGATGCGCCGCCAGGCGCGGCTGATCGCCGCCTGGGGCGAGAACGTCTACGTCAAGGTCCCGGTGACCACCACGACGGGCGAATCGACCGCATCGCTCGTGCGCGAGCTCGCCGAGGACGGCGTCAAGGTGAACGTCACGGCGCTGTTCACCACCGCGCAGGTGGAGCTGATAACCGCCGCGGTCAAGGACGGCGCCCCCTCGTACATCTCGGTGTTCGCGGGGCGAATCGCCGACGCCGGGATCGACCCCGTGCCGATCATGGCGCGGGCGGTGGACATCATGGCGCAGGCCCCCAGGGCGGAGCTGATCTGGGCCTCGCCGCGGGAGATCCTCAACGTCGTGCAGGCCGACCAGGTGGGTTGTCACATCATCACGGTCACGCACGACATGCTGAAGAAGCTCGACTGCTTGGGCAAGAACCTCGAGCAGTACTCGCTCGAGACGGTCAGGATGTTCCACGGCGACGCGGTCGCCGCAGGCTTCACGCTGTAGCGATGATGCTGGGTGCATGGCACGGGCGCCGGCCCTTCGACCTCTGCGTGGACGGGTGCCAGGCGTGAGGCGCGTGTGCATCACCGGCGGCGCCGGCTTCATCGGCAGCACGCTCGCCGACAGGCTCGTGGCCGCCGGCGCGGAGGTGGTGATCGTCGATGACTTTCGCACCGGGCGCCGTGAGTTCATCGCGGACGCCCTCGCCGGCGGGCGGGTGCGGCTGGTCGAGGGAGACGTGCTCGCGCGCGACGTGCTCGAGCAGGCCACGCGCGATTGCGATTGGGTGGTCCACCTCCAGGCCAACGCGGACGTGCGCCGGGGCTTGGAGCACCCGCGGCGCGACCTCGAGCAGAACACGATCGCGACCTCGAACGTGCTGGAGGCGATGCGCGTGAACGGCGTCAAGCGGATCGCCTTCTCCTCGACGGGCTCGGTCTACGGCGAGCCGGAGGTCTTCCCGACGCCGGAGGACGCGCCCTTCCCGCTGCAGACGTCGCTGTACGCCGCGTCGAAGCTCGCCGGCGAGGGCCTGATCGAGGCCTACGCAGCTGGCTACGGCTTCACCGCGGTGATCTTCCGTTTCGTCTCGATCCTCGGCGAGCGCTACACGCACGGCCACGTGTTCGACTTCTACCGCGCGCTCAGGCGCGATCCCTCGCGGCTGACCGTGCTCGGCGACGGGCGGCAGGAGAAGTCCTACCTGTACGTGCAGGATTGCGTCGAGGCGATGCTGACGGCGACGTCGAAGCACGCCGAGGAGGCGGGTGCGCACGTGTACAACCTCGGCACCGACGAGACGATCGTGGTGGACGAGTCGATCGCGATCATCACCGCCGAGCTCGGTCTCGAGCCGCAGATCGAGCACACGGGGGGAAGGCGCGGCTGGACCGGCGACAGCCCGCTGATCCACCTCGACACGAGCCGCATTCGCGCGCTCGGCTGGGAGCCGCGCTTGACGATCCGCGAGTCCGTGGCGCGCACGGTGCGCTGGCTCGCGCAGAGCGAATACGCCTGGCGCGATCGCCTCGCCGAGGGTATGGCGGCGAGCGGGAAGGGGCCGTCTGCGTGAGCGTGATCTTCAGTCGGGCGCCGCTGCGCATATCGCTCGGCGGCGGCGGCACCGACCTGCCCTCCTATTACCGTGAGCACGGCGGCTTCTTCGTGTCGGGTGCGATCGACAAGTACGTATACATGCTCACCCACACGGTCTTCCAGCGGCGCTACCGCATGAAGTACTCCGAGATGGAGGAGGTCGACGAGATCCCCGAGATCCGCCACCCGATCCTGCGCGAGACGCTGGCGCGCCATTGGCGCGGCAACCCGCTCGAGATCGCGTCGGTCGCCGACGTGCCGGCGGGCACCGGCATGGGCTCCTCCGGGGCCTTCACGGTGTGCCTGTTGAAGGGGCTCGCGCACGCGCGGCGCACGTCGATCACGCCGGGGGCGCTCGCCGAGGGCGCCTGCGAGATCGAGATGGACGTGCTGCGCGAGCCGGTCGGCAAGCAAGACCCCTACGTGGCTGCGCATGGCGGCATCTGCGCCTACACCATCGAGCGTGACGGCGGCGTGCAGGTGCGCCCGATCGAGCTCGGCGCGGACGTGCTGCGCAGGCTGCGCGATCAGCTGCTGCTGTTCTACACGGGCGAGGCGCGCTCGGCCTCGAGGGTGCTTTCCGACCAGGACGAGCGCTCGAAGGCAGGCGACGAGGAGATGATCGAGAACCTGCATCGAACGAAGGAGCTGGGGCGGCGCAGCTGCGAGCTGCTCGAGTCGGGCGATCTGGAGGGTTACGCCGAATTGATGCACGAACATTGGGAGCACAAGCGGCGGCGCTCGCCGGGGATGGCCACCGAGCACATCGATCGCCTCTACATGCTCGCGCGGCGCAGCGGCGTCATCGGCGGCAAGCTCGTCGGCGCCGGCGGCGGCGGCTTCCTGCTCGTGTACTGCCCGCGTCCCGAGGACACGCGCCAGGCGATGGCCGCGGCGGGGGCCTCCGAGCTGGCCTTCGACTTCGAGTTCGACGGGGCTTACGCCAGCGAGTACGCATGAGCGGCCTGTCGGTCGCCGTGGTCGGTTGCGGCCTGATCGGGGCGAAGCGGGCAGCGGCGCTCGAGCCCGACGACACGCTGCTCGGCTGCCAGGACATCGACGTCGAGGCGGCGGCGGCGCTCGCGCAGCTTCATGGCGCCCGTGCATACGGGAGCCTCGAGGAGCTGCTCGCAGCCGGACCGGACGTGGTGATCGTGGCGACCGTCCACGACCAGCTGGCGGCGCTCGCCGAGCGCGCGCTCGGCGCGGGGGCGCACGTGCTCGTCGAGAAGCCGGCCGGGATCTCGACGGCCGAGATCAGGCGGCTGCTCGACCTCCGTGCAGCCGCCGGCCGGGTGGTCAAGGTGGGATTCAACCACCGCTTCCATCCGGGCATAGCGCGCGCGGCGGCCCTGGCCCGCTCGGGCAGCCATGGGCAGCTTCTGTTCCTGCGCGCGCGTTACGGGCACGGGGGCCGACCCGGCTACGAGCGCGAGTGGCGTGCCCAGCCGGCACGCTCCGGCGGGGGCGAGCTGATCGACCAGGGCATGCACCTGCTCGATCTCAGTCACTGGATCGCCGGCGCCCTGCCGCTGCATGCGGCGCTGCTGCGCACGCACTTCTGGGACATCACGGGTGAGGACAACGCCGCCCTGATGCTCGGCGAGGCCGAGTCGAGGAGCGCGCCCTGGGCGCTGCTGCACGTCAGCTGGACCGAGTGGAAGAACACGTTCTCGCTGGAGATCTACTGTGAGAAGGCCAAGCTCCAGGTCGACGGCCTCGTGCGCTCCTACGGCCCGCAGACGCTCCGCATCTACAGGATGGGACCCGAGCTGGGACCGCCGAGCCTGGAGCGGATCGACTACCCCGACGAGGACTGCTCGTGGGCGCAGGAGTGGCGCAACCTCAAGTGTGCGATCGCGGCGTCGGACTCCTCGCTGGTCAACGGCGGCTTGGAGGACGCGCTCTATGCGTGGGAGCAGGTGGAGGCGGCGTACTCCGCGGGCCCCTATCGGCGGATGCGAGAGGCGATCGCCACTTGAGCGCACCGCGGCGCGTCGTCGTGACGGGTGGCTCGCGGGGGATCGGCCGCGCCGTGGCCGAAGCCCTCGCCGAGCGCGGCGTGCGGCTGCTGCTGCTCGCGCGCAGCCGGGAGGCGCTCGCGCAGACCTGCGCCGAGCTGGCCGGCGAGGAACACGAGGCGGTCGCGCTCGACGTCGCCGACAAGACAGCGTGGCGCCGCCTCGCCCCGCGCCTGGGCGACGTCGACGGGCTCGTCTGTGCGGCGGCGATGCTGGACCCTGTGGGACCCGTCGGCACCTACTCCGTCGAGGGCTTCCAGCGGACGCTCGACGTCAACGTCACGGGGACGCTGCAGGCGATCGTCAGCTGCCTGCCGGCGCTGCGCGCGAACAAGGGCTCGATCGTGACCTTCAGCGGCGGCGGCGGCACCGCGCCCCTGCCGCGCTTCGCCGCCTATGCGGCCTCGAAGGCAGCGGTCGTGCGCTTGACCGAGACCATCGCGCTCGAGCTCGCCGCCGACGGCGTTCGTGCCAACTGCGTGGCGCCGGGGTTCGTGGCGACCGAGATGCACCGCGCCACCCTCGTGGCGGGGCCGGATCGCGCCGGCGCGGAGTACTTCGAGCGGACGCGCGCAGAACTCGATCGCGGCGGCGTGCCGGCGAGCGAGGCGGCTGAGCTCGTCTGCCGCCTGCTCCAGCACGAGCCCGGCGCGGCCTTCACCGGCAAGCTCGTCTCGGCGCAGTGGGACGACTGGCGCGACCTTGGGTTTCGCCGCCGGCTCGCGGCCGAGCGCGATCTGGCGACGCTGAGGCGGATCGACGACACGCTGTTCGGGCGGATCGGAGATTCTTGAGCACGTGAGCCAGCCCTTCGTCAGCCATGTCGACGCCGGAAGCGAGGTCAACTGGTCCGAGGACCTCGAGGAGCTGCATCAGGAGAGCAGCCGCACGCACTTCATCGACGTGTGGACGCGGCGCGCGATGCTCGCGCGGATCGGGAGCCTGCCGCCCCGTCCGACGGTCCTCGACGTGGGCTGCTCGACCGGCTATCTGCTGGAGGACCTTCAGCGCGCGCTGCCCGACGCGAGCCTGATCGGGGTCGATCTCGTCGCCAGCGGCCTGCGCGCGGCGCACGAGAACGTGCCGGCGGCGCAGCTGCTGCTGGCCGACGTGTGTGCCCTGCCGCTCGAGGACGAAGCGGTCGACGCGGCACTTAGCGCCAACCTGCTCGAGCACGTGGGGGACGATGAGCGCGCGCTGGCGGAGATCCTGCGCGTGCTGCGGCCGGGGGCGCGCGCGGTGATCGTCGTGCCTGCCGGACCTGGGAACTACGACTACTACGACCGCTTCCTCGGCCACGAGCGCCGCTATGCGCGGGGCGAGCTCGCGCGCAAGGCGCGCGCCGCCGGGTTCGAGGTGCTCGAGGACGCGCACCTGGGCGCGCCGATCTACCCGGCCTTCTGGGCGGTCAAGCAGCGCAACCGGCGGCGTTTCGCGCATCTCCAGGGCGAGCAGCTCGAGCAGAGGGTGCGTGCAGACATCGAGCGCACGACCGATTCCGCGCTCGGCCGGCTCGCCTGCCGGCTGGAGGAGCGGATGCTAGCGCTGGGCATCCGCCCGCCCTTCGGGGTGCGTGGACTGGTCGTGCTCGAGCGGGCGGAGAGCGCGAGATGAGCGCGCAGCCGACGTCGGCGCCGGCGGAGGATCGCACGGCCGGGCGCCGCATGCTCAGCATCGTGATCCCGGCGTACAACGAGCAGGACAACGTGGAGGCCGCGTATGAGCGCCTGCGCGAGGTGATGGCGGGCCTCGACCTCGAGTGGGAGCTGATCTTCAGCGTCGACCCGTGCACGGATCGAACCGAGGAGCTGATCCTCGAGCTCCGCCGGCGCGACCGGCGCGTGAAGATGCTGCGCTTCTCGCGGCGCTTCGGCCAGCCGATGGCCACGATCGCCGGTCTCGAGGCCTCCGCGGGCGACGCGGTGGTGGCGATCGACTGCGACCTGCAGGACCCGCCCGAGTTGATCCCCGAGCTCGTCGCGCGCTGGCTCGAGGGCAACGACGTGGTGTACGCGCAGCGGCGCACGCGAGCGGGCGAGACGATCCCCAAGCGCATCGTGGCGGCCGTCGGCTACCGGGTGATCAAGCGCATCGCCGACGTGGACATACCGCCGAACACCGGCGACTTCCGCCTGATGAGCCGCCGCGTGGTCGACAACGTGGTGGCGCTCAAGGAGGGCCACGGCTTCCTTCGCGGCCTGGTCGGCCTCGTCGGCTTTCGTCAGACGAGCGTGCTCTACGACCGTGCCCCGCGCGCGGCGGGCACGAGCAAGTACAACCGCTTCTGGGGCTCGCTGGTGATCGGCCTCAACGGCGTCGTCGGCTTCTCCCGCTACCCCCTGCAGCTGATCTCCATCGTCGGCGTGGGCCTGTCGCTGCTCGCCTTCATGGTCGCGCTCGTCTACCTGGCGCTGAAGCTGGCCGGCGAGAACTTCCCCGTCGGCAACCCCACGATCGTGATCGTGGTGGCGTTCTTCAGCGGCATCCAGCTGCTGTCGCTGGGCGTGATCGGCGAGTACGTGGGCCGTATCTACGACGAATCGCGAGATCGTCCGAAGTACATCGTCGAGTCGCGCCACGGCTGGGAAGACTGAGTGCGCGGCGAGCCCGCGGGTCGCCTGACGCCCCCCGTCTGCATCCTCGCCGGAGGTCTCGGCACCCGGCTCGGAGAGCGGGTGCGCGACACGCCCAAGCCCCTGATCGAGGTCGCGGGCCAGCCGTTCCTGCTGCACCAGTTGCGCCTGCTGGCCGACCACGGGCTGAGCGACGCCGTGCTGTGCGTCGGCTACCGCGGCGAGCAGATCGAGTCGGCGATCGGCGCGGAGCGCTTCGGGGTGACGATCCGCTACAGCTACGACCGTCCGGGCCTCGACGGCACGCTGGGAGCGATCAGGCGGGCGCTGCCGCTGCTCGGCGATCGCTTCCTCGTCCTCTACGGCGACACCTACCTGCGCGTCGACTATCGAGGGGTGCTCACCGCATGGTGCGCCAGCGGACTGCCCGCGATCATGACCGTGCTCCACAACGAAGGCCGCTGGGACGTCTCGAACGCGCTCTATCGCGACGGGCGCGTGACAGCCTACGACAAGCGTGCGCCCACGCCCGCAATGGAGTGGATCGACTACGGGCTGGGCGGGCTCACGAGCGAGGCGCTGGCCGGCGTCGACGAGCGCGACGGCGAGCTGGCCGCGCTGTACGCGCGCCTGGCCGTCCGCGGCCTGCTGGCCGGCTATCTCGCGAGCGAGCGCTTCTACGAGATCGGCACCCCGGAGGCGCTGGCCGAGACCGACGCGTTCCTGCGGGGGCTCACGGCGCCCAGCCGACCGGATGCTCGCTGAGGCGAGCGACGCGCTCCGCGGGCACGGCGACCAGGCGCGCGGGCAGGAGATCGGTGAGCGGCGAGCGCCGCCGCAGGCGAAGGCTCTTGAGCACCTTGAACTTCAGGACCTGATCGAAGCCGGGCCCGAGGGCGGCGCGTTCGGGGCGCAGCCCGGCCTCGATCAGCGCGCGCTCCAGCGTGCGCGGCTCGAACAGCGAGATGTGGATCTCGGGGATCACGTAGCGCCAGCGCGCCAGCCGGTCGGCATACGGCTGCGCGTTGCCCGTCGTCAGATACAGCAGGCCCCCTGGGCGAAGCATCGTGCCCATCCGCCGCAGCTCTGCCACGGGATCGACCGTGTGCTCGATCACCTCGATCGCGGTCACGACATCGAAGCTCCCGGCGAGGTCGGGCAGCTGGTGGGCTTCGAGCACCGGAATGCCGCGGGCCTCGGCCTCGCGCGCGATCGCCCCCTCGTCGAAGCCGCAGGCGTCCGCGCGGGCGCTCTCCCGCAGGTGCCGCACCAGGCAGCCGTTGCCGCAGCCGTAGTCGAGCCAGCGGCGCCCGGAGTCGCGTCCGCCCGTGAGGTGCTCCACGAGCTGGGCGATGCCCTCCCACTCGTATCGCCGGATCGAGCGCTCGGGATGCTCGAGCTCGAAGCGGTAGTCGACCAGCGGATCGGCTCCCTCTCCAGCGTAGTAGCGCTCGTCGTAGATCGCGGCATAGTCGAGCCACGGGTCGAGCACGAACCCGTAGCCGCAGGCCGGACACCGCGCGAGGCGGTAGTCCCGCCGGCTGTAGCGTCCGTGCACCGTGCCAGCCTGACGCGTGGTGGCGCCGCAGATGCGGCAGTGGGGCTGGGGCTCGGAGGGAAGGCCGGGCAGGCGGCCGATCATAGCCGCGCCGCGGTGGGCCGCAGGCGGTCCACTACGCTCCGGGGATGACCAGCACCACGCCGGCGGCGCGCATCAGCTCGGCGGCCAAGGGCTTGCGATCGCCGAGCTCGGGCCTGCTGGGGCAGGGGATGCGCTTCGCGCTCTCCGGCGCCACCGTCGCCGTGGTCTACCTGAGCACCACGACCGTGCTCGCGGACGTGGTCGGGCTGCCGTTCCAGGAGGCGCTGGTGATCGGCTTCTGCACGGGCCTGGCGGTGCATTTCACGCTGCAGCGGGTGTTCGTGTGGGTGCACCACGAGGAGTTCGCGCTCCCTCTCGGGCACCAGCTGTGGCGCTACCTGCTGGTCGCGGCCGTGCAGTACGGGGTGACGGCCGCCTCCACCGCGCTGCTGCCGTCGGCGCTGGACCTGCCGACGGAGGTCGTGTACGTGGCGACGGTCGCGGTCGTCTTCGCCGCCAACTTCGTGGTCTTCCGTCAGGGCATCTTCCACCCGAGCAGCGCCGGCGATCCAGGTGCTGAGGGCGAGCACGGCGCCGAGAGCGCGTAAGAGCAGCGCCGAGAGCAGGCAGAGCGGTCCCGCAGAGCGCGGGCTCGGCGAGCCTTCCCCGCTTGCACGCCGTCGATCCATACGTCGATCGGCCGGCAGATCAGTCAAGTCCCGTGAGCGCGGACCGAATACAGATTGGCATGGGCTCACTTGCGTGCATCGGCCGTGACGCCCGCCGTGCGGGCACGTGCGCGCTCGCCGGCGCGCTCGCCGCCGTCGCCATCGCCGCCGTGGGCGCGCCCGGCGCCCAGGCCGCCGAACCCGGCGTCAACCTGATCGGCAGCACCTCGGCGCAGATCCCGGCTGTGCAGGCGCTCGGCACCCACTGGGTGCGCATGTTCGCCTCGTGGCCGGACCTGGAGCCCGCGAGCGGCTCGTTCTCGACGTTCTGGCTGGGCTACTACGAAGAAACGTTCCGCTCGCTGCCGGCGGGCACCAAGGTGCTGCTCGACGTGGTCGACACGCCGAGCTGGGAGACGGGCTCGGGCAACCCGAGCACGCCGCCTGCGAGCGCGCAGGAATACGGGGCGTTCGTGGGCGAGCTGGCGCAGCGCTTCGGCGCGCGGGTGAGCGCGTACGAGATCTGGAACGAGGAGGACTCCTCCGCGTGGTGGCCCGGCGGCCCCAACGCGGCCGCCTACACCGAACTGCTGAAGGCGGCCTACCCGGCGATCAAGAGCGCCGACCCCGATGCCACGGTGGTGCTGGGCGGGCTCACCGGCAACGACTACGAATACCTGGAAGGGGTGTACGGCGCCGGCGGCAAGGGCTACTTCGATGCGGTGGGAGTCCACACCGACACCGCCTGCGACGTGCTCTCCCCCTACGAATTCCTGCGGGGCGCCAACGATCGCCTGGTGCCGGACTCGTTCCTCGCCTACCGCGAAGTCCACGACGTGATGGTCGCCAACGGCGAGGAAAAGCCGATCTGGATGACCGAGCTCAGCTGGCGCACGACCAGCGCGGTCTGCCCCGAAGGGGCATGGGCTGGCCAGAAGCCCGAGGGCGTCAGCGAAGAACAGCAGGCCACGTACCTGCGCCAGGCCTACCACTGCCTGCAGCAGGACCCCTACGTCAAGGTCGCGCTGTGGTTCCCGCTGGAGGACGAAGGGCCGGTGCTGTCGGGCCTGCTGAGGTCCAACGGCACGCGCAAGCCGTCGTTTGCGGCGATGCGCGCGTACGCGCGCGAAGGCGACGAGCTGAGCGAACCGTGCGGGGTGTTCACGGGGCCGAAGATCACGATCGCCTCGCCCCGCAACCGCGTGCGCTACGGGGGCCCGCTGCCGATCCACGTGTCCGCGGCCAGCTCGATCGGCGTGTTCCGCATCCGCCTGGAGTGGGACGGCAAGCTGATCCGCAACTACGACGGGCCGAGCTTCCCCGACACGCTGGCCGGCGCGCTCGACTGGCAGGGCGCCAAGCACATCCCCTACGGCCGTCACACGCTCACGTTCCTCGCCTACGACAAGGAGCGCAACGTGTCGAGGGCGAGCATCACGATCTACCACATGCGCCCGCGCAAGAAGCACGGCCGGCGCTCCCGCTCGCGCCACCACGCCGGCTAGCGAGGCCTGCTCCATCCGAGCGCATCCGGGGGGCCGCGGGCGGTCGCGATCGCGCCTCGCGCCCATGCCGCCGGCAGCGCGCTGGCCGGCGCCTCGCCGCTGCTAGAGTGCTCGCGCCTTGCAGGAGGAAGCTATCCGTCGCGGGGTGACCGGCGCCATGGGCGCGGCGAGCGCGGGGCGCGTTCGCGTGCTGCCAGCGCTCGCCTGGCTGGCGGCGCTCGCGGGCCTCGCCAACCTGGTCGTGCTGGCCGCGCAGGCCGCCTCGCTGGTGCACAGCCTGTATCTGAACGCGGACAACGCGTCGGCGCTGGTGATGCCGGCGCTCGCCGGTCATCTGCCCGCGGGGGCGGTGGTGAACCTGGGCAACCACGCCTGGTACGAGCCGTGGTGGTTCATGCGCGCCACCGCCGGGCTGCCTGGCTACCGCCAGCTGTGGGAGGCGGCGCCGATCGTCGGGGGACTGCTCGGCTCCGCCGCGGTGGCGGCGTGCGCGTGGTGGGCGCTGGGCCGCGTGGCGGGCCTCGCCTGCGCGGCGGTGCTGTTCGCCGCCAGCGAAGCGCAGCGCTGGATCCTGTACGTGCCGGAGAGCCACGGCCTGGTGGTGCTGCATCTGGCGGCGCTCTGCGCGGCGCTGCTGTTCGCGGCGGAGCGCTCGCACGCCGGCCGGCTGAGCCGCGGCGCGAGCGTCGCCGTGGCGGCGCCGCTGGTGCTGTTCACCGGCGCCGGCCTCACCGACCAGCTGCTGCTGGCGAGCGCCCTGCCCGCGCTGGTGCTGGCGCCCGCGCTGTGCTGGTGGCGCACGCGCGCCGACTCGTGGCGGTCGGTGAGCGCGTTCTCACTGGCGGTGGCGGTGCTGTCCGCCCTGCTCGCGCTCCTGCTGACGCACGTGATGCAGGACCGCAATGTGGTGCACGCTCCCTTCCCGGTCGACTTCGTCGGCTCCGAATCGATCTTCGCGGGCATCCAGAACCTGATCGCGACGCTGTGCTCGCTCGGCGGCGGCGACTTCTTCGGCGCCCCGGCGAGCGGCGCGAACCTCCTCACGTTCCTCGCCGGGGCGCTCACGCTGCTCGCGCTGGCGGCTGTGCTGGCGGCCCTGTGGCGCTGGCTGAGGGCGCCGGCGGGCGAGACCCGAGGGGCGGCGGGCGAGACCGGCGGGGCGGCGGGCGAGACCGGCGGTCCGGCGGGCGCGAGCGGCCGGGCGAGCAGGGTCGAGCGGGGCTCCGCGCGCGAGCGCGCGGCGGTCCGCCGCGATCTGTTCGTGGCCTTCTGGGGGCTTGTGCTGGTGGTGGTGCTGGCTGTGTTCGCGCTCACCTCGGTGTCGGGCAGCACCACGGACGGGCGCTATCTGCTCGGCGCGTGGGCCGCGACCGCGGCGCTGCTCGGCGCTGCAGCGCAGACGCCGGTGGCACGGGCGGCGCTGCTCACCGGCGTGGCGCTGTTCGGCGTGCTCAACATCCACGCGCAGCTGTCGAGCGGCGTGACCCCTGCGGGGGTGGGTCCCGGCCAGCGCCTGGCTGGGGCGATCGAGCGTTTCGCGAGCGCCGAGGGAGCGAGCGTGGGCTACGCCAGCTACTGGGATTCGGCGCCGGTGAGCTGGGAGACCCGGCTCCACGTCAAGCTCTACCCGGTGGGGGCCTGCGCGACGCCGGCCGGCCTGTGTCCGTACTTCAACAACCAGATCAGCAGCTGGTATCGCCCGCGCGCGGGCGTCCGCAGCTTCCTGCTGACCGACTCCCGACCCACGGTCCCCGGCGCGATCGCCGCTCCGCCGGCGAGCTTCGGCAAGCCGCTGGCGGTGGACGACGTGGGAGAAGGCCTGACTGTGTACGTGTACGGCCACGACGTGGCCGCCGACCTCGGCTGAGACGCCGGCTGCTCAGCGCGAGCGCCACTGCCAGCAGTGCAACTCGGCGGGCTCGCGCGCGCACGCCAGCGCGCCCGCCACCTGCGGCCCGAGGCCGAGCTCCAGCTGGCGCACCCATGGCTCGCGCGCGCTGCCGCGTGGCGCCGCTGCGCCGATGCCGGTGCCGGCGCACTTGAGGGCGGCCTCGTGACGCGTCCACGCCCGCAGGAACTCGCGCCGGCGCGCGCGCGGATCGGTCAGCGCGCGCAGGCGCTGCGCCTGCTCCTCGCCGAGCACGCGCGCCGCCACCGCCGCCTCGTCCATCGTCCGCCGCGCCGCCACCTCCACGTCCACCCCCACCGCCCCCAGCCGGCTGAACGCGTACAGCGCGACTGCGCCCGAGTGCGAGAGGTTGAAGAACAGGCCCCCGTCCGCGAGCTCGGGCTTGCCGTGCGCGCCCACGACGAAGCGCAGCTCGCCGGGCGAGGAGCCGAGGTAGCTGGCGCTCAGCGTGCGCAGCAGGCCGCGCGCACGCGCCCACCGCCGGCGTGCGCTCGCGCTCAGCAGGCGCTCCGAGCGCTCGCGCTCGCGCTCGCACAGCAGCTCCTCGAGACCGGCCGGCAGCGCGTCGGCGTCGGCGCGCCACACGTGCACCGCGGCGCCGTCCAGGCACGGGCGCACCGGCCCGGCGCTCCAGCGCGACCCGGAGCCGTGCGCGTGCTGGGGCGTCTGCGCCGCTCCCCGACCCGGATCCGCCATACAGGCCAAATCTACCGCTAGGCTCTTGCGGCCCATGCGCGTCACTCCCACCAAGCTCGACGGCGTGGTGACGCTCGAGCCCGCCGTCCACGCCGACGAGCGCGGTTTCTTCTGCGAGACCTACCGCAGCGCCTGGCACGGCGACGCCGGCATCGTCGAAGAGCTCGCCTTCGTCCAGGACAACCACTCCCGCTCCGCCCGCGGCGTGGTGCGGGGCCTGCACTTCCAGGTGGGCGCCGGGGTGGGCAAGCTGGTGCGCTGCGGGCGCGGGCGGATCGTGGACGTGGCGGTGGACCTGCGGCGCGGCTCCCCCACCTACGCCCGGTGGGTGGCGGTGGAGCTCGACGACGAGGGCATGCGCCAGCTGTACGTGCCCCCAGGCTTCGCCCACGGCTTCTGCGCGCTCAGCGAGGTGGCGGACGTGATGTACAAGCAGACCGGCTACTACGACCCCGAGCTGGAACGCGCGATCGCCTGGAACGACCCGGACATCGCGATCGAGTGGCCGCTGCCGGCGCACGAGCTGACGGTCTCCGAGCGGGACGCGGCGGCTCCGAGGCTGGCCGAGGTGGCGGGGGAGCTGCCCTTCGAGTGGCATCCTTAGCTGTCGATGCCCGCACCGCTAGAGCGTCTGAGCGCGCGCACCAACGGCTGCACCGTCACCCCCCGCCAGTACCTGTGGTTCGCCTACGCCGCGCTGGTGGCGCTCACGCTGATCGTGCTCACCGGCGCAGCCGTGCGGCTCACCGGCTCGGGCCTCGGCTGCCCCACGTGGCCGAAGTGCTACGGCAACGTGTACCCGCCGCTGCACACGCACGCGCTGATCGAGTTCTCCAACCGCGTGCTGACCGCGCCCGTATGCCTGGCGGCCGGGCTGGCCTGGCTGGCGGCGCTGCGCCGGCGCCCCTACCGGCGCGAGCTGACGTGGCTGGCGGCGATGCTGCCGCTGGGCGTGATCGGCCAGGCGGTGCTGGGCGGCCTCACCGTCAAGGGTCGCCTGGACTACGGCTGGGTGATGGGCCACTTCGCGCTGTCGATGCTGATCCTGGTGGCGGCGGTGACGCTGGCCTGGCGCGCCCGCGGCGCGCGTGAGGAAGCCGAGGCGGGCGGCGCGCTTGCGCGGCCGGGCGGCGAGGCCGGCGAGAGCGCCGGTGCGGCCGTGGCGGCTCCCGCCGGCGCAGTCGTCTCGGCCCCCGTCGCCGCCGCCACGGGCGGTGAGCGGCGCGCCGGCGCGCTCGGCACCGACCGCACGATCGTGCGGGGCGTTCGCGCGCTGGTGGCGCTGGGCGCGCTGACGATCTTTGCCGGCACCGCCGCCACCGCGGCCGGCCCGCACGCGGGCGGCGAACCGGGCCAGAAGATCAACCGGCTGGACTTCGACGGGCGCGGCACGATGGACTTCGTGATCCACCGCCATGCGGAGATCGCGTTTGTGTTCAGCCTCGCTGCGGTGGCGCTGTGGTGGCTGTCGCGCAGGCGCCCGGCGACGGCGATGGTGAGGCGCTCGCTGACGGTGCTGTGCGCGCTGCTGGCGGTGCAGGGGGCGGTGGGCCTGGACCAGTACGAGACGCACCTGCCCACCGAGCTCGTGTGGGTGCACGTGGCGCTCGCCTCGACGGCCTGGATATCGACGCTGTGGGCGTGCTGCGCGGCCGGACGGCTGGCGCCCCGCAGCGCCATGGAGGGCGTCGCGGAGGGCGCCGCGGCGCGCTCCGCGACGGCGCGCGGGCGCCCTCGCGCGGAGGCGGGGGAGGCGCCGGCCGTCGGCGGGCCGGTCTGATTTCCCGAAATTAGGGCTTCTTTTCGGCGCTCGCGGGCCGTTTTCCGCTCCCGCCGTCCTCACCAGGGGTTAGCCTGCCCTCAGCAACGACACTCGAGAAGGGAGTGGCATGACCAAGAACGATCTAGCCGAGCAGGTCGCGGGGCGCACCGGACTGGCCGCCAGCCAGGCGCGTCAGGCGCTCGAGGCGGCGATCGATGTGGTCTCCGACGAGTTGGCCGCCGGGGGTGAGGTCGCGCTTGCCGGCTTTGGCAAGTTCAGCGTCAGCCACCGCGCAGCGCGTCAGGGGCGCAACCCGTCCACCGGCGAGACGATCAGCATCGCGGCCTCGAAGGCCGCGAAATTCTCCGCCGCCAGCGCACTGAAGAAGCGCCTGAACGGCTGATCGGCAGCTTCGCCCAGGTCTCGTCACCGGCCCTGCGCGGCCGGTGACGAGCGTGCGTTGCGTGCTGGGCTCCCCGGCACGCAGACCTCGGCAATTCTTACCGCTTGGTAACCCGTCGTTTAGCGCGGTGCTGGAGGCTTCGCACGAACCCTCTCCGGAAAGGCGGTGCAGCCGGATGACTGCCAACAGGATCGCCACACGGGGGCCGGCCGCGACCTGCGGGCAGCCCGCGAGCCGCGAGCCGACGTCGACCGGCGAGCCGACGTCGACCGGCGAGCAGCCCGCGCCGCGCGCCGGCACGACGGAGCGCTACGAGTCGCTGGCGCGCTTCTACAACGCCGACGAGCGGCGTGTGCGCTCGCGCGAGCTGGACGTCGGCTTGTGGTGGCGCGAGGCCCTGGACGGTCCGATCCATCGCGCTGCCTGGGTGAGCGACACGGGCGAGCTCTACCTCGTGCGCCTGGGCCCGCCGGCGGAGGGCGGCGGGCGCGTCGAGGTGCTGGCGCGCGTGCCGGACCGGGATCGCCTCGAGCGTGCGCTCGCGGGTTGGCGCGAGCGCTGCGGCGAGCCCCGCTCGCTGCGCTGGCTGCGGACGCGCGCGCAGCGCATGAGGAGCAGCGTCGCCGCCGCCAGGCCGGCGCGGCTCGGCCCGCGGCGGCCGCCCAGCGCGAGGACCGCCTAGCGCGAGGACCGCCTAGCGCGAGGAGCGCCCAGCGCCGGGAGCGCCCGGATCAGGTCTGGGGAGGCGCCGCGCCCTTCGAGCGCGGGTAGCGCGGCAGCCCGTCGTTGGGGAGCGGCTCCCACGGCGCCGCCGAGTCGACGAACTGGCGGAACTGGGGCCGGATGCCGGGATCGCCGTCCAGCGCCCCCAGCCGCACCGCCACCTCCTCGTCGCTCAGCGGTTCGCCGCTGAACAGCGCCGAGCCGCACACCTCGCAGAACAGCTTCGGCCTGCCCGAGGCGGGCGGGGCGTAGGAGCGCACCTTCTCCCACCCCTGCAACACGCGGAAGCCCTCCCGCGGCACCCGCACGTTGGCCGACGCGCCCGTGCCGGTGCGCCGCTGGCAGTGCGTGCAGTGGCAGTACCCCGATGAGATCAACGGCGCCGCGATCTCGAACCGCACCGCCCCGCACAGGCAGCCGCCCTGCAGCGGCTGCTCGGGCGAGGGGGGATCGGCCGGCGCGGCAGCCATCGCGCCTCAGCCGCAGCCGGTGTTGTTGCCGCAGCTGCTGCACGTGTAGCAAGAGCCGGTGCGCTGCATCATCCCCCCGCACTGGCTGCAGGCGGGCCCCAGGTCGAGGCCCTGCAGGCGCGCCGGCACCACCGGCGGGGTGTCGGTCAGCGCCACGCTCGCCGGCAGCGGCTGCGCTGCGGCGGTCGACGCTTGCGGCGCGTCCTGCGCGTGGTGGTCCGCTGCCGCCTGGCCGTTGCCCTCGCCTGCGGGGCTGGCGGTGTCGGAGGCGATCGCCTGCGCCGCGTCCTGCGCCGCTTTGCGCGCGCGCACGGCCGGCGTGAGGATGCCGAGCTCCTCCTGCGCGTCGGTGTCGAGGAAGCGCGAGGCCAGCCAGCGCATGATGTAGTCGGGCATCGACTTGGCGAAGGGGATCTCGGGGTTGCCGGTGATGCCCTCCGGCTCGAAGCGCATGTAGCTGAACTTCTGCACCAACGTCTCCAACGGCACGCCGTACTGCAGCGCGATCGAGATCGCGGTGGCGAACGAGTTCATCATGCCGCGCAGCGTGGAGCCCTCCTTGCCGATGTCGGTGAGGAAGATCTCCCCCACGGAACCGTCCTCGTACATGCCGGCGGTGATGTACCCCTCGTGGCCTCCGATCGAGAACTTGTGCGTGATCGACTGGCGCTCGCGCGGCATGCGCTTGCGGCGCGGGCCGGCCGCGGCCAGCGCCCTGTCCACCGCCTGCGCCACGATCGCGTCCACGTCCTCGGGGGTCCTGACCTGCTTCTGGGCCTCGGTGCGCAGCGCCTGTGCGGTCTTGGAGCCGTCGCGGTAGATCGCCAGCGCCTTCACGCCCAGGTGCCAGGCCTGCGTGTAGGCGTCGGCGATGTCCTCGACGGTGCTCTCCTGCGGCATGTTCACGGTCTTGGAGATCGCGCCGGAGATGAACGGCTGCACCGCGCCCATCATCTTGATGTGGCCCATGTGCGAGATCGCGCGCTCGCCGACCGCCACGTCGAACACCGGCAGGTGCTCCTCGGCCAGGCCGGGCGCGCCGATGATCGTGCCGTGCTCGGCCAGGTGGGCCTCGATCTGCTCCACCTGCTGGTCTGAGTAGCCGAGCGTCTGCAGCGCCAGCGGCACCGTGCGGTTGACGATCGTCATCTGCCCGCCGCCGACCAGCTCCTTGAACTTCACCAGCGAGAAGTCGGGCTCCACGCCGGTGGTGTCGCAGTCCATCAGGAAGGAGATCGTGCCGGTGGGCGCGAGCACGGTGGCCTGGGCGTTGCGGTAGCCGCAGCGCTCGCCGAGCTCCACCGCCTGCTCCCACGAGCGCCGCGCCGCCGCCAGCAGCTCGCCGTCCGCGCAGGCCGTCTCGGGGATCGCGTGGGAGGCGTCGCGGTGCATGCGCATCACCTGGTTGTGCTCCTCGCGGTTCTCCGCGTAGCGCTCGTAGGGGCCCATCGCCGCCGCGACCTCGGCCGAGCGGCGGTAGGCGCGCCCGGTCATCAGCGCGGTGATCGCGGCCGCCGTGCCCCGTCCCTGGTCGGAGTCGTAGGGCACGCCGTCGCTCATCAGGTAGGCGCCGAGGTTGGCGTAGCCGAGCCCCAGCTGGCGGAAGGCGCGCGCGTTGGCGCCGATCTCCTCGGTGGGGTAGCTGGAGGGCCCCACCACGATCTCCTGCGCCAGCAGCATCACGTCCACCGCGTGCTCGAAGGAGGCCACGTCGAAGCTGCCGTCGCCGCGGCGGAACTTCATCAGGTTCAGCGAGGCCAGGTTGCAGGCGGAGTCGTCCACGTGCATGTACTCGCTGCACGGGTTGGAGGCGTTGATGCGGCCGCTGTTGGGGCAGGTGTGCCACTGGTTGATCACGGTGTCGTACTGCACGCCAGGGTCCGCGCAGCGCCACGCCGCCTCGGCGATCTCGCGCATCAGCTCGCGTGCGGACACCTCCTCCACCGGCTCGCCGGTGGTGCGCGCGATCAGCCGCCACTCGCCGTCCGCTTCCACCGCGCGCATGAACTCGTCGGTCACGCGCACCGAGTTGTTGGCGTTCTGGTACTGGATCGAGAAGAAGCCGTCGCCGTCGATCGACATATCGAAGCCGGCGTCGCGCAGCGCCGCGGCCTTCTCCTCCTCGAGCGCCTTGCACCACACGAAGTCTTTGATGTCGGGGTGGTCCACGTCCAGCACCACCATCTTGGCCGCGCGGCGCGTCTTGCCGCCGGACTTGATCGTGCCCGCCCACGAGTCGGCGCCGCGCATGAACGACACCGGCCCGGAGGCGGTGCCGCCCTTGGCCAGCGGCTCCATCGAGCCGCGGATGCCCGACAGGTTGATGCCCGAGCCGGAGCCGCCGCGGAAGATCATGCCCTCCTTGGTGTTCCAGGCGAGGATCGACTCCATCGTGTCCTGCACGGAGAGGATGAAGCAGTTGTGCACGGCGACGTTGTTGGTCAGGAACTCGTTCGACTCGGTCTGGATGTCATAGACGTGCATCTCGCCCAACGGCTCGATCGAGACGATCTCTTCCTCGCGCAGATCAGCACAGTGCTTGGGGTTGCGCAGGGTGAGCGACTCCAACAGCTTCTCCTGCTTGTCGGTCCCGACGAAGCCGATCAGCTCCGCGAAGCGGGCTCGCTCGGAACCGATCGACACAGCCACCTCGTGCAGCGCATGGCGGTCGCTGCGCTTGTCGCGCTTGCGAAGGCGGCGTGCGTGTACGCCGAGCGTCGCCAACAGCAGTTGCACGTCCTCCGTCCACTTCTCGCCGATGACCGCGAATGCGATCCGTGCGTTCTCGCAACCGTGGTCCCGGCGGACAGATACATAGCCGTCTGCCTGGAACAGGCTGCGCAGGTAGGCGACGATCTCCTCATGAGAGGAGGCGAACAAGCGTTGCGGGACGCGGATCTCCGCTCCGCGCGCGAGCAGTCCCCAGCGCTCGACGAACTCGCGGAGCACCTCGCCGTACAAGCGAATGCGCTGCACTCGCGTGTGCTGTGTGTCGGCGTCTCGAACCTTGCGGTGCACGTCGGGGAAGACGACGTCCAGATTCTGGGTGACCCAGGCGAGCTCGTCGTCGTTTGCCACCTGGAACTCGATGGTCAGTGAGCGATTGGTGCCAGTCGCGTACTGGCCGACGAAGCCATCGGCCTGCAGCCAGCCGGCCAGCGCCGCCTCCGCGACGGCGACGCGGTCGGTCTCGTCGAGGAGGGCGAAAGCCTCGTCTGCGCCGCTGCCGACCGCCACCCGCACGGGGTCGAGGACTTTGCAGCGGTGGGGGTGCAGGTGCATGCGCATTCCTGGGCGGAGCTGATCCACCCGCAGCCACGCGGGTTGCGTGCGACGCTCCGAGACGGCCTTGACCACGTGGTCGGCGGTGGCTTCGATGAAGCTGCCATTGCGCAGGTTGACGCGCCAGACCGGCTTGCGCCCGTTGTCCTTGACGGCCACCACGCGCGTGGTGCCGTTGGAGTCGTAGACGGTGCGGCCCACTTCATCGTTCTCCACGAGCTCGCCGATGGGGACCATTCCGGCGGGTGTGGAGACCAGCGCGTGATATGGCAGGCACGCCGAGCACTGCGGGTGCTCCTCGAAGCCGACGTTGAACCACACCGGCGAGTTGAAGGCGGCCATCTGGTGCAGCAGGATGTGCGTGAGCTCGTGCTCGAAGGCGAGCGCGTGCTCCTCGGCTGCGAAGTAGCCGCCTGCGCGCCCCCAGCCGGCGATGGTGCCGGCGACGCGGCCGATCATCTGCTTGACGGAGCGCTCGCGCCCGGGCGTGCCGAGCTGGCCGCGGAAGTACTTCTGGGCGACGATGTTGGTGGCGTTCTGCGACCAGCTCCGCGGGAACTCCACGCCGAGCTGCTCGAAGGCGATGCGGTCGCCGTGGCCGATGCGCGCGTCGCGCAGCTCCCACTCGACGGTGTCGAAGGGGTGCACGCCGGGGGTGGTGAACAGACGCTCGACGGACAGGCGCCCGGCGGTCGGCGGCGCGCCCGTGGCAGCCTCCTGGGAGATGGTTGATTGCGGGGTTGGGTTCATCGTCCTTCCTCTTTCTGCGCCGGCTCGCGGACGCCCACTCGGAGCTGTTGTCGGGCCGGTGATCGTCCCGCTTGGGTCGGACGGAAAGGAGGCGCCCGCCGGCGCTCTCGGCATCCTCTATTTTAGTGGCCCGGAACAGCTGGCACGGGCGCGCTGCGGCGCTCGCCGACGGCCGTCACGGCGATTGTGAGCGCGCCTGCGCAGGCCAGCAGCGCCAGCCACGGGACCCACCCGAGCGGCGGCGACCACTGCGCGCTGTCGAGGAACCACAGCGGGCCGTTCGCGCCGACTGCGTAGCGGCGCGCGTTGAACCACCACGCCACGACCTGCATGACGGCGGTGCCGGCGGCCAGCGCGGTGAACAGCGGGCCGGTGCGCGCGCAGGCGCCGGCCCGCCGGCGGAGCGCCTCGAACGCGAGGATCGGCAGCACGGCTGCGAACGGCAGGTAGTGGCGGGCCTGCAGGTCGAAGCCGGTGTTGTGCAGCAGCGCGGCATCGAGGTAGAACGGCGCCAGCACCGCCAGCACGACGGCCGCGAGCAGCGCGCGGCGGTGCCGGCGCGCGCCGAAGCGCAGGCCGGCGAGCACGAGCGCGACCGCCAAGAGCCACCAGGCGACGGTCAGCTCGAGCGGCGGCTTCACGTTGAGATAGCCGAAGTTGCCCACCAGCCCGGCCTGCGAGTGGATCATGCTGGAGAGTCCCGCACGCAGGTTCGCGGCACCGGGCAGCAGGCTGATGTCGGCGTGCGGCCCGTAGAGCGCTTCCCACAGCCGGTTGAGCGCGAGCCCCGCCAGCACGCACGCGCCGGCGGCGCAGGCGGCCCGGCGGCGGCGCGGCCCGGTGAGCAGCGCGCGCGCCCGGCGGCGGTCGAGCGCGAGCGCGGCCAGCAGCGCGTCGAGGATCAGCCACAGAGGCGAGGAGGAGCGGCTGAGCGCGAGCGCCAGGCCGGCGGCGCCGGCCAGCGCCAGCAGCCGCGCCTGCCTGCCCTCGTGGTCGTGGTCGTGGTCTTGGCCGCCGTGGCGGCCGCCGCCGGGGTCTTGGTCGGGGCTGCGCGTGAGCGCGAGCAGCGTGGCGAAGAACGCGATCGAGCCGATGACCTCGAGGCCCGAGCCGTTGAGGCTGGCGCCGAGGAACACCACCATCGGCGTGAGCGCCACCAGCAGCCCGCCCAGCGAGGCGGCGCCGAGCGCCCGGTCCCACAGCGCGTAGACGGCGATGGCGAGCAGCGCGAGCCACATGGCGACGGTGGCCAGCCGCGCCAGCCGCAGCGAGCCGCCGGCGTGGCGGTCGAGCCGCAGCGCGGCGGCGGGCAGCAGGTAGGGGAACGGCTGGTAGGTGCCGACCGAGGTGATCTCGCGCACCGGCGCGCGGTTCTCGGCGGCGCTGTTGGTGCAGGCGGCGGAGGCGCGGGGCGTGCGCAGCTCGCAGTCGAAGCCTTCCGGCGAGAGGCCGGGCGGCACGGTGACGGCGCGCGCGGCCTGGTTGACCCAGGCGAGCTGCGCGGCGGTGGGTTCGCTTGGCAGCACCAGCTTGAGGTCGAGCCGCGGCCCGGCCAGGCGGGCGCGCGCGCCCACGAGCGAGCCGTCGCCGACGCCGACGGCGCGCAGGTAGTGGTTGGCCTCGTCGGGCGCGGCGAACGGTGGGTTGGTCATCGCCCACACCACCGCGAGCGTGGCGAACCAGCCGAGCACCGGCAGCGGCGTTGCTCTCGAGCGCATCGCGAACGAAGGTAGAGGTCGGCTCGCCTGCGCGCTGCCCGGCCTGCGCGCTGCCCGGCCTGCGCGCTTCATGACCGGCGCGCTGCCCGGCCGGCGCTGCGTGGCCGGTGCGCTAGTGCCCGAGCCGCAGCCAGTCGCCGAATTCGGCCCACGTGGCGGCGATGCGCAGGCGCGCCTCGGCGAGCGCGTGGCGCAGCGACAGCGTCCAGCGCGGCTCGAAGGCGAAGGCGCGCGCGAGGGCCCAGGCGAGGCAGCCGAGCACCAGCACCGCGCCGAGCGCGATCAGCGCGACGGCGCCGCCGGAGAGGTGGCTGGCGCGGTGCGCGTGCGCGGCGACTGCCGGCGCGGCGGCGCGCAGCGCGAGTGTGGAGATGGCGGCGATCGGCGGGGGGGCGGCCACGGCGATGCTCATAGCAGGTCCTCGACGGCGGCGAGCGCGTCGGCGAGCACGCGCGCGGGCGCCTGCAGGGCGTCGATCGCGCGGATGCGCTCGGGCTCGGCTTGCGCGAGCTCGTCGTAGGCGGCGGCGACGGCGGCGAAGAAGCGCGGGTGCTCGCGCTCGAGGCGGTCGGCCTGCAGGCCGCGCGCGGCCTGGCGCGCGCGCGCGGCGGCGGGGTCGATGCGCAGCAGCAGCGTGCGGTCGGGCCGCAGGCCGCCGGTGGCGAGCTCGTTGACGGCGCGCACCTGCTCGACGCCGAGCCCGCGCGCGGCTCCCTGGTAGGCGAGCGAGGAGTCGACGAAGCGGTCGAGCAGCACCAGCGCGCCGCCTGCGAGCGCCGGCAGCAGGCGCTCGTGCACGAGCTGCGCGCGCGCGGCGGCGTAGAGCAGCGCCTCGGTGCGGGGCAGCACGTCGAGGGCGGGGTCCTGCACGAGCGCGCGGATGCGCTCGGAGAGCTCCACGCCGCCGGGCTCTCGCAGCAGCTGCACGCGCGCGCCGCGCGCGCTCAGCTCGCGCTGCAGCGAGACAGCGAGCGTGGACTTGCCGGCGCCGTCGACGCCCTCGATCGTGATCAGCGTGCCGCGCTGCATGCGCGCACCGTACAGGCGCGCGGAGCTAGTACGGTCAGGCGATGGCGATGCGAGCGGCGGAGGGCGAGGGCGCGCGCGAGACGGGCGGGGCCGGTGCGACGGCGGACTGGCGGGCGGCGCTGGACGCGCAGCGGCACGCGCGCGCGGTGCTGGGGCCGGCGCTGGCGGGCGGCGGCGCGTCGCACGCGTACCTGCTGCACGGCCCGGCGGGCTCGGGCAGGCGCGCGGCGGCGCGCGCGCTGGCGGCGGCGCTGCTGAGCGAGGGCGCGCGCAACCCGGCGACGGTGGCGGAGCGGGTGGCGCGCGGGACGCACCCGGACCTGGTGTGGGTGCGCGCGTCGGGCGCTGCGGAGATGCTGGTGGCGGACGTGGAGGAGCCGGTGGTGGCGGCGGCGGCGCGCACGCCGTTCGAGTCGGCGCGCAGGGTGTTCGTGCTGGAGGGCGCGGACGCGATGAACGACCAGGCGGCCAACCGCCTGCTGAAGACGCTGGAGGAACCGCCGGCGTTCACGCACCTGCTGCTGCTGGCGGAGCGCCGCGAGGACGTGCTGGCGACGATCGCCTCGCGCTGCCAGCAGGTGCGCTTCGACCCGCTGCCGGCGGCGGCGATCGCGCGGCGCCTGGCGGCCGACACGGACGACGACGATCTCGATGGGGATCGCGTGCTGGCGTGCGCGCGCCTGGCGATGGGCGACGCGGCCGTGGCGGCGAGCTTGGCGGGTGAGCGGGGGGCTGCGCTGCGAGCGCAGGCGGAGCGCTTCGTGCGCTGCGCGCTGGGAGCGCAGACGGGGGAGCGCCCGTGGCTGGGGCTGCTGGAGCTGGCGCGCGAGGCGGGCGCGCGGGAGTCCGAGCGCGCGCAGCGCGAGCTGGAGGGCGAGCTGGAGCTCTTGCCGGGCAAGGAGCGCAGGCGCTACGAGCGCGAAGCGGCGGAGGCGCAGCGCCGCGGCGAGCGCCGCGTGCGCACGCGCACGCTGCAGCAGGGCCTGCGCCTGGCGGAGCTGTGGCTGCGCGACCTGCTGTGCGTGCGCGAGGGCGCGGGCGAGCTGGTGTACGCGGTGGACCGCCGCGAGCAGCTGCGCGAGGACGCCGAGCGCTGCGAGCGGGCGGCGCTGGAGCGCGCGATCGCGCTGGTGGCCGACACGCGCCTGAGCCTCGCGCTGAACGTGTCGGAGGAGCTCGCGCTGGAGGCGCTGGCGTACCGCCTGCAGGCGCTGTTCAGCGGCGAGCGCGCCGCTGCGGGCGCCGGCGCCGGCGTGGCCTGAGCGGCGCGGCGGCGGGGCCGCGCGAACGACTCCGGCCGCCGGCAGGCGGCCCCATCAAAATAGTGTCAGCCGATCGGGCCGAGGTTGGGCTCGAGGCCGTAGAGCTCGAACGCCATGAAGCTGTGGAACTGGCGGTTCTCGGGGCCGTGGAAGTCGGCGGAGCCGGTGCTGAGCAGGTCGAGCTCGGCGCAGCGCTGCGCCAGCAGCTCGACGTTGGCGCGCGTGTGCGTGATGTAGAAGGCCTCCACGCCGTCCACGCCGAGCGCGTGGAAGCGCGCGATCGAATCGAGCACTTCGCCGTCGTCGGAGACGTCCCAGTAGGGGTGCGCCCACACCGCCACGCCGCCGGCGTCGTGGATCGCCTCGATCGCCTCCGCCACCGTGGGGGTCTCGCGCAGGCGGAACGCGGGCTTGCCCTCGATCAGGTAGCCGCGGATCAGCGAGCCGACGTCGTCGATGCCCTCCGCCTCCAGGCGCCCCGCGTTGGCGGGCGCGCGCAGCACCGCTCCGGCCAGGTGCGGGCGGCCGATCGGTTTGCCTTCCGCGATGCGCTGCTCGATCTCCGCTTCGTCGAGGTCGAAGCCGACCTCTCTGAGCGCGTCGCGCATGCGCAGCGTGCGCTTCTCGCGGTCCGCCAGGAACTCCTCGAGCTTGGCGCCCATGACGGGCCCCTCGTGGTCGATCAGGTAGCCCAGCACGTGCAGTTCGCGGGCGGCCGTGCCGCTCGCGCCGCCTGGTCCGGACGCCTCACCGCCGCCGCCGCCACCGGCGTCCACCGCGGAGATCTCCACCGCGGGCACCACGCGCACGCCGTGCTCGGCGCCCGCGGCGATCGCCTCGGAGACGCCCTTGACGGTGTCGTGGTCGGACAGCGCCAGCAGCTCCACGCCGGCCTCGCCGGCCAGGCGCACCACCTCGGCGGCCGGCAGCGTGCCGTCGGAGTTGGTGGAGTGCGACTGCAGGTCGAAGCGCGGCGCCACCGGCGCAGCGTATGCGATCGCCTGCGCCGGCCGCGCTGCGGCGGGCGCGCCGGCGACGCGGCGACGGCCGCGACCCACAGCCGGCGGGCGCGACGGCGCCCGCGCGTCAGGAGCTGGCGTAGCGGTCGCTGAGGCGCCGCCGCGGCTGGATCCGGCTGGGCGCGCCGGTGAGCGCGCCGACGCGCACCGACAGCGAGTCGCGCAGGCGTCTGACGGCGACGTAGTAGCGGCGCGCGCGTTCGTAGAGCACGCGGTCGCGCCTGGCGCCCTCGCGCTCCAGCGCGCCTGCGGCGGCGTCGGTCTCGGCAGCGCGGCGGCGCGCGTCGAACCACAGCAGCTCCAGGTAGGCCAGCGCGGCGCCGAGCTGCTCCTCGGGCACGCAGCCGGGCTGCTCGAGCTCGCGCACCGTCGGCGTGACCTCGCCGGCGAGCCACAGCTGCTCGCCGTGCGCGCGCAGGATCAGGCCGATGTCGGGGGGGTTCGAGGTGGGAGAGGGATCGCTCATCTGGTGCGGCGCCGGCGCCGCGGCGGCCCGCTCGAGGCGGTCGCCTGGCGCCGCGCGGTGGTTTTGCGGGCCTGCTCTCGCTTCGACCTGTTGGGATCCCTGCTTTAGGTTCCCTCCGCGGGCTCCACGCTTCTCCGGCTTAAGCGCACGCTCCGCGCGCCCGATGTACACCGTGGCAGGCGGATCGAAAGAGAGATGCTGGCAGTCCACACCGACCCAACCGGCCGTACCGCGGGGCAGTACGCACGCGCCACCGTGAGGAGGCTGCGGCTGCGCACGCTGGTGGCGCTGGGCGTGCTGGCGGTGGCCACGGCGCTGCTGGGCAGGAGCTTCGGCCTGCACGACCCGCGCTTCCTGTCCTCCGAGGTGGCGCTGCTGGTGAGCATGTTCGTGATCTCGCGCTACGTGCTGCCGCTGGTGGAGCGCCGCGACCGCGGCGCCAGCGGCGAGGAGCGCGTGGGCGGGCTGCTGGAGGAGCTGCCGGGCGAGCGCTGGCACGTGATCCACGACGCGAGCCTGGGCAACGGCAACGTGGACCACATCCTGATCGGGCCGCCCGGCGTGTTCACGCTGGAGACCAAGAGCCACCCCGGGCCGGTGAGCGTGGCGCGCGTGCACGGCAAAACGCTGAGCCAGGCGCACGCGCAGCGGCGCGCGATCGAACGCGTGACGGGGCTGGCGGTGGAGGCGCTGGTGGTGTACAGCCGCGCCTGGGTGGACCGGCCGCTGGCGCGGCGCAAGGGCGTGCGCGTGGTGCCGGCGACGATGCTGGTGCGCTACCTCGAGCGCCTCGACGAGCGGCTCTCCGAGGACGACATCCTCGGCGCGCGCGAGCTCGTGGCGGAGGCGCTGCGCGAGCACCACGCGCAGGCTCGCGCTCGCTGGCGCTAGGCGCGCGGGGAACGCGGCGCTGCTCAGGCGGCTCTCTCGGCGGACGCAGTCCGCTCCTGCGGCGACGCCCCGGCTGCGCGCCCGCGTCCGAGGCGCTGCAAGCGCTCGAGCACCTCGACGCCGTGCGTGGGGGAGATGCGCGCCAGCAGGTCGACGAAATGGGCCGCGCCGCCGATCAGGATGCGCGCCTTGCCGGCGTCGACGCCGCGGTGGATGACCTCGGCGGCGCGCTCGGGGGCGACGCGCGCGCGCGCCTCGAAGTCCTTCACGCGCTGCTCCAGCGTGCGCTCGTCGAGCAGCTCGGCGTCGACGTGGGAGTGGCGCACGATGTTGGTTTTGACGCCGCTGGGGTAAACGGTGACGGCGCGCACGCCGCTGCCGGCGAGCTCCGCGCGCAGCGCCTCGGTGTAGCCGCGCACGGCGAACTTGGAGGCGCAGTAGGCGGTCTGCCGGGGCACCGCCTGCAGGCCCCAGATGCTCGAGGTGTTGACGATCGCGCCGTCGCGCTGCTCGAGCAGGATCGGCAGGAACGCGCGCACGCCCCACACCACGCCGCCGAAGTTGATCGCCATCACGCGCTCGTCCTGCTCCCACGCCGGCGAGCCGGCCGGCGAGCCCATCGCCACGCCGGCGTTGTTGAACACCGCGCCGATCGGCGCGGGCGCCCACTCGCGCACCTCCGCGGCCAGCGCCATCAGCGCGTCGCCGTGGCGCACGTCGAGCGTGCGCGCGAGCGTGGGCGCGGCGGCGCCGTCGAGCATCGCGACGGTCTCATCGAGCGTGCGTTCGTCGGCGTCGACGAGCGCGAGCGGGCAGCCGTGAGCCGACAGGCGCCGCGCGAGGCTGCGCCCGATGCCGGATCCGGCGCCGGTGATCACCGCCGTGCGCCCCGCCAGCGGGGTTGGGGTGTGCCTGCTCATCGCCCTGGGCCGATCTTCGCGGTGCGCGGGGGCGTTCGGCCGCTACGCCGACGCGGCCAGCTCGTCGTGGCTCGGGCTTCGGCGGCGCCACACCACGGTGGCGTCGCGGGCGGGGATCAGCGTGCGGTGCGACCAGCGCATGCGCTCGTCGCTGCGGCCGCGCCGCCCGCGCGGCGCCTGCGGCTCGAGCTCGCGGAGCATCGTGCGCAGGATCAGCTTGGCCTCGAGCAGCGCGAGCTGCGAGCCGATGCAGCGGCGCACGCCGCCGCCGAACGGCACCCACGAGTAGGTACCGGGGGTGCTCTCCAGGAAGCGCTCCGGCTCGAACGCGGCGGGGCGCTCGTAGACGCGGGGGTTGCGGTTGGTGGCGTACACCGAGATCGCCGCGGTGGTTCCGGGCGCCAGCAGGAACCGCCCCAGCCTCAGCTCGCCGATCACTCTGCGCACCACGATCCCCTGCGGCGGGCGCACCCTGAGGGTCTCGTTGACCACCGCCGTGAGGTACTCCTCGCCGCCGCCCTGCCGCTGCGCGTCGATCTCGGCGAGCAGGCGCGCGAGCTTGTCGGGATGGCGCACCAGGCGCTCGAGCGCCCAGGACACCGCGGTGGCGGTGGTCTCGTGCCCGGCCAGCAGCAGCGTGACCATCTCGTCGCGCACTTCCTCGTCGCTCATCGGCACGCCCTGCTCGTCGCGCGCCAGCAGCAGCAGCGACATGATGTCCGAGCGGCCCTCGAGGTCGCTCTGCCGGCGGCGGTTGGCGATCTCCGCGTAGATCTGCGCGTCGAGGCGGTCGAGGCCCCGCCCGATGCTGTGGTTCGGGCGCTGCTCGCTCGGGCGCAGGAGCGTGTGCACGGTGGCGAGCAGGTGCTTGGGCTCCATCAGCGACACCACGATCGCCTGCAGTTCGGTCATGCGCTCGGCCTCCACGCCGAACACCGCGCCCATGATCACCTCCAGCGTGATCCGCCGCGAGCGCGGCTGCATGCGCATCGGCTCCCCCAGCGGCCACTCGGCCATCGCCCGCCGGGTGGCCGCGACGATCAGCTGCTCGTGCTTGCGCAGGTGGTCGCCGTGGAAGGACGGCAGCAGCAGCTTGCGCTGGCGCATGTGCTCCTGGCCGGTCAGCACGCTCACCGAGTTCGGCCCCAGCACCCACACCGGCGCGCCTGCGCCGCCGCTGGGCTTGGGCGCCACCTCCTCGGAGGCCGTCAGCAGCAGCTTCACGTCCTGCGGGTCGCTGAGGTGCACGAGCGGGGCGCCGCTGGGCGGGAAGCGCAGCGTGAAGGTGTCGCCGAAGCGCCGGGCGCAGCTGTCCATCAGCCACGTCGGCGCCAGCGACCACGCGAGCGTCTGCACCACCGGCGGCATCCTCGGCCCCGGCGGCAGCAGCGGCTCGTCGCGCACCGGCCGCAGCGGCGCCTTGCCCGGCGGCCCTGCCGAGGCGCTTCGTGCTGCTGTAGCCATCGCCAAACGGTACCAGCAGCAAAACCGCGGGTACAGGCCGATCGTCGCAGCCGCAGCCGCGGCTAGCGTTTACGGCATGCACGCGCAGAGCACCCCGGACGAGCTGCTCCGGCGTTTCGGCCTGGAGCGCTTCAGGCCGGGCCAGCGCGAGGCGGTGCAGGCGGCGCTGAACGGGCGCGACAGCCTGGTGGTGATGCCCACCGGCGGCGGCAAGTCGCTGTGCTACCAGCTGCCGGCGCTGGCCGCCGCAGAGGACCCGCAGCGGCCGCTGGTGGTGGTGGTGAGCCCGTTGATCGCGCTGATGGCCGACCAGTGGCGGCGGCTCGAGCAGACCGGGGTGCGGGCGAGCATGCTCGCCTCGGGGATGGCGGACGGTCACAACGAGCGGGCTCTGCGGGAGATCGAGTCCGGGCAGGCGCAGCTGGCGCTGGCGGCGCCCGAGCGCTTCGCCTCGCCGGCGTTCAGGCGCGCCCTCTCCCGTCGCCGCGTGGGGCTGTTCGTGGTCGACGAGGCGCACTGCGTGGCGGAGTGGGGACACGACTTCCGCCCCGACTACCTGCGCCTGCACGACGCCATCGCGTCGCTCGGCGCCCACCCCTGCTCACGCCCGCCGGTGATGGCGGCGACCGCCACCGCCACGCCGCGCGTGGCGGAGGAGATAGCGCAGCGGCTGGGGCTGCGCGAGTGGGTGTCGGTGCGCTCCGGCTTCGACCGCGCGAACCTGTGCTTCGACGTGCTCGCCGTGGAGGGCAAGGGCGCGATCGCGCGCAAGCGCGCCGCGCTCGCGCACGCGCTCGCCCACGGCGCCCGCGGCGGGGGCGCCTGCGACGCGCGCGGGACGCACGGCGCCGCCGTGCCCGGCGCGGCGGGAGGCGACGACGGCGGCGCGCTGCCGGCGATCGTGTACGCGGGCACGCGCAAGGACACCGAGGCGCTGTGCGAGCTGATCGGCGGCTGGGGCGTGGCGGCGGTGGCCTACCACGGCGGCATGGCGCCGGAGCGCCGCCGCGAGAGCCAGGAGGCGTTCATGAGCGGCGCGGCGCAGGTGGTGGTGGCGACCAACGCGTTCGGCATGGGGGTGGACAAGGCGGACGTGCGCACGGTGGTGCACTGGGCGCTGCCGACGAGCCTCGAGGCCTACTACCAGGAGGCGGGCCGCGCCGGGCGCGACGGCCGGCCGTCGCGCGCGCTGCTGCTGGCGGCGCGCGTGGACCTGGGGCGCCTGATCCGCTTCATCAAGGACCGCGAGATGAGCGTGGAGGACGTGCGCCGCTACGTGGCGCGCCTGCGCGCGGGCGCGGACGAGCACGGCGTGGCGCGCATCGCGCACGGCGAGCTCGGCGCGGCCCCAGGCGCGCCGGAGCGCGAGCGCGTGCTGCTGTCGATCGCCGAGCGCGCCGGCGCGGCGCAGCTGGCGCCGGGCGGCGAGGGGCTGCTGGTGACGCTCACCGGCCGCGGCAGCCCGCGCCTGGCCGCCGCGGCGATCAAGGCGGCGCGCGACCGCTCCTGGGAGGCCTACCGCTCGATCGAGCGCTACAGCTCCGACGCCGGCACCTGCCGGCGCCGCCAGATCCTCGACCACTTCGGCGACCGCGCCGCCGGCGCGCCGTCGGGGCGCTGCTGCGACGTGTGCGAGGCGGACGAGGCGCTGCGGCGGGCGGTGCAGGAGGCGCCCACCGGCGCTCGCGCCGGCGCGAGCGCCCGTGCCGGCGGCGCGCGCGCCCGCGGCGGCGGCGCGGCGCCCGGCGGCCGGCGCTCGCCCGGCGGCTTCGCCGGCGCCGCGTCGGGCGCGCCCGCCACGCCCGCTGGTCTCCTCGCCGAGCCCGGCCTCGACGCCGTCGACGAGCGCGAGTTCGAGGCGCTGCGCGCGTGGCGCATGAACGAGGCGGAGGGCAAGCCGGCGTACACGGTGGCCACCAACGCGGTGCTCGAGGAGGTGCTGCGCCGCCGCCCCCGCAGCGAGCGCGAGCTGATCGCGATCAGGGGCGTGGGACCGTCCTTCTGCGAGCGTCACGGACCCTCGCTGCTGGAGGCGGTGGCGGCGCTCGCCGGGGGCGCCGCGGGCGTGTCCGAGGGGCATACCGCACGTAGTTCTCCGCGCGACGCTGCCACATAGGCGCAGCGGCGTGCGGGGATGATCGCTGGCGGGGGCGCCGGGCCCGGCCGATCCTCGAAGCATGAAGCGGATGACCAAGATCCTCGGGGCACGCAGACGGGCGCGGGCGGAGCGCGAGCGCCGCGAGCGCGAGGCGCGCCACGCCACCACCTACGTTGCCCGCGACGGCCGCGGCCGCGTGATCGCCTCGCACTGAGGCCCTCCCTCCGACGCCTCGCGGCCGCTGTGCGCGCCACGGCGCGGCCGCTACGATGACGCGGCGGCGCAGCGGCGCCACGCCGACGTAGCTCAGCTGGTAGAGCACTTCACTCGTAATGAACCGGCTGAAGGGGCGAAAAATCGGCGAGTTAGAGCCATTTTTGGCTTGCTAACTCGATAGGTGGCCCCTTCGATTGGAGGAAAAACTAGGACAACCGAGGACAAACAATACACGGCCCATCGGGTACCGCAGCGGCATAAAATCGATAGCCGCGGCGGCATAAATCGAGAGCCGACGCCGGGAGTCGAACCCGGGACCTCTGCTTTACGAGAGCAGCGCTCTGGCCAGCTGAGCTACGTCGGCAAGGCACGATCATCCTACCGTCCACGGTGTCCACGGGGCCACCGCACAGCGCTATCGAACGGATGCTGTTCCAGCTTGGCTGGGTTCGTTGGCGGGCCACCCGGCATCGGCGTGGGCTCGTACGAGTGGAGTCGATCAGATGCCCACTGCGGTCGGGCTGCGGCCGATGCCGACGAGCTTGCGCGTTGCCGCGCGGGCGCGGGACTGTGGCAGCACCAGCAGGATCGCGGCGTAGCCGGTGTCGAGCTTCTCCGCGACCGCTAGTCGGGGTTCGCGTCTAAGGTTCTCCACCACCCAGGTTTCCTGTTCGCCGTTGGATGCGGAGCACAGGGCGGGCTGGATCCGATCCCAGGGCGCGCAGCCGCTACGCCAAGCGTATTTCCCGAGAAAGCGCGGTGAAGCGTATATGTGCGCCGGGCCGAGCCCCCCGGCGTGCGAGTGATGGGCGATCACGACCGCGACGGCGCGCCGCGAGGTTTCGGCGACATACCGTGCGGTCGCGACGATCGAGGCGCCGTAGGCGTTTGACAGTCGGCAGATCGACGCGAGCGACGGCGCCGAGCTGTCGAACTCGTCGCTCGCTCGCCCGCCCTGTAGCAGGATCTCGACCGCGGCTTGGTTGGCCTCTCGCTCGTACAGGTCGCGTGCGAACGGTGGCATCCGGGTGTAGTCATCGACGTGGGCGAAGGTCTGCTTGTGCGCCGGCAGGATCGCGTGGCCGATCTCGTGGCTGATCACGAAGCGGCGCTTCATCGCGTGTAGATCGGGCGCGACCCAGATCTCCGCAGTGCGGTAGTCGAAGGTGCCCTGCAGCCGTTTCCACGCGAGGTTGACCCAGCCGCCGAAGCGCTGCAACAGCTTCGCGCGGTCTTTCGCGTCGAGCCTCAGCTCGCCCGCGAGCACTAGCCGTGCGGCCTGCTGTACGTCGCTGAGCGGGGTTGGCCGGCGTCCGAGTGCATCAGCCTCGCGCAGCAGCGCCAGCGCGTAGCGTCGGATCTCGGCGCTCGCCTGCACTTCCAGCGGCAGATCTGAGGCTGGCGTGTAGCTCGCCGAGCGGTTGCTGCGTAGCAGCTCGACGATGGCCTGCAACGCCTTGAGCTCCTCGTCGGAGGGCTCGCCGAGCCCCTTGACGGTGCTGAGCGCAACCGCCTGCTTCGGCGTCACCGGCTGCTCATCGCCGGTCACATAGCCTGCCCATCGCAGGAGGTCGTCGAGCCCGAGCTCATAGCCGATGGCCACCTTGTGCAGGACGGACGGGCTCGGGTGGGCGATCTTCCCATTCTCGAGCTGGCTGAGATAGCCGTTGTTCAGCCCCGAGCGCTGTTCGATATCGCGCAGCGACTCGCCCCGCTGAGCGCGGACCTGCGCCAAGTGTCGGCCGAACTCGATCGCCTGCTGTTTCTCGTCCATATATCCGCAGTATCGCACGTCTGCTTGACATCTGAAGCAGCCTGCTACGATCTTCGCTGTAGATCTGTAGCGCGTTGCTAAATCACCGGCAGATGAGCCCAAAGGAGGGCCAATGACAGTTCAGGAGCAAGACCAGCAGCAGGATCGGCACAAGCTCGCAGTCTTCATCGCCTACAACGGCATGAACGCGAGCTTCGACTACAACCCCGAGCGCGTTGCCGAGGTCACGCGCGTGCACGCGCTCGACCACTACGACATCCACGGGCCTGACCGCGAGCGGGACTTCCTGTTCGGGCCCGACAATCAGAGCGAAATAAAAGACGAGACGAGCATGGGCTCTCAGGTCCAGCCTGGCTCGCAGCTGTATCTGCGCGCCCGCAGCCAGAGCGGGGGTTCGCGGCGATGATCCGCATGCGCCAGGAGGTGCTCGAGCATGCTTTCGAGCACCTCCGCCGCTGCGGAGCCGGACGGCGGGAGTGCGTCGTCTACCTCATCGGCCCGGTCGATGCCCCGACCGTCGTCGACGCCGTGATCCACCCGCGCCACTCCGCCACCGCCGTCGCCTACGAGCTGGACTCAGCGACGATCGGTGAGATCTCCACGCGGCTTCTCGCCAGCCAGCGGAGCGTGCGGATCCAGACCCACACGCACCCCGGCCCCGCCTATCACTCTTCGCGCGATGACACGTTCGCGCTGGTGCACACACCCGGCTACATATCGTTGGTGATCCCGAACTTCGCGCGCGGGCCGATTGGTCTTGACGGAGCTTTCCTGGCCGAACGCACCCACGAGGGCGGCTGGCTGGAGGTGGCGCCAAGCGACCGCCTGGAGATCCTCTCGTGAGCGCCCATCACGAGGCGCTCGCACGGACGACGCTGCTGCTCGACCAAGAGTGGTTCTCGGGCCAAGCCGACAAACTCAAGCTCGCCGATGCGCTGCTGGGGAGCACCATCCGCCTGGTCGCCGACGCGCAGACGCTGTCTTGCCGTGCAGGGCAGACGGCGCTCGTGAGCGCCTTCATGCTGACCGCGCGCATGGGCCTCGGCATCGAGCTGGACGTGCCCAACGTGGCCGTGATCGACCTGGTCGCTCCGCTTCGAGAGCCGCAGCTTCGCGACGCGCTGCTCGAGCTGGGCGACGATCTGATCCCCGGCGGGCGGGTGCGCACCACGACGGACGAGGTGCAGGAGACATTTGTGTTCGGCACCGCTGCAAGCGATCACCCCGACCCCGTGCGCGTCGGCGCGAGCGATTTCGCCGCCCGGCTTGACCGCGGCGGCGAGGGCACGCCCTGCGGAGGGCACCTGCCCTATGGCGGCTTCGCGGCTGGCGCCGCCGTGGCGGCGATCGCACTGCAGGCGACACTGTCGCGGCTGGAGGCGGCCACAGGACGGCGCGCGCGGGCACCACGTCCCTCACCCGGTCCGCCCGTGAGGATCGACCTGACGCAGTTGTTCCCTGGGCTTCGCCAGGGGCCCGCGGCTGATGTCGGCGATCTCGATGTGATCAGCGGCGGCGCGATCACCCACGCGCTGATCTTCTGTCTCCTGCGCATCCCCAAGCTGCGCGCCCGCCTGCGGGTGATCGAGCGGCAAGACGCCGAGCTCTCAAACGTCAATCGCTACAGCCTGCTACGGGCAAGCCACGACGGCACCGACAAGCTACAACTACTGCGCGAGACGGCGACGGACCGCGTGCAGATCGAGGGTGTCAATACGTTGTTCACCAGGACTACCCGCGCCGGCCTGCTGCCCCTGGCTGTGCGTGTGCTGGTCGGCGTCGATGACATCCAAGCGCGCTGGTGGGCGCAAGAGGCAGACCCGGAGTGGCTCGCGATCGGTGCGACCGGCAATCACATAGCGCAGCTCAGCACACACGTGGCGGACACCCCGTGCGCCGCGTGCACGCACCCCGTGCCACTGACAACCCAAACGATCCCGACAATCTCATTCCTCAGCTTCTGGGCCGGGCTGCTGCAGGCGTGCGCGCTGCTCTCCAGATCGCCCGAACCCAGCAACATCTTCGTCTATCCGTTCGCACTCGGCGGCCCCACGGCGATCGCACGGTTCGTGCCAGCATGGAACCCTAACTGTCCGCTTCGCTGTCGCGGCTCGCGATCCGCGGCAGCGTGAACGCGAGATCTCGCTTGCTCAAAGGAGCCAGGATCGAACCCTACGCATCCATCCCGATCTCACGGCACCGGTCGCCTCTGCCGTGGCGGAGGCGCAGCGACCCGCGGCGCGCGCCGAGGTCGCCTTTGGCGAGCGCGAGCGCCTCCTGGATACGCAGCCCAAGGATTGAGTTGGCAAGATCGTCACCTGGGGCAGCCTGCTCGTCGCGATCATCGTGGCCATCGCCAGCACCAGCCACTGAGGGCCGCTACACACCCGAACGCGCGTGAAGGTCGACGACGGCGACACTTTTCCAGTAGCGGCGCCCAGCGGACAGCAGATCGCTGCGACCGCTGACTACGTCGCGCTGCGCGACGCGATCGTCGAGCGCGCCGCGGCGGCACGCGAGCGGGCCGCCCGTGCCGTCAACACCGAGCTCGTCTTGCTGTACTGGTCTATCGGGTGCACGATCCTGACCGAGCAGCAGCGCCACTCTTGGGGCGACGATGTCGTCGGCCTGCTCGCGCAGGATCTTCGCGCGCTTGGCGACCTCGGCCGCGGTTTCTCCCGCCGCAACCTCTTCTACATGCGGCAGTTTCGCCGCCCTGTGGCCGGACGAGCAAACTGTACAGACGCTGTCTGCACAAATCGGCTGGAGCCACCACCAGGTGCTCCTCGACGCGTTCGGCGACGCCCCGGACCTCTACGCATGGTACGCGGCCAAGGCCGTCGAGAACCGCTGGGCGGTCCGTCAGCTCCGCGGCCAGATCGACCTCAAGCTGCACCTCCGGGCCGGCGCAGCGACGGCCAACTACGCCGCCACACTCGGCGAGATAGAGGGCCGCGCGGCGCTCGCGGTGACAAAGGACCCCTACGTCCTTGACTTCATCGACCTCGCGGAGAACGCCAAGGAGCGCCAACTCGAAGACGCGCTCGTGCGCGAGATCCCACATTTCCTCCGTGAGCTCGGCGTCGGCTTCGCCTACTACGGCCGCCAGCGACCGCTCGAGATCGGCGACCGAGAGTTCTTCCTGGATCTGCTCTTCTACCACCACAGGCTGCGGCGCTTCGTCGTCATCGACCTCAAGATCGGGGAGTTCAAGGCCGAGTTCGCCGGCAAGATGGGGTTCTACCTCAACGCCGTGGACACCCAACTACGCCACCCTGACGACGGCGAGAGCATCGGCCTGATTCTCTGCACCAGCCACAACAGGACCGTCGCGAAGTTTGCGCTGCACCGCAGTGGCGCGCCGATCGCCGTCGCCGACTGGCAAACCGATCCTCACGTTGACATCGCCGACGAGCTACCGCGCGATCTCGCCACCGAGTTGCCAGGTCTGCTCGAGGCGCGTGACCGCCTCACCAGCCATGTCGCAGAGACTGCCGAGCGGGTCGAGGCGCAGCTATTGAACCAGGGCGAGTCTGCGGATCAGTAGAGCGACATCGGCCTGCTTTCCTGAGTGTTTCGTCGTGTAGTCACATTGCCTGCTGCCGCTCTGGGGGCCGACTCGTCCAGAGCCAGAAGCATGTTAAGTGTCGACGCGGCCAACTGCTCGCGTTCCAGACCGGGACTATGAAGCGGCGCCGGTCGGCCGTCGCAGACTGCCGCTTCGCGCCGAGCGTCACCGAAAGCATGAACGCGGCCAGCGGCCACCGGCGCGCTCGGCGCTGTCCGGAGCGGGCAAGCGCCGAACTTGGAAGGAGGCGCCCGCGTGTGGGCGAAAGGAGGCGCCTCACGTAGCACCGTAAAGTCTCGCACCCAGTCGAAGAAGCCGGGTCGCACCGACATGCGGCTGAAGCAGGATGCTTGTATCGTAGCTGGACTACCTACTTTCCAGCTTGAGGCGTACAAGACACGCGTGGGAGATCACACACCACGTGCAAGCAATGAGCGCGCTGGTTGGCGTTGCGTTGATAGCAGGCGCGGCGATCGGCGCCTTCGGGCTGAGTAAGACCGGCAACCGAGAGGCGCTCCTGGTACTGCCGTACATTCTCAGTGGTCAGGCGCTCGCGCATGTTGACCACGGCATTCAGATGAAGCGGCTTCGTCCGCCGAAGTTCGACGGGCTTCGACGACCGTATCGCTTCGTAATGCGCTCGGTGGTATCCTGGCACAACAAAATTGCGGGCTTTGGCGCAATTTCGGTCGTGTCGGCGGGCGTCGGCGCAGGCGCAGGAACGCTACGGCCTGTGCCATCCGTTTGCGGCTCAGTTAGCCCACGGCGTCACCTGCCGATCCCAACGGTGTGCTCGCAGGTGCTCCACCAACTCCGGCGGGAGTGGGTCGGCTCTACTGCAGGCGAGGTTCTCTGCGACGTGCCGGTTGTCACGCATACCGACGATGACGGTCGAAACTGTGGCGTTGGCGAGCACGAACCGCAGCGCCATCTCGGGCAGGGTCATGCCTGCGGGGACGAGCGCCTTGAGGCGCTCGACCCGCTCGACCGTCTCGGGCAGGTTCTCCGGGCCGAAGTACCGTGACCGCCAGTCGCCGGCCGGAAATCGGGTGTCCTTTGTGAGGTGTCCGCCGAGGCTCCCCTCATCGAGTGGCACGCGTGCGATCACCCCAACGTCGTGCTTGCGGCACGCAGGGAACAACTCGTCCTCCGGTGCCTGATCGAAGACGTTATAGATGACCTGGACCGTGTCGACCAGTCCGGATGCAACGGCGCGGAGTCCGTTCTCGGGCTCCCACCGGTTCAAGCTGATCCCGACATAGTCGACGATACGCTCGGCCTTCAGCTCTTCGACGATAGCGGCGAACGCTGGAGCGTCCGCCCAGGCGTCGTTCCATACGTGCAACTGGAGCAGCGGGATGGTCTCCACTCCGAGTGCACGACGGATGCGGTCGGCGGAATCCAAGACGTGCCTGCGAGGGAACGTCGCTTCGTACGTGTCTGAAGCCAAGGCCGGAAACCTCATCGTCACGGGTGGGACCTTGGACGTGACTAGCAGACGTGTTCCCTCATGAGTCCTTTGGAGGCGTCCCAGGAGGGTGTCGCTGTGCCCGTCGCCATAGGCCCAGGCGGAGTCGAAGAACGTACAGCCTGCGGCCGCGGATGCCAGCAGCGCGCCGAATGACCGCTCGTCATCTGAGTCGCACCACGAGCCCATACCCCACAGGCCGTGGCCGATCTCGCTGACAGCTTGGCCAGTGCGACCCAATCGGCGCTCTGCGACCACCGAAGTGCTCATCCTCGTCGTGAAGGTCTAGGTTGGTGCCGTGGTCGCTGGCTAGTACGGGAACACATCACGGTAGTAAGCCTTGAGCTGGGGCTGATAGCGGTCGCGAAACCAGTCCCGCTCCGTTTCGAGTCCTTCCGCAAGTCGGTCGACGATCGCGTGTGTCGCGGACAGTAGCGCCGGAAAGTGCGTAGCCAGCTCCGAGCACAGCGCCTGTCCGGTGTCCACGAGTGTCGTGAAGTAGAACGCGGTCGACTCATCGGCGTAGCGAAGACGGTATCCGTCTTGGTGTATGAGTCTATAGCTCAGCCGCCGACCGCCGAGCCTATACATCCTCACGATCATCCCCACCGTAAGCCGCATCGAGTCTGGCGCGACGGGTAGCCAGCACAGCTTCGCACAGGCCGGCAACGCTCCCAGCCACGACGACTCGTGTACGAGAAGGCTGATCGGATCGTCCTCGGGCACAGTCAGTTCCGAGCAAGAGGAGAAGTCGAGATGCACGATCGGAGCGCGATCGAGTGGGCCCTCCGTTTCTGACGACGACTGCGCGACTGCTTCGCGCACGAACTCTCGCTGCTCGGTGACCGAGCAGCGCCCGAGCCACAGCTCTGGGATGGCCATCACCATATTCTTGGCTGCGGCGTCGCGGAAGGGCACCGGGCAGGGAGTCGAGCGGACATACGCCTCGGCGCTGCCGGTCTCGGCCTCGATCACATCCATGTCCAGACCTAGCTGGAGGCAGGAGTCGAACAGGTCAAGCAGCGTGGTGAGCTTCTTCTGCACTGGGTAGTACGCACGCGCTCGTGGGGACTCTCGCATGTCTTTGACTAGCAGTTCCTGAATACGTGCGGAGCTTGTAGCACACCGTTCGATGAGGCGCGCGCGCAACCCACGCGCGCGGACATCGACTTGCTCAGCTTCCTGCAGCAGTCTGAGCACCGTGTGCACGCGGGTTCCCTCGACGTAGCGGAGGTCGATCGACGTCTCCGCCACGTCAAGCACCTCCGGGACGAGTTCGGGCTCACGCTCGTAGATGCAGTTGAGGGAGTGCAGCTCAGCGTCCACCTCGTCGCGGCTCTTGAACCCCTTGCGCAAGCGGCGCACGTTGTCCTCGTCGTCGATCAGCTCAAGCGAGCGCTGCTCCTTCCACAGCTCGGTGTGGAACATTTTCAGTTGCGTGTCCGTCGGCGGGACGACTGTGAACACGGTGGCGCCCGGTCACCCCGTGGTACCGACGACGGCGCGCATGTTACCTCGCCACGGGACGAGGTCGTAGCCGATCTGCCGACACACAACTCGCACCGAGCCGTGCCCGCTTTGCAAGCAGGCGCCAATGTCGCACTCGGGATCGAATGAGACTGTCTCACGTGCCGTCTCTAGCGCCTCTGTGTAGACGATCTTCTCATGCTCGTAGACGAACAGCACCGGGATTTCGACGTGCTCTGCAGCAAGGCTCACAGCGTCGGTGCCGACGGCATTGACTACGGCCAACGGCGTTTGCTCGTCACGCACCTGAAAGACCTTGTGGAGGCCCATCAGCACGAGATCCACCTCGCGGCACATGATCAAGTGGAGGCCGACCATATCGGCGACGACCTCAATCGATTTGAAGCCACCGTCGTGGAGCTGCTCAGCGATCAGCAGCGCGTTTTGGAACGGCTCGGGCGACTTAGCCCGGCACTCGGGCACGATCAGCGTGAGGTGGCTGCGCCGACGCGGCTCGAGATCCATGAGCAGGTCGATGACACGCTGGCTCTGCGAATATAGAAGTAGTTGCTTCGCGTCGCCAATCGCTGCATCAGCCTCGTTTGCGATCTCGCGCCGCACGACGCTGCGGCGCTCGCGGTACGCGACCCACTCCCGCCACGCGACGTCGTCGCTGTCGCTGTCGGCAACTACGGTGAGCTCGTCGGCGACGTACTTCAGTCCAGCGAAGTTTGGGCGGTATTGCAAACACAGCTGGGCTGCTTCCGCAGCCTGCCGAGCGGCGGCCATGACGCCGACCCCTTGCAAGCGCTCCTCCGTCGCGCCGAGTAGGGCCTCCACTACCTGAGTCTCAGTTGGCCGTCCACGCACCGAGACGAGCTTTCGGAAGAGCGGATGCGCGCGCCAGCGCTCCGAGTCGGCTGGCTCATGCTGGTCACGATTGATGTATTCGGCCGCTATCGCCCCTAGCATGTCAGCTGCGGTGCCGTTCAGCACGTCGATCTTCAGTGCCTCGAGTTCAGCTCGCAACGACATGGAGGCCTCTGGGAGGATCGCAGTCGAGCGACGATAGCTTTCGCCTGCCCAGGCGCGGACGCGGCGTACGGCGGCCATGATCTCGTGATCGTCGAAGCCATAGCCGACGAACAGCGCAGCACGATTCGCGAGAAGCACCTGAAGCAACGCGCCGACCAACCGGCATTCGTGGTCGAAGGCACCGACCCGGCTGCGCGTGGCGCGAAGGCTAGCGCCGCGTCCCATGGTCCCGTGAGGCTTGACTACCGTCACCGACGAGCGGCGCGCGAGCGGGACGTCCTCATCCGCCACGACACCCGTAGGGATCCGCCCAGCCTGCTTGAGTGCCTCCTCCAGCGACTCGTCGAAGTTGAAGGAGATAGCCGAGTCGAAGGGCAGCAGCGCAAGGGCGTCGTAGGAGGGGAGCCGCTGAGCCGGGGAATATGCTTGGGTCAAGTCATCGATCAGCGCGGCAGGGCCCTCCTGCGACTCGATCAAGACGGTCGCAGAGTAGAAGTCGTCGACTTCCTCGAGGTAGGTGTAACGGCGCCGTAGGCGCACTACGAAGTCGCGCGCTAGCGGGAAGCCCTCGAAGTCTCGTCCTGTTTCATCGGTCTGCGGTGCTGAGCAGCCTGCACCGAGTACCGGTATGACGTTGCCGTCGGCGAAGCCGGCAGCGACTCGCTCTATCAACGCCTGATTCTCTTCCATGTTTTTCCGCGAAACTGCGAGTTTGCGAAGCGAGAACGTGACCTACTTCCGTTCAATAGTGAGCGTGCTCGTGTAGCCGATGGCGTCCTCGGCGAGGACGGTAGAGACGATTGGCTCCGCTACCATGGCGGCGTTCATGTATGTCTCGAGTTTTGGGCTCAAGTGACTCTGCTTCGACCAGAAGGGAGTGTTCATTCCGCCCGGGAAGACGCTGATTACGCGAACACCGGAGCCCTTGCAGTCCGCTCGCAAGCACTCCAGGTAACCGCGCGCACCCCACTTCGCAGCTGCATAAGCGCCCTCGTCCGCGCGACCCGTGAGCGCAGCAGTCGAAAGGATCCCGACGATTGCCCCGCTGCCACGACGCTTCATCGGTCCGACGACGCGGGCGGACAGATGGATCAGGCCCCGCAGATTGCCCGCCAGCGCGTTGTCCAGCATCGCGTCATCGATGTCAGCGACCGACGAGAACGCTGGACTGCCGGCCGCGTAGATGAGATACTCGATCGGTCCACGCGACGAAATGTCACAGATGAGCGCGTCGGCATCCCTGCCGACGCCCAGATCGGCGACCGTGACAGGTTCCACCCGACCGTCGGCGCGCTCCGCGACAGCGCTTAGGCGCGCGTGATCTCGGCCCACCGCGACCACACGACAGCCGCGACGCGCGAGGGATAGAGCGAGCTCCGCGCCGAGACCCGAGCTCGCTCCGGTCACGAGCGCCAGCGGCTCCGGCTCGCTCACTTGTGGCCGCCCAGAGATGCGGATGACGAGAGCACGAGCATTACGCTCCGGCCCATGCATCGAACGCGTCGAGCATCTCCCGGCGAGTCGCGCTGCCGTCGTAGCAAGAGCCGTACCACGCGTTGAGGATGCCGTCGAGGTCGAGATCCGGGAGCGCCCACGCAGCGATACAGAGCACGTTCGCGGCGTCGTAGACCCGCGCCCACTCGGCTGCCTGAGGCGTCGCGCAAAGGCTAGCCCGTACGCCGGCGAAGCGGTTCGCACCGATCTCGACGCCTGTGCCGGTGCCGCACACGAGGAGGCCCGTCGCGTCGGGCTCGGCCTGGACCGCCTGCGCTACAGCTGGAATGAACTCCTGAAGCTTGGCCGCCGGGTCCGCACCTTCGCGATAGCCGTACTCGCGGTAGTCGCCGCTCACGGAGGTGAGATAGCTACGAATTCGTTGGAGCGCAGGCTCCGCATGCTTGTCGCCAGCGAGGTGAACCATGGTAGTCAACCATGCGAGATAGTAGTCGGTTCTTGGACTTTAGTGCTGGTCTCCGTCTGATCGACCGCCATCCGCGAGCTGCGCCATCGCCTGGGGCTCTCCGTGTACCAGTGCATCGATGGCGACTGCGACCCCGTCGTCGTCGTTGCTCGGTGCGGTGTAGTGCGCGGCTCGCTTGACCTCGGGTACTGCGTTCGCCACGGCGACCGAGCAGTCGGCGGCTATCAGCAGCGGGATGTCACCCGGGCCGTCGCCGATCGCCATCCGGCGGATTGCCGGCCCGCGCAGTTGCGACTCGACGAACTGAGCCGCAGTCGCCTTGCTGACAGTGGCTGGCATAACCTCTAGGTACTCGGGGTATGAGACGAATGCCGTGACGCCCTCCGTGCCAGAGACGACATGCTGCAGGCACTGAATGACGTCAGGATCGCCGACCATCAGGATCTTGATGGCTCCTGCGTAGAACTCATCAAGCGCCGTCACGTAGATCGGCTGAGAGCCCGAGCGCGTCTCGATCGGCGCCGCTTGGCGTATGGCGTACCAATGGGTCGGGTGATAGACGCATAGGGAAACCGGCCATGTCTCGGCGAGTGCGGCGACCTTCTCGGCTGTCTGCGGCGAGAAGCCGAGGTGATGTACTGGCTCGCCCGTTACGCAGTCGATGACCGTACCCCCGTTGGACGCGATTACGAAGCGCGGCTGCGCGAGCAGTTCCTCGGCGAGTTGCGTGCACGATGCCGCAGGACGTCCGGAGGCGAGGACAACATCCACCTCAGGAGGGAGCGCGCGAAGCACCCTGCGTACTCTTGGGCTTACCGCAAGCCGCGAAGTCAGAAGCGTTCCGTCGAGGTCGACGTAGATGATCCAGTGTCGGTCCACGCCAAGTCGATCTTAACCGTCCGCGCCGTATGACGAGTGCCATGTACGGACGTGGAAGCCGGGGGACGACCACCGTCGCTCCCGCTTTTCGCCAAAAGCAGGCACCTCCTCGGCCCGAGACGAGGTGCCTGCTTGGGACGAAACCCAGGCGTATCGCCGAAACTCTGACCGCATACCTGCTTTCGGAGCGAAACGGAACTCTCTGCGTTACCGCCGCTCTTGAGGATTTTCGGCATTGCCGATGGCCGGTCGCCGTACTGCTCCACGCGGCGAACAGACGGCTCGACTGCTAGGTCGACGTGATCTGAACCGTTCGCCCCGAGTCCGAGGAGCGCTACACTCCCCGTGTCCGTCGTCTGTGGGTGTCGAGCCAGTTGCGGATCTTGCTGCGAGGTTGCGCTCCGTTGCTGGCGACGAGCGCACTGGGCCGGCTTCTCAGCGCTTGGCGGTCGGCTTGTTCGGCGCGCGCGGCGCGCCACTCGGTGTCGGCTGGGCGTGGTCCGTGGCGGCGGAGGTCTTCGACGGCGTAGGCGTAGTGGGTGCTGAGCGTGCGTAGGCTGGTGCCGCACTCGCTGGCGACGGTTTGGGGGTCCTCGGCGCGCAGGCGTAGGGAGATGCCGCCACGGCGCAGGGAGTACGGGGTGGCGCCGAGGATCGCGAAGAACCCCGGCTGCTCGGCCGCTTTCTCTACTGCGGGCGTGAAGAAGCGCTCGCCCCAGGCGCGGGCCTGGTTTTCGCTGAAGTGGCAGGCGCCTGTGCGCGGGTCCCGGGCGCCGTGCTCCGGGCCTGCGAGATCGCCGGGGATGATGAAGTCCAGGGCGCCGACCGGGTGCCCTGAGTCCTCGAGCGTCTTTCGCCACTCGGCGAGGTCTCCTTCGAGCAGCGACGGGATGACGGTGCGCCGCTGGGTGCTGTGCTCGGTCTTGCCCCATTCGTCAAGGCGCCCGTTTGAGAGGACCTCGAGCACCCACGCGAACCCGTCTTTTAGCGAGGACCAGCGCATCCCCCAGACCTCCTGGTTTCTCGTGCACAGCCCGTATTGCAGGCTCACGACCATCGCGTCGCGCTGCGCGAGGATCGGCTCGCGCCCCTGCTCGCGGGCGAGCATCTGCGCGCGGATCGCCTCGACCGCCTGGGGTGAGAGCGCAGGCCGGCACGTGCGGCCCGTGGCGGCGGGGGCCGGGCTCATAGCCGGTGCCGCCGGAGCGCAGCGAGCGGCGGATGTCGCCGCGCGGCTCGGGCGCGAAGCTGCACCCGTTGGTGTGGATCTCACCCACCAGGTTCGAGGAGGCGGCCCAGCTGAGCGCGGCCGAGAGCACCCGCCAGGCTTTCAGGCGCGATGCCTTGGGGACGCCTTCGCGCAGCATCTGCTCGCGCCAGGCGCCCGGCGCCTGCGGCTGGTTGAAGCGCACCGCCGAGACCCGGCAGAGCGCGACCGCGTAGGGCCGCGGCGGTGCGAGGCGCCCCGAGCCGCGCGCGCGTGGTTTGTCGAGCATGTGCAGTCCCACCGTGGACTCGTAGCGCTCGAAGGTCGAGGGCGCAAGGCCGCCGGGGTTGCTTGGGTGCGCGTTGACCTGCAGATAGAGCTCGAGCACCTCCCCGATCGTGCGGGCCTCCAGTTCGTTTGCCTCCTTCGCGTCGAGGTCCAACAGGAAGCGGCGCAGGCTCTCGCGCCCGCGCCGCTCGGCTGTGACGTAGGCGTCCATCCACGCGCGGGCATGGCGCACGGAGGGAAACGAGCGGCAGCGCTCGCGCCGGTCGTGGTCGTAGAAGCCGACCACGTAGGAGCGCCGGCCTTTCTTGCCGACATACGGCCATTTCTTGCGCCACGGCCTAGCCACGCGAGCACCACGGGCGTCTGGCCGCAGGCCATTGGGCTGCGGACACGTCTTTCCTTTCGGGTCGATGTCGATCGCCCTAGCCCGCAGTCGGCATCGCCGGAAGTGCGGTAATGCCGCGGAAACGGCACCCCACAAATCGACGCCCCGCTCCTTCAACCTGCCCGATTTACAGGGAAAATGGCCCTGGGGGGCCAAGATCCTCGTAATGAAGGGGTCCGGGGTTCGAGTCCCCGCGTCGGCTCTGCTGTCATGAGTCGGGACATAGGTCTCGGCTGAGTCGGGACATAGGTCTTGGCTGAGTCGGGACATAGGTCTTGGCTGAGTCGGGACATAGGTCTTGGCTGAGTCGGGATATGGGTCTCAGTTCGGGGGGTCTGGCCAGCGGCCGGGCTCTGTGTTTTGGTTGCGCCAGTAGCTTTTGGTGGGCTCGATGAGGT
>DATJMM010000030.1:0-49823 GCA_035508735.1 Solirubrobacteraceae bacterium | reverse complement strand
TGGACGCGCTGGCGCTGCGCTCGCGCGTGGCCGCCGCGCGCGCCCGGCGGCTCGAGCGCCAGCGCGTCCAGCTGCTGGAGGACGTGGGGCTGCTGCAGGCCGCGCTGCTGCCCGTCGCCCCCGCGCAGCTCGGCGACGTGCTCACCTCGGCCGCCTACAAACCGGCCGCGGGGCCCGGCGCGGGCGGCGACTTCTACGACCTGTTCGCGCTCGAGGACGGCCAGCTGGCGGTGATCGTCGGCGACGTCTCCGGGCACGGGCGCCAGGCGCTTCCGCACACCGCGCTGGTGCGCTTCACGCTGCGCGCCTACCTGGAGGCGGGCCTGTCGCCGCGCGACGCCGTGCAAACCGCCGGCGCGGTGCTCGAGCGCCAGCTCGCGGGCGTGTTCGCCACCGTGCTGGCGGCCACCTACGACCCCGCGCGGCGGCTGCTCACCTACGCCTGCGCCGGGCACCCGCCGCCGTTGATCGTGACGGCGACCGACGACGCAGGCGGCGCTGCACGCCCGCCTGAGCAGGTAACGATCTGCGCCGCGCCGCCGATAGGTATAGGCATGCGCACCGGCACGCGTCAGACCGTCCTATCGCTGCCCGGCCGCGCGCTGCTGTGCTTCTACACCGACGGCGTCACCGAGGCGCGCATCGACTCGGAGCTGTTCGGCCGCGAGCGTCTGGTGGAAGAGCTCGAGGCGCTCGGCGCGGAGGCCGCCGCCGGCGAGCTGCTCGACGCGGTGGCCGCCCGCGCCGACGCGCGACCGGACGACATGGCCGCTTGCGTGCTGTCGACGCCGGGCCACGCAGCCGCCGCGGAGGTGCTCAGCGAGGAGCTCGAGCTCGACCGCGAGGAGGCCGCCAACCCCCGCACCGGGCGTTTCCTGCGCGCCTGCGGGCTGACCGCCGAGCAGGCGCAGGAGGCGATGCGCGTGGCGGCCGCCGCCGCCGGGCGCGCCGGCACCGCGGTGCTGCGGCTGTGCTACGAGCACGGCCGTCCGCGCTTCGAGCTGCAACGCCAGCAGCTCGCCTTCCTGGACCCCGCGCGCATCGAGGCCAAGGCCTTGCGCGGCGACGCGGGGGCGGCGCGCGGCGAGGCCGGGGTGGCGCGATGAGCGCCCAGCCGCAGCTTGCCAGCGACGCCGCGATCGCGCTGGGGATCGCCTCCACCGCGATGCCGTTCGCGCGCACGCCCGCCGACGAGGCCGAGCGCTGGCTGCGCGTGCTGCGCCTCGACGGCCAGGTCGGGCAGGCGCTGCAGGCGCTCGGCGTCAGCGAGGAGCCGCTGTCCACCGACGACGCCAACGACGAGCAGGCGCCCGCGCGCGCCGCCGGGACCGCCGCGCAGGGCGACGCGGTCAGGCTCGTGACCGAGCGCGCGGTGAGCATCGCCGCCGGCCGGCACGCGCCCGCGCTCGCCACCACCGACCTGCTGATGGCGGTGATCGACGTCTACGGCGAGGAGTTCGAGCGCGTGCTGCGCGTGCACGGCACCGACCGCCGCGAGTTGTTCGAGCGTCTCGGCCTTGCCGGCCCCGACGCCGGCGCCGCCGGGGAGCCTGGGCACGGCGCCGCCGGCGAGCCTTAGCGCGCACCCCGTCGGCTCGTACATTCGTCTACACAGCGGCCGCGCGTGCATGCGCGGCGCCGAGTACGTGCATTAAGCAACGTATGGTCGAAGCTCGCGGGGCGGGTGGCGGGTGGCCCAGGGTCGGCTCGGTGGCCGCGCTGGCGGCGGCGGTGGCGCTGTTCGCGGGCGTGTACGCGCTGCGCGCCGGCGACCCCAACGTGGGCGACGGCGAGGGCATCCTCTACGTGCTGCCCGTCGGCCTGCTGGCGCTGCGCTTCGGGTTGCGCGGCGGCGTCGGCGGCGCGCTCGCGGGCTTCGCGCTGCTGGTGGCGTGGGACGAAAGCCACGACCACGTCGCGTTGACCGCGCTCGGCTACGTCAACCGCATGCTCGCGTTCGTCGTGCTGGGCGTGCTGATGGGCGCGTTCGTGGACCGCCGGCGCAAGCTCGAGGCCGAAGTGCAGCGCTTCTACGAGGCCTCGCTGCAGGCCCAGCGCAGAGCCCAGCAGCAGCTCGCCAACAGCGCCCGCTGGCTGGAGACGAAGGTCGCGGAGCGCACCTACGAGCTCGAGGACGCGCGCGCGGAAACGCTGCAGCTGCTGGCCGTGGCGGCCGAGTACCGCGACGACGAGACCTTCGAGCACACCGAGCGCGTGGGCGTGCTGTCCGCCGACATCGCCGCCTTCCTCGGCATGCGCTCCGAGCAGGTGGGGCGCATCCGCGAGGCCGCGCCGCTGCACGACATCGGCAAGATCGCGATCCCCGACGCGATCCTGCTCAAGCGCGCGCAGCTGAGCGCCGAGGAGCAGGCGATGATGCGCGCGCACGCAGGGCTCGGAGCGCGCCTGCTGGCTCGCTCCGGCGCGCCGGTGCTGCAGATGGCGGCCGTGATCGCCGCCACCCACCACGAGTGGTGGGACGGCAGCGGCTACCCCAGCGGCCTGGCCGGCGAGCGCATCCCGCTGGTGGGGCGCATCGTGGCGGTCGCCGACGTGTTCGACGCGCTCACGCACGCGCGTCCCTACAAGAGCGCCTGGCCGGTCACGCAGGCGCTGGCGCGCATCGAGCGCGCCGCCGGCAGCCAGTTCGACCCGCATGTCGTCGACGCGTTCGTGGCCGTGCACGAAGCGGCGCTGGCCACGATCGCCGCCAACGCCGCCACGATGACCGGCGCCGCCGTGGGCGCCGCTCAGGACGCGCGCGCCTTGGCGCGCCGCAGCAGCAGCGAGAACAGTTCTTCCTCCAGCGTCGCCGGGAAAGGCGCCGGCAGGCCGATCGCGAACAGCGTCACCTCAGCGCGCCCGTAGGCGAAGCCGAGCAGGTCGAAGTAGAACGGGATCGGTATGGACCGCACGGTCACGTCGGCCGTCAGGCGCAGGCCGAAGCTGCCGCTCGCCCCGGGCGCCGGCGGCGAGCCGTACTTCACCGAGACCGGCCCCACCTGCGCCCCGCGGGGCCGCTCCGCGCGCATCAGGCCGTCGAATGCCCGTGCCAGGCACGCGCGCAGGCGGCGGCCGGCGAACGCCCGCGCCTCCGTGCTGGCCAGCAGCGGCGAGCCGGCGATCGACACCGAGGAGCTGACGCTGGCGCTCACGATCCCGCGCTTGCGCTCGAAGGTGGGGGAGCCAGCTTCGGTCGAGCGCCCGGAGCCGTGTCCGGGGAGGCCCGCGCACGCCAGGAACCTCCGTTCGAAGTGCTTTTCCGAGGGGCTTTCGTGTTCGCGGTCGCGTTCGCTCGCCGCCGTGAAGCCGGGCACGTCGCCGGCGCGGATGTTGACCGCGCGCGCGTACGCGAGCGTCTGCGCCGACACGCCCGCGTGGCCCGCGTGGCGGCCGTGACGGCGCGCCGCGCGGCTCGGCGCGGAAGCGGTGGAGGAGGACGCCGTCGAGGACTGCGAGGGCGGCGCGCCGTGCCCGCCGCAGCCGCACAACAGCAATCCGCCGGCGGCGAGCAGCGCCGGCCAGCGCCTGCAGCGGCGCAAGCGGGGCGCGCGCAAGCGGGGCCCACGCGGACGGCGCGCGCGCGGGCGAGACGTGCGCGGGCAAGACGTGCGCGGGCGCTCAGCCGCCACCGCGCGGCCCCTGTGGGTGGATGGTCTCGCCCCGCGCCAACATCGCCACGTAGCGCTCGATCCGCCGGGCGCGGGTGTCGGCGCGCTTGACGGAGCCGACGCGATAGAGGATCGCGTAGCGGTTCTGGGAGCTGAGCGTGGCGAACGTCGCTCGCGCGCGCGGCTCGGCTCGGAGCGCCTCGGCGAGGTCCGCCGGCACCTCGATGGAGGCGGGTCCGGCATACGCGTCCTGCCAGCGGCCGTCCTCCTTGGCGCGCTCCACCGCGGCGAGGCCGGCGGCGTGCATGCGCCCTTGCGCGAGCAGTCGCTGCACGTGTTCGACGTTGCGCTGCGACCACGCGCTGCGCGCCCGGCGCGGCGTGAAGCGCTGCCGGAAGGTGAGCTCGTCGCGACGGCGCACCTGACCGTCGATCCAGCCATAGCAGAGCGCCTCATCCAGGGCCTGCGCGTAGGTGAGCGCGGTGGGGCGGGCAGTGCCCTTCTTGGCCAGCACCAGCCACACGCCGTCGGCGTGGGAGTGGTTGGCGGTGAGCCACCGCCGCCACGCGGCGCTCTCCGCCACGAGCAGCTCGGGAAGCTCCTTGGGCATCGCCGGCAGCTCCTTGGCAATCGCCGGCAGCGGCCGGCTAGTCGAGCTCGATCGCGCGCATCGTGTGCTCGTCGGGCAGCTTCTCGAGGATCCGGTGCAGGATCCCTTTCTCGCCGGCCTGCTCGCGCTGCAGGTCGTTGAGCAGCAGGCGCAGCGCGCTGTGCGTGATCTTCATCTGCTGCGGGGCCAGCGTGAGCGTGAGCACGCCCTGCTCGTCCGGCTCGCCCTCGAGCGCGGAGAGCACCTCGCGGCCCAGCCGCCGGATGTCCGGCTCGTGCGCCTCGTCGGCGATGAACAGGCGCAGCGCGTGCGCGGTCATCGGCGCCTCCTCGACGTCGAGGAACAGGTGGAACGGCGGCTCTGCCTCCGGCGTGGGGTCGCTCATTGGGCGTCAGCCTACCGGCCGCGCTGGCGGCTACTCGGCCACGACCGGCGCGGCCGACTGCTCGCGTTCGCGCTGGGCGCGCGCGATGCGCCCGCCGCAGGCCGCCAGCAGCATGCCGGCGATCGCGGTGATCACGACCAGGAAGGGCGGGAAGCTGCCCAGCGAGACCTTCGCGTGGGTGCCGGCGATGGCGTGCGCCACGAGCAGCGCGATCCCATAGATCGCGCCGGCCGCCAGGCCCCGGTCCGCGCCGCCCCAGCCGTCCTGGTGCTCGAAGCCCGACAGCAGGCTGCCGATCGCGGCGAGCGCGGCGAAGCCCCAGTAGGCGCCGGCCGACACGCCCACGAGCACGCCCGCGATCGCGCCGAACAGGGCCGGCAGCACCCCGCCGAGCAGCACCTGCGCCGGCTGCGAGCGGTCTCGGAACAACGTGGGTTGACGCATCGCTCCCCTCCTGAAGCTAGGGCTCGAACCCTAGCGCGTCATAAGCTGCGTTCGCGCCATGAGCGAGCAAGCTCGGTTCCGTCTCTCGATCCTCGACCAGTCGCCCATCGCCGAGGGCTCCTCGGGCGTGCAGGCGCTGCGCAACACGCTGGAGCTGGCGGGAGCCGCCGACCGGCTGGGCTATCACCGCTACTGGGTCGCCGAGCACCACGGCGGGCCGATGCTCGCCGGTCCCAGCCCCGAGGCGCTGATCGGCCCGATCGCCGCCGCCACGGAGCGCATCCGCGTGGGCAGCGGCGGCGTGATGCTGCCGCACTACAGCCCCCTGAAGGTGGCCGAGACCTTCAGCGTGCTCGCCGGCCTGTATCCGGGACGCATCGACCTCGGCATCGGCCGCGCCGCCGGCACCGACCCGATGACCGCCTTCGCGCTGCAGCGCGACCGCCGCCAGGCGGCGCCCGACGACTTCCCCCAGCAGCTCGTCGAGCTGCTCGGCTACCTGCACGACGACCTGCCCGCCGACCATCCCTTCGCGCGCCTCGCGCGCACGCTGCCGGGACGCCCCCACAGCCCCGAGCCGTGGCTGCTCGGCTCCTCGCCCGACAGCGCGCTGTGGGCCGCGCAGCTCGGCCTGCCCTACGCCTTCGCCGACTTCATCAACCCCGAGGGGGCCGAGATCGCGGCGCTCTACCGCGAGCGCTTCGCCCAGCACGAGCACGCCGAGGGCCTCGCGCCGCGCACCGCCGTGGCGGTGTGGACGATCTGCGCCGACAGCGACGAGGAGGCGCAGCGGCTCGCCGCCAGCGCCCGCATGACCTTCACGCTGCTTCGTCGCGGCCAGCTGATCCCGGTGCCGCCGCCGGAGAAGGCGCTGCGCTTCCTCGAGGCGGACCGCGCCGGCGCCGAGCCGCGCGCGCGGCGGCGGGCCGTGGTCGGCTCGCCGCAGAGCGTGCGCGCCAAGCTCGCCGAGGTCGTCGCCAGCTACGGCGCCGAGGAGGCGATCCTGGTCTGCATCACCTACTCGCACGAGGCGCGCATGCGCTCCTACGAGCTGATCGCGGAGGCCTTCGCGCTGTCGGAGGCGTTGGTGCCGTGAGCGACGCGCCACACGCGCCGGTGGACGTTCGCGCCGGGGGCGGCGCGCCCAGCGTGCGGCGCGCCGACGCCGCCGACGTGCCCGCGCTCGCCGCGATGCTCGCCCGCGCGTTCCTCGACGACCCGGTTGCGAGCTGGGCGTGGCGGGCCGAGCGCGCGCGCCTGCGCGCGCTCGAGCGCTTCCAGGCCGTGCGCCTGCGCCAGCTGCTGCCCGGCGAGGAGGTGTGGACCGACGACCAGCTGAGCTGCGCCGCGCTGTGGGCGCCGCCGGGCGAGTGGCACAGCTCGCTGCGCGAAACGCTGCAGCTCGCGCCCGCCTTCATGCACCCGCGCCTGTTCGCGCGCATGCCGCTGGTCGCGCTCGGCTGGGAAAAACTCGAGCGCGCGCACCCGCGGCGGCCGCTGCACTACTACCTCGCGATCCTCGGCACGGAGCCGCATGCGCAGGGCAAAGGGCTCGGCTCGGCGATGCTCGCGCCGACGCTCGAGCGCTGCGACCGCGACGAGGTCGGCGCCTACCTGGAGTCCTCGAAGGAACGCAACGTCGACTTCTATGCCCGCCACGGCTTCCGCGTGCTGGAGGAGGTCACGCTGCTGCGCGGGCCGCGCATGTGGAAGATGTGGCGCGACCCGCGCCCGTAGGGGCATGCGCGTGGCCCGCGCCCGTAGCGGCATGCGGGTGGCCCGCGCCCATCACGGACGGATCCCCGCGTCGATCCGCTACGCTCGCGGGCGGTGGGCGAGCGCGACGAGTACCGCGACGGGACCTTCTGCTGGGCGGAGCTGTCGAGCACCGACCAGGAGGCCGCCAAGGCCTTCTACGGCGCGCTGCTGGGCTGGCAGGCCGAAGACGTGCCCACGGGCGAGGAGCACTACTCGCTGCAGCTGGTGGACGGCATGCGGGTGGCCGCGATCGCGCCGCAGCCGCCCCAGCAGCGCGGGTCCGGGGTGCCGTCGATGTGGAACTCCTACGTGTCGGTGAGCGACGCCGACGCGGTGGCGGCGCGCGCCAGGGAGCTCGGCGCGGACGTGCACGCGGGGCCGTTCGACGTGTTCAGCGCCGGCAGGATGGCGGTGATCCAGGACCCGCAGGGGGCCTACTTCATGCTGTGGCAGGCGGGCGAGACGATCGGCGCGGGGCTCGTCAACGCCCCCGGCGCGCTGGTGTGGAACGAGCTGCAGTCCCCCGACCTCGACGCCTCCGCGTCCTTTTACGGCGACCTGCTGGGGTGGGGCGCCGAGGAGGCGCCCAGCCCGCAGGGGCGCTATCTCACGATCGTCAACGGCGGCGCCTACAACGGCGGCATGCGCGAGCTCACCCCGCCCGCGCCGCCGAGCTGGCTCGTCTACTTCGGCGTCGAGGACGTCGAGCGGGCGCTGGCCAAGGCGGGCGAGCTGGGCGCCCGTACGCTCGCCGGCCCGATCGACATCGAGATGGCCAGGATCGCGGTGGTGATGGACCCGCAGGGGGCGGTGTTCGCCCTCTACGCCGGCCACATGGAGCCGTAGGCGCGCCCCGCCTACTCGCGCGCTGCGCTGCGCACGCCGTCGCTGGCGCCGTGGCCGTTGCGGCGCGCCGCCAGGTCGGCGGCGGTGGTGGTGGTCATCACCTGCGCAGCGCCGCCGCCGAGCACGCGGCGCACCAGCGAGGGGACGAGCACGCGCGCTGCCGCCGCGAGGTAGTAGGGGCGCGGCACGTAGCGCTCGGGCTTGCGCGCGATGCCCGCCTCGTAGATCGCCTCCGCGCCGGCCTGCGGCGTGGACACCGCCCAGCGCGTCCACGGCTTGGCGGTGAGCTCCGACTGGGGGAAGCCCTCGGTGGAGATGAAGCCCGGCAACACCAGCCCCACGTGCACGCCGTGAGCGCGCTCCTCCGCCCACAGCGCGTCCGACCAGCCCGCCAGCGCGAACTTGGAGGCGCTGTAGGCGCCGGTGCCGGCGCGCGCCACGCGCGCCGCGGTGGAGGCCACGTTCACGATTGCGCTGGGCGCGCTGGCGCGCAGCAGCGGCAGCAGCGCCTCGGTGAGGCGCACCTGCGCGTCGAAGTTGATCGCCATCGTGCGCCGCACGTTCTCATAGCCGCCATCGGCGAAGCGCGCGCGCCAGGAGGCGCCGGCGTTGTTGACCAGCAGGTGCAGCGCGCCGTGGCGCTCTGAGACGTGCTCCAGCACGCGCGCCGGCGCGTCCTCGTCGAGCAGGTCCGCCGCCACGTAGCTCGTGCGCCGCTCGCCGAGCTCGAGCGCGAGCGCGCGCAGGCGCTGCTCGCGGCGCGCCACCAGCACCAGCGCGGTGTCTGGCTCGCGCGCCAGGCGCCGCGCGGTGGCTTCGCCGATGCCGCTGGAGGCGCCCGTGACGAGCATCACGCGTCGCTTCGGAGAGGGGGTGATCGGCTCGGACATCGCCTGCGCTCCGACTATACGGATCGCGGGCGGGCGCCGCTCACGAGCTGCTCGACGTAGGGTCCGAGAAGGCGCGCGACCGATGCGGCGCTCATGCTGGCGGGGCCTTTGGGCAGCGCCGCGTAGCTGATCGCCAGGCGCACCAGGCACTCGCTGAGGATCTCCGCATCGGCGCTCGCCACCAGCGGCCAGCCCGCCACGATCACCGCGCTCAGGCGCTCGCTGGCGCTCTCCACCAGCGGCTTGCCGTGGGTGGTGAACAGCGTCAGCAGCTCCTCCGCGCCGTCGCCGTGCACGATCGTGTGCACCAGCGCGTTCTCCGCCGCCGCCTGCAGGAACACGTCGAAGGCCGCTTCGATCGCCCTCGCCGGGCGCTCGCTGTTGGCGCTCACCGCCCCTTCCACCGCCGCCAGGAAGCGTTCCGCCTCGCGCATCACCAGCACCTGCGCGAACTCGTCGCGCGAGCCGAACTCCTTGTACAGCGTCTGGCGGCTCACGCCCGCCGCCAGCGCGATGTCCGCCATCGTCACGTCCGCCCAGCGGCGGCTGCGCAGCTCGTCGCAGGCCGCGTCCAGCAGCGTGTTGCGCAGCAGCTCGCGCGCCGCCACCGAGTAGGGCACGCGTTCGTGATCGGCGGCGCCTGCTGTGCTGGTCATCGTGTCCTCTCGCTTCGGCCGGCGCCACGCGCTGCGCGCGCCGCGCTAATCCCCGTCCGGCTCGGCCTCGAAGTCGACCTTATCGCGCACGCCGCAGTCCGGGCACGCCCACTCGTCCGGCACCTCGCTCCAGCGCGTGCCCGGCGCGAAGCCCTCGCGCGCGTGCCCCGTCTGCTCGTCGTAGGTGTAGCCGCAGGCGGGGCAGCGGTAGCGGCTCACCTCGTGCCCTCCGCCTGGCTCGCGCCGGCTGGCGCGCAGCGGGCCAGCAGCCGCTCGCGCAGGCGCGGCTTCAGGTTCGCCAGCTCCGCGCGGCCGTCGTAGTGCGCCAGCACGCGGTGGTCCATCATCCGTTTCCACAGCGGCGGCAGCACCGCCAGCAGGATCATGCCCGCGTAGCCCGTCGGCAGCTGCGGCGCCTCGTCCACGTGGCGCAGCGCCTGGTAGCGGCGGATCGGGTTGGCGTGGTGGTCGGAGTGGCGCTGCAGGTGGTACAGCAGCACATTCGACGCCGCGCTGTTGCTGTTCCAGCTGTGCTCGGGGCGCGTGCGCTCGTAGCGCCCGTCCTCGCGGCGCTGGCGCAGCAGGCCATAGTGCTCCAGGTAGTTCACCACCTCCAGCAGCGAGAAGCCCACCACCGCCTGGAGCAGCAGGTACGGCAGCACCGTCACGCCGAAGATCGCCGCCAGCGCAGCGAACAGCGCTGCCGTCATCGCCCACGCGCCCAGGATGTCGTTGCGCGCGCTCCACGGCCCGTGCCCGCCGCGGCGCAGGCGCACCGCCTCGAGCTCCCACGCCGAGCGCAGGCTGCCGATCACCGTGCGCGGCAGAAACGCGTAGAAGCTCTCGCCCAGGCGCGCGCTCGCCGGGTCCTCCGGCGTGGCCACGCGCACGTGGTGGCCGCGGTTGTGCTCGATGTAGAAGTGCCCGTAGCCGCTCTGCGCCAGCGCCACCCTGCTCAGCCAGCGCTCCAGCGACGCGCGCTTGTGGCCCAGCTCGTGCGCCGTGTTGATCGCGATGCCGCTCACCATCGCCACCGTCAGCGCCAGGCCCACCTTGTCAACGCCCGACAGGTGCCCGTGCGTCCACAGCCAGCACGCGAACACCAGCCCCGCGTACTGGATCGGGATGTACGCGTACGTGCACCAGCGGTAGTAGCGGTCCTGTTCCAGCCACTTGATCACGCCGTCCGGCGGGTTGCGCGCGTCCATGCCCAGCGCCAGGTCCAGCGGCGGGAAGATCACGAACACGAGCATCGGGCCGTAGAACCAGAACACGCCGAGCCCGCTCGCGTGCACCAGCGCCCACGACAGAAACGGCAGCGTGGGGATCAGCAGGCCCAGCAGCCACGCGTAGCGCTTGGGGTCGCGCCACGCCACCTGCTCGCTCCACGCGCTCCGGTCCTCCGCCGGGGTTCGCTGCGGCGCTGCGCTCGATTGGGCTGACATCGCTGAGACCTCCTCGTCGGGTCCTCGGTTGTCGCGGGCCCCGGCCCCTGCCCGCCGAGTTTACATACAGCCGAGAGCGTGTCAAGTTACGTTACATGGTGCCGTGCGGTGCTGCGCGCGGTGCCGGGGGCCTGCACGGCCATGCGGGCGCACGCCGTGACGGGCTGCGCACGGCGTGCGCCGCGCCCAGATGCCGCTCTGCGCATGTCTCGCGGGGGAGGCCCCACAAGACGCCGCGGCGTGTCGAGCCGCCGGCCGGCCGCGAGTGGGCGCCCGTCAGGTGCCCGGCGGGCGGCGCGATTCGAGGTACTCCTGGTTCTGCCTGCGCTCGCCGCGCACCTGGATCGCGATGTACACCACGATCACGTTCACCACCACGCCGATGCCGCCGAAGGTGGCGATCAGGCCGAACGTCTTCGTGAACGCTTCGCTGTAGGCCAGCACCATGCGGCGCAGCCTAGCAACGGCGCAGGCCCCGTGTGTCGTAGCCTAGGCTGAGCAAGCCGCCCCGCGCCTGCGCCGGCGGCCTTCCAGGAGAGGTGCCGGAGCGGTTGAACGGGCGCGACTGGAAATCGCGTAACGGGGGAAACCTCGTTCGGGGGTTCGAATCCCCCCCTCTCCGCCATTTGCTCGATGTTCGAACTCTCGACCGTGGGGTTCGAACGTCGTCCCGCGATCCCCGTTGGCCCCTGTCGGGGCACACGCTCTGCTACGGCAGGTCGAGCACCAGCAGCAATGCGTCTTCGATACTGCGGAGCTCGTCGTGTGCCAGGTGTCCGATCCGCTCGCCGAGCGCGCGTGCGTCCACGGTGCCGACCATCTCGCAGAGAACCTGAGTCGCCTGATCAGCGACGATGATCTCCGGGTGGAAGCTGGCTGAAAACGCTGAACGCGACGTCGGGCAGATGACAACTGTGGAGAGGGCAAGCAGATCGTCCGCCTGGACGATCACCGCGAATCGGCGACCTTCCTGAACGTGGCCGCGCTTGCCCGGCATCTTGATCCGATGGACGTCACCACGGACCACGCAGCGTCTCCATTAGGCCGGCGACATCGCGTGCTTCTCGCACGTAGTCTTCGTCCTGCATCAGGCGCCGAGCCTCGGCTGCAAGTCCGCCGCGTCGGCGCTCACGCTCTGCTGTCTCGGTGATCGCTTGCCGTGCGGCCTCGGCGCGGCTCAAGCCTCGTCGCCTGGCGATCTCGTCGAGCGCGCTCAGCCCGTCGCGTCCGAGACGCAGAGAAAGTGGATGGGGAGCCGATGCCACACTCCAAGCGTAGCGCGAAGCACGCTACGAAGACGCCTGAATCAGCGCTCCGCGTGCAGCGCGCGGATGCGCGTCCACACGAGGTCCGTGTTCGAACGTCGTCCCTCGATCCCCGTACCGGCCGGCCGGCCCGGTGTCCATTCCGTGCGTTCGTGGGGAGGCTAGCTCAGGCGGTGATCGGCACGTGCCCAGGCTGCGCCGCCACACGCTCGAGCCAGGCGGCGACCGCCGGATGCCGCGAGAGCTCGAAGCCCGCCTCGTGCGCCACGTGCGTGTAGGCGTAGAGCGCAATGTCGGCGATCGTGTAGGCGTGACCCACCAGGAACGAACTGTGCTCGAGCTGGCGTTCCATCGCCTCGAGCGCCGCATAGCCGCCGGCGCGCTTGGCGTCGATCTCATCCCGCGTCGGGTCGCTCCGCGCCACCGCAAGCCAGAAGCGGAGCACCGCTATGTACGGCTCATGGCTGTACTGCTCGAAGAACAGCCACTGCAGGACCTTGGCGCGGGCGAACGCGTCGGCGGGGACGTAGTCGCTGCCCTGCGCGAGGTGCCAGATGATCGCGTTGGACTCCGCCAAGGGGCGACCATCGTCGAGCACCAGCGTGGGCACGCGCAGCGCGGGGTTGAGCTCGCCGAGCAGCTCCCTGCGATCGGAGCGGTCGATCACGTCCACCTCGCGCCGCTCGTAGGGCATGCCGAGGTGCGCGAGCAGCAGCCTCACCTTGTAGCAATTGCCGGACACCTGGGAGTCGTAGAGCAGCACCGCGGGTCGGCCGCGAGTCTAATCGGGCCCTGGCGCACGACGCTACAAGCCGCGCCGTGGTGGCCGCGCACCGCGGTGGGCGCGCGCCACGTGGGTGCTGTGACTCGCACCGCCCGGGACAGGCGGCCCGGGCGGTGCGAGTCGCCGGTCGGCTACTTCTTCTTGTGCCGCGGGCAGGGCGCCTTGTAGGTGGCCGGAACCGTCACCGGTCTCGACTCTTCGCCGTTTTCGGCGAAGATCACTTCGGTCTTGATCGGGAAACCGCCCTTGGGGCACTTCTTCGGCACGCGGCCGTAGTAGATCGTCTTGCCGTGCTTGCGGTAGGCGGAGCCGGCCTTGACTTTGATCGTCTTGACCGACGCGAACGGCGCGCCCGGCACGCTCGCCACCTCAGGCACGGTCACCTCGAGCTCGGGGCCGTAGCCGCCGCCGCCGACGAAGTTCTTGTAGTGGCCCGGCGAGAGGATTTCCAGCGACACCGGCGTGTGCCCGTCGGTGAAGAAGATGAAGCCGCCGCCCGGCTTGTAGAAGGAGAAGATTTCGGTGGTCTCTTCCACGCGTTCGCCGCCCAGCGTCACATAGCCGAGCGCCGCTCCCACGGGCCCCGCTTTCGAGGCCTTGGGGCACTTGATCGGGCCGAACTGTTCTACGGTCTGTTCGCTGCAGGTGGGGAAGCCGCTGGGGTGCAGCACGCTGCCCTTGGGCAGGTAGAAGTTGACGCCGATGACCGGCGGCGGCGAGCCGAAGTATTCGGTGCCTTCGATCGTGTATTCGGACTGCAGCGCCGCCCCGGCGCCAAGGATGTTGCCGGTGTGCGGATAGCCAGGGATCGGCACCGCCCTGGCTTTGAACTTCACCGTCGGCACCGCCGAGGCTGCACTCGGCAGGCTCAGCAGAGCGACACCCAGCACTGCAAGACCCATCATTGCTCTGCGCATTGATCCGCTCCTCTTCTGTTGATCGGTGTGGCCTCGGCGCGGATGGCTCTGCGGGCCATGCCGATGCGGGGACTCAAACCGGGAACACGCCGTCGCTGGCCAAGTTGCGCATGCCACGATCGTGGGCGTGTCGGTGTGTCTCGTTGCCTAGCCGCTAGCTTCCCGGCCAGCCCCTAGGTTATGCATCGTGTGGTTGCAGCGACAAGTCACGCTCGAGCCCCGCGCGCGCGGGTTTCATCTGATCACGCACGAGCTTTTGGCCGCGCTGCCCGAGCTCGAGCAGGTGCAGGCGGGCCTGCTGCACGTGCTCGTCCGTCACACCTCCGCTTCGCTCACGCTCAACGAGAACGCCAGCCCCGACGTGCGCCGCGACTTCGAGTCCTACTTTGACGATGCCGTGCAGGAGCGCAGCCCGCTGTGGACGCACACGCTCGAGGGCGCCGACGACATGCCCGCCCACATCAAGGCCTCCCTGCTGGGCGCTACGCTCACGCTGCCGATCAGCCGCGGCGCGCTCGCGCTCGGCACCTGGCAGGGCGTCTACCTGTGCGAGCACCGCGACCACGGCGGCGCGCGCTCGCTGCTGGCCACGCTCTGGGGCGAGTCCGCGGGGCGGCGTTAGACTAGTGCGCCCGCGCCCTTAGCTCAGCTGGATAGAGCGTCGGTCTACGGAACCGAAGGTCGGGAGTTCGAATCTCTCAGGGCGCGCTACGAATACCCCTGCTAATCCGTACGTTTAGCGGGAGCCCGAGCGGCGGAACGGGCACTTTGTCACGAGATTCTGTCCCGAGGACTCCTCGGGAGGTGGCCTCGAGGGCGAGCGGAGGACGCGTGCCTGCTCGCGCTTCTGCATCGACCAGCGCTCATTCGTGAGGATCACGAACATGGGGTTGGGCGTCGAGAGTGCAGATCAGCCGTGCTCTATACTGCTGATCTGCCGATGATGATCTTGCAGATCTGCCGAGATTGGTAGCGGCTAGTGCCGGCCACCATGATCGAGCGCCATCTACGTCCGCGCGTGCTCGAGACGCTCGCCGACACTCGCGTGGCGGTCGTGCTCGGTGCCCGGCAAGTCGGCAAGAGCACCCTCGTCGAACAGATCGCAGCCGAGGACCGGCCTGCAAGGATGTGGACACTCGACGATCAGGCGACTCGTGACGCTGCCACCGCCGATCCGACGGGATTCGTGGCCGGTCTGAAGACACCGGTCGTGATTGACGAGGTCCAGCGCGCGCCCGACCTGCTGCTGGCGATCAAGGTGCGCGTAGATCGTGACCAGACGCCGGGCCAGTTTCTGCTGACCGGCTCGGCGAACATCCTAACCGCACCGCGGATCGCCGACGCCCTTACCGGGCGAGCGGAGTACCTGAGGCTGTCTCCATTCAGCCAAGGGGAGTTGCGCGGGAGCGTGGAGTCCTTCATCCCGTTGCTCTTCCGTGGCGATTGGCCGCAGGTCGAGAGCAACGATGTCGGACGCGCCGCGTACGCCGAGATCGTCGCTGCGGGAGGCTATCCCGCAGCACTGGGCCGAGCCGACGCCAGGCGCACACGCTTCTTCGACGGCTACATCGACACGATCATCCAACGCGATCTGAGCACGATCGCGCAGGTACATGACCGCGCGAACATAAGGAATCTGCTGTTCGCGATCGGCTCAACCTCGGCGTCGCTCCTGAACTTCGATGCCCTTGCCAGGGCTCTAGGGCTATCTGCGAACACATTGCGCGCCCACGCCGCGCTGCTCGACACCCTGTTCCTCACCATGCGAATCGAGGCATGGAGTACGAACCTGCTACATCGGGTCGTCAAGGCGCCCAAGGCGTACATCGGCGACAGTGGGCTGCTCTGCTATCTCGTCGGCGCCGATGCCGACCGTGTCGCCCGGGACGGGGCGGTCGCCGGCATGGCGTTCGAGACGTTCGTTGCGATGGAGCTTCGACGACAGATCGCATGGCAGGAGAACGCTCCGCGCCAATTCCACTACCGAGACCGCGACGGTCGCGAGGTGGACGTCGTTCTCGAGCGCCGTGACGGCTCGGTCATCGGTGTTGAGGTGAAGACCGCAGCCTCGGTATCGCCCAGTGACTTCCGCGGGCTGCGACACCTTCGAGACAGGCTCGGCGAGCGGTTCAAGGCCGGCGTGCTGCTCTACACCGGGCCGAACACGGTTCCATTCGGCGATCGGCTCGCGGCCGTTCCGCTGTGCGGTCTTTGGGTCGGTACGAGGTAACCCGTCTTCCACGGAACCGAAGGTCGGGAGTTCGAATCTCTCAGGGCGCGCTCCACGACCGCGTCACGTGCGCCTCCCCGACGTGCGCTCAGCTCAGCTCTCGGTCGTCCACTCGAGCCCCGCGAAGCGCGCGAACGCGAGCGCGGCGGGCACTCGCGGCGGCTGTGCGGGCGCGGCGCCGTTCTCGCCGCGCGCAGTTTCCAGCACGAAGGTCTCGGGCAGCTGCTCCGGCGTCGCCCAGCCGCGTTCTTCCGGCTGTGCCTGCGCCTGATGCGCCGGCTCGGGTGCGGGATCTGGCGCCGTCCACCCCGTCGCCGCGACCGTCCCGTTCTGCTCGCCCGCCCCTGCGTGCAGCCCCCCGAGCTCGAGCTCGTCCGCGTAGACCTCCTCGGCGATGTCGAACGCTGCCGCCGGCGCAGCCTCGGCGCTCGGTGTAACCGACACCTCGCTCGCCTGCTCGAAGGCAGCCAGGTCGGCCGCCAGCTGCGGCGTCAGCGCGGGCTCGAGCGCGGGCTCGGCCGCCGGCTGCGGCATCAGCGCGGGCTCGGCGGCGGGCACGGCGCCCGGCTGCTCGTAGGGCCGCTGCTCGTAGGCCGGCTGCTCGTAAGGTGCCTGCTCGTAACGCGGCTGCTCGTAGGCCGGCTCCTCATAGGGTGCCTGCTCGAGCGGTGGCTGCTCGAGCGACAGCGCGGGCCAGGACGGTGGTGTGTCCTGCTCGGAGAGCGCGAGCAGCGGGTCGGGCTGGGAGGGCGTCGTGGCGAGCGCCTGCGGCTGGGGCTGCGCGTTCGCCGGCGCGCGCCTGCGGCCGTTGGCGGCGTGCGCGTAGCGGAACTGGCCGCTCTCGTCGCTGACCCAGAAGGAGTCGGTGCCGCCGTTTCGCTCATGCAGGATCGAGCGGTCGTAGTGCTCGGCGATGCTGGCGAGCGCGTCGGCGTCGGCTACGTCGATCACCGGCACGCCCGGCAGCTGCCACACCCGCTCGACGGGGACGATCAACCTCCCGTAGCGTGCCTCGATGTCGGCGCCGGCGCTGCGCGGGCGCCGCCGCAGCAGCGCCACGGCGGCGGCCAGCGCGCACAGCACGAGCGCGATCCCGGCCAGCGCGAGCGTGCGCGCGCTCGCCGTGCGCATGCGCGTGAAGCCGAGCGACAGGAAGGTGGGCTCGTAGCGCTTGCCGCCCACCGAGCCCGGCGCGGACGGCTTGAACCGGCTGTCGCCGGCGCGCGAGCCGGCCGCGGGCGCCAGGGCGGCGGACTTCGCCAGCGGCTTGGCCTCGAGTTCGCTCATGGAGAACTCCATCGCCGGCGCGAACGTGCTGCTGAGCGGCTGCAGCTCGACGCTGCCGTTCACTCGAACGGTGGGCGTGAGCGTGAGCGTGTACGCGCCGTTGACGTCGGTGGCGCTCTGCACGCCGTGGATCAGCGCGAGCAGCGAGCCGAGGTCGAGCGTGGCTGCGAAGCGAGCGTGGTCGCCGCTGAAGAACGTGGGCGCCCCCAGCGGCAGCGTGGTGTGCCAGCCGCTGGTGGAGCTGATCGTCGCGGCCATCCACGCCTTGCCGCGCAGCGAGTGCTTGGCGGCGGTCTGGAAGCGGTAGTCGAAGCGCACGTGCACCGCTTTGAGCACGTGCAGGAACAGGGGATCGCCGGTGCTCGCGCGACCGCTCGGGTAGGCGGGGCCGGGGGGTGCGGGCGCGGAGTAGGAGAAGCTGCCGCTCTGCGTGTACGGAACGCGAAAGGCGGTGCGTGCGGTGGGGGCGCGCGTGAAGGCCAGCAGCGCCAGCGCCACGAACGGGAGCAGCGCCAGCAGGCCCACGCTGAACGCGCCGAGCAACGGCTCCAGGCCGCCGCGGGCATCCCTGGGCGGGGCGCCCGGCGTTTGCGTTTGGCTCCGTCGCTGTCGCCGCGCGCGCCCGCGGCGCCTGACGAAGGCGCCGCCGAACAGCAGCAGCGCTCCTGCCAGCGCCAGCAGGCCCACGAGCGCCGGCGAGCGGATCGAGTGGAGATCCGCGCCGGCGCCGGGCAGGTGCAGCCACAGCGCGCCGATCAGCTGGTTGCCCAGTGGGTGTTCGAAGTCGACGAAGTGGTTGTTGTCTCCCTTGAACAGGTAGCGGTCGCCTTCGCGTCCCACGATCCTGTGCAGCACCACCGTGCCCAGCATCTTGTTGCGGTAGGCCGCGATTTCACCTACGCGATAGTGGCTCTGGCTGCGCACGATCGCCAGATCGCCGGTGTGAAAGCGCGGCTCCATGCTCACACCGTGCGTGACCACGTAGGTGGCCGAGCCGCCGAGGCTGGTGGGCGCCAGGCAGTACCAGGCGCAGCCCGCCACGAACAGCCCGATCACGCCGGAGATGAGCCATCTGATTGGACGGGTTCGCATGTCGGTTGTGGGTTCGCGTGGGCGCTCGCGTAAGGTCCGAAAATGGGTAGCGGAGCGGCCGCTTCCGGCCGCTCCGCTAGCCCACTTGATGCTCCTTGCTTCGCGTCGTGCTACTGGAGCGTCTTGCTACTGGATGATCACTTCGCCTTCGCTGACGGCGGCGACGGAGAGGTGGTCACCTTCGGCGTTCGGCACTTTGAAGTCGCAGCTCACTTCAAAAGTGGTCGCGGTGAGTTCTGTGATTTTCCCACCGCTTTCGGCGCAGTCGACCCATTCGCCCGCGACCGGTTCGGCTGCTTCGCTCAGCGCCACCTTCACGTCGGAGGGCTTTTCTTTGCCTTCCAGCACGAAGTTCACGGCTTCCATTTCCGTGCCCGCTCCGTTCCAGGTGTAGCTGACGTCTTTGGTGTTCTTGTACCCGGTCACTTCGACGGTGCCGGCGCCAGCCGCCTGTTCTTTGATTTCGTTGCTCGCGGTGAACGCATACGCGCCCGCCGCGATCACGCCCGCCAGCACGAATGCCAGAAGGGCCGCTGCCTTGCGCTTGCGGCTGGCGAACCGTCGCCTGCCAATATTCTTGAACACGTCGTTTCCCCCTTCTTTGATAGCGGACACGAGCGTGTCCTTGGGCCTGGCATCGACATCTGAGAAGGGGGTGCTGACGCCTGCACCGGCGCTTGCACGGGTGTACAAGCGGCTCCGGCTGACGACGCCTGCACGAGTATGCGCCGCCCGGCGCAGGTGCGCGCCGCCGCACAGGCGCGCCCACTGGACAGGCGCCCACCGGACAGCGCGCCCACCGGACAGCGCGGCCGCTGGGCAGGCGCGGCCGCTGGGCAGGCGGCCGCTGGGCAGGCGCGGCCGCTGGGCAGGCACGGCAGCTCGGCGCCCGCCCCGCGCGCGCCGCCGGCTCGGCGCTTGCCTTCAGGTGCCCTGCTCGGCTACAATCGCCAGGCAAGCTGGATGACCAGCCAGCTTGTGGTGCCGGGCGAAGACGCCCGGCGCGCCAGAAGGCCGAGGTTCCGCGGCGACATGCGCGGAGGCCACTCCAGGGCTGCCCTTTGTCGTCGTTGTGAAGGGCATGTATACGGTTGCCATGGCGCTGACCGCCATGGTATGCTGCCGCCGCTCCGTCTCGGAGGTGGCGGCAAGCGGGGACACTCCTGCGACCTTGGGATGGCAACAAGTCGACGGCACGCCTGTTACGTGCGTTCCAGGCGTGCGTTCCAGGCCGAAAGCGAGGAATGGAGAATGAGGAAGTTCAGGATGGGGCTGGGGCTTGCCGCCGCGGTGTGCGCCTTTGGCACGCTCGCTGCGCCCGCTCTGGCCAAGCACAAAGAACACCCGCATGTCCTGGGCAAGTTCGTAGCGAACTACCCAAACGGCGCGCCCATCTCGGAAGCGTCTCCGGCGGTCGCCACGGGCCTTGGCTGGCTGGAAAAGATCGAATTGGCCGAAGGCGCGGTCACGATCCCGGAAGAAGGCTGCAAGCGGATCAAGTCCTCCGGTGAGGTGGTTTCGGAACGCTCCGACACGATCTATCAGGACATCAGCTTCCACGGCTGCCACGGCATCACCGACGTTGGCACCGCCAAGCACGTCAAAGCAGTGGCGAAGATCCCCAATTTCAGCATCGCCATGGAATTTCACTCCAACGGCTTCGCTGAAACGGGCTTGGGTGAAGCGAGCTCGGTGCACATCGAACACGCGGCGGTCCACTTCAAGGCCTACAAGGGCAGCCCCTGTGTGGTCGTGATCCCGTCCCAGACGATCCCGATCAAGGCGCTCAAAAAACCGGAAGGCGAATTCGAAGCGGCCGAATATGAAACCGAATTCGAAGAACCGGTTAAGCTGAAGAAGTTCCCGGCTGGGTTCCAGGAAAAGCTGGACATCGACATGGAATTCACCAAAGTCGAAGCGTATGTGGAACCGAACGAAAAGTGCGAAGTGGGCGCTGGCTTCAACGGCAAGACGGGCGTGGTCGACGCCGAACTCGAAGAAATGACGATCAAGAACGGCAACCTCGGTTTCCGCGACAAAGAAGAAGTGGAAGCCGAAGAAGCGATCTGAGCCGCACGACAGGGCGGATCGCCTGAAGCAGAGGGGAGGGCGCGCGGCCGCGCGCCCTCCCCTTTCTCTTCTTTGATAGGTTGTCTTCGGCAGTCAAGCCCGGGGAGGGTGAGGTGGGGAAGCGAAGCTGTGAGGAGACGGTCCTGCCGGTGCGGACACTGGCGAGGTTGGCGGCCGCCGCGCTGCTGGCCGCCGTCCTTGTGGGCACGCTGGCGGCCGGCGGCGCCTGGGGCCGGAGCGTGCCCGCCGCGGCCGCGCGGCCGGCTGCGGGAAAAGCGCCGAAGGTGACCAAGCAGCCGGCCAGCGCGAGCGTCGAAGAAGGCCAGAGCGCGAGCTTTGAAGCGGCCGCCTCGGGCTCGCCGGCGCCGACCGTGCAATGGGAAGTCTCGAGCGACGGCGGCGTGAGCTGGAGCGCGGTGGAAGGCGCGAACACCGGCAAGCTCACGATCGCGAGCGCCAAGGCGGCCGAAAACGGCGAGCAGCTCCGGGCGGTGTTCAAGAACTCGAGCGGGCAGGCCGTGAGCAAAGCGGCGACGCTGAGCGTGAAGGCGCGCACCGCCCCGAAAGTGACGCTCGAGCCGTCCAACGCGACCGTGGAAGCGGGCCAGAGCGCGAGCTTCGAAGCGGCCGCCTCGGGCTCGCCGGCGCCGACGGTGCAATGGGAGGTCTCGAGCGACGGCGGCGTGAGCTGGAGCGCGATCGAAGGCGCGAGCGCGGACAGGCTCACGATCGCCGACGCGCAGCTGTCGCAGAGCGGCTACGAGTATCGAGCGGTGTTCACCAACGTGGTCGGCGAAGCGCCGAGCTCGCCGGCCGAGCTGGTGGTGCAGGAGGCGCCGAGGATCACCGAGCAGCCGGCGAGCGCGACCGTGGAAGCGGGCCACAGCGCGAGCTTCGAAGCGGCCGCCTCGGGCTCGCCGGCGCCGACGGTGCAATGGGAAGTCTCTAGCGACGGCGGCGCGAGCTGGAGCGCGATCGAAGGGGCCGGCTCCGAGCAGCTGACGATCGCCGAAGCGCAGGGCTCGCAGAGCGGCTGGGAGTATCGCGCGGCGTTCACCAACGCGGCCGGCAAAGCGATCAGCGAAGCGGCCAAGCTGACCGTGACCACGCACGACTACACGGTGACGGGTTGGGGCGAGAACGCCTTCGGGCAGCTGGGCGACGGCAGCGTGGCGGTGAGCGTGGACGCACCGGTGGGGGCCAGCGGCTTGCAGTTCGTGACCGCGGTGGCGGGCGGGCAGCACCACAGCCTGGCGCTGCTCAGCGACGGCACCGTGATGGCCTGGGGCGAAAACGAATACGGCCAGCTGGGCGACGGCGAATTCGCGCCGCGCAGCGAGGTGCCTGTGCAGGTGCGTGGCCTCTCGGGCGTGAGCGCGATCGCCGCCGGCGCCAACTTCAGCCTGGCGCTGCTGGCGAACGGCACGGTGATGGCGTGGGGAGGCGACGAAGTCGGCCAGCTGGGCGACGGCGAAACCGAAGAAAGCGTCACCCCGGTGACGGTGAAGGGCCTGTCCGGCGTGGTGGCGATCGCGGCCGGAGGCAGGCACGCCCTGGCGCTGCTGGCGAACGGCACGGTCAAGGCGTGGGGTGAAGACGAAATGGGCGAGCTGGGCAACGGCTCGCTCAAAGGCAGCGAAACGCCGGTCACCGTGAAGGCGCTGAGCGGCGTGGAGGCGATCGCGGCGGGCGGCGAACACAGCTTGGCGCTGCTCACCAGCGGCGCGGTCGAGGGCTGGGGCTCGGACGCGGACGGGCAGATCGGCCCCAACGCCTCCGAAGGCGAAGGCGAAGAACGCCACAGCGACGTGCCGGTGCTCGTGAGCGGCGTGAGCGGCGCGAGCGCGATCGCCGCAGGGCAACGCCACAGCCTGGCGCTGCTGGGCGACGGCACGGTGGCGGCCTGGGGCGAGAACCGCTTCGGCGAGCTCGGCGACGGCGAACTCACGCGCGCGCAGGAAACGCCGGTGGCTGTGAGCGCCCTCAGTGGCGTGAGCGCGATCGCGGCCGGCGGCGAACACAGCCTGGCGCTGCTGGCGGGCGGCACCGTGATGACCTGGGGCGAAGACAAATTCGGCGAGCTCGGCAATGGCACCGCCGGCGAAGGCAGCGACGTTCCCGTCGAAGTGAGCGGACTGGCCGAGGTGGCCGGCATCGGCGCGGGCTCGCTGCACGATCTCGCCTTCGGCGAACCGCTCCCTTCGATCAGCGGCGTCAGCCCCGACGCCGGGTCCACCGCGGGCGGCACGGAAGTGACGATCAGCGGCGAGGGCTTCTCGGAGACCAGCGCGGTGAGCTTCGGGGGCGTGCCGGCGACGAGCTTCAGCGAGCTCTCGCCGAACACGATCGTCGCGGTCGCGCCCGCGCACGCGGCTGGCACGGTGGACGTGAGCGTGACCACCGTCGCCGGCTCCAGCGCAAGCACCGAAGCGGACCGGTTCACCTATGCGCCGGCGCCGGCCATCAAGAAGATCTCGCCGAAGAGCTCGCCGGCGGCGGGCGGCAAATCGGTGACGATCACCGGCAGCGGCTTCTCGGAAGCGAGCGCGGTCAGCTTCGGCGGCGAGCAAGCCAGCTTCGTGGTGAACTCGTCGAGCTCGATCACGGCGGTGGCGCCGGCGCATGCGCCCGGCGCGGTCACCGTCACCGTGACCGGGCCGTACGGCACCAGCGCGATCACCTCCAAGAGCAAATTCAAGTACAAGAAGTAGCCCGCGGGCGCGGGCGGACGTCCCGGCGAGAAGTAGCCCGCGGGCGCGGGCGGACGTCCCGGCGAGAAGTAGCGCGCGGGCGCGGGCGGACGTCCTGGCGCAGGCGCTGGCTCAGTAGGCGCCGGCTAGCACCGGCACGCACCTGCCGTCCTGCTTGGAGCGGTACATCGCGTCGTCGGCCAGCTTGGTCAGCTCCTCGGTGCTGATGGGCTTGCCGTTGGTGCAGGCCACGCCCACGCTGGCGCCGAGCTCGGCGCTGCCGCCGGCGAGCTCGAACTCGCCGCACAGGGCGTCGCATATGCGGTCGGCGGCGCGCATCGCCATCTCGGGGCCGGGGATGTCGCGCAGCACGATCAGGAACTCGTCGCCACCGAGACGGCCCACCACGTCGCTGTCGCGGCTCACGCGTTTGAGGCGCTCGGCCACCATCACCAGCAGCTCGTCGCCGGCGGCGTGCCCGAGCTTGTCGTTGACCGGCTTGAACTTGTCGAGGTCCACGTACACCACGCCGGTGCTGGCGACGTCCTCGCGCGCGAGCTCGCGCTCGAGCGTGCCGAGCACGGAGGCGCGGTTGTGGCAGTGGGTGAGGGGGTCGAAGGTGGCGCGGCGCTCGAGCTCCTGGCGCGCGCGCGCGCTGTCGGTGATGTCCAGCACGCAGGTGATCGCGCCATGGACCTCGCCGCTCGGGCGCAGCAGCGCGCGCAGGCTCATCAGCGCGCGCCGCCAGGTGCCCGAGGGCAGCGTCACGTCGACCTCCACGTCGCGGTCCACGCCCTCGCTCAGCACCTCCAACAGCGCGCGGTCGAGCTCGGCCATGCTCTCCTCGGTGAGGGTGTGCAAGAGCTCCGCGGCGGAGGTTTCGAGGGTGCTCTCCTCGGGGGACAGCGACAGCCCGCCGGCGCCGATGTCCGCGTGCTGCTCGCCGGGGGCGCCGCCGGCGCCGTCGGGCGCCTGCTCGGCCTCCGGCTCCTGCGCCAGTCCCCGCGGCGTCGAGTCCTCGCTGCCGTAGAGGATCTCGAGCAGCCTTGCGTTGTTGTAGACGACGCTGCGCTCGGTGTCGAGCTGCAGCAGGCCGACGGGCATCGCGGCGGTCAGGCGCCGCAGCAGCTCCTCGCGTTCCTGCAGCGCTTCCTGGGCCTGCATCTCGGCGGACACGTCGATGATCTCGACCAGCACGTAGTTGCGGTCGGGCTGGTGCAGCAGGTTGCGCAGCGAGGTGTCGACCCACATATATGTGCCGTCCTTGCGCCGGCGGCGCAGGCGCGTCTGCTGGTCGCGGCGGGTGGACAGCACCGCCAGCCAGCCCTCGACGGCGCGGCCCTGGTCCTCGGGGTGGATCTGGTCGAGCACGGACTCGCCCATCAGCTCCTGCTCGGTGTAGCCGAACATCTCGGTGAAGGCGTCGTCGCAGCCGACCACGCGCGCGCCCTCGTCCTCCATCAGGGAGCAGAAGCGCGGCGCGGCGGGCGCGGCGTCCTCCTCGGCGTCCTCGTCGTCGGCCTCCTCGTCGCTGGGGATGATCACGCCGAGCAGCACGCCGTGGATTTCGCGCAGGTCGATGAAGTGCAGCGTGGTCCACGTGTTGGGGCGGCGCAGCATGCGCACTTTGCAGCTGGCCGCGCCGCTCTCCTGGGCGTTCACCCACAGGCGCACCACCGCGGTGCGGTCGGCCGCGACCACCTGGTCGATCAGCGCGCGTCCCTCGATCAGGCCCTGTCCCCACAGCCCGATGGACTGGGGCACGGGCACGATCAGCCCGTTGGCGGCGAGACCGCAGACGAGCGCGTCGGAGTGCTCCCGCAGGAGCGCTTCGGCGCCCATCGCCAGGGTCTGCACGTCCTTCGCCACCGATGTGTCCATGTCGCTGGTCGGGATCGGCGCGGCGGCGGCGAGACATGAGCGTTGAAACGTCGCTTGGACGGGCGGACGAAGGCGCCGATCGGGTTCTCGGGCGCGCGCCGGCGAATGCTGAGAGGATGCGGCCATGGACGAGCGATCGCTGGTGCAGCTGCCCGCCGTGCTGGGCTCGCCCCAGCAGCGCACGCGGGCGCGCTACGTGATGGGCGTGGACGGCGGCGCGACGAAGACGCTGGCGGCGGTGCTGGACCTGCGCGAGCGCACCATCCACCTGGGCCACGGCGGGCCGAGCAACGAGGACGCGGTGGGCGCGCAGGCGGCGGTGCAGGCGCTGCTGGGCGCGGCCGACGAGGCGCTGGAGCGCGCGGGCGTGGAGGCGAGCGCGCTGGGCGCGGCGGTGCTGGCGATCGCGGGCACGGACACCGACGACGTGGCCGGCCACGTGCGCGCGGCGCGCACCGACGCGTGGCTGGTGGTGAACGACGTGGTGGCGGCGTGGGCGACGGCCACGGGCGGCGGACCGGGCGTGGCGGCGATCGCGGGCACCGGCTCCAACGTGTTCGGCGTGGGCGGCGCAGACGGGCGGGCGCGCGCATGGCGCGCGGGCGGCTGGGGGCACCTGCTGGGGGACGAGGGCTCGGGCTACTGGGTGGGGGTGCAGTCGATCAAGGCCGCGCTGCGCCACCGCGAGGCTTCGGGGCCGCCGACTGCGCTGAGCGACGCGGTGAGGGCGTTCTTCGGCGAGCGCAGCGTGGAGGCGGTGGCGCAGAGCGTGTACACGAAGCCGCTGACGAAGGGGCAGATCGCGGCGTTCGCGATCGAGGCGGCGAAGATCGCGGAGCAGGGCGACGCGGTGGCGCGCGCGCTGTACGAGCACGGCGCGCGCGAGCTGGGCGCGCAGATCGCGGCGGTGATCGCCAAGACCGGCCTCGGCGACGACGGCGTGGGCGAGTTCCCGGTGGGGCTGATCGGCAGCGCGTACAAGGCGGGCGCGGTGTTCGTGGCACCGCTCACGCGGGCGGTGCACGAAGCTGCGCCGCAGGCGCGCGTGGGCACGGTGGCGATGGCGCCGGTGGGCGGCAGCCTGCTGCTGGCGGCGCGCGCGTGCGGCCAGCAGGACGCGATCGCGCCGGCGCAGCTCTCACCGCTGATCGACGCGGTGCTCGGCGCCTGAGCGGCGCGCGCGGCGGCGCGGCCGGGCGCGTGAGCGTCTCGGCGCGCTCGGCGCTCAGCGCCCGAGCGGCGCGCCGGGGGCGCGCGGACAGCGCTCTGCGGCGGCGGCGCGCAGGCGGCGCTCGAGCTCGTGCGCGCGGCCGACCGCGCCGGGGCCGCGGGCGCTCATGCGCACGGCGGCGGCGGCGTTGGCGAAGCGCGCCGCGCGGCGCGGCGGCTGGCCGCGGTGCAGCGCGATGAAGAAGGCGGCGGCGAACACGTCGCCGGCGCCGAGGTCCTCGACGACGCGCCGCAGCGGCGCGACCTGCTCGAGCTCGCCGCGGCGCGGGGGCGGGCCGTGCAGGACCTCGGTGGGCTGCGCTCCGTGGGTGACGGCCACCACCGCACGCGCGCGCAGGGCGGCGCCGACCAGCTCGGAGCAGCAGGCGCGCTCGTGCTGGCTGAGCACCATCGCGTGGCAGCGGCCGGCGAGCTCGACGCCGGCGGGCCCGGGCGGCCGGTGCTCGACGGGCGCGCCGCCGGCGCGGGCGCGGTGGGCGTGCGCGGCGAAGCGCGACGGCGGCTGCGCCCAGTGGCGCGCGAGCCCCTGCGGGGTGAGCGCGAGCAGCTGCGCTCGCGCCGGCCAGCTGCGGGGAAGCTCGCGCGCGACGGGCGCGAGATGCAGGATGGCGCTGGGCGGCGCGGGTCGGGGCTCGATGACGCCGGCCCAGGCGAGCAGGCGCTGGCTGCGCAGCTCGCCGGCGCCGCTGGTGAGCAGCGTGGTGGTGTGCGGCGCGCGCTGCACGTGCAGCTCGAGCTCATGTTGGTAGGGGGCGAGCAGCGTCTCGATCTCGTGGGGCACGCCGCGCGTGAGCACGAGCGCGCGCAGCCCCAGCCTGGCGGCCTGCAGCGCGCTGTAGAGGGCGCTGCCGCCGGCTTGGCGCGTGCCGTCCTCGAGCACGTCCACGGTGACGTGACCGACGGCCGTGTAGTGGAATTGCAACCGGGGTTTCAAGGGGCGGCAGCGTCTGTGGGAGAATCGCCGGCGCGAAGGTGACCGGCTGCGGGGGGCGACGGGCCGCCTGACACGCGCACTGCGTATACCAAATCGAACGCGCGCCTCGCCTGTTGTGTGGTTGTTCAGCCGATGACCGAGAAGCTCGTCAATCGCCTCGGGCCGCGAGCGCTCAGCGCGCTCATGCTGGCGCTGCCCGCATTGGCGCTGGCCGCGTTGGCGCTGCCGCGAGCGGCGTGGGCGGCACGGGCGGCGCGCGGCGCCTACCCGGCGTCGGCGACGCGAACGCACTTCGCGCACGCGGCTGGCGCGAGCGGCGGCTCGGCGGCGCCGGGCGGCTCATCGGCGCCGGCGGCGGCGCCGAGCACGGGTTCGGGCTCGTCCTCACAGGGCGCTGCGAACGCGACGAAGCCGAAGCGCAAGGCGAAGAAGCGCAGGGAACCGGTGCTGCGCGGCAACCCGGCGCGCGCGCTGGCGGCGTTCACGGCGATGCAGGACCACTACTACATCAAGGGCTCGGGGCTGTACGCGGGCGAACCGTTCTCGTACCTGTGGCCGTTCTCGCAGGCGCTGGCGGCGACGGTGAGCGTGGCGTTCATCCCGCACCTGGGGGCGAAGCTGGGGCACGAAGTGAGCAGGGAACTGGACGCGCGGCTGACGGGGCTGAACTCCTACCTGGACACGGACAACTCGGGCTCGGACGAAGGGTCGTACACGAGCACGCTGGCGGCGTTCGACGGCACGGTGGCGCCGCCGGTGGGGCCGGGCGGCGCGAAGTACTACGACGACAACGACTGGGTGGGGATCGAGATGGTGCGGCTGTACCAGCTGACGCACAAGGAAGCGCTGCTGGGCAGCGCGGAGGGGATCATGGCGTTCGAGATGGCGGGCTGGGAGGAACGCCCGAAGCTGGCGTGCGAGGGCGGCATCCCGTTCTCGAACTCGGTGAACAACGGCGAACGCAACACGGTGACGACGGCGCCGGCGGCGGAGCTGGGGGCGCTGCTGTACCAGTACACCCGCAACGCGGCCTACCTGCAGTTCGCGGAAAAGGCCTACGAATGGGTGCGGCGCTGCCTGCAGCAGCCGCAGAACCTGTACGCGGACCACATCGGCAACAGGGGCGTGGTGCGCACGTCGCTGTGGAGCTACAACCAGGGCTCGATGATCGGCGCGGGCACGCTGCTGTACCAGGCGACGGGCAACTCGGCCTTCCTCTACCAGGCGCGGCAGACCGCGCAGGCGGCGCTCGAGTACTTCACCAACCAGCGGCTGGGCTCGGAAAACCCGTTCTTCGTGTCTGTGTACCTCCGCAACCTGATGTACCTGGACTCGGTCACGCACGACCCGCCGGGCGCGTCGATCGCGCAGGAATACGCGAACTACGCATGGCAGCACGAGCGCCTGGCGGGCAACGTGTTCGTGTCGGGACAGCCGGCTTCGGCGCAGCTGCTGGTGCAGGCGGCGATCGTGCAGATCTACGCGCTGCTGTCGACGCCGGCGAGCACGTATTTTTAGAGCCGGCGCTGACGCGCCGGGGGAGGCGTGCGTTCGGGCTGGCATCGATAGGCTCTGTGACGGTGACGGACGCGGCGAACCTGACGACGGCGGAGAGCCTGGCGGCGATGGAGGCGGAGCTGGCGGCGCTGGAGGGCGAGGGCCGCCGCGAGATCGCGGCGCGCATCAAGACGGCGCGCGAATGGGGCGATTTGAAGGAGAACAGCGAGTACCACGACGCGAAGAACGAGCAGGCGCACCTGGAGACGAAGATCGCGCGCCTGCGCGAGAGGATCACGGCGGCGGTGGTGGTGGAGGAGGCGCCGGCCGGCGGCGAGCACGCGGCGGTGGCGTTCGGCTGCACGGTGGTGGTGCGCGACGACGACGGCCGCGAGCAGACGTGGCGGATCGTGAGCTCCCACGACGCCTCGCCGCGCGAGGGCCTGCTGTCGGCGGAATCGCCGGTGGCGGTGGCGCTGATGGGCCGCGCGGTGGGCGAGCAGGCGTCGGTGGCGCTGCCGAAGGGCAAGCGCATGCTGACGGTGCTGAGCGTCAGCTGAGCTGTGCGCGCGCGATCGCGCGCGCGGCCCTGCGCGCGTAGAGCTTGGCGCCGAGGCGCAGCGTGCGCGCGCGCAGCTTGCGCCGGCGCTTGCCGACGGCCTCGAGCAGCGCCTTGCGCGAGCGCGGCGGCACGTGCCAGAGCGCGGCGTGCGCGTCCAGCGCGCGCGCCTGCGGGCGCTCCGCGCGGCGGGCTCGCCGGCGCGCGCGGCGGGCGCGCTTCGGCTGCTTGGCGGCGGCGCGCAGGTGCTCGGCGAGCACCGCCAGGTCGTGCTCCTCGCCGAGCAGTTCGCCGAGCTCGTCGGCGCGCTGGGCGATGCGCCGCAGGCGCTTGCCGCGCGCGAGCGCGCCGCCGTCGGGGTCGCGGCGCTCGAGCATTTCGGCGGCGTAGCGCAGGTCCTTGACGCGTTTGCGCCACCGGTGCATGGCCAGCGCGTCCTGGCGGCGGCGGCGGCGCGCGAGCCGGCGGTGGCGGCGGCGGCCCTGCCGGTAGATGCGCTCGAGGTCGTGCTCGACCAGCTCCGCTCCGGCGCCGGCGGGCAGGCACCAGGCGGCCACGCGGCTGCGCAGCGCGCGCAGTTCGCCGAGCACGGCGGCGCGCGCGGCGGGCTCGGCGAGCGCGCCGCGCCGTGCGCGCTCGCGCTCGGCGGCGAGGCGCTGCTGCAGCGAGCGCACGCCGCCCCGGCGTGCGAGCCGGCGCGGATGGCGCTCGACGAGCGCGTCGACGGTGGCGGCCATCACGGCCGCGTCGCGCGCAGCTGAGAGCTGGCGCGCGATCTCTCGCAGCGCAGCGCTCTCGCGCCGGTAGGCGCGCTCGCCGAGCTCGCTGCGCAGCAGGCGCAGCAGCGCGCGCAGGCGCTTGATCGCCTTGCGCGTCTCGTGCACCGCCTCTTCGCCGGGAGGCGAAGCGCCGCGGCCGTTTGCGCCGCCGCCGCCCTGCTCGAGCGTGTCCAGCGCGAGGTCGATCTGCTCGAGCGCCATGCGCTGCAGCCCCAGCGCAAGCGGCTCGTGGCCGAGCAGGCCGAGGCGAGCGCGGCGGCGGGAGCGCCGCCCAGGGAGGCGCTCGCGCTGAGAGCGCACGAGCGCGAGGCCGAGGCCCATGGCGGCGGTGAGCGCCAGCGTGCCGGCCAGCGACGGCACAATGGGGCGGTGTCGAAGCTTCCGCGTGCCCCATGGTGGACGGTGCGACGTGCGGCCAACCGCAAGCCGGCGACGTATCGGTGTCCGTTCTGTGGTGGTCATCTCCCCGCTCTCAGCGAGCATATGCTGATCGCGCCCGAAGGCGACACGCGCCGGCGCCGCCACGCGCACAGCCAGTGCGTGCTGGCGGCGCGCGCGCGCGGGCAGCTGCCGTCCCGTGAAGAGTGGCAGCGCACGCAGCCGCGGGCGCCGTCGCTGCTCGCGCGCCTGCTGCGCCGCCGTCGCCGAACGGGGCCGTGACGTCAGCGGCCGCGCCGCCGCGCGCTTGTGACAATCGGACCAAGCGGTCCGAGCGGACCGTCAAGTCCGATTGGTGCTAGGGTAAGCGGACCGATGAGTCCGCGAGCGCGCGCGGGTCATTGCGGGCACAAGCGACGACGTGAGAGGAGCCGCACATGGCAGCCGAGCAGCCGGTCCCGGCAGCAGCCGCAGCATCGATCGAGCAGGGCGCCGCCGCACACGGCGCGAGCAACCGCTGGCTGGTGCTGGTGATCGTGTGCATGGCGCAGTTCATGGTGGTGCTCGACGCGACCGTGGTGAACGTGGCGCTGCCGTCGATCCAGCGCGGGCTGCATTTCTCGCAGGCCAACCTGCAGTGGGTGGTCAACGCCTACACGCTGGTGTTCGGCGGCTTCCTGCTGCTGGGCGGGCGCGCGGCGGACCTGCTGGGGCGCAAGCGGCTGTTCATGGTGGGCGTGCTGGTGTTCTCCGGCGCGTCGATGCTGAACGGCCTGGCGCAGACCAGCGGCATGCTGGTGGCGGGACGCGCGCTGCAGGGCCTGGGCGGCGCGATCGTCTCGCCGGCTGCGCTGGCGATCATCACCACCACCTTCCCGGACAGCGCCGAGCGCACCAAGGCGCTGGGCGTGTGGAGCGCGATCGCTGCGGGCGGCGCGGCCTTCGGGCTCCTGCTGGGCGGCGTGCTCACCGACCTGCTGTCGTGGCAGTGGGTGTTCTTCGTCAACCTGCCGGTGGGCGTGGCGTCGTTCGCGGCGGCGCTGCGGCTGGTGCCGGAGTCGCGCGCGGAGCTCCAGCACCGCTCCTTCGACCTGGCCGGCGCGATCACCGTGACCGGCGGGCTGCTGGTGCTGGTGTACGCGATCGTGGAGGCCAAGACCTACGGCTGGGGCTCGGCGCGGATCGTGGGCCTGGGCTCGCTGGGGGTGGCGCTGCTGGCCGCGTTCGCTGCGATCGAGAGCCGCAGCCGCATGCCGCTGATGCGGCTGTCGATCTTCCGCCTGCGCTCGCTGGCGGTGGCCGACGGCGCGCTGCTGCTGGTGGCCTCGGCGATGTTCTCGATGTTCTTCTTCGCCTCGCTGTACGTGCAGGACATCCAGGGCTACAGCCCGCTGCGCGCCGGCCTCGCCTTCCTGCCGGTGAGCGCCGGCATCATGATCGGCGCGGGCGCCGCCCAGCAGCTGATCCGCCGGCTCGGCGTGCGCGGCGTGTCGGTGCTGGGCCTCGCGCTGGCCACCGCCGGCATGGCCTGGCTGGTGCGCCTGCCGGTGCACGGCTCCTACCTCGGCGACCTGCTGGCCGGGTTGTTGCCGCTGGCGATCGGCATGGGCCTGGTGTTCGTGCCGATCACGCTGCTGGCCACCTCCGGCGTGGAGCACGAGGACGCGGGTCTCGCCTCGGGCCTGTTCAACACCGCCCAGCAGGTGGGCGGCGCGCTCGGGCTGGCGATCCTGTCCACAGTGGCCGCCGACCACACCTCGGCGCTGCTGCGCGGCGCCGGCCACGCGAGCGCCGCCGGCGCGGAGGTGGCGGGCTTCCACGTGGCCTTCCTCGGCGGCACCGTGATGCTGGCGCTGGGCGCATTGTTCATCAGCGTGCTGCTGCGCCGCCGCCACGTGCTGCACGTGGACGTGGGCGCGCCGCTGACGGTCGCGGCGTGAGAACGTCGATGCTCGGCAGGGAGAGGTTGCCGATGGGCGCGCTCGCGGGCGATGCGAGCGCGGCTGTGCCGCGTGGACGGCCGCGAGCGGCGGCCGGCGGGCTGGCGGCGTCGCGGCGCAGGGCGCACGTGAGAGAATGAGCGAGGAGATGGGAGGGGAGACCGTCACGCGGCCGCTGCGTGTGGACGCCGAGCGCAACCTGCGGCGACTGCTCGACGCGGCCGCGCAGGCGTTCGCGGAGGAGGGCCTGGGCGTGTCGGTGGCCGAGATCGCGCGCCGCGCGGAGATCGGCAAGGGCACCGTGTTCCGGCGCTTTCCCACCAAGGAGCACCTGGTGGCGGCGATCGTATGCGACCGGCTGCGCGAGATCGCGAGGCTCGGAGCGACGCTGCTCGACGCCGAGGACGCCGGCGAGGCGCTGCTCGAGTTCATGCGCGCGGGAGCCGCGGTGCAGGCCAAGGACCGCGGCTTCCTGGAAGCGGCGGCCGGCGCGGAGCTGGAGCTCGAGGAGGTGCTGGCGGCCAAGCACGAGCTGCTGGCGCTCACCGCGCAGCTGCTGGAGCGCGCGCAGCGCGCCGGCGCTGTGCGCGCCGACGTGACCTCCGAGGACATCCTGCTGCTGGAGTGCGCCTGCTGCCAAGCCTCCGCGCCGCTGCACGACGTGGCGCCCGAGCTGTGGCGCCGCTATGTGGACGTGATCTTCGACGGGCTGCGCGCGCCCGCCGCGCACCCGCTTTCGCAGCCGCCCCCGACCGAGAGCCAGCTCGAGCACGCCCACACCGTGCGCCTCCCGGCCGCCAAGCCGCTGGCGCGCGTGCGCAGCGCCTAGCGCCGGCTCGGCGCGCTCGCCGAGCTCGCCGGCGGGATCGGGTCGAGCGCCGTCAGCTTGCCGTCGTTGAGCGCGAAGCGCACCGTCGCCTGGCCCGCCGGCTGCCCGCCGCGGTACAGGCCGTAGCCCAGCGTCACTTCCGTGTCGCCCTGCGAGAGCACCTTCACGCTCGCGCTCGGCTGCTTCGTGTCGGTGCCGATGTAGCGGCCGTCCACGAAGAAGAACGCCTGCTGCGCGCCGCCGTTCGCGCCCACCAGCACGCGCAGCGTCTGCTGCGCGTGGTACTGAGAAGCTTCCACCGGCGTATAGCCGTGTTCGCGCAGCACCGCTTCCGCCGCGCCCGCGCCTTCGCCGTGCGCTTCGCCTTCCGCGAACTGCGGCTCCGGCGCCGTGCGCGTCGTCGAGCCTTCCGGCGCCGCCGAGCCGCCCGCCGCGCTCGCCGGCGGCTGTGTGCCCGTCGTCGTGCTGTGCGTGCTCGTGCCCGTCGTGCCCGTCGTCGTCGTGCCCGTCGCCGTCGAGCTCGACTGCTGCGGTTCGCTCGCCACCGACACCGTCTTCGTGCTCGAGCCGCCGCAGCCAGCCAGCGCCGCGGCCGCCGCCAGCGCCGCCAGCGCCACCGTTCCCTCACGTCTCATCCAGCCCATGGTATTGGCCCCCCGCGAGCGCCCCGGTGCTCTCGTTGCACCCCGTCCCTGCAGGTCCATCGCAATCCGCCGCCCGCCCGTGTGAGCCGTCGCGCGACCCCTGCTATCGATCGGTCGCGCCGAGCTCGGCTACGATCACGCTGGAGTCCATGTCCGCGCAGCCCCCACCCACGCCCCATAGCGGCGGCCAGGTCAAGGCTCAGCGCCGCGACAAGCGCGAGGTCGCGCGCGCCGTCAGCGCCGTCGTGCTAGCCGGCGTCTTCATCGCCTTCGCGCTGCTCAACCTCAAACAGGTCCGCGTCGACTGGATCGTCGGCTCCGGGCACGCGCCGCTGATCATCGTCATCGCCATCTCCGTGCTCGTCGGCGTCGTGCTCACCTACCTCACCGAGCGGCTGTCGCGCAAGCGCCGTCGCCGCTAGCGCCCGCGCCCACCGAGACCTCCGCCTCGGCATCGGCGTCCGCCTCGGCCGCTGCGCGCGCGCCGGCCGTCGAGCACGCATCGCTCGCCGCGCCGTGGTCGCTCGCCGCAGGGTCGTTGGTGCCCGCGCCGTTGTCGCTCGCCGCAGCGTCGTCGGTGCCCGCGCTGTGGTCGCTCGCCGCAGGGTCGTCGGTGGCCGCGCCTTCGTCGCTGCCCGCTCTCGCGTCCTCCCGCAGCACCTCCACCGCAGCCTCCGCGCCGATGAACGGCGCCAGCACCACGTAGGCGAGATGGTCCGACAGCGCCGCCAGCAGCGGCACGCGGCCGGCCAGCACCTGGCAGCGCAGCGTGTGCCAGAGCGCGCCCGCCACCGCCTCCACCGCCAGCTTGCCGCGCGCCCGCGCCGGCGCGCCCTCGGTCAGCAGCGTCGCGATCGCCAGCGCCAGCTCCTCCGCGTGCTCGCGCGGCTCCGAGCCCGCGAAGAACGCGTCCTGGCAGAGCGCGCGCGTGTGCAGCGGGTGCGCCGCAAGGTGGCGCATCAGCTCGTCCAGCACCCTGCGCACCGCATGGGGCCAGTCCTCAGACACCAGCTCGGGGTCCGCCGCGATCCTCAGCAGCTCGTCGCCGATCGTGTCGAGCGCCTCCAGCAGGCACTCCTCCTTGCTCGCGAACAGCTCGCAGAAGCCGTCCACCGACACGTTCGCCTCGTCCGCGATCTGCGGTGCGCTGACCGCGCGGAAGTCCTCGCGCGTCAGCAGGCGCAGCGCCGCCTGCAGAGCCCGTGAGCGCTCGTCGCGCGCCGACAGCGCTTCCGCGCCGCGGTGGCCGTTGCCGTACGCCGAGGAGATCTCCCGCACGCGCGCGCTCAGCCGTTCGGACAGCCGTTCCGAGAGCCGCTCCGCCGCCGGCGTCTGGAAGCTCAGCATCCAGCCCACCAGCTCCTGCGCCAGGTCCGGCGCTCCGCGCCCCGCGGAGAGGCGCAGGTGCGCCACGGCCATCCCCTGCAGGCCGCCCGCGATCGCCCTCACCACCGGCACCGGCAGCGCCACCGCGCCCGGCGTCTGCGCGAAGCTCTGAGCCAGCATGTGCTCGCACGCGCCCGCCGCGCGGCGCACGTGCATCGCGCCCTCCGGCCCCGCCGCCTGCGCCTCCACCAGCGCCAGCCTCGCCGCCGCCGGGTTCTCGCCCGCCACCTTCGCCAGGCGCTCGCAGCTCGCGCGCGCGCGCTCCGCCAGGCCGCCCTCCGCCGCCAGGTATGCGCGGCGGATCTGCTGCAGCTCCTGGCGCGCGATCAGGTCGAACGTCGCCAGGAAGCACTCCTGCTTGTTCGCGAACTGCTCGTAGAAGGAGCGGCGCGACACGCCCGCCAGCGCGATCACCTGCTTGATGCTCGTCGCCTCGTAGCCGCCGCTGCCCACCGCCTCCACCATCGCGCCGTGGATGCGCGCGCGCTGGTTGCGTACCACCTCGTCGCGCTTCAGCCGGTGCGGGCCGTGCGGCAGCCGTTTGTACAGCGGCGCGAGCTGCTGCTCGGCCGTCTGCGCAGACGCCGACTTGGCCGCCTTCTCGCGCTTGCCGCGCGCTGCCGCCGACGCCTTGGACTGCTTGCCGTGCGCGCCGCGCGAAGACGTCGACACCCTCCTTCCCGATGTCATGCAACCTCCCCTGGAGTGATCCTTTCCAAACAGCAGACTGCTGTCATACCTCTCGCATACCTGATCATCCCATGTCAGGAATATTTTGTCTACAGGGAACCTGTACGTCCTCTGACCACAGTCCTGGAACCCTTCCAAAAGTCCGCGTTTGCGGCGCATTTGCGTCTCTGTCGCACTCGCCGCAACCCTTCCAAGGATCGGGCCGGGCGGCCTGTCGCCGCGGCCTCTCGCTGTCTATGAAGAAGCGCCCGCGCGGCGCCGCCGGGCCATGCGCTGCGCGAGCGAAACGCGCCGCGCGGGCCACGCGCGCCGCGCTCACCTCAGTGATGCACCAGCACCTTCAACAGCACGATCGCCACGCCCATCGACGCGCCCACGCCCGCGTCCAGCAGCAGCTCGCGAGCGCCCGCGCCCGCGCGTGCGCTCGCCGCCAGCTCGAACGCGATCAGGCTGGCGATCGCCCCCCACAGCGCCACCGTCACCCCCGTCTGCTGCGAGGCGCCCGCCGCCCACGCCGCCAGCAGCGCCGCCAGCGGCACCGCAGCGCCCCGCACGATCGACAGGTCGTGCGCCAGCGCGCGACCCAGCCGCGCCGCCGTCAGGCGCTCCTGCGAGCGCAGGCGCGAACCCAGCGCCTGCGCGTAGGAGTGCGCCAGCCAGTACAGCGCCGTCGCCAGCGCCGCCGAGGCCACCGTCGCCAGGTAGCTGTCGTGCTCGCCGCTCTCCGCCGCCAGCAGCGCCGCGATCACGATGATGCCGTAGACCACGCCGCCGGGATCGCGCCGCAGCGCACCGTGCGCCACGCTGCGCCAGCGTGCGCGCACGCGCACGCGCAGGCCGCGGCCGCGCGGAGGCCGCCGCCTCGGTGGATCGTCTGCGTTGCCGCCGTCGTGCTCGATCGCGCGATTATCCGCCGCCGCCCCGACGCCCGCAGGGCTGCTAGCGGATCAGCACCGCGCGGCTGTAGGCCGACACGTGCGCGCCGTCCGAGATCTTCACCAGCGCCCTGTACACGCCCGGCCGCACCTTCACCACCCGCCCGAAGCGCGACACCGTCGCCGTCCCCGCCTTCACCACCGTGCCGCCCTCGTTCACCGAGCGGCGCGGGCGCAGCAGCTGGAAGCCCACCAGCGCTCCCACCTCGGCCGGCGCCACCGTGCCGTACAGCCGCGCGTAGCCGCGCCTGTGCGTGTGGCGCACGTGGAAGGCCACCCGCACCGCCACCCCCTCGGTGATCACCGGGCTCGCCACTTCCGGCTTGCCCACCGCCACCACGCGCAGCTGCGCGTTGCCCAGCAGGCCCACGTAGCTGAACGAGAAGCCGCCGCCTGAGTTGGTCAGCTCGGTGTTGCCCACCGGCTGGAAGCCGGCCGTATAGGGAAACGCGTTCGCCTGCAGCTGCACCGGGTGGTTCGCCGCGCCGGTGCCCGACAGCGTGCCCTCCACCAGGAACGCGGCGCCGAACACCACCGGGTTGGGCACGCCCGCGATCGCCAGCGACAGCGGCACCGGGCCGGTCGTGAACGTGCGGTCCGCGCCGGCCGCCGCGCCCGCGGCGCTGGTCGCGAGGATGCGGTAGTGGTAGCGGGTCAGCGGCTGCAGCCCCGTCAGCGTCGCGCTCACGTGGACGGCGTGCGTGCCGCCGCCCGCCGGCGCCAGCGAGCTCTGCTCGCCGTAGGATCTCCTGGTTCCGTACTGGAACACGAAGCCCGTGCTCTCGCCGTGCGCGTTCACCGAGCCGTGCACCGTCGCCGAGGCGTAGCCCACCGAGCTCGCGCCGCCGGTCTGCGCGCTCGGCGCAGCCGCCTGCGCGCAGGAGGCGCCCGCGCCCAGCAGCGCGCCCGCGCCCAGCAGCGCGCATACGCCCGGCAGCGCCCACGAGATCCGCATGCACGCAAACTAACCGCGCCGGGTCCAGCCCAAACGTATGCGAGGCCTGCTCGCGAGTCGACGCGGGCAGCAGCAGAGCCCACCCACCTGCCGTGCAATTCTAAAGAGCAGACGTTTTGCAGACGAAGTCATCCCTCGAGATGTCCGGGGGTTGGCTTTGTCCTACAGACAGAGATCGCGCACGCGTGCTCGATGCCAGCGCGCGGGTGCGCACGATCCGTACGGTGGGCTCCAGCGCCGTCGGCGTCACGCTGTTGATCTGCTCGCCGTGGCTCGGCTGGTGGACGCTGATCCTGTTCGGCCTGTCCGCCCTCAACCTGCTCAGCGTCGACCGGCGCATGGCCCGCACGAGCCGCCCCGAGCGCGTCAGCGTCAGCGCCATCCTGATCACGCTGGCGCTGCTCGCCACCGGCGTGGTGCTCAGCGGCGGTCCCAAGAGCCCCGCCCTGCCCTGGCTGGTGCTGCCCGCCGCGATGGTCGCCGCGCGCTTCCGCGCGCAGGTGGTGTTCGCCGCCGTCACGCTCACTGCGGTGGTGATCGCGCTCGTCACGCTGGGCGTCGACCCGCGCGCCACGCTGCACGACCCCGTGCCGGTGTTCGCCGCGCTCGCGCTGCTCACCGCGGTCGTGTCGATCGTGCTCGCGCTGCAGTCCGCCGAGATGCACCAGCGCGGCGAGGCCAACGTCGATCCGCTCACCGGGCTCGCCAACCGGCGCCAGCTGGCCGAGGACCTGCAGGCCGTGTGGGCCGAGGTCAGCGGCGGGCGCTCGGTGCGGCTCGCGCTGTTCGACCTCGACGGCTTCAAGGCCTACAACGACAGCTTCGGCCACCTCGGCGGCGACATGCTGCTCACGCGCCTCGCGCAGGAGTTCGCCCGCACGGTCGCCGGCGCCGGCGCCGGCTGCGCCTACCGGCTCGGCGGCGACGAGTTCTGCGCGCTGCTGTGGGACGACGTCGCCGAGGAGGTGCTCGAGAGCTGCGTCACCGCGCTCGGCGCCGAAGGCGAGGGCTTTCGCATCACCAGCTCCTACGGCTCGGTGCTGCTGCCGCAGGAGGCGCGCGACCCGCAGCTCGCGCTGCAGCTCGCCGACGAGCGCATGTACGCCCACAAGGAGTCCGGGCGCGCCAGCGCCGGCAAGCAGACGCGCGACCTCGCGCTGGAGATCATCGCCGCCAACGAACCGCAGCTGCACAGCCACTCCTCGCACGTCGCCGAGCTCGCCGACGGCGTCGCGCGGCGGCTTGGCATCTCCGGCGCCGCCCACGCCGAGCTGGTGCGCGCCGCCGAGCTGCACGACATCGGCAAGCTCGCCATCCCCTACTCGATGCTGCGCAAAGCCGGGCCGCTCGACGCGCACGAGTGGAAGCTGATGCGCCACCACCCCGTGGTCGGCGCAAGCATCCTCAGCGCCGCGCCCGCGCTCGCCGGCGTCGCCGAGATCGTCGCCGCCACGCACGAGCGCTACGACGGCACCGGCTACCCGCGCGGCCTGGCGGGGCAGCAGATCCCGATGTCCAGCCAGATCGTGTTCGTGTGCGACTCCTTCGACGCGATGATCTGCGAGCGGCCCTTCGGCGAAGCCAAGTCCGAAGCGCAGGCCCTGCGCGAGCTGCGACGCTGCGCCGGCACGCAGTTCGACCCGCGCGTCGTCGAGGCGTTCATCGCCGAGCACGCCGCCCGCCGCGCCGCGCGCGAGCAGGCGCGGGCCGGCAGCGCTAGCCTTGCCGGGGATGGAGGGGGCTCGGCGATCGCGCGTGCGGCTGCGCCAGGCGGTTCTCGCCGCGCATGAGCTCGAGCCGGTAGCAGCCCAGCTGCGCTCCGCGCTGGCGCTGGGCGAGCCGTTCCGCGACGAGGGCGTCGGCCTGTTCGGGCTCGCCAACAACGTCTTCGCGCTCGGCGACTGCTTCATCGAGGTGGTCTCGCCGGTGCAGCCCGGCACCACCGCCGGACGCTATCTCGAGCGCCGCCGCGGCGACTGCGGCTACATGGTCATCTTCGACCTCGAGGACCTCGAGGGCGCGCGCTCGCGCGCACGCGCGCTGGCGGTGCGCGCCGTGTGGGAGATCGATCTCCCCGACATCTCCACCACCCACCTGCATCCCGCCGACATGCACGGCGCGATCGTCTCCATCGATCGCTCCAACCCGTACGGCAGCTGGCGCTGGGGCGGCCCGCAGTGGACGCCCCCTGGCGATGCGCCGCCCGCCAGCGGGGGGCCGTCCGCGGGCGGGGGCCCGTCCGCCGGCGAGGCGCCGTCCGCGGGCGGGGGGCCGTCCGCGGGTGGGGGGCTGTGGAGCTGCGAGGCCGCGCAGCGCAGTCCGGCGGGGCGGCTCGCCGGCGTCACGATCGCCGTCGCCGACCCGCAGCGCACGGCCGCGCGCTGGGGCGAGGTGCTGGGCGTGGCGGTGAGCTCGTCCTCGGGCGCCGCCGCCGACGGCGTCCCCGTGCTCGAGCTCGACGACGGCGAGGTGCGCTTCCTCGCCGCCGCGGACGAGCGCGCGCAGGGTCTCGTGGAGATCGCCGTGGAGTTGCCGCACGAGCTGCCCGGCGGGCCCGAGGTGCAGATCGGCGGCGTGCGGCTGCGGCGGGCCGGCGCCGGCGAAGGCGCGCGGCGGGCCGGCGCCGGCGAAGGCTAGGCCGGCTCGCTCGTCGCCGGCGTGTGCAGCGGGGCGAAGCGCGGCTCGCGCTTCTCCACGAAGCTGGCCACGCCCTCGACGAAGTCCGGCGCGGCGAAGGACGCCAGCATCAGCCGGTCGGCGTTGGCCAGCGCCTGCGCCAGCGGTCGCTCGAGATCGGCGTAGACCTGGCGCTTGATCGTCGCCATGCTCGCCGGCGAGCAGTTGACGGCGAGCTCGCGTGCGTACGCGAGCGTTGCGTCCAGCAGCTGCTCGGGCGCGAGCACGCGGTTGACGAGCCCCAATTCGAGCGCCTCCTCGGCCAGCACCACGCGACCCGACAGCAGCAGCTCGAGCGCGCGCGACGGTCCCACCAGCCGCGGCAGCATCCAGGAGATGCCGTGCTCGGCCACCAGCCCGCGCCGGGCGAAGGCGGTGGTGAGCTTCGCGCCCGCGGCAGCGAAGCGGACGTCGCACATCAGCGCCTGCACCAGCCCGATGCCTGCGCACGCGCCGTTGACCGCTGCCACGATCGGCTTGGGGATCGACAGCGGGAAGCTCTGCGGGCGGCGCCCGTGCGGGTCGCGCTCGCCGTTCGCTGACGCCGCGTCGCCGTGCTCGCGCTCGCCGTTCGCGGACGCCGCCTCGCCAGCGCTCGCGCCGAGCTGTTGCAACTGCCCCATGTCGGCGCCCGCGCAGAAGCCCCTGCCGGCGCCGGTGACCACGATCACGCGCACGCGCTCGTCGCTCGCGCACCGCTCGAGGAGCCCGAAGTAGGAGCTCTCCATCTCGGCCGTCCACGCGTTCAGGCGCTCGGGGCGGTTGAGCGTGAGCACCGCCACCCCGTCCTCGACCCCGATCTGCACCACCTCGCTCATGCGCGCCTGGCACTCTACGCCGGATGAGCGCCGGTCATCGCTACGTGCTCGCGGACGTGTTCGCGGCGGCTCCGCTGCAGGGCAACCAGCTGGCGGTGTTCCCAGCGGCGGACGGGCTGCCGGCGGGGCTGATGCAGCGCCTGGCGCTCGAGCTGAAGCTGTCCGAGACGGTGTTCGTGCTGGCCGCCGAGGCCGGCGGCGACGCGCGCCTGCGCATCTTCACGCCCGCCGCCGAGCTGCCCTTCGCCGGGCACCCGGTGCTCGGCAGCGCGATCGTGCTGGCCGCCGAGCGCGGCCTCGAGCGGCTCGTGCTGGAGACCGGCGCCGGGCCGGTGCAGCTGAGCGTCACGCTCGCCGGCGAGCGCGCCGGCGAAGGCACGATGCTCCAGCCGCTTCCCGGCCGGCGCAGCTTCGAGCGCGAGGCGGAGCTGCTGGCGGCGCTCGGCCTGGCGCGCTCGTCGCTCCCGGTCGAGGCGTACACCAACGGGCCCACGCACGTGTACGTGGCGCTCGAGAGCGAGTCTGAGCTGGCGGCGCTCGCGCCCGACCTGCGCGCGCTGCGCGCGCTCGGCGAGATCGGCGTGAGCTGTGTGGCCCGCTCCGGCTCCGCGTTCGCCACGCGCGTGTTCGCGCCCGCGCTGGGCGTCGAGGAGGATCCCGCCACCGGCTCCGCCGCGGGGCCGCTCGCCGTGCACCTCGCGCGTCACCGCTGGAGCGAGTTCGGACGGCAGATCGAGATCCGCCAGGGCGCCGGGCTCGGCCGGCCGTCGCTGCTGCTCGCCACCGCCGTCGGCTCGGAGGACGCGCTCGAGCGCGTGGAGGTCGCCGGCGCGGCGGTGATCGTCGCGCGCGGGGAGTTCTTCGTGCCGTGAGCGGGGATGCGCGGGCCGTGCGTGTGTCGCTCTCCGGGCTGGTGCAGGGGGTGGGCTTCCGCGAGGCCACGCGCCGGCGCGCGGCGGAGCTGGGCGTGATGGGCTGGGTGCGCAACCTCGAGGAGGGGGGCGTGCTGGTGCACGCCGAGGGGCCGGCGCCGGCGGTGGAGCAGCTGCTCGGGTTCCTGCGCCGCGGGCCGCGCGCCGCGCAGGTGCGAGAGCTCGCCGTCGAGGAGGTGCGCAGCGAGGGTCACGAGCAGTTCGCGATCCGCGGCGTGAGCGCGGGCGCGTTCGTGGTGCAGCAGCACGCAGCCAGCACGCTGCACTTCGACCTGCGCCTCGAGCTCGACGGCGCGATGCGCTCGTGGGCGGTTCCCAAGGGCCCTTCGCTCGACCCCGCCGTGAAGCGCCTGGCGGTGCAGGTGGAGGACCACTCGCCGGCGCACAACGCCTTCGAGGGCCCCACCGAGCGTGGCGCGGTGCTGCTGTGGGACCGCGGCAGCTACGAGCAGGGCGGCAGGGTGGCGTGGCCGCAGGCGCTCGAGCGCGGGCACGCGGTGTTCGTGCTGCACGGCGAGAAGCTGCGCGGCGGTTTCGCGCTGCAGCGCACCGGCCCGCCGCGCGGGGCCGCCGGCGCGCAGTGGCTGCTGATCAAGCGTCGCGACGAGCACGCGCGGGCCGGCTCGGACGTGGTGGCCGAGCAGCCCGCATCGGTGCTGAGCGCCCGCACGCTCGAGCAGCTGCTGGCGGTTGCGCACCCCGATCGGCGGCTGTAGCCTTCCGCGCTCGTGCAGTTCCGGATCAGCCCCCATTCGGCGGTCTCACCGCCCGCCGACGCGCTAGAGCGCCTGTGGCAGCAGCTTGGTCCGAGCCGCGACGAGCTCACCTTCGCGCTCGCCGGGCCCGAGATCAGGGCCGACACCGGCGAGGACGAGCCGGTGTCGATGACGCGCGACGAACGCAGCGAGATCGGCCGTCGCGTGATCCTCGCGGTGCTGGGCGAGGTGTGCGAAGAGGCGCCCGAGCTGCAGGCGGACTGGTTCGCGGTGAGCGCTGAGGAGTAGAGCCGGTACGGCCGTGCGCGCATGCCTGTGCGGATGCGCCGCGCTGGCGCTGGCGGCGGCGCCCGCCGGCGCGCGTGCGTCGATCGCGCCACGGCAGGCGCTCGCGCCGGTGGCGGTGTCGGTCGACGCCGGCGAGCAGCAGGCGCCGGTGCCGCGCAACTTCCTGGGGCTGTCCTTCGAGGTGGCCGCCCTGCCGCAGCTGGCCGGCTACGCCGACCGCGGCGACCTGGTGGCGCTGCTGCGCTCGCTGGGCACGGGCGTGCTGCGCTTCGGCGGCGTGACCGCCGACCACGAGGTCGGCTGGAGCGGACCCGGCCACCCGCCGCCCGAATGGGCCCGCTCGACGCTCGAAGCCTCCGACCTGGAGCAGCTGGGCGCGCTCACCGCGGCCAGCGGCTGGAGGGTGCTGCTCACGCTCGGCCTCGGCCACTACGAACCGCAGGCTGCGGCCCAGGAGGCGGCGGCGGCGCAGGCGTCGCTCGGGTCCTCGCTCGAAGCGCTCGAGATCGGCAACGAGCCGAACGCTTACGCAACGCACCAGCTGCGCTCGCCGCCGTGGGGGTTCGCGCAGTACGAGGAACAGGTCGACGGCTACCGCAGCGCGATCGAAGCGCTGGCGCCGGGCATCCCGCTGGCCGGCCCCGACACGTCGGGATCGCCCGCCTACCAGAGCTGGGGGCTGGCCGAGGCGATCGACGAGCGCCCCGCGCTGCTCACCGCCCACCACTACCCGCTGGTGTGCGAGGAAAGCCCGCCGCCGAGCATCGAACGCCTGCTCAGCCCGCAGACGCGCGAGCTCGAGGAAGGCGCGCTCGAGCGCTACCTGTTCATCGCCAACGCGAGCGCCATCCCGTTCCGCCTGGACGAGACCGGCAGCGTCTCCTGCGGCGGCGTGGCGGGCGTGAGCAACACGTTCGCCTCGGCCCTGTGGGCGCTGGCGCTGGTGACGCGCGCGATGAGCATCGGCCTCGCGGGCGTCAACTTCCACGGCAGCCCGGACAACTGCGGCGGCTACTCGCCGCTGTGCGCGCCCACGCCCGAAGCGCAGGCCAGCGGCCAGCTGCAGGCGCAGCCGGACTGGTACGCGCTGCTGCTGGCGCGGGGGCTGGTGGGCGAGCGCCCGCTGCACGTGGAGGTGAGACCGGCGGGCGCAGCCAACGCGGTGGTCAGCGCCTTCCTCGCCGCCGACGGCACGCTGCAGCTCGTGGCGGTGGACGAGGACCCGCCGGGGTCTCGCCCGCAGGCGCTGCGCCTGCACCTCGGCGCACGCTTCCACGGCGCCAGCGTGCTGCGCCTCACCGCGCCCTCGCCGGCGGCCGTGTCGGGCGTGCTGCTGGGCGGGCGCTCGGTGCAGGCCGACGGCCAGTGGACGCAGCCGGCGAGGTTGCCGCACGCCCGCAACCGCGGCGGCTACGTGACGGTCGAGCTGCAGCCGAGCAGCGCCGCGCTGCTGACGGTGGCGCCGCTGGCGGCGGGTTAGCGCGAGCGGCCCCGCGCGCGGCGGGGGTAGGATGGAAAGCTCGCGCCGACGTAGCTCAGCTGGTAGAGCACCTCCATGGTAAGGAGGGGGTCCGGGGTTCGAGTCCCCGCGTCGGCTTGGCCTCGCGGCGGCCGCGACAGCGAGCGCGGCTGAGCGGGGCACCGCAGCACGCGCACCTGGCGGTGCGCGCTTGAACGGACGCCGGCGCTAGGGCAGGTCGGCTGGCGGCGGCAGTTCCTGCGGCGGCACGCCCGCCTGCTGGTCCCAGTCGGCGAAGGCCTCGCCGTCGCGCCCGCGGTGCTCGCCCTCGCCGCCCAGCGCGAGCAGCACGAGACGCTCGGGCCCGCGGTTGACGAGCTGCCGGCGCAGGCCGGGCGCGACGCGCACCAGCTCGCCCTCGTCCAGCTCGAACTCCTCGCCCTCGACGATCAGGCTGAGACGCCCGCGCAGCACCAGGTAGACCTCCTCCTGGCGCTGGTGGCGGTGGATGCGCCCACGCTGCTTGGGCCGCAGCACGATCTGGTTGATGCCGAAGCTGCTCACGCCGAGCTGGCGGCGCAGCGTGAGGAACTGCTCCTCGCCGTCGGGGTCGAGTCGCGCCCGCGCTGTGCCCTCCTCCATGCGCGCATCTTCGCACGCGGACGCGGCTGTTAGATGTGTGACAGGTTTTCCGCGCGCCGATCGATTGTGAAACGGCGGTGGCGCGCCTCAGCTGATGCCCTCGAGCAGTTCGCTGGGCGAGGTGAGCTCGAGGCCGCGCGCGAGGATCACGATCGTCTCGAGCCTCGGCGAGCGCTTGCAGCGCTCCAGCAGGCTGATCTCGGTGCGGTGCAGGTCGCACAGTTCTGCCAGCGCCTCCTGTGAGAGACCTGCCTGATCGCGGTGGTGACGCAGGTTGGCGGCAAATTGCCTGCGGACGGTCTCCACGGTTGCAACTCTCGCGGCGCGCAGACGAAAGTTCCACAGACAGCTGTCATAGGCAGTCAGCTATCTGCGAGCTTCTCTGCAAACTCACACTTGACATCAAGAAACGTATCCACAATATATAGACACCTGTCGGCGGCGTCCACGGTGTAACGCGGCCGGCGCGGCGGCCGGTGGCGCAGCCGCCGGCGCGCGTCTCGGCACGCGCGGCTGCACCGGTCGCTGCGACGCTCAGCTCGCGCGTTCGGCGCGTCGCAGGCCGGTCAGCATCCAGACGCCGAACAGCGCGATCAACGCCAGGGCGCAGGCGAAGGCGAGCGCGGTGTGCTGATGCACGCCGCCGATCAGGCCGCGGCCCGCCTCCAGGAAGGCGGTTGCGGGGTTGACGCTGGCGACGGCGTGGATCCAGCCTTTGAGCAGGCCGAGCGGCACGTAGACGGGCGCGAGGAACAAGATCAGGAACACCGGCGTCTGCATCAACGGCCCGGCCTGGATCGAGCGGAAGCGGAAGGCCACTCCGGCGGCCCAGCCGAAGCCGACGAGCACGAGCAGCGCGGCCAGGCCGTAGAGGCCGAACACGTCGACGCCGTCGCCGGTGATGCGCATGCCGGCCGCGAGCGCCACGCCGGAGACCACCGCCAGCGTGATCACGGCGCGCGTGAGCGCCACCGCGGCATAGCCGAGCGCGATCCCGCGGCGATCCTCGGCCGCCAGCATCAGGCGCCGGGCGAACCCGCTTTCGAAGTCGAAGGCGAGCGTGAAGCCGGTGAACAGGCCGGCGAACATCGCCGACTGGCACAGCACGAACACGAACTGGAAGGCGGTGTAGCCGGCGGGGAAGGAGAAGCCGGGGATGTCGCCGAGCGCGGACAGCCCGCCGGCGAAGCTGGCGAGGAACACCAGCGGGAAGACCAGCGAGGGCACGAACAGGTCCGGCCTGCGCACGTAGGTGTGCAGGCTGCGCCAGGCGATCGCGCGCGCCACCCGCAGCAGGCCGCCGTGCGGAGGGCTCGCGGGCGCGCTCGACGCAGCAGCCGCGCCGGCGGGCGCGCCCGGCGGGGGTCCGCTCATGTGCGCTGCAACCTCGTGCGCATCGCGCCGGCCACTGCCACCAGCGCCACCAGCGTGAGGCCCGCGGCGACGGCGAACGCGCGCCACAGGGCGGTGCCGTCCCAGCCGTAGATGTACAGGCCGCGGAAGCCCTCGATCAGGTAGGAGATCGGGTTGACGTTGGCGACCGTGTGAAACCAGCCGGTCTTCAGCAGGTTGCGCGGCAGGTTGCTGGAGGACAGGAAGATGAACACGAAGAACAGCGGGAACAGCCCCTGTACCGCCTCGCCCGAGCCGGTCTGCAGGGCGGCCGCGCAGCCGAGCGCGCCGAAGCCGACGGCGGTGAGCGAGCCGAGCACGAGGATCACCGGCACGCCGCCGAAGCCGGCGTGGAGGTGCGCGCCGGCGACGAGCCCCATCAGCATGTACACGCCCGACTGCAGCACGCCGAGTCCGCCCACGCCGACGAGCAGGCCGGCGATCAGCGCGACGCGCCGCAGCGGCGTCAGCGCGAGCCGGTTGAAGAAGCCGCTCTCGATGTCTTCGGCGAGGTTGGTGCCGGTGTTGATGAGCGAGAACATGCCGCCCTGGATGAACGCCACGGCGATCGCGAAGGAGATGTAGGAGTGGGTGGGAAAGCCGGGTAGTCGCGTCGCCGCCTTCAGGCCGCTGGCGTTGACGGCCAGCAGGATCAGCGGGAAGAACACGATCGGGAACAGCTGGAAGGGCTGGCGCAGCGTCTTCAGCATCGCGCGCCGGGCGAGCGTGCCGACCTGCGTGTACAGCAGCCTCACGCCGAGGCCTCGCCGAGCCGCGCGGCGCCGTCGGCGCCGTCGGTCTCCCGCTCGTCGCGGCCCGGCTCCTCGCCGTCGTCGCCGGCGCCCTCCAGCGAGCGTCCGGTCTTGGCCAGGAAGACGTCGTCCAGCGTCGGCTGGTGCAGGCGCAGGTCGGCGATCGCCAGCGCCTCGCCGTCGAGCGTGCGCACGATCTCCGCCAGGTCGCCGACCCCCTCCGGCAGGCGCACGGCGACGGCTCCGGGCGCCGCCGCCGCCGGCTCGCCGAAGCGCGCGAGCGCGGCGGCGAGGCGCTCGCGCTCGCCGGGATCGGCCGGCGCCGCCTCGACGCTCGGGCGCCCGATCGAGGCCTTCAGCTCGGCGGGGGTGCCCTCGGCGACGATGCGCCCGCGGTCGATGATGCCGACGCGGTCGGCGAGCACGTCGGCCTCCTCGAGGTACTGCGTGGTGAGGAACACGGTGACGCCCTCGCCGGCGAGGCGGCGCACCTCGTCCCACAGCGCGGCCCGGCTCTGCGGGTCGAGGCCGGTGGTGGGCTCGTCCAGGAACAGCAGCTGCGGGCCGTGCACGAGCGCGAGGCCGAGGTCGAGCCGGCGCTTCATGCCGCCCGAGTAGCCGCCCACCTTGCGGTCGGCGGCCTCGGTGAGACCCACGCGCTCGAGCAGCTCGGCGCCGCGGCGTTCGCCCTCGGCGCGCTCGATGCCGTGCAGCGCGCTCTGCAGGCGCATGTGCTCGCGGCCGGTCAGGTAGGGGTCGAGCGCGGACTCCTGCAGCGAGGCGCCGAGCGCGCGGCGCACGGCGGCGCCCTGGCGCACCACGTCGAGCCCGGCCACGCGCGCGCTGCCGGCGGTGGGGGGCAGCAGCGTGGTGAGCATCAGCACGGTGGTGGACTTGCCGGCGCCGTTGGGTCCCAGGAAGCCGTAGATCTCGCCGCCGGGCACGCGCAGGTCGATGCCGTCGACGGCGCGCACGCCGCCCTTGAAGTCGCGCACGAGCCCCTCGACCTCGATGCCGTTCTCGCGGGGCTCGCTCATGGGGCTCACAGTGTGCCCTCCGCCGCGGCGGTGGGCGGGCCGGGGCGCGGCGAGGGCGAGGGCTCCACGCGCAGCAGGCGCGCGGGCCTGGCGGGCAGCCACCAGTTCCAGCGCCCGAACAGCGAGACCACGGCCGGCACGAGCAGGGCGCGGATCACGGTGGCGTCGAGCAGGATGCCGGCGGCCAGGCCGGTGGCGAGCACTTTCACTTCGGTCTGCGGGCCGGAGGCGAGCGAGACGAAGGCCAGGAACAGGATCAGCGCGGCGCTGGTGACGAGCCGCCCGGTGCGGCCGATGCCGCGCACGACGGCGGCGTCGGTGGAGCCGCTGCGGTCGTATTCCTCGCGCATGCGCGCGAGGATGAAGACCTCGTAGTCCATCGAGAGCCCGAACAGGAAGGCGAACACCATCAGCGGTATCCAGGAGGTGATGGAGCCGGTTGCGGGGATGCCCCAGATCAGCTGCGAGCCGTGCCCGGCCTGCCACACGAGCTCCAGCACGCCCCACGCGGAGGCGACGCTGATCACGTTCAGCACGACCGCCTTGGCGGGCAGCAGCAGCGAGCGGAAGGCGCGCGCGAGCAGCACGAACGTGATCAGCGCGATCAGGCCGATCATCAGCGGGAAGTTGCCGTAGACGGCTTCGATGAAGTCCTGGTTCTGCGCGCCGATGCCGCCGACGCGCACGTCCGGGCCGGCGCGGTGGGCGGCCGCCCGCAGCGCTTTCAGCGTGTCGCGTCCGGCGGGGCTGGAGGCGTCGGGGCTGGGGAAGGCGTCGAGCACGGCCACGCCGCCGCGATGCCATTCCCCCAGCTGCGGCGCGACCGCGCCGTGCACGCCGGGGACCGCGGCGAGCTCGCGGGCGACCTGCGCCGGCGGCGTGGAGCCGCTCACCAGCACCTCGGCGGGCACCAGCGCGCCCGGACCGATGCCGGCGCGCTCGAGCGTCGCTAGACCCTGCTTGGCGGCGCCTTCGCGGGCGATCGTGTTGACGTTGGAGGTGCCGAGCTGCAGGCCGGTGGCGGCGAGCACGAGCGCGGCCAGCACCACCGCGGCGCCGAGCGCGGCGAGCCAGCGCCGGTGCACCACCAGGCGTGCCCAGGCGCTCCAGGCGCGGCTGGCGCTGCGGTCGTCGCGCAGGTGCGGCCAGTCCAGGCGCGGGCCGAGCTTGGCCAGCACGACCGGCAGCAGCGTGAGCGCGACGACCACGCTGACCAGCGGGATCAGCAGGCCGCCGTAGCCGACCGAGCGCAGGAACGGCAGCGGCAGCGCGACCAGCGCCAGCAGCCCGATCGCGACCGTCGTGCCGCTGAACACGACCGCGCGGCCGGCCGTCGCCATCGCGCGTTCGACGGCCTCGTCGCCGTCGAGGCCGTGTGCGCGCTCTTCGCGCCAGCGCACGACCACGAGCAGCGCGTAGTCGATCGACACGCCAAGCCCGATCTGCGCGACCAGGAACCGCACGATCGGCGAGACTTCGGTGATCGTGGTCAGG
>DATJMM010000029.1:0-22436 GCA_035508735.1 Solirubrobacteraceae bacterium | reverse complement strand
CAGCACAAGGTCAAGGTGTTCGTCTACAACCAGCAGGTCACCGACACGCTCACGGAATCGTTCCTGAAACTGGCCGCGAAGTACGGCGTGCCGGTCGTCGGTGTGTACGAGACGATGCCAACGCCGGGATACGACTATCAGCAGTGGATGCTCGCCGAGGTCAAGGCGCTGGAAAAGGCCGTGAAGGACAAAGTCTCCACGCAGAAGCTCGTGCCATGAACGAGGCGCCGCACAAGGCGCCGCCGGCCACCCCGGCCCAGGAGGTCCTCCAGGTCGACGGCGTCTGCGTGCGGCTGTCCGGGCGCACGATCCTCGATCAGGTGAGCTTCCAGATCGCGCCGGGCCAGTTCACCGGCCTGATCGGGTCGAACGGGGCGGGGAAGACGACGCTGTTCCGGGTGATCCTCGGGCTGCAGGCGGCGAGTGCGGGACGCGTGCTCTTTGGCGGGCCTGCCCACCCCCGCGAGCACGCGCGGCGGCATCGGCTGATCGGCTACGTGCCGCAGAAGTTCCTGTTCGACCCGGATGTTCCGTTGCGCGCCCGCGATCTCGTGGGGCTTGGGATCGACGCACAGCGCCTCGGCGTGCCGCGGCCCTCCCGGAGCAGGCGGGCGCTCGTCGAGGAGATGCTGCATGCGGTAGACGCCGAGCGCTTTGCCGATACGCGTGTCGGGAAGCTCTCGGGCGGTGAGCAGCAGCGCATCCTGATCGCGCATGCGCTGATCGCGCGGCCGCGGCTGCTGCTGCTCGATGAGCCACTTGCGAATCTCGATCTGGGCAGCGCCCAGGAAGTCGTGGCGCTTCTCGCCCGGATTGCCCGCGAGCAGCAGGTCGCGGTGCTGATCTCCGCGCACGAGATCAACCCGCTGCTGCCGGTGATGGACCGCATCGTCTACCTCGCCGCGGGCCGGGCGGTCAGCGGCAGCACCGAGGAGGTCGTCCGTCCGGACGTCCTCAGCAAGCTCTACGGCCGCCACGTGGACGTCCTGCGCGTCCACGGTCGCGTGCTGATCGTGGCCGGTGCGGGCGAGGACGCCGACCTGGCTGGCCACGAGGGCGTCTTCCCTCTCCCTGGGTCCGGGGTCCTCGCGTGAGCCACTTCCTGTCCCCGGTCTTCGCGTCCGGGTTCTTCGAAAGCGAAGCCGTGCACATTGCCCTTGGAGTCGGGACGCTCGTCGCGGTCGTCACGGGCGTGGTGGGGGTGTTCACGGTCATGCGCGGCCAGTCCTTCGCGGGCGAGGCGTTCGGCGACCTCGGCACCACCGGCGGCGCGGGCGCGTATTTCGTCGGCGTCGGGCCGCTGTGGGGGTTCGTGCTTGGCAACGTGATCGCGGCGGGCGCGATGGAGGCGATCGGCGTGCAGCGCGTGCGCGGGAGGGATCTGGCCACCGGGATCGTGCTCGGCGCGGGGCTCGGCCTCGCGGCCCTGTTCCTGCACCTGTACACGACCGGCCACAGCACCACCGGAGCGACCGTCACGATCCTGTTCGGCTCGGCGTTCGCGATCTCCAGCTCGACGGTCCCGCTGATCGTGCTCCTGAGCGCGATCGTGCTGGCGATCACGCTCACGATCTACCGGCCGTTGCTGCTCAGCTCCGTGAACGCCGAGATGGCATCGGCCCGCGGCATCCCCGTGCGACTCATCGGCGTGCTCTACCTGCTCGCGCTCGCACTCGCGGCGGCGCTCGCTGCGATCACGATCGGGACGATCCTCTCGACAGCCCTGATCGTGGGGCCGGCGGCCAGCGCGCTGCGACTGACCAGACGCCCGTTCACCGCGCTACTGACTGCGGCGGGCATCGGGGTCGGCGCGATGTGGGTCGGCATCGTCCTCGCCTACGACAGCTACAACTGGCCGCCGCACGGCACGATCTGGCCCGTGAGCTTCTTCGTCGTGATGATCGTGTTCGTCACCTACCTGCTGTCGGGGCTCCCCGAGGCCAGACGTCGCCGGCGGGCAGACCGGACCGGGTCCGAGTCCTCGGCAGCGCGGCCGGCGACAGCGAGCTAGCGGGCACACGAACGTGTTCTCCGGTTTCATGGTCAACGCCTGGGAGGTCGCGAGCATCGTCGCGGTAGTCGCGGGGGTCGTGGGCTTCTTCACGGTCATGCGTGGATCGGCGTTCGCCGCCCACGCGATCCCCAACGGGTCCTTCGCCGGCGCTGCCTTCGCGATCCTGGTCGGCGTCAACACGCTCCTCGGGCTTGGTGTCTTCTCGCTCGGCGGTGCTATGACGATTGGCCTGCTCGGCCGCAGAGGACGCCACGACGTGGCGACCGCCCTCACGCTCGTGGCAATGCTCGCCCTCGGCGCGCTGTTCGTGAGCCTGCTCGTCGAGTACGCCCCGGAGGTCTACTCGGTGCTCTTCGGCGAGGTCCTGGGGATCAGCCCCAACGAGATCGCGCCAACCGCGATCCTCGGCGCCCTGTGCATCCTCGCCATCGCCGTCCTCTACCGGCCGCTGATGCTTTCCTCCGTCCTCCCCGAGGTGGGAGAGGCCCGCGGCATCAGCAGCTTTCGCATGGAGATGCTGTTCCTCGCCGTGCTCGGCCTCGCGACGACGATGACCGTGCCGGTCGTCGGGACACTGCTGATCTTCAGCCTCATGATCGGCGCACCGGCCGCCGCCCGCTCGTTCACCGACCGGCCGCCGGTGGCGATGGCACTGTCGGTGGCAGTCGCGCTGCTGATCGTGTGGGTCGCGATCGCCGCCTCCTATGAAACGAACTACCCCGTCGGGTTCTTCGTGGGCGCCGGCAGCGCCGTCTCCTACACCCTCGGGCGTCTCTGGGCCACATGGCGAAACCGACGCACAGGCACCACAAAACGGGAGCGGATCTCACAATCTCCTGTTTGGGGTGAGAACACGCCCTAGAATCGTCCTATGGCAGAGATCAACGACGCGCAGCGATGGACAGAGCTGGCACTGGAGCAGCTGGCGGATGCGGGGTACCGTCGCGGCGGCGCACGGCGGGAACTGCTGACGTTGATGGGTGAGCAACGCTGCGCGTTGACAGCGATCGAGATGGAGCAAGCGCTTGCCGATCGTGGCCGCCGCGTCTCACGGGCGAGCATCTATCGGATTCTCGAGGAGCTGGACGAGATCGGCGTGGTCCAGCGTGTGGAGGTCGGCGGCGGGATGGCGCGATTCGAGCCCGTACGACGCGGTCGCGGACATCATCATCATCTCGTATGCGACCACTGCGGCCGGCTGGAGCCGTTCTCCGATGAGGGCCTGGAGCGAGCGATCAAGCGCGTATCGGAGCGCGTCGCGCTCGACGTCTCAGAGCACGAGGTCGTCCTGCACGGCGCTTGCAACGCCTGCGCCGCCTGACCCGGCCCGGATGCTCCGTCAGCCCTGGGATGATGTGCGGTCTGGCACGCCCCGGAGGATTACCTCGTGGCTCGTCAGGCGCATGCCGAGGCGATCACCGACCGCTGCGATCGCCTCCTCCAGACGCTCGTCGGTAAACGGCTGGACCTCGCCGCTGCGCTCGTCGACGACGTGATGGTGGTGGCGTTCCGGGTCGGCGATCTCATATCGTGCGATGCCGTCACGCCCGTCGAGACGGTGCAGCAGCCCGAGCTCGAACAGCTCATCGAGTACCCGGTAGACCGACGCGGCCGACCCAACGCCCTTGGGGCGCAGCCGATCGGTGACTTCCTGAGCGCTGAGCAGGCACTGGCCCTCTCGCGCCAACAGCTCGACAACAGCGGTACGCGCGGCACCGGCCCTCAAACCAGCGCCGGCGAGCCGCTGCTCGGCCCGCTCAAGCCAACGATCTCGGAGCGTCGCGTCCATCCCCGAAGCCTACCGTAGATGAGAGTGGCTCCCATCTACCGCAGGCGTCGGGATAAGGCGGTTCAGCTCTGTACGGCGACGGCGCCGTGATCGTCGCAGTGCCCGTCGTGCGGGTGATGCAGATGCCCACCCACCAGATAATCGACGTGGCCGCCATGAGGAACGGGCTCATGCCCGCAGTCCGCGCCGTGCACGTGCGAGGAGTCGTGCTCGCCGCAGTCATGCCCGGGTGTGCAGTCGGCCGGGTTCTCCGCCCCGACCTCAAATGCGTGCTCGTCTACGTGGTCGCCGTGAGGATGGTGCAGATGCCCGTCGTGTAGGTAGTCGACGTGGCCTTGATGCTGCACGGCGGTATGCCCGCACGCAGGACCGTGCCGATGCTCGTGGCCAGCATGGATGTTGTGCTCGGAATCGTTCATGGTGCCGACCATAGACTCGCAATTGCTGTTCTGTCCAACGGATGGGGATGAGAAGTACTCTCACGCGAACGCCGCAGCCCGCGCTAAGCGCGAGCCGGCGCTCGCTCTGCCGGGCGTGGAGAGGTCGCCCATAAGACCGAATCGCTCCTCCGCTATGACAGTTACCTGAGGCTGCGATGGTCCTGCGCGCTGAATATGGAATTGATCGCGCTGCCTCGCTTCGTCACCTATCAGTCGTCGTCGCGCATCGCTGTGGAGTGGCCGTCCGCTGCTGAGCGTCGGTATGGCCCACTTGCGTCAGCATCATCAGCATTGCTGACTATGAGTAGCACATCAAGCCAATCCAATCAAGGCCAAGCCCCGCGTGGCCCATCGGCCGCGGTCTGGCATGATGGCCGGCGATGGCGGCGAGATCGGGAGACCACGTCGCGCTCGGCCAGGCGATCAGGAAGCTGCGCATCTCCACCGGCCTTTCGCAGGAGGCGTTCGCCGAGCGGTGCGGCCTGCACCGCACCTACGTGGGTGGGATCGAGCGCGGCGAGCGCAACCTCAGCTTTGCCAACCTGCTGCGTGTGGCCGATGCTCTCGACTTGCGTCCCTCGGAGCTGCTGGTGCGTTATGAGCGCTGCCTGCGGGAGATGTGAGCGCTAGCTCGCGAACCCGAGCTGCTGACGCCTCAAGCCCAGCATCTTCGCCTTGGCCTCGGCGGCAAGCTGCTCCATCCAGGATTCGGCTGAGAGCTCTTCCCCAAGCATCTGCGCCTGGCGCTTCACCGTCGCAAAATCCCCAGGCGCAAGGTCGGCGATGGCGCCCAGCGCCTGCCTGAGCTCGTCCGCGTGCGCGGGATCTGCGTTTGGGTCGAACCCGCTCTCCCTGCAGAACATCGACCACGCCTGCTCCTGGCGGAGGGCCTTGAACTCGAGCTTCCAGGTGAAGCGGCGCATCGCGGCCGCGTCGATCGAGTCCATCAGGTTGGTAGCCGCGATGAACATTCCCTCGAAGCGCTCCATTCGTTGGAGCAGCTCGTTGACCTGTGTCACCTCCCAGTGGGCGCGTGCGAGCGTGCGATCGCGCAGGAACGAATCCGCCTCGTCGAGGAACAGCAGCGCGCCTTCGTGCTCTGCCTCGGCGAACATCTTCGAGATCTGCTGCTCCGTCTCACCGAGCCACATCGACAGTAGCTCGGACGCCGAGCGCATGAGAATCGGCACGTCCAGCTCGACGGCGATGTGCTCCGCGAGCTGCGTCTTGCCTGCGCCGGGGATGCCCCAGAAGCACAGTGAGCCCACCGGGCGCTTGCGTAGAGACGCGATGATCTGCTGCGGTGTGAAGCGCCCGGCGATGTTGAGGAGCTCGAGGTCATAGCCGGTGACGGAGTCGCGTATGCCCTCGGTGCGGTCACGCCCGAGGACCTTCTGACTGTGGGCCACCGCGCGCTTGATCACCTGCTCGCGCTCTGCGTCCAACTGCTCCCGGCGCCCGTCGGGCTCATCGTGCGACTCATCGTCTGCGAGCACGATCAGACGAGCAAGCTCGGCTGCCTGACGGACCTGCTGCTCGCCGAGCAGGCTGTACTTCGCGAGGTCGCGCTCCAGGCGCGAGGAGAGGCCGAAGTCCGAGATCACCTGCGCGACACGTACCCGCCGCTCCGCGCGCGAGCCTGGCAGCGCTTCGCAGTGGAACAGGAAGGCGCCCAGGTTGCGCTCCGAGAGCTGCCGCGCGCGGTCCGTTATCCAGACGCAGCGCACGCGGCTTGCCGTCAAGCCCTCGTCGGAGGCGCGCTCCGGGTCATCGTCGTAAGCGAGCTCGGCATCGTCGAGGTCGAAGAGGTGCAACATGGTGCGAGGCCGGGAGGCGAGCGCCTCATGGGCGCGGTCGACGACCAGCGCCGCGCCAGGGCTGGATCGCTCCACGTGGCGCTGGGCGATGTAGGTCCAGGTCGGCATGTCTCCAGCCGCGACGTGCCTGGTGACGACGGCATGTCCCTCGACGCCCTCGTCCTGGAGCAGCCGCGCCATCATGTCTCGCTTGTCGACCGTCTTGGGGCCGTGGACGAGCGCGTGCACGCCGTGGCCGGCGGGCAGCGGCTTGCGGAGCAGGCCAAGGAGGATCTGCCTGTCGTCCTCGTGCAGTCGCCCGAGAGACCCCGTCGAGGGCGAGGGGCACAGTGGCTTGACGAACCGCTCGACGAGCGCCGCATCGTCCTCGGCGTGCTCCGCGAGCGTTGCGCTCAGATGGCTCGATGGGCCCTGCACCCGCAGCGGGCGCTGCTTGACGTGCAACAGGCCGGAGCGCACCAGCGCACCCTGCTCCGACAGCGCCGAGACCACCTCCGACTCCGAGTGGCCAAGCGCCGCTCCGAGCACCGCCTTGGTGGCCTGGTCGGCGCCCATCAGCAGCTCGAACAACTGAGAGAATCCGGGCCGGGCGCGGCCGATCTGGAACGCAAGCACCTCGCGCTCCGCTGTGTTCAGATCCAGCAGCCCCGCGATGCGGTCGATGTTCTCGTCCAGGGCGGTGATGAACCGCGACGCCTCGACCTCCGCCGTGCCTGCCCACTCGCGCAGCGCGTCTCGAAATGAGCCCTGGTCTCGGCCGATCACCGCGAACATGCTCGTGCCGCGCAGATACAGGCGCACGAAGCGCCCGCTGGTGCGCTCGCCGAACTGCCGCTGGAGATCCTTCAGGGTAGGCAACAGCTTCTCGTCGGCCGCGCCCTCCTCGCAGCTCTCCTCGGCAAGCAGGCCAGGCGGGGAGACGGCCGCGGCACAGCTCGCGTAGAGCAACGCGAACAGATGCGGGTCCGCGGCGAGCAGCCAGCCGAAGCCGGCGCTCTGCGCCAGGCGCAGCGTCCATGCTGCCATCTGCTGCGCGCCGGGCGTTTCGAGGGGGTTGTCGGATGGGTTGTGTCGAGGGGACATGCTCGCGTGAGGGCGCAACGGGTTAGATGACTATGAGTATCGCATACAGATGTCACGTATGCGTTTCGGATTCGGTCGCGGTGTTCGGCGCGCTCTTTCGCCTCGCAGTTGGCGCCGGTTGCTGTCATGGCCCCAGGAGCGCTGCGGGTACGACGGCTATTCCGTCTGCTCGTCTGTATGCGGTCGTTCCGGTCGTGATGATGAGTGCGTCGGCGAGTTCGTCGCCGAGCTCGTCGCGGAGCCAGTTGAGGTGTCGTACCTCTCGCTCGTCCGGTGTTGGGCCGAGCTTCACCTCGACGGCGAGCAGCTTGTGCCCGCGCTCGACGACGAGGTCGATCTCTCGGTCGCCGCTCCAGGTGCGTAGATGGCTGGTACGCGCCTCCGCTGCTTGCGCGTAGACGCGCACGCAGAGCGTGACAAGCGACTCGAATAGGGCTCCGAGCAAGGTGCCCTCACTCCTGATGGGCGTAGTAGCGGCGCTCGGGCGCAGCAGTGTCGTTGCGTCCGCGCCGAGCAGGCGGGCCGCGAGAGCCGGGTCGGCGAGGTGGTGCTTGGGCGGCGCCGAGAGGCGTGCGAGTCGGCTGCGTGTCGGCAGCCACGCGGGGACAGGGTCGAGAATCCAGAGTCGTTCGAGTATGTCCCGATAGGGCTGTGTCGTGGCTCGGCTGGGCTTATCGCCGTGACCGCTCGTCGCGGCGTCGCGAATCTTCTCGTAGGAGGTCGTGGTCGATGTCGCGGCCGCGTAGGCCTGCATCCAGTTGCGCAGTGTCCCCGGCCGACGCACCTTGCGGCCGAGTTCGTCGAAGTCGCGGTCGATGATACGGTCGATGTAGCCGTCGAGTTGCGCACGCGCGAGGCGCTCGGGGAGGCCGCGTAGCCCGGGGAAGCCGGACGCGAGTATCTCCTCGACGTAGCCCTCCAGGTGGACGCTCGTCTGGCCGTCAACAGGTGGTCGCTTCCCATCCAGCAACGCCCGGAGGCTCACTGTCGGTGGATCGAGACCGCGCTCCGCGAGCGTCATCGGGCGCAGGCGTACCTGCACGATTCTGCCTGCCCCCGAATGGGTTGGTGGATCGGTCGGGGAGGCCGAGCCTGTCAGCAGGAAGCTTCCGGGAGGCGCAGATTCGTCGACCGCACGGCGCACACGGTCGAAGACCTCAGGCAGGCGCTGGCACTCATCGATGAGCACCGGGCGCTCGCCGCGGATCAGCCGTGAGGGGTCGGCCTGTGCGATCGCGCGCTCCGCGTCGTCGTCGAGACGGTAGACCGTCGCGGCGCGCTGCGACGCCGTCGCTGTCTTTCCGACGGCCTTCGGGCCATCGAGCGTAATCGCGGGCAGCCCGGCGATCAGCTCATCCAGTTCGTCGTCGACGATGCGTCTCGTATAGCGCCCTCGTGGGCTTATCCCGTTCGAGGCAGGTGTCTCGGGCATGAGCCTACTATACAACTACGCAGCTACTTACTGAACCATTTCGCACCATGCTCCGGAACGGTTTCGCGCCCGCCGTTCTTCACGGCGGCGTGCGGACTTCGGAGAAGCGATACGCCGCTCGAGAGGGGATATCCGCCTGCATCCCGCCCCGCCATGAACCGCCACAACCTTGAGACGGTCGCACTGAATCTGCTGGATGGGCCGGCGTTGCTCCGCTGACCAGCGTGTGCTCGTCGTCCCCGATGCCGACCTCGGCGGCGTCCGCATTGCGGAGGCTGTCCTTGGTCGTTCCAAACACCGTGGTTGTGGACGTAGGTGCCCAGGATCATCCGCCTCGGCCGCCTGGCCCCGTTTGCCTCCCAGCGCCGGATCTGCTGCTCGGCGACGCCGATGCGTGCGGCGAGATGGCGCTGGGTGAGCCTGGCGGCGATGCGCGCTTCGATCAACCAGACCGGCAGCTCGTGCAGTGATGTGATCTCGCGGCCGGTGATCTGCCCTCCGCGCAGCTTCTCGTAATGGTCAACCTGCGCGCGCAGTACCTCAATTTCGCTGGCGATCGCGTCGTGCATCAGCTTCTTCATGCCCGGATCGGTGTTCGGGGGGAAGCGACGCAACGCGGCCACCAGCGCCGACACGTTTCTGCGAGTCCGTAGAAACCGGTGTGTGATGGCGGATTTGTGCCGATGAAAGACGCGCCCGCCTCGGCCTAGGCTCGCTTCGATGCACAACGAGTTTGGCAGGAGGTTCGTCGTTGGTGTCTTCCTCGCCCTTGTGCTTCTGCTCGGGATCGAGGGAGCGCCAGCGCGGGCCGGATGGTCTGCGCCACTGGGGGTGAGCTCCTCCACGGCAGGGTTCCGCTACGTCGCGCTGGCCACCGACGCGCACGGAGATACTGCGGTGGCGTGGGTCAACGAGCGGAACGTCGGGCGAGTGCAAACCCGGGCGGTGGTGAACGTGGCGTTCAGCAGCCCCGGCGGCGGGGTGGTCACACGAACGCTGTGGAGCGATGGCAACGCCCTGGTTGGCGGCGTCACGGTCGCGCTCGACGCGCACGGCGAACTGACGATCGCCTGGAACAGCGCGGCGCGCGGGCGCAACGGTGCAACCCTCAGCCCCCACGCGATCCGCGCGGCCCACCGCAGCCCGTCGGGCAAGTGGTCGCCAGCACAGATCATCGGCTACAGCGGCCCTTTTCTCAGCGCCGACCTGCGGCTGACGTTGGCGCCCGACGGCGAGGTGCTGCTGACCTGGAGGGCGCACACCCGCAACGCTCCTGGCGTTGCGGCCGCGTGGCGCAATCCAGGGCGTGGCTTCGGCCAGGAAAGCGCGGTCAGCCGCGCCACGAGCGCGATGATGGTTGATCCCACGCCGTTGTTCGACAGCGGCGGCGGCGCGCACGTCTACGGCACGGTCAGCTGCGGGCGCGCAATCGCCACCTGCGCGACGATGGTCAGCGCCGCCGCAGGCAGCCATCGATTCGGCGCGCCGCTGCTGATCGCACCAGCGCCGGCCGAGCTCCCCGTCGTGTCGTTCAGCGCGCCGGGCCGGGCGCTGATCGCGTGGGAGGCAGGCGACTACGAGGCCCTCGAACCGTACTTCGCCGTACCCCATGCGCGGGTGATGAACGGTGGATCGCTCAGCACGCCCGTGGCGCTGCAGCCCGGTTCCGCGTCCATCACGAGCCCGGTCAACGCGGTCGCCGCCAACGAGGGTGGCGGCACCGTGAGCTGGTCTGCGTTGACACTGCCGTATCCAGGCTCGGCCCGCACCATGCTGGCCGTCGGCGATGCCATGGGCCAGTTCTCACCGCCGAGCGTTCCGCCCGTCGGCCTGATGCCGAGACTGCGCGACGGGGTGGGCGACATGCTGCTGACGATCGGGCCTGCCGGCCCCGCTGGCGCGCCGCCGAGCCCAGTCGCGATGCAGCCCGCCGGCGCCGGCGCAGTGCAGCCATCGCCGGCGCCGCTGCCGCCGGCGATGGCGACGCCCTTGGCATCGCTCGCAGGCATCGCGACGACCGAGCCGGTCGGCGCCGGAGCGGCGGTGGCCTGGGTCGCCGCGGCCAAGCTGGAGATCTCCACCTGGCAGCCGTAGACGCTTGACGAGAGATTTGGGTCAAGCTCAACGATCGGTGAATGCCAGCGGCAGTGGCAGGAGATCCATCGTCCCCAGCCGTCGGGGACTCTGCGACCGATTTCGCGGTGCGGTGAGCTGGCTGTCAGCTGCCGGCGTGCGCCGACGCGGCGGGGACGCCCAGCACGCCTGCGACGGCGCGCGCGGCCAGCAGCTCGTCGTGCGGCGCCTGCGCCGAGAGCGCGATCACGGCTCCCTCGAGCGCGCCCTGCAGCGCCAGCGCGACCGCTCTAGCGGGCGGTCCGGGTGGAATCGAGCCGGCTCTGCGCCCGGCGTTGACGAGCCAAGCGCAGCGCTTCACGAGCGCGTCGGAGATCCGCTCGAGCTCGCGTGCCACCGGGTGCTCCCGGCCGGCGAACTCCAGGCGCAGCGCCATCACCACGCGGGCGATGTCGCGCCGGCAGAACACCGCGTGACCGCGCGCCAGCGCCAGCAGCTCGGCCACCGGATCGCCTTGCTGCGCGGCCGGCGCGCCGACCTCGCGCATCCAGCCCTCGTGGACCCACTCGATCACCGCCCTGGCCAGGTCCTCCTTGTCCTCGAACTGGTGATACAGCGCGCCACGCGTGTAGCCGGCCTCGCGCGCCACGTCCTCGAGCACGAGGTTGCCGTAGCCGTTGCGCGAGAGACCGCGCGCGGCGGATTCGAGCAGCGCGTGACGCGAGCGCGCGCGGCGCTCGGCCTGAGTGCCGCGCCGGCGCGCCGAGGAGGCGGGCGTGGCGGTGGCGCTCATCGGCCCCGCCCGGCCCGGCGCTCGACAACACATACATGCATGCATGTATGATAACGTGGCGAACGGACGAAGGTTCGTGTGCCATGTTCGACGAGCAAGCGAGACTCCCCGGCAGCGCGCACACCTCCCGCCCCTGGCGAATCCACGAGATCGCCGCCGGCTTTCGGCTCGAGGACGTGTGGGCGCTGCCCGTGTGCGGCGAGCGCGGGGACTTCGCCGCGCTGGTGCAGGGCGTCGCCGCCGGCGACCCGGCGCGGGGCTCCTCCGCGCTCGCCCGCGCGCTGTGGGCGACCCGCTGGAAGCTCGGCGAGCTGCTCGGTTGGGATGAGGCGGCGAGCGGACTGGGGGCGAGGGTGCCGACGCTGCGCCGGCGGCTGCCGGCGGACCTGCTGGACGCGTCGGGCCCCGACTTCGACGCGCTTCCGTTCACGTCGCTGTATCTGACGGAGGACGAGTTCGCCGCGGAGATCGCCAACCGCACGGTGCACGGGGTGATGCACCTCGGCTGGGTTGCGGACGGGACGGGCGGCTACCGCGGGCAGATGGCGGTGCTGGTCAAGCCGAACGGGCTCCTCGGGTCGGCGTACATGGCCGCGATCAAGCCCTTCCGCTATCTGATCGTCTACCCCGCGGCGATGCGCCAGATCGAGCGTGAGTGGCGCACGCGCGTCGAAGAGGGTACCCCGTGAGTGGGCGTCGACGGCACGCCGGTCGAAGGCCCGGAGCCGTCTATTAGATGTAGAGGGGTCGCGCGGCCCGTGCCGCGGCGGGCGGCGGATCGAAGCGGCGGGCGCGGGAGGACGCCGTTCGGGGGCGCTGCTTGCCAGAGTGCGCGATCGTGCACAGATGGCGCGCGGCGGCGGATCGTCGGGACCGAACACGGGAGGGGGGAGGGAGCGAGCGGTGATCGTGTGCGTGGCGGGCAACCCGTCGATCGACAAGCTGTTCGAGGTGGGGCGCCTGCGTCCGGGCGAGATCCACCGCCCGGACGCGTTCGTGGCGCTGCCGGGAGGCAAGGGCATCCACGTGGCGCAGGTGGCGAGCGCGCTGGGCGCGCGGGCGGTGGCGACGGGCGTCCTGGCGGGCCACGCGGGCGCGTGGGTGGAGCGCGAGCTGGCGGCGCAGGGCGTGGCGGGGCGCTTCGCGTGGGGCGCGGGCGAGACACGCTCGAGCCTGTCGGTGGCGGACGTGCGGACGGGGCGGCTGACGGAGTTCTACGAGGACGGCCCGCCGGCGCGCGCGCAGGACTGGAGCGCGCTGGTGGAGCTGGTGCGGGAGCTGCTGGAGGGAGCTGCGTGGCTGGCGCTGGCGGGGTCGCTGCCGGCGGCGGCGGACGTGGAGGGCTACCCGCGGCTGATCGCGGCGGCGCGCGCGGCGGGCGTGCCGGTGGCGCTGGACTCGCGCGGGCCGGCGCTGGCGCGCGCGCTGGCGGGCGGCCCGGAGCTGGTGAAGATCAACGCGCAGGAGGCGGCGGAGCTGCTGGGCGCGCCGGTGGAGGACGTGGAGCAGGCGCGCGCCGCCGCGATCGAGCTGCGCGCACGCGCCGGCGGCGGGGGGCACGCGGCGGCGGTGACGCTGGGCGAGCGCGGCATGGTGCTGGTGGACCCCGGCGGCGGCGCCTGGCACGGCGCCGTGCAGGCCCGCGGCAGCTACCCGGTGGGCAGCGGCGACGCGCTGCTGGCGGGCATGCTCACCGCGCTGGTCGCGGCGGAGCGCGAGCCACGGGAGACCGTCGGCGAGCGCTGGCGGCGGGCGGCTGCGCTGGGGCTGGGCGCGGCGGCGGCCAACGCGGAGGTGCGCGGCGCGGGGCTGCTGGAGGCCGATCGCGCCAGGGAGCTGGCCGCGCGCGCGCTGATCGCCCCGCTGGCGAGCGCCGCAGATTGACCGCCGGCGGAGCGTCCGCTGCACCGCCGCGGGGCGGAGCGAGGACCGCGCAGGCTCATTCCGAGGAGCCGTACTCGATCGGCACGTGCATCCTCTGCGCGCGCGTCCAGCGCTCACGGCCGGCGTGGAGGCTCCAGAAGGTAAGCTGCGCTTCCGCCACCGCCAGCGCCTGCACGCCGCCGCCGGGCAGGAAGGCGGCGGTGGCGGTGCCGTGCGGCGGCGCCGGCAGCGCCCGCCAGGGCGCGCCGGGACGTTCGGCGAGCGCGAGGCGCAGTGCCCCGGAGGGCGAGCGCAGCAGCGCGAACAGGCCCGCGCCGGCTGCGGACCCGCTCGATAGCACGAACTCGGACGGCCGCAGCACGAGCGGCCGGGAGCTGCGCCACGCGCCGGCGGCAAACCAGGAGGCCACCAGGCTGCCCGCGCCCGCAGCTGCGCCCGCGCCGGGGCCGGCGCCGCTCGCGCGCAGCAGCGCCGCCGCGCCGGCGCCGCGCTGCTGCAGCGCCAGCACTTCGGCGCGGTCCCGTGCGAGCGCGCCCGGCAGCGCGCCGTCCAGCGCGCGCCAGCCGCCGCCGGCCTGCACGAACAGCCCGTCCGCGCCGGCGCGAGCGCAGCTCGCGCCGAGCAGCGCGCGCCCCTCCAGGAAGCCGGCGGCGGTGAGCGACTGAAGGCCGCACGCGCGCCCCGCGCCGCTGGCCGCCAGCGAGCTCGCGCTGACCAGCGCGCGCCAGCCCGACAGGTTGGCGCGCGCGCTCTGCTGCACCTCGCTGCCGTGGCCGGGGCCCGCTTCGACCAGCGCCAGCAGCCGCCCCGAGGGGCCGGCCGCAAGCGCGCTGGGGCGCGCCGCGAGGCTCGCGTCGAGCAGCCCGTCCGACCACGAGCGCCCGTCGTCGGCGGTGGCCAGCAGCGGCGTGTAGTGCAGCAGGTAGGAGGGGCGCACCGCCACCGCCAGCGTGTCGCCGCGCGGCGGCGAGGCCAGCACCAGGCCGCCGTTGGTGGCCACCGCGGTGGCCTTCACGCGGTTCGACCAGGCGCTGCCGCCGGCGGGCCGGTAGAGCAGCTGCCAGAACGTGTTCAGCGGCTGGTTGAGGTGGCCCATCGGCACCGCAGCCCAGGTGCCGCCGCGGGTGCGCACGGAGGTCGCCACCGGCGTTGCGATCACCGCCGAGATCGACTCTTCCTGCGGGCCTGCGCTCGGTTGCGCTTCGCCGCAGCCTGCCAGCGCAGGCGCGCAGCAGGCGAGCGCCGCCATGCACGCAGCGCCGCGCGCGCGCCGCGCCCGCGGGGTGCCCGCCGCGGCGCGCCGGCCGCGCAGCCCGCCGGCCGCGGCCCCGAGCGCGCCCGCCCGCGGCCTCACGAAGAGCGCAGCGCGCCCTTGAGCGCGTTGGCGAGCGTCACCGAGAACGAGGACCTGGAGGCCTCGGTGGCCGGTCCGGGGTCCGAGTCCAGCACATAGCGGATGCGCCCCTGCGCGTCGATCACGTCGGCGTACTCGCTGTGGTCGATCATCGCGCCGCCGCCTGAGTATTCGACGGTTGCGCCGTACGCGCGCCACACGTACCGCAGCTGCGCCAGCGAGCCGGTGAGGTAGCGCCAGTTGGGCAGCCGTTCGAGGTGCTCCTGGCGGTCGAACGCCACCAGGTAGTCGGGCGCGAGGTAGCGCGGGTTGGCGTTCACCGCCACCATCTCCACGCGCTTGGCCTGCGCGCCCAGCAGTTCGTCCGCGTTGCGGAACTCCTGTGCGATCACCGGGCACACCGACGTGCACACGTCGTCCAGGAACGTCAGCGCGACCGCCTTGCCGCGCAGCGACGCCAGCGTCACGCCCCGGCCGTGCTGGTCCACCAGCGTGAACGGCCTGGCCGCCAGGTTCACCTGGTCCGCGCCGCCGTCAACCGCTTCGGCGATGATCGGGTCCGCCTGCCGTTCGGTCGCCGCCACCGCCATCGGCACCGCGCCCACCAGCGTCACCGCCAGCGCCGCCGCGGCGGCCAGCGAGCGGAACGCAAGCACGGGCCGGGGCGAGGGCGCGCCCGGCGACAGCTCCGCGGCTGGCCGCGGCGGCGACAGCGCGGCGGCGGGCTGCCCCGGCGACGGCGTCGCAGCAGTCCCCGGCCGGAGGGCCGCCGCGCGGACGCCGCGCGCGCGCGCCGCGCGCGGCGCGCGGGCCGGCACCGGGGCGGGCAGGCGGGCGATCGCCACGTAGCCCGCCACGAACAGCAGCGCCATCGGGATCATCGAGTTGGGGTCGGTGCCGACGCCGCCGAAGAAGCCGAGGTCCTCGATCAGCACCCAGTCGACCAGGCACAGCAGCGAGCCGCCGATCGCCGCCGCGCGCACCGCGCGCGGGCGTGCGCTCACGAAGGCCGCGCCCAGCGCCGCCAGCGCGATCACCGCGAACAGGTTCACCTCCAGGCCGTGCGCTGCGGTGAAGTCGCCGAAGCTCGCCAGCAGCGAGGAGAGGAAGTGCGGCTGCGAGGTTTCCGCCATTTCGCGCACCATCGCGGTGAGCGCGCCCGCGTTGCTGCCCGCGTGCGGCTGGCCGTGCCAGAAGCCGCGGCCGGGCCATGCCTGCAGCAGCGCCATGCCGAGCAGGAACGCGCCCGTGCCGCGCAGCAGCGCGCGCCCCGTGCGCCGCGTGCTCCACGCCGTTTCCGGCAGCGCCACCAGCGCGCCCGCCACGCAGTACAGCAGCGCCGCGCCGGGCGCGCCGAACAGCCACGTCAGTTCCGGCGCGAAGATCCCGCCGAAGGCCTCGCCGAACACCCACACGATCAGCCCCCACAGCACGCTCGCCACGCCGCCCAGCCGCGACCAGTAGCCGCGCGGCGCCGCCAGCAGCCACGCGCCGATGCCGATCTGGATCCACACCGCCGCCGCCGCCGCGGGGATCGGGTGATAGCTCCACACCGTCACCAGCGAGTTGTCCAGGTGCTGCACCCAAGCCGGCGAGGAGGCCGCAGCCGGCTGGATCACGTCCGGGCCCATGCCCAGCGGCATCGCCGGCTGCGTCTGCAGGTAGCCGTCCAGCAGCCACAGCAGCCCGAAGCCGATGCGCAGCAGCCGCCGCGCCGGCGCCTCCGCGAACGCCGATGCGCGCGCGCCCCGTGCAGCCTCGCGCGGGGCAGTGCCGGCGCCCCCGTCCTGCGCCAGCTGCAGCGTGCGCAGCACCATCCAGGCCAGGCCGATCAGCAGCACGATCGCCACGATCACGAGGCCCTGGCGCAGCAGCGCTTCGTGGAACGCGCTCACAACCGTGGGGTCGCTCGCTTCGAGCCCCGTGCTCATGCCCGGCATCGGCCGCTATCTCCTCGTCTGGGACCGCGCGCCGCGGCGCGCGCCGCAGGCATGTCGAGCTTCGCCGTCAGCCACTGCCAGACCAAGATACAGCGCCGCAGCGCCCGCGGCCGCCGGTCGGTCAGCGGTAGAACCGCGCCGCCGCCGCCGCGACGCTCGCAGGCGCCGCCGCCGGCACGCCGCCGCCGCGACGCTCGCAGGCGCCGCCGCTCAGCGCTCGCCAGCCGCGCGCGCGATCGCGCCCGCCACGCGCGCTTCGTCGCTCGCCGCCAGCTCCAGCTCGTCCACGCGCGGCTCGTGGCCGGCGGCGCAGCGCAGGCGCACGTCCACCGGCTCCCCGCAGCCGCGGTGGCGCAGTCGCACCGGCCCGCCGCGGTCCGACAGCCAGCGGTCGCCCCACTGCATCAGCGCAGCCAGCGCGGGGAAGAGGTCCGCGCCCATCGGCGTCAGCCGGTAGCCCGCGCGCGTGCGCTGGCCGGGCTCGCGGTAGCGCTCGCGCTCCAGCAGGCCGTGCTCCACCAGCGCGCGCAGGCGCGCCGCCGTCACCGCCGGGCTCAGCCCCACGCGCGCCGCGAAGTCGTCGAAGCGGCTGGTGCCGTAGAACGCCTCGCGCAGCAGCAGGAAGCTCGAGCGCGTGCCCAGCACGCCCAGCGCGCGAGCGATCGAGCACTCGTCCGCGCTCCACGCGCCACGGGGCTCCAGCACCCCTGCCATCCGCAGTCCGCCCGTCACGCCAACCATCCTAGCTGCATATACATATCCATAGCCAGCCATGCTACGCTCTAACTACCATTTAGTAAAGCCAGCGTGGCCGGGGCGAGCGTGGCGGGGCTGCGGATCGCCGCGGCGGCGGGCGGGACGAAGGGAGACGCGGCGATGTTCTCTGAGCACAGGAGTCCCCTGCAGGGGCGCGAGGTCGTGATCGTGGAGGCGGCGCGCACGCCGATCGGGCGCGGGCACGCCGCCAAGGGCGTGTTCCGCGACGTGCACCCCAACGAGCTGCTCGGCGCCGCCTACCGGGCGGTGATCGAGCGCGCCGGCATCGAGCCGGAGCTGGTGCAGGACGTGGTCGCCGGCGCCGTCAGCCAGGTCGGCGAGCAGTCCAACAACATCGCCCGCAACGCCTGGCTGCAGGCGGGGCTGCCGGTGACCACGCCGGCCGCCACCGTGGACCGCCAGTGCGGCTCCGGCCAGCAGGCCGTGTCCTACGCCGCCGGCCTGATCGCCGCCGGCGTGCACGACGTGATGATCGGCGCCGGCGTGGAGCACATGGGGCGTGTGCCGATGGGCTCGGGCGTGGCCCACCCGGACGAGTTCGGCGTGCCGTATCCGCCGGAGCTGATGGCGCGCTACGAGCTGATCCCACAGGGCCTGTCAGCGGAGCTGATCGCCGAGCGCTACGAGGTCTCGCGCGCCGAGCAGGACGAGCTCGGCCTGCGCTCGCACCGGCTCGCCGCGCGCGCCACCGACGAGGGCCGCTTCGAGCGTGAGATCGTGCCCGTGCAGGCCGGCGGCGAGACCATCTCCAGCGACCAGGGCATCCGCCGCGACACCAGCCTCGAGGCGCTCGCCGCGCTCCGGCCCGCCTTCAAGGAGGGCGGCACCGTCACCGCCGGCAACTCCTCGCAGATCTCCGACGGCGCCGCCGCGGTGCTGCTGATGGCGCGCGAGAAGGCCGACGAGCTGGGCCTCACGCCGCGCGCGCGCATCTTCGACGCCATCACCGTCGGCGTGGACCCCGTGATCATGCTCACCGGGCCGATCCCCGCCACCCAGCAGCTGCTGCGGCGCAACCACCTGGTCATCGACGACCTCGACCTGATCGAGATCAACGAGGCGTTCGCCTCGGTGGTCGGCGCCTGGCGCCACGAGCTGCGCCCCGACATGGACAAGGTCAACGTCAACGGCGGCGCGCTCGCGCTCGGCCACCCGCTCGGCTCCTCAGGCGCGCGGCTCATCGTCACGCTGCTGCACGAGCTCGAGCGCTCCGACGGCGAGCTGGGGCTGGTCACCATGTGCACCGCCGGCGGCACCGGCACCGGCACCATCCTGCAGCGGCTGTAGCCAGCCGGCGCGCGCGGCCCGCCGCAGGCGCAGGTCGCTCCGCGCGGCGTTGCGCGGCGCGGCGCGCGGGGGTCGTGCGCGCGTTACGGGCCGCCGATGCGGTCCGGCGGCCAGTAGGTGAGGAACACCGGGCCCACGATCCAGCTCGCCGGCACCGGGCCCCAGTAGCGGCTGTCGTCGGAGTCGCCGCGGTTGTCTCCCATCATGAAGTAGTGCCCCGGCGGGATCGTGATCGTGTCCGGCATGTTGCACTCGGGCGCTTCGCCGCACGCTTTGATGTACGGCTCGCGGGTCAGCTCGCGCCCGTCGATCACCGGATGGCCCGCGCGGATCGAGATGCGCTCGCCCGGCAGGCCCATCACGCGCTTCACGAAGTAGCTGCCGGACGGGTGCGAGTCGCCGCGCGGGCACGGCTCGTAAGCGCTCGCTTTGGCCGGGCAGGCGAGGCTGGCCGGCGGGTGGAACACCACCACTTCGCCGCGGTGCGGCGAGCGGAAGTCGAAGATCAGGCGGTTCACCAGCACGCGCTGGCCGATCTCGAGCGTCGGTTCCATCGAACCCGACGGGATCTTGAACGGCTTCACCACAGCCGCCTGCACGCCCTCCGCCAGCGCCAGCGCCACCACCACCATCACCGCCAGCTCCAGCAGCGCCGCCAGCGGTCCCGGCAGGCTCGCCCGCAGCTGCCGCGAGCGCGCGCGCAGCGCTCGCAGGCCCCGCGGCTCGCTCGCGGTGTCGGTCGGCCGCATCGACGCAGTGTAGGCGGGGTGCGCGCGGGGACGAGCAGGTTCCACCCGGCCGGCGGCGGGCCGAACAGGCGCGCGCGAAGACGACGGGGCTCATAATCGAGGTCCGGACCGCACGTTGCAGGCGCTCATCACAGCGAGGCAGGTGTCTTGCGCAGCAGTCTCTTCCAACGCTTCGAGGCCCGAGCGGGCGCGCAGCAGCACGCGCTCGATCGCCAGCAGGCGCTGGTGATCGCCGCGCTGCGCGCCGCCGGAGAGCAACCCGTCAGCTATGAGGAGCTGCGCGAGGCCGGCGTGGAGTTCCCCGCCAGCGTGCTCGGCGAGCTCGAGCTGGCCGGCGTCGAGATCGAGCGCTGCCACGAGCGTGCCGGCGGGCGCGGGCCGGTGATCGGCGTGCGGCTGGCCGCCGGCGCCACGCCCCCCGACGCGCCCACCGCGGGCGCCGTCGGGCCCGCCGGCGCGGCTGGGCAGGCGGACGGGGCCGGGACCGCAGATGCCGCTGCGCAGGCGGGCGCCGCTGCGCAGGCGGGCGCCGCTGGGCAGGCGAGCCGGGCTGGGCAGGCGAGCGCGGCGGGGCAGGCGGGCGCGGCGGGGCAGGCGGGCGCGGCGGAGCCGACGGGCGCGAGAGCGGCGCGCCGGCTGCGGCTGTCCGCGGCGGGCGCGCTGGCGGCTGTGGCGGCGGCGATCGCCGTGGTCGTGGTGGCCGCCGGCGGTAACGGCGCGGGCGGCGATCGAACCGGGGCCGCCGGGGCCGCCGGCCACGGCGCTGCCGGCGGTTCGCGGGCGGAGCGTGCGGGCGCCGCTTCGGCGCCCGCCGCCACGCTCGCGCAGGCCAGGCGGACCCAGGCCAAGCGCGCGCCGGCGCCGGCGGTGCCCGTGTCGGCCCCGCTTGCGGACAGGCTCGAGGCGCAGGGGCACGAACTGCTGCAGGCAGGTCGCTACGCCGCCGCGCTGCCGCTGCTGAGGAGCGCGCTGGCGGCCACCGGCGAGCGGCTGCAGAGCTGCCTGCAGCCAAGCGAAGAACGCTGCCTCACGTTCGCCTATGCGCTCTACGACCTCGGCCGCGCGCTGCTGCTCGACGGATCGCCCGGCGCCGCCGTCACCGTGCTCGAACACCGCCTGCAGATCGAAAACCAGCGCCCGGTGGTGCAGGCGCAGCTGGAATCCGCGCGTCAGCGGCTCGGCTGACCCGCCGCACGCGATCCTGGCCGGCGCCTGGCGCTGCAAGCGTGTCGCGCCCGGCTCGGCTGACCCGCCGCACGCGATCCTGGCCGGCGCCTGGCGCTGCGCGCGCGGCGCACCTGACCGGCGGCGGCGAAACTGGACGTTTGTTCGATCATCGCGCACGCCGGTCATCTAGGCGCGCGCGGCGGTCGAGGCTGAGCGAGGTGCCCGGACGCAGGCATCGCCCGGGGTGGACACGAGCCAGCGCGCTCGCGGGCGCGAGAAGGAGGGACATGCATGTTCTCTCGCAGTGACAACAGCTCAACCTCGAAGGCCGCGCCGTTCGCGGTCGCTCGCCGCGACCGCGACGAGCGCACCAGCGTGGTGTCGGTCACCGGCGAGCTCGACCTCTCCACCGCGCCACAGCTCAAGTGGGCGCTGGTGGACGCGCTCGAGCAGGGGCGCTCGAGCCTCGTCGTTGACCTGTCGCTCACCTCGTTCATGGACTCCACTGCGCTCGGCGTGCTCGTCGGCGTCAACCGCTCGCTGCCGGACGGCTCGCGTCTGGCGATCGTTTGCCACAGCCCCGCGCTGCTGAGGATCTTCGAGCTGTCCGGCATGGACGCCGCGTTCGCCATCCACCCCACGCTCGACGCCGCGCTTGCCGTCCAGGCTCCCGCTCCTCGGGTAGCGGAAGCCGGCTGAGCATGCCGGCCCGGCTCCGCACGCCCGCGCCGGGCGTCCTCGCGGCGCTCGCCCTGCTCGCTTGCGCGGCCTCGCCCACGCTCACCTCCGCTGGCGCGCGGGGCGCGCGCGAAAAGAGCGCCGCCGCCGGCGCCTCGGGCGTCCCGTCAACCGAAGCGCAGGCGTCCGCGAGCGCGCCGGCCGCGACACCCGCGCCGGCGGCCGACGGCGCCCACAGCTCCGGCGGCGCCGCGGCCGGCGCCACGCCGGCGCAGCAGCCGCGCCACGGCGGCGAAGCGCACGACACGGGGCGGGCCAAGCACACGCCCGGCGCCGAAGCACAGGGCGCCGGTGGGCAGGCGGGCGATGGGCAGGCGGGCGGCCGCCAGGCGGGCGGCGGGCAGGCGGGCGGCGGGCAGGCGGGCGGCGGGCAGACGGGCGCCGAAGCCGGCGAACGGCGCCACGCCCACCACGACGCCCGCGCACGCCGCGACGGCGCCGGCGAGCAGGAAGCGCCCGGCGCGGAGTCCGGCGGCGCGTCGGCGCAGGCCCAGACGAAGGCCGACGCGCAGACGCCCAGCACGGACGCGCATGCGGGCGGCGGCGGCGAACGCAATACCAAGCACAAGGAAAAAGAGCGGGAAAAGAAAGAGGCGAAGGCAGCGGAAAAGGAGCGGCGCAAGAGCTCGGGCGGCGAACAGCCGGTCGAAGGCGAAGGCGAAGAAAGCGGTCCCGAAGCGCCGATCGCCGCGCCCGCGCCGGCGCCCGCCTTGAGCGTCGCTGCGCCGTTGGCCCCGGCGGCCGCGCCCAGCGCTGCCGGCGCGGCCGCGCCCGCACAGTCCGGCGCGGTCACGCCGCCGGCGGTGGTGGCCAGCTCCGCCGCCGCCGTGCGCTCCAGGCGCGCAGCGCGCAACGCCGCAGCGCGCCGGCGCTCGCGGCGGGGCGCCGCGAGCGCGCGCGTCGCAGCCGCGCTGGCGCCGGCCGCGCTGGTGGCCGACGGTGCGCACGCGCGCGCGCAGGAGCGCCGGCCGCCGGCCGCGAGCGCGCACGGCCCCGAACGCGCCTCGCCGCTGGTCAGGACGATCACCAGGATCGTCGACGTGGTGCCACCGGCGGTGCGGCTCGCGCTCGCCGTGCTGATCGCGCTGGCGCTGGCGCT
>DATJMM010000028.1:0-7172 GCA_035508735.1 Solirubrobacteraceae bacterium | reverse complement strand
GAGCTCCTCCACGATGCGCTCCTTGATCTCCTCGGCGATCGCCTTGACGTCGAGCGCCGGCGTCATGCGCTTGAGCAGCCGCAGGATCATGTCCAGGTTCTGCATGTCGGCGCGCACCGCGCCGGCGACGCCGGGGTACTGCACCTTGACCGCCACCTCGCGCCCGTCGTGCAGGCGCGCGCGGTACACCTGCCCGATAGAGGCCGCCGCGACCGGCTCCTGCTCGAAGGACGCGAACACGTCCGCGATCGGCTCTTCGAGGTCGTCCTCGATCACCTTGCGCATCTGCTTGAAGGACACGGTGGGCGCCGCGTCGCGCAGCTTGGCGAGCTCGCGCTGGAACTCCTCGCGGTGCTGCTCGGGGACGAGGCCGACGTCCAGGAAGGACATCACCTGGCCGAGCTTCATGGCGGCGCCCTTCATCGTGCCGAGCACGGCGACGATCTGCTTGGCGGTCTCCAGCTGGCGCTTGGCCATCGCCTCGCCGGCGGCTTCGTCGTCGCGCGTGACGTTGGCGGCGCGCGTGCCGAACTGCTTGACCGCCTCGCTGGCGGCGAGCGTGGCCACGGTGGCGGTGCGCCGCGCACGCGAGGTGGGGATGTTCTCGCTCTCGCGCGCCATGCCCTCCATGCTAGGAGTTGGACGCCGCGGGCGGTTCGAGGCCGCTAGGAGCTGCGCTCCACGCGCGACCCCGGCACGATGTCATCCGACCCGTCCGCCCAGCGCACCCACGCCTTGGTGCCGCCGTCGTAGTCGCGGGCGAGCAGCACCAGCGTGGCGGGCTCGCCCAGGGCGGTGCAGGCCTCGCCGCCCTCCGCGTCGATCCCGCGCCAGACACGCACGAACGGGTTGCGCTCCCACTCGCGCCCGACGGTGGTGTCGGCGGCGTGACCGGGGTGGATCACGGTCTCGGCGGGAAGCGCCATCAACGTGCCCATGATCGACTGGCGCAGGTCGGCGTAGGTGCTGTGACCGGGCGCGCGCACGCCGCCGACGGAGTCCTTGAACAGCGTGTCGCCGGTGAACACCGCGGCGGGCCCGTCGCCGCCTTCCACCAGGAACGACAGCATGCCGGCGGTGTGCCCGGGCGTGGCCAGCGCGCGCACGCGCAGGCGGCCGAGCTCGAGCGAGGCGCCGGGCTCGATCGCCCCCCAGCCGGCGCCGGCGCCATCGGCGGGGTCCGCGCCGGCGGCGCCGAGCAGCTCGCGCTCGTGCGCGCCGATCAGGACCTCGAGCGCCGGCCAGCGCTCGCGCAGCTGCGCCACCTCGCTGACGTGGTCGAAGTGATGGTGGGTGAGCAGCACGTGGCTGGGCTCGAGGCCGCGGCGCGCGGCGGCCTCGATCAACGGCTGCACGGGCCCGCCGGCGTCGACGAAGAAGGCGGGCCCGCCCTCGCCGTCTGCCACCAGGAAGGTGTTGGACACGAACTGCGGGTGGGTGGCGCGCTCGACGATCATCCGGCCATGCTCTCCTGCGTGCGGTCCGGCTCCAGCAGCGCGGCGAGCCCGTCGAGGTAGGCGCCCGAGCCGACGTCGCGGCGCCACTCGAGCACCGTCACCCGCGCCGCCGCCGCCGCCGCCGTGCGGCGGGCCTGCTCGAGCGTGGGCGCGATCGTGGTCAGCGCCACCGCCCGCGAGGTGCCGACGGTGCGGTAGCGCCCCTCGCCGGCCGCCACGGCGGCGGAGAAGTGAACCTCGCATCCCTGCGCTTCGAGCGCGTCGCGGTCGAGCGCGAACTCGTATGCGGGGCCGGGGCGCAGGGCGTAGTCGGGCGAGACCAGGTAGAGCACGAGCGAGGCCTGCGCCCTGAGCGGCACGTCGGCGTCGGTGAGGCGGCGGGCGTCGATGGCCCGCATCGCGTCCGTCCAGGAGCCGTCGAACAGGCGCATGATGTTCAGGCACTCGGGATCGCCGAAGCGCGCGTTGAACTCGATCACCTTCACGCCCTCGGCGGTGGCGAAGAAGCCCGAGTTCATCACGCCGCTGAAGTGGCGCCCCAGCTCGTGCAGGCGCGCGATCACCGCCGCGACGATCGCGCAGGCCTGCGCGTAGTGCTCGCCGGTCATGAACGGCAGCGTGGGCCGCGCGAGCGACAGCGAGCCCATGCCGCCGGTGCCGGGCCCGGTGTCGCCGTCGAAGCGGTAGGGGTAGTCGTAGGTGCAGGGCGGGAACACCACGGTGCGCCCGTCGCTGATCGCCTGGATCGTGAACTCGGCGCCGTCGACGCGCTCCTCGATCAGCACTTCGCGCCCGGCGCCGCCGGCCTGCAGCAGCTCGTGCGCGTACTCGCGGGCGGCCTCGTGGTCGGCGAGGTGCGGGCCCATCACCTTCACGCCCTTGCCGCCGGTGAGGCCCGCGGGCTTGACCGCCAGCGGCAGCTCGCCGAAGAACGCCATCGCCTCCTCCAGCTCCGCGGCGCTGCGCGCCACGCGTGTCAGCGGCACCGCCTGCGGCGCCACCTCGGCCAGCAGCTCGCGCGCGAACACCTTGTTCCACTCGATCTCCGCGCCGGCGCTGGTGGGCCCGACCGCGCGCGTGCCCTGCGCGAGCAGCGCGTCCACCACCCCTTCGCGCAGCGGCTCGTCGGCGCTGACCATCGCCAGGTCGACCTCCCTGGCGCGCGCGAAGTCGGCGACCAGGCGCGCGTCGCACACGTCGCCGACGAAGTGCGAGCCGCCGGAGCGGGCGCACGCGTCGACGATCGAGGGGTTCTCGTGCCCCACCACCGCGTGCAGCTCGCTGTCCCGCGCCATCGCCCGCGCGAGGGCGCTCTCACGACCCCCTTGGCCGACGATCAGCGTGCGCACGCGGCCAGTCTAGACGGCGGCCCATGGCCTAGACTCGCTCGTCGTGGCCCTCATCCACACCTGCTACCGCATCACCGACGTCGACCGCTCGGTGGCCTTCTACGAAGCGCTCGGCTTCGAGGAGGTCGGCCGCCTGCCGATCAAAGACGAGGCCGTCAACGTCTTCATGAACCAGCCCGGCGACGGCGACATGCCGCGCCTGGAGCTGACCTACAACTTCGGCGTGGACTCCTACGAGCTCGGCACCGGCTACGGCCACATCGCGATCACCGCCGAGGACCTCGACGCGACGCTCGCGCGCCTCGCCGAGCAGGGCATCGAGCCCGAGAAGCCCCCCTACTCGGCGCGCGAGGGCGGCTCGCGGCTGTGCTTCGTGCGGGACCCGGACGGGTATCGGATCGAGCTGATCGAGCAGCCCGGCGTGGGCGAGACACAAGCCTGATCGGCTTCAGGCGAGCCGCAGCGCGGCTCCCGATCGACGGCAGCCCGCCGGGCCGGGGCTCGGGCCCGAGACGCGAGGGTGCGCGGCGGACATTTGCTGCTCGTCCGCCGCGCACCCCCGTGATGCGTTAACAGGGCCTGCCTAGGATTCGGGTGCGGTCACGGCATAGCTGCCGTAGATGATCGCCAGTTCTTCCTGTTCCGCATAGATACTCATGACGACTCCCGGGCCGCCGCGTGTGGGGCCGCCGGCTGGCGAGATCGTGACCGATTCGACCGCGTTGACGCCTGTTTCCGTCTGGAACACGCAGAGGTTGCCGGGCTTCGCCGCCGGATGAGCTGGCGTGCCCCCTTCGCATTCGGCGGGTGGCGATTCGCCAGCATTGACGAAGTGGGCCGTGATTTCCGCGCCGGCTTCGAGCGGGATCGGGAAGGAGAGGGGCTCGGTGAACCCGTTGCCTTCTTCGTTGCCCTCGAATCCGAACGTGCCCGTCTCGGTCTTGCCGGGCGGCAACGTTTCGCTGTAGCCGGTTTCGCCGTTGCAGACAGCCTTGGTGGTGCCGCCCACGCTCACCGTAGTCCCGCCGAATTCGCACTGCGCGTTCGACGCCGTGCCAAGCGTGACGCTTTCGCCGGCTTTGCCCGGCTGGCCGTTCGCACCGGGTTCGCCGTTTGTTCCATTCGTCCCGGCGTTGCCATTGGCGCCCGCCGGCCCCTGCGGCCCCTGCGCGCCTGCAGGCCCGGTCGGACCAGCCGGACCCGCCGGTCCGGCCAGACCCCTCGGACCCCGAGGACCCCTCAGCTTCACAGGCTTCTTCTTCTTCTTCGTAGCGGCAGCGTGGCCGACGACACGAACGGCACCGGCAGACGACGACGGAGAAGCGCCGCCACCCCCGCCGCTGAGCGCATACGCGCCACCGGACATCGCGAACACCAACGCCATGGTGGCTGCCACATTCGCATAGGTAAAATGCTTGCGTATAACTGAAAACATTGCTCCCAACGGCCTCCCGAACACAACGAATAGACAGAAAACAAACAGCCTGGCACCCTAGACCCTCATCACCACCTCCACAACCAACGTTTTTCACCGACGCACTCCTTCCGCACGCCCAAGCACGCGGCCCGCGCGCGCCGCTGGGAGCGGGGCCGACGAGCTGCTCGGCGGGGGTCTCCACCCCCGCCCACACGCTAGGCTGATCGGGAGCGATGGCTGACACCGGCAAGATCGCCAAGAACCTCGAGCGCTTCGCGCAGGCGGTGGCGGCGCACGACCGCGAGAACCCCACGCACGCCGCCTACGGCATCGGCCTCTCGCACTTCGACCTCGAGCGCCTCGGCTTCGAGGAGGGCGAGGAGGTGCTGCCCGGCATCACCATCCACGCCGACAGCGGCGTGACCGGCAACTTCCGCGTGCTGTGCGACGGCCAGCACGAGGAGGAGCTGAGCGAGGCCGAGGAGCAGGCGGTGGAGGCGATCGCCTCGCACGAGATCCCGGTGACGCCGGGACCCTCGCCCTTCGAAGCCGGCTGACCGTCAGGCGCGGGCCGCGATCCGCGCGCGAATGAGCGCCACGAGCTTCTCGATCGTGGGGCAGGCGATGCCGTGCCGCGCTGCCGCGCGCAGCACCGAGCCGGGGATCGCGTCGAGCTCAGGCTCCCGCCCGGCGGCGATGTCGCGCTGCATCGAGCTGCCGAGCGAGTCGTGGGCCAGCTCGAGCTCGGCGATGGCAACGGTGGGGTCGACGTCGTGCGCGCCCTCGGCCTTGCCCACCGCGCAGGCCTCCGTGATCGCGCCCTCCAGGTCCGCGCGCAGCTCGCGCCTCGAGCGGATCTCGCCGAGCTGCACGTCGTAGGCGCTGGTGGTGCAGGCGAGCGCGTTCAGCCGCACCAGCTTCGACCACATCACCTGCGCCTCGGAGTCGAGCACGCGCACCGGCACTCCGGCGCCGGCGAGCGCGTCGGCGAGGGCCTGCATGGGCGCGCGCATCGAGGGCTCGTCGCTGGCCATGTCGACGAGCAGGAACTGGCTGGTGTGGACGACCACGCCGGGCTCGGGGCGATCGGCCTCCACGCGGATCGAGCCGGCCAGCACCGAGGCGGGCGCGAAACGCTCGCGCAGCACGGCCAGATGGTCAAGCCCGTTCAGCAGCGGCAGCAGCAGCGGTGGATCCATCTCGACGCGCTCTAGCGCAGGCTCGAGGCCGGCGGCCTTGGTGGCCACGATCAGGGCGTCGACCGGCTCTTGCAGGCGCGCGAGCGCGCGCGGATGCGCCTCGAGCTCGCCGAAGAGCACGCTGTCGATGCGCAGGCCGCGCTCCGCGATCGTCGCCGCGGTCGGCTCACGCGCCACCACCAGCACCTCGTTGCCGCCCCGCTCATCCTCACGGGCACCCTCGGTGGCGGAGGGCAGGCAGGCGAGCGCGCCGGCGAGCAGCCCGCCGACCCCTCCGGGGCCGAGCACGGCGATCTTCATGGCTGCATCCGGGCGGGCAAGGCGCCTGATTATGCCCGCAACGATCGGCGCGGGCGATTGACTAGCCTTCGCTGCGATGGCGAACCGGGCGCAGGCGAGCAGCGATCCCCCCGAGATCCTCGCCCGCGGGCCGTGGCCGCTCGGGCAGATCACGGCGCGCTGGAGCGAGCAGCCGTTCGAGCCTACGCCGGCGCAGGCCGCGGCGGCCGACGCCGCGATCAGGGAGCTCCGGCAGCGGGGCTCGCCGAGCCACGACGGCGTGGCGGCGCGCCTCGTCGCCTACCACCTCGACGGGCAGGGGGGCCTGGACTTCGAGCTGCAGCCGCTTCGCTGGGCGCTGCGCCTGGTCGAAGGCGACGCCTCGCAGAGCGTGGCGGCGCTGTGCGTGACACGCTCGGCGGATGGCCGCTGGCTCGCCGGCAGGCGCGCGCCGTGGGTGTCCTCGTGGGCCGGGCGCTGGGCGCTCGGCGCGGGCGGCGCGGTCGACCTGGGCGAGAACCCGGCCGACACGCTGGTGCGCGAGCTCGAGGAGGAGTGGGCGGTGGCGCCCGAGCGCGTGCGCGGCGAGGCGCTGCTGCGCCTGCCGCATCGCCTGGTGATGTTCGTGGGCCAGGCGTGGCTCGCGGAGGGCGTCGAGGAGACCGTGCAGCCGGACGACGAGCACGATCGCTTCGCCTGGTGGCCGCGCGAGATCGAGCGCTGGCCGCCGGAGGCGGGAGAGGCGCTGCCACGGATGGCGCAGTGGCTCACGCAGTGAGCGCGGGGCCGCGCGCGCCGGCAGCGCCGAGGCCCGTGCGCGCCGGCGTCGGGCCGCTCACGTTCGCGCGCCTGAAGTGGACCTCGTTCGCGCACTCGTGCGTCTACACCGCGCTGCTGATCTGCGCCTTCGCAGCCGGCAAGCCGCAGCCGCTCACGTTCGTGCTCGGCCTCGCGCACGGGCTGCTGTGGATCTTCATGTCGCTCGCCTGCATAACCGCCGCCCGGCTGCGCGTGGTCTCGCTCAAGTTGGCGGTGGCGGTGGCGGTGCTGGGGGGTGTCGGACCGTTCTTCGGCAGCTGGCAGTTCGTCCGCGAGCAGCGCCAGCGCCGGGGTGCAACGCCGCGCTAAAGTGAGAGATCAATGGCCACCAGCACCGCGGCAGCGCAGACGATCGACGTCGTAACCCCTGCCGCGGGCGAGTCCGTCACCGAGGGAACGATCCTCGAATGGCGAGTCAAGGTGGGCGATCCGATCAAGCTCGACGACACGATCGTCGAGATCTCCACCGACAAGGTCGACGTGGAGCTGCCCTCGCCGGGCACCGGGGTGGTGAGCGAGATCCTGGTCGAGGAGGGCGAGACCGTCACGGTCGGACAGGTGATCGCGCGCATCACGGTCGACGACGGCGCCGCGGCGCCGAACGGCGAGGGCCAGCCGGAGGCGCCGCCCGCGCCCGCCGCCGAGGCCGCCG
>DATJMM010000027.1:0-11036 GCA_035508735.1 Solirubrobacteraceae bacterium | reverse complement strand
AGGGGCAAGCCAGGCAAGGACGCAGCGAGCGTGGTGTGCGAGAGCAAACGAGCGAGCGAGGACGCCGCCCGGCGCCGCCCATCGGCCCTCTAGTCGTGGCCGTGGAGGTCGCCGCCGGCAGCCGGCGGGCGTGACTCCTCGGCCAGCGAGGTGATCGTGAGCGCGCCGCGCGCGGAGGACTCCAGCACCTCGGTGGCCTCCTCGAGCGAGCGCGCGTACAGCTCCACGAGCAGGTGCACCACGATGCGCTGGTCGTCTTCGTGCTTGTGGAAGCGCACGTGCGTGAAGAACTCGCGCACGCCGTGCTCGCCGAAGGCCGCGTAGGACAGCGCGTCGCCGGCCTCCGGGCCGGAGCAGCTCTCCACGTCTTCGCTGTCGACGGTCACCGTGCACGAAGCCACCCAGGGCGTGCCCGCGATCATGCGTTCCCAGCGGTCCTCGATCGGCTCCACGCGGCCGTTGTTGAAGCCCAGGTGCGGCTGGTCGTGCATGCAGTCCAGGCACTGCACCACCGCCTCCTGCAGCTCGTCCACCACTTCCGCGCGCTCGCCGGTGTCGGGGTCGATCTTGTGGATGCCCTCGTAGTGGACCTGAACCTCGAGATCCTGCGACCAGCAGCGATAGCAGCGCAGCCAGCTGCGCGCGCTCGTCTCAGCCATCGAGCCGTCCATTGCCGTGATTGTAGAGCGAGGCCTGGTGCGAGCCGTGCGGCACGTCCCGCCGGCGCGAGCCGCGGGTGGTCCGCGCCGGCCTCGCGCGCGAGGCCGGCGGCGCTTCGTCTCAGCGCCTGTGCTTGTGCTTCTTGGGCTTGACCGTGAAGTGGAACACCTTCACGGTCGGCGAACCGCCCAGCGAGGACTTGTAGGTGAGCTTCGCCGTGAGGTGCACAGTGCGGCCCCGTTTCAGGGCCTTGACGACCTTCGCCGTCGGTTTCACCGTGAACGTCAGCGGCACGCCCGCCACGCCCGTCGCTTTCAGCTTGGCAGTGCGCGTATGAGCCGGCCGGCACTTGCCCTTGATCTTGATCTGCCCGTGCTTGCACTTGTGCGACTTCTTCGCCGCCAGCGCACGGCGACTGATCGTCGCCGTCGGCACCGTCACTTCGAGCGTCGCCGTGCCGCCCTGCACCGGCACGAAGGTGATCGTGATCGTGCCGTTGGAGTTGGCGTGGATCTTGCTGATCGCATAGCCGCTGTTCGGCGTCGGAGCCGGGGGCGGCTTCGGCGTGAACGTGACGGTGGCCGTGGCCGACGGGTCGAACGACGTCTGTTCGCCGCTGTTGCCCAGGTCGACGTACATCTGGATCGTGTCGATGCCGGCGTTGGCGCCCACGTAGCTGAGCTGCCCCTGCCCGGAGCCGTCGAGCGTGAGCGAGCCGGTCTGCGAGTTGGCGCCGGTGATCGTGTAGCGCAGCGTCCTGCCCGCATACGGCTGGTTCGCGGTGTCCACGGCCGTGGCCGTCACCGTGGCGGTCTGGCCCTGGGTGAGCGTCTGCGTGCCGGGGCTCACCTGCAGCCCGTTCGGCGCCGCTGTGTGGTTGACGACCGTGAAGCTCTCTTCGGCGTTCGGCGCCAGCCCGGCCGTGAGCGGTTCGTCCCACTCCACGCCGGCCGCGTTGTCGATGGTCGCGGGGTCGACTTCGTCGTCGAAGACCGAGCCCGCTTCCTTTTCGTAGCTCTGGCGCACGATGTGCCAGATGCCTTCGTCGCCGGCGGCGGCGCCGAAGCAGCGGCCGGCTTCGGCGGCTTCGCCCGCTTCGCCCGCGGTTTCGTTCCAGCAGCCCTCCTCCCAGGCCGACCACGGCGTCGATTCGACGAACCCGCCGAGCACGCCCGAGGCGGCGTTCTGGCCGCCGACGAAGCGCGGCGGTCCGCCGAGGAACTCGCCGGTCCCGAAGTCGTCGCCCGCCACGTACAGGTCGCCCGCGTAGATGGCGCGGAAGTACAGCGCGTGGCTGGCGACGTTCTTGACCGTGAACGTGGAGGTGAACTGGGGCGCCCCGTTGACGTAGGTGGTGAGGTCGGTAATCTGCGCGTAGGCCTTCGTCGCTTCTTCGTCTTCGGCGACGTCGTAGACGGTCGTCTGCGAGTACGGGCTCGCTTCGCTGCCCGAGCCCGTCACCGGGGTCTGTTCGATCGGCAGGTAGACGTCTTCGAGGTGCGGCCCCGCCGAGCCGGAGAAGCCGAAGGTCTTGCCGGCCACGGCGGCCGGCTGGCCTTTCGCGACGTCCGTGGGGAACGCCAGGAAGAAGCCGCAGTCGCCGCTTTCGTTGACGAAGTAGTTGACGCCGGTGACCGCGTAGCTCGACTGGCATTCGCCGCGCGGGCCGATGTAGACGGTCAGGGGCGAGCCCGGAAAGACCGCCACCCCTTCCGCGGAGGCGCCCGCCGCGGTCGCCGCCAGCAGCGCGACCGACCCGGCCAGCGCCGCCAGCAGGCAGCCACGCCTCGTCTTCGTCCTCGGCCGCACAGTCGCGGCGCGGCGCTGGATGCTGTTGCTGGTGATGGCGAACACGTTCCCCCCTGTCGAGTTCAAGTGCTTGTGCTGGGCCTTGCCCGAGCCTAGCCGTTGACCCGGCGGCGTGCGCGCTCCTGCGGCGCAGAGCAGCCTCAGCCGAACGTGAAGGAGTAGCCGCTGACGCCGTCGGCGAAGCGCAGCGACAGGCGGCGCTGCTGGTCGCTCGGCAGCGACACGAGCCAGTACAGGCGCTGGCGGCGCACCGTCACCGCGCCGTCGTGCACGTCCGCGCCGGCGTCGCTCGCCGGGATCGGGCGGCCGTCCAGCAGCACCCGCACCGGCAGCGGCCGTTCGCCGGGCGAGCTCAGCACCAGGTACACGTTCCTGGCCTTGAACTCGAGGTCGATGCCGGCGTGCGAGACCGCTTCCGCCGGCTGGCCTTCGATCTTCCACGCGCCGCTGTAGGCGAACTCGTTGAGCGCCAGCGAGCCGGAGGGGGGAGGTCCGTATTCGTGCAGGCCAGGCTTGGGGCCGTCCAGCCAGCCTTCCGCGCGGTTGCGGCCCAGGTAGGTCTCGGGCGTCGCCACTTCCGACGGCCTCACCACGCCGGTGGGGTGGCTCATCGCGCCCACGCGGTAGCCCGCTTGCGCCAGCAGCGCGCGGATCGCGGTTTCCGTCTTGTCGTAGTCGCCCTCGCCGAAGGTCGCGTAGCGCACCTGCCCGTTAGCGTCGATCAGGTAGTCCGCCGGCCAGTACTCGTTGTCGTAGGCGTCCCAGGTGCCCATGTCGTTGTCCTGCACCACCGGGTAGCGCAGGCCGAACTGCGCGATCGCGTCGCGCACGTTGCTCGCCTCCTTCTCGAACTCGAACTCGGGCGTCTCCACGCCCACGATCGTCAGCCCGTCCTTCGCGTACGCCGCGTTCCACGCCTTCAGGTAGGGCAGCGTGCGGATGCAGTTGATGCACGTGTAGGTCCAGAAGTCCACCAGCACCACGCGCCCGCGCAGCCCCGCAAGCGTCAGCGGACGGTCGCCCGGCGTGTTGAACCAGTCCTGGGTGTCCGTGAATTCCGGTGCGGTGCCGAGATCTTCCAGCTTGCCGGCGTCCGCCAGCAGCGTCGCCTGGCTGGCGTCGTGGGGCGCCACGGCGACCTTCGCGGTGCCGGAGCCTTCGCAGTCGGAGATCCCGTTCTTGGGCACGAACCTGGCTTCGCGGCCGGTCACCTCGTGCAGGCGGCCGGTCACCGTCTTCGAGCACTCGAGCGACGCGGTCAGGTTCACGTCGGGGATCTTTTCCGCCACGAACTGGTCGAAGCTCACGTCCGCCCTGGTCGCGATCGCCACCGCCGTGAGGATCATCACCACGCCCAGCGCGCGCCCCAGCAGCGGCCCGCGACCGCTGCGGCGGGCCAGCGCGAACAGCTTGCGCCCGCCCAGCGCCAGCGCCAGCAGCACCGTCGCCGAGCCCAGCGAGTAGGCGATCGCCAGCGCCACCGTCCTGCCCGAGGCCGCGCTCACCGAGATCACCGCCGCCAGGATCGGGCTCGCGCAAGGCGTGTAGATGAAGCCCAGCGCCCCGCCCACGAGCAGACCCGAGGCGAAGCCCTCGCCGCGCGTGCGGCCGATGCCGCCCACGCCGAAGCGCGCCAGCCGCGACAGCGGCGCCTCCAGGCGCGCCGCCACGTCCGGCATCAGCAGCGCCAGCCCGAACGCCGCCAGCACCGCGATCGACAGGTCCCGCAGGAGGTTCTCGCCGAGGCCCACGCCGTCGACCACGCTCGCCAGCCCCACGATCGTCACGGTGAACGTCACCGACAGGCCCAGCACCACGCCCAGCGGCCGGCGGCGGCCGCTCACGCCGCCCGCCGACAGCAGCGCCGGCAGCACCGGCAACGCGCACGGCGACAGCGCCGTGCCGGCGCCGGCGAGCACAGCAAAGCAGACGAGCACGATCATGGTCTCGCCTCTTCAGACCTCGCTCGCGCGGATTCGTTACAGGCGCTCGGCGCAGGCGGTCAGAGCGCGCGCCGCTCGAGCGTCGCCACCAGCTCCCCCACGCCCAGCGCCGGATCCTGCTCCGCCAGCAGCCGCTCCGCCGCGCGGCGGCCGTGCAGCGCGCGCAGGCCGCGCTCGCCGTGCTCCACCGCGAACTCGCTCAGCGCCGCCGCGCGGCGCGCGCGCAGCCTGCGCGCCGCCACGTCGAGGCCATCGCGATGCTCGTCCAGGGTCGCCACGAGCTCCTCGATGCCGCTCGTCGGGTGCAGCGAGCTCACCGCCAGCACGCGCGTCGCGCTCGAGCCCAGCGAGCGCAGCGCCGCGCTCACCTCGCGCCGCGCGCGCAGCGCCAGCGGGCCGAGGTCCGCCTTCGTCACCACCACCACGTCCGGGATCTCCATGATCCCCGCCTTCAGGAACTGCAGCACGTCGCCGCCGCCTGGCTGCACCACCACCGCCACCGTGTCCGCCACCTCAGCCACGTCCGTCTCCGCCTGGCCCACGCCCACCGTCTCGATCACCACCACGTCGAACGCCGCCGACAGCGCCACGGCCTCCTCGCGCGTGCTGCGGGCCACGCCCCCGAGGCGCTCGCCCGCCGCCGTCGAGCGGATCAGCACGCCGCCGTCGGAGGGGTCGAACTCGATGCGCGCGCGGTCGCCCAGCAGCGAGCCGCCCGAGCTGCGCGAGCTGGGGTCCACCGCCAGCACCGCCACCGTCTGCCCGCGCGCGCGCCAGGCGTGCAGCAGCGCCGAGAGCAGCGTCGACTTGCCCGCCCCCGGCGGCCCCGTCACGCCGATCACGTGGCCCGGCGCCTCGCCGCCCAGCGCCGCCGGCGAGACCTCCGCCAGCAGCAGCGCCGCCTGCTCGCGGTCCGCCGGCGCCGCGCTCTCCAGCAGGTTCAGCGCCGCCGGCGCCGCCTCCAGCTCGCGCGCGCGCAGGCGCGCGCCCAGCGCCGCCCCGTCCTGCGCCGCGCTCACGCGCCGGCGTTCGCCGACGCGCCCCGCGCGCGCGCGCCGCTCGCCGCGCCGTTGCTCGCGCCTGCGCCCGCGTCCCCCCCCGCGGGGGAGCCGTTGCCGTTGCCCTGCGCAGCGTCCGCGCCCACCAGCGACACCACGTCGCGCACGATGCGCGTGATGTCGAAGTCCTTCGGCGTGTACACCGCCGCCACGCCCGCCGCGCGCAGCGCCGCCACGTCCTGCTCGGGGATGATGCCGCCCACCACCACCGGCGCCTGCACGCCCGCCTCGCGCAGCGCCGCGATCACAGCCGGGATCAGCTCGCGGTGCGAGCCCGACAGGATCGACAGCCCGATCACGTGCACGCCCTCCTGCAGCGCCGAGGCCGCGATCTGCGCCGGCGTCAGGCGGATCCCTTCGTACACCACGTCCATGCCCGCGTCGCGCGCGCGCACCGCGATCTGCTCCGCGCCGTTGGAGTGCCCGTCCAGGCCCGGCTTGCCCACCAGGATCTTCGGGCGCCGGCCCAGCTGCTCCTGCAGGCGCGCCACCGCCTCGCGCAGCTCGCCCAGCTCGCCGTCCGCGCCGCCGCCCAGCGCCGCCGCCTCGCCCACGCCCGTCGGCGCGCGGTAGCTGCCGAACACCTCGCGCAGCGTCCGCGACCACTCGCCCGTCGTCGCCCCCGCCCTCGCCGCCGCGATCGTAGGCACCATCAGGTTCACATCCGCGCCGCCGTCGCCGGCCGCCGCGGCCAGCGCCGCGAGCGCCTCATCAACAGCGGATTGGTCGCGTTCGGAGCGCCAGCGGCGCACCGCCTCCACCTGCTCCGCTTCGAGCGCCGGGTCCACCACCAGGATGCCGCCCTCCGCGTCCGCCGTCAGGGGGGAGTCCTCCGTCTCGGTGAAGCGGTTCTGGCCCACCACCACCTGCTGACCCTCCTCGATGCGGCGGATGCGCTCGCGGTGGGAGTCCACCAGCGCCGCCTTCATGTACGGCACCGCCTGCACCGCGCCGCCGTGCTCCGCCACCACCGCCATCTCCGCGCGCGCGCCCTCCAGCAGCTCGTCCACCAGCGCGTCCATCACCTTCGAGCCCTCGAAGATGTCCGGGTACTCCAGCAGGTCCGTCTCGTACGCCAGCACCTGCTGCATGCGCAGCGACCACTGCTGGTCCCACGGTCGCGGCAGCCCCAGCGCCTCGTTCCACGCCGGCAGCTGGATCGCGCGCGCGCGGGCGTCGCGGCCGAGCGTCACCGCCAGCGCCTCCAGCACGATCCGCTGCACGTTGTTCTCCGGCTGCGCCTCCGTCAGCCCCAGCGAGTTCACCTGCACGCCATAGCGGAAGCGCAGGTGGCGCGCGTCCTGCACGCCGTAGCGCTCGCGCCCGATCTCCTCCCACAGGATCGACATCGCCCGCAGCTTCGCGTGCTCCTCCACGAAGCGCACGCCCGCGTTCACGAAGAACGAGATGCGCCCGAACACCCGCTCCATGCGCTCCTGCGCGCCGTCGCCCAGGCGCGCGCGCACCGCGTCCAGCACCGCCATCGCGTTGCTCATCGCGTACGCGATCTCCTGCACCGGCGTCGCCCCCGCCTCCTGCAGGTGATAGGAGCAGATGTTGATCGGGTTCCACTTCGGCACGTGCTCCACCGCGTACGCGATCATGTCCGCCACCAGCCGCATCGACGGCGCCGGCGGGAACGCGTAGGTGCCGCGCGCCAGGAACTCCTTGAGGATGTCGTTCTGGGTCGTGCCCTGCAGCTGCTCTTGGCTGACCCCCTGGCTCTCCGCCGCCACGATGTACAGCGCCAGCAGCCACGCCGCCGTCGCGTTGATCGTCATCGACGTGTTCATCTCGCCCAGCGGGATGCCGTCCATCAGCGCTTCCATGTCGCCGCGGTGGCTCACCGGCACGCCCACCTTGCCCACCTCTCCCCGCGCCAGCTCGTCGTCGGGGTCGTAGCCCGTCTGCGTCGGCAGGTCGAACGCCACCGACAGCCCCGTCTGGCCCTTCTCCAGGTTGCGCCGGTACAGCTCGTTCGACGCCTTCGCCGTCGAGTGCCCCGCGTACGTGCGCATCATCCAGGGGCGGTCGCGCTCGGGCAGGCGGGCCTGACGATCGCTCATGCAGCCAATTGTACGGTCGCGCCGCGGTGTTTATCCTGCGGGGCATGAACCAAACGCTCGAGAGACCCCGCGCCGGAGGGCCCGGGACCGGGCTCGGAGGGGCCTGGAGGGTGATCGTCTGCAACGACGACCACAACACCTTCGACCACGTCGCCAGCACCCTCGCCCGCTTCATCCCCGGCATCTCCCTCAAGCGCGGCCACGAGATCGCCGGCGTGATCCACGCCTCCGGGCGCGCCATCGTCTACACCGGCCACCAGGAGGCCGCCGAGCTCTACTGGGAGCAGCTCAAGGACGCCGGGCTCACGATGGCGCCCCTGGAGCAGGGCTGAGAGCCGTCCCGTCCTCTGTGGCCTGAGAGGGCCGTGGATCAAGCCGGACAAGGACGCAGGGAGCGTGGCGTGCTTCGCACGCGAGCGACCGAGGACGTCTTCCGGCGCAGCGGTCCACGGCTCTCTCAGGTGATGTCGCCCACGGGCGCGCCATTGCCATGGCCGTCGGCCGCGCCCAGCGGCGCCGCGTCGATCACCGCGCCGTGCGTCGTCAGGTCCCACCAGCCGTACAGCACCGGCACCTGGTACCAGCTCGAGTGGGTCGCGCGGAAGTACGTCATCTCCGCGCCGTCCCAGTAGCGCTCCCAGTCCATGTACTCATCGAACGCCGCCAGCTGCTGGAAGCGGTAGCGGTCCTCGCGCGAGCGGTACACCGCGTAGGAGGACGCGCCGTAGCGCAGCGCCGCCGCCGCCACCTCGTTCAGCGCCCGCTCGAAGCCGTCGCCGCGGAAGCCCGTGGCGTACCAGGGGATGATCACCGTGCCGCCCGCGCCCGCCATCAGGCTCCCACCTCCGCGTAGATCGCGCCGGGGCCGTCTGCGGTCCTGCCCTGGCCCTCCGCGTCCGCGCCCACCAGAATCGAGATCTTGCCCAGGTGCTTGTTTTCGAGCATCAGCTGGTGCGCTTCGGCCACGCCCTCGAAGCCGAGCGTACGCCACAGCACCGGGCGGATCTGGCCCGACTCGATCAGCTCGTTGGCCTTCGTGCACTCGTACGCGTTGGCGAAGTGCGAGCCCAGGATCTCCTTCTGGCGCATCCACAGGTAGGCCACGTTGAAGTCCAGGTCGATGCCGGTGGTGCCCGCGCAGATCACGATTTTCCCGAACGTCTTGGCGGTGAACACGGAGGTCGGGAAGGTCGCTTTGCCCACGTGCTCGAACACGATGTCGGGGGCGTCGCCGAGGATCTCCTTGACGCGCTTGGCGAACGCCCTGGAGACCTTGAAGCGCTCCGCCTCCTCCTGCGCCGACTCGCCGCCCTTGCGCATCATGCCCGCGAACTCGCCCCGGTCGATGTAGTCCACCGCGCCCAGGCGCTTGACCAGCTCGCCCTTCTCGGCCGAGGAGACGACCCCTACGCAGTGCGCGCCCGCGGCCTTGCAGAGCTGCGTCGCGAACACGCCCAGGCCGCCCGCCGCGCCCCAGATCAGCACGTTCGCGCCAGGCTGCAGCTTGCAGCGCGTGATCAGCATGCGGTAGGCGGTGAAGTACACCAGGCCGTAGGACGCCGCCTCCTCCCACGTCAGCGACTGCGGCTTCGGCAGCAGCTGCTGCGCCTGCACCTTCGTGAACTGCGCGAAGGAGCCCCACGTCGTCTCATAGCCCCAGATCCGCTGCGAGGGCGCCGCCATCGGGTCCAGGCCGTGCACCTCGGGGTCCTCGTAGGAGGCCATGTTGCAATGCACCACCACCTCGTCGCCCACCTTCCAGCGCGTCACGCCCGCGCCCACCTTCCACACCACCCCCGACGCGTCCGAGCCGCCGATGTGGTGGCCGTACTCGGGGTGGTCGCCGTAACGCATCACCGACACCGGCTTGCCCAGCGCCGCCCACACGTTGTTGTAGTTCACGCCCGCCGCCATCACGCGCACGATCACCTCGAACGCGCCCGGCTCCGGCACCTCGATCTCCTCGACCTGGAAGGCGTCCTTCGGTTCGCCGAAGCGCTCCTCGCGGATCACCCACGCCGCCATGCTCGCCGGCAGCTCGCCCGGCTCGGCGTCCACCGCCGACACTTGTTGCAGATCGATCGCCACCTGTGCTTGAACCTCGCCTGTTCGGGAACGGAGCGCCAATCCTACCCGGATGGGGCCAGGCGCGGCCGCGGGCCCGGCCGGCCGGGCGGCGCCCCTCACACGCGCCTGATCGCGCGGGTGCGGCCGTGCTCGAGCTCGAGCAGCACCGCGCCCAGCACGATCTCGCCGTCGCCGGGACGCGCGCTCAGGCCGGCGGGATCGGCGCCGCGGGCCCACGCCGCGAACGCCTGCGGGTCCATTCCCTGCACGCCGCCGCGCGGCCCCGTCATGCCCACCTCGCTCACCAGCGCGGTGCCGCCGGCCAGCAGGTGCAGCTCGATCGTCGGCTCGTGCGTATGCGTGCCCAGCACCGCCGCCACGCGTCCGTCCAACGCGTGCGCCAGCGACTGCTTGGCCGCCACCGACAGCGCGTGCATCTCCACGATCGCGGTCCCCGCGAACGGCGGCAGGCGCTCGAAGGCCGCGTGGGGGGCGAGCGCCATGTGCGCGAACGCCGGCGCGTCCTCGAGCGCCAGCCGGTCGGCCAGCACCACCACGCGGACGGGCTCGCCCGCCACCTCCAGCTCGATCATCCCGCGACCCGGCACGCCGTCGGCCACGTTCAGCGGGCGCAGCACGCGCTCGTGCCCCAGCACCGCCTCGTACTCGCCGCCGTCGAAGGCGTGGTTGCCGCCGCTCACCACGTCGGCGCCCGCCGCCAGCAGGCGCTCCACCGCCGTCAGCGACATGCTCGCGCCGTCCGCGGCGGAGTTCTCCGCGTCCACGATCGCGAGGTCCACGGCGTGCTCCGCGCGCAGCGAGGGCAGGCGCTCGGCCAGCCATGCCACCGCCCGCGGTCCCACCACGTCGCCGACGAAGAGCACGCGCACGCCTCGCAGTCTCGCGCCTTCGCCCGCGGTCCGGGACCCAAGGACACGGGATCGTAACCGCCGCACACTGAGGCGGTGCGGATTCTCACCTGGAACCTCTTCCACGGCCGCTCGCTGCCGGCGGCGGGGCGCTCGCTGGGAGACGAGTTCGCGGGGCTGCTCGCGAGTTGGAGCTGGGACGTGGCGCTGTTGCAGGAGGTTCCCCCCTGGTGGCCCGAACGGCTGGCGGCGGCCGCCGGCGCCGAGCAGCGACGGGCGCTGACCTCGCGCAACTCGCTGCTCGCGCTGCGCCGCGCGCTCGCCGAGCGCTGGCCGGACGCGCTCAAGTCGAACGGGGGCGGCGCCAACGCGGTGCTCTCCCGCGCGGGGATCGCCGAGCACAGGGCGGTGCGGCTGCGCCTGCGCCCCGAGCGGCGGGTGGCCCAGCTCGTGCGCCTCGGTGACGGGGTCGTCGTGGCCAACTACCACGGCAGCACCCGCGTGGCGCCGGCGGAGGAGGAGCTGGCGCGGCTGTGGGATCTGGCGCGCCGCTTCGCCGCCGGC
>DATJMM010000026.1:0-31748 GCA_035508735.1 Solirubrobacteraceae bacterium | reverse complement strand
CCTCGAGCATCTTGCGCAGCTCCGCGGACGTCGTCTGTGAGATCACGCGCCGCCCCGCCGGCTCGGGCTGGGGATGGCCGTCGACGGCGCCGATGATGTGCGGCCGGCGCAGCACCCCGCCGTTGGCGATCGCCGCGTACGCGCTCGCCATCTGCATCGGCGTCACCAGCTCGCCCTGGCCGATCGGCAGGTTGCCCATCGAGGAGCCGGAGTATTCGCTCAGCGGCAGCGCCACGCCGCGTTCCTCGCCGGGCAGGTCGACGCCGGTGGGGGCGCCGAAGCCGTAGCGGTGGACCCAGCGGTTGAACGTGCTCGCGCCCTCCAGTTTGCCGATCTCGATCGCCCCCACGTTGCTCGAGCGCGCCAGGATCTGGGAGGTGGTGAGCGTCTCTTCCGGGTGTTCGGTGTCGTCGTGGATCACGCGTTCGGCCACCTGGATCTGGTCGGGGATGTTGAAGGGGGTCTCGGGCGTGATCAGCCCCGCTTCCAGCGCGCCCGACACCGCCACCACCTTGAACGTGGAGCCCGGTTCGTAATCGAGGCCCACCGCCTGGTCCTCCGTCGCCGCCGCCGGCGACGCGGACGGTTCGTCGGCGTCCACCTGGGGCCAGTTGGCGAGCGCCAGGATCGCGCCGGTGTCGGGGTTCATCACGATCGCGGTGGCGCCTTTCGGCTGGAACACGCGGGCCACCGCGCCGAGCACGTCTTCGGTGCGCTGCTGGATGTTGGCGTCGAGCGTGAGCGTCAGCGAGCGGCCCGCGGTCTCGCGGTGCGTTTCGCTGATCGAGACCGGCTGCCCGAGCGCGTCGCTGATCACGCTGCGCTGCCCGGCGTGGCCGGCCAGCGTGGCGTTGAGCGAGTACTCGAGGCCGCTCAGGCCCCTGCCTTCGGTGCCCACCTCGCCCAGCACCTGCGCCGCCAGGGTGCCCCGCGGGTACACCCGTCGCATCACCGGCGTGCCGCTCACGCCGGTTATCTTCAGCGCCAGCACCGCGCGCGCCTGGCGTTCGGGCAGCCCGCGCGCGAGGTACACGAAGCCGGTGCGCTCGGAGAGCTCCGTCAGCAGGCTCGACTGCGACACTCCCAGCAGCGGCGCCAGCCTGCGCGCCGCCTGCAGCGGGTCGCTCAGCAGATACGGGTCCGCGGAGATGTCCTGCGCCGGCTCGGAGATCGCCAGGTCGACGCCGTCGCGGTCGGTGATCGCGCCGCGCGGCGCGCTCACCGTTTCGTAGGTCAGCTGCTCGCTGCTGGCCGCTTTGCGCAACGTGCCGCCGCGCACCACGCCGAGGTACATCGTGCGGCCCGCCGCGATCAGCAGCAGCAGGAAGAAGGCGGCGAAGATCGCGCCGACGCGGCGCTCGACGACCGCCACGCGCCTATCCCTGCCCGCCCGTAGCGCCCACCGCCGCGCCGCCGGCCACCGCCGCGCCCGCGTCTTCGCCGGCGCCGGCGCCGGCCGCCTGCTGTTCGGCGCCCGCCGCCGGCGGCGCCGTCGCCTGCGCGGGCGACGCGGCTTCCGTCGCTTCCGTCGCGGCTGCGCCCGTGCCGGGGGGCACCGTGCTCGACGCTTCGCCGCCCGCCGCGGAGGCGCTCGTGGTGGAGGCGCCTGCCTGCGCTTCGCTCGAGGGTTCGGCGCCGCTGCCCGCGGCTTCGCCGGCCTGGGCCGTCGCTTCGCCCGAGCCGACGGGCGCCGTGGAGGCCTGTGCGGCGGCGTCCGCGCTGCGCACCGGAACGTCGAGCGCGCGCGAGGCGCGCTGCAGGTCGCGCGCCGGGTCGGCGTGGAGGAAGCGCAGCGAGCCGATCGGCACCAGCTGCATGCCCAGCCCCGCCGCGCGGGACTCCACGCGTTCGCCGCCCGCCAGTTCCGAGCCTTCGATCGCCAGCGTGGTGTTCTCGCGCTGCAGCTGCTGCTCGCGCGCCAGCGTGCGGCCGATGCTCGCGTTCAGCTCCAGCACGATCAGCTGCAGCGCGACGATGCCGATCAGCGCGAAGGCGGTCAGCGCGATCCAGCCGCGGCCGCGGATCAGCCGGTCGAGCAGGCGGTTGTTGGAGAGGGCGTCGGCCAGGTCGAGCGCCCCCAGCGCGAGGCCCCTGCCGGCCTGCGGCGAGGCTGGCGCCGCCCGTTGCGGGCGGCGCGCGGGACCCGACACGCGCCGCGGCCGCGGGGAGCCTACACGCGGGCGCGCGGGCGCCGGCACGGCAGCCGCGCGGGCGGGGCGGCGGCGCGGCGGCGCCGGCGCGGCGGCTGCGGCGGCGGCGGGCGGCGTCATCCCGGCAGCTTCCTGGCGGCGCGCATGCGCGCCGAGCCCGCGCGCGGGTTGGCGGCCGTCTCCTGCGCCGAGGGCACGAGCGATCGCCGCGTCAGCAGCGCCGCCTCGGGCTCGCGCCCGCAGGCGCACACCGGCAGCTCCGGCGGGCAGACGCAGCCGCGCGCGCGCTCGGCGAGGAAGCGCTTGACGCGCCGGTCCTCGAGCGAGTGGAAGGAGATCGCCGCGAGCACGCCCCCGTCGCGCAGCAGCGCCCACGCCGGCGGCAGCGCGCGCTCGAGCTGTCCGAGCTCGTCGTTGACGGCCACGCGCAGCGCCTGGAAGGAGCGCTTGGCGGGGTTGCCGCCGGCGAAGCGCGCGGGCGCCGGCAGCGCCGAGAGGATCGTGTCGAGCAGCTGCTGCGTGGTCGCGATCGGCGCCTGTGCGCGCCGCGCCACGATCGCGCGCGCGATCGCGCCGGCGTGACGCTCCTCGCCGTAGTCGCGCAGCGCCTGCGCCAGGCGACGCTCGTCCCACTCGGCCACGATCTCGCGCGCGCTCAGGCTCTGCGTGGGGTCCATGCGCATGTCGAGCGGCGCGTCGTAGGAGTAGGAGAAGCCGCGCTCGCGCGTGTCCACCTGCATCGAGGACATGCCGAGGTCGAAGTACGCGCAGTCGGCCTTCACGCCCTCGGCCGCCAGCAGCTCGAGCGCCTCCGCGTAGCCGGAGCGGATGAAGCGCACCGCGCAGGCGCTCTGGCGCGCGAGCGCCGCGAAGCGCTCCTCCGCCAGCGGGTCGCGGTCGATCGCCACCAGCGTGCCGCCCGCGCCGAGGCGCTCGGCCACCAGCCGCGCGTGGCCGCCGTCGCCGAACGTGCAGTCGACCGCCACCTGGCCGGGCTGGGGATCGAGCAGCTCGAGCAGCTCGCCCGCCATCACCGGCGTGTGCGAGCCCGCGCCGGCGCCGCCGCGCGCCTGCCCGCCAGCCGCCGGCGGCTGGCGGCTGGCCGCCTCGGCCCTGCCTGCGCGCGCCGCGCGCGAGGCGTGCGCGGCGCGGCGCCGGCGCGCCAGCGCCGGCGGGCCGGTCCGCTCGCCCTGCCGCTGCGGGTACGCCTCCTCCTCGGAGCTAGATGCGCCGCGATCCGGGATCGTCATCTCAAGCAGTGTCGTCGACACGCGCCGTCACCTCCGCGACGCCGCGCAGCAGCGTCGATCGATGCTCGCTCCAGGCCGCCTTGCCCCACAGCTCCAGGCGGTCGCCCACCCCCACCACCACTACCTCCTTGACCAGCGCGGCGTGCTCGCCGAGGAAGCCGGGGATCATGATGCGCCCGGCCGAGTCGAGCTCCGCGTCGTGCGAGCTGCCGTAGAAGAAGCGTTCGAGCTCGCTGAGGCGCGGCGAGAGCGGTGGCAGCTCCGCCAGCGCGCGGCTGGTGTAGCGCTCGTAGTCGTCCGGGCGCCACACGCCCACGCACGGCTTCAGGTCCACCGGCATCGCCAGCACCACACCCTCGGCCAGCGCGGCCCGGTAGCGGGCCGGCACGGTGAGGCGGTTCTTCGCGTCGAGGGTGTGATCGAAGGTGCCGCGGAAGGTGAGCAAGAGGGCTCGGGTGGGGAAGGGATCGAATGACTACCGAGCCGAGGTGGAGGAGTGGGAGGAGCCCCTCCACCCCGGCTCGCTGCGCGCGAACATATCCCACTCTCTCCCACAATGCAAGCCTATTTGCACATTTTCTCCCACAGTACCGCAACGGCGGCGCAAGAGCCGGCGAAACGCCAGCAACCAAGCCGCTTTTCCGGCTCGCGCCGGCGCCGCCGCGCGGGGCGCGCAACTGCAAGGCGCGCTGCAGACGCACCGCGCGAAAGCGGGCTTGCAGGCAGCGAGTGGCCGCCCCGGTCCGGCCGCGGTTGTACGATCGCCTGCGCGAGCGCCCCCAGCGGCCGAGAGGACGCGCAACCTTGCCAGCAGCCCACACCGACGCCCCACCCCGGTCAGCCCCCGCCCGCCGCGCGCGGCGCCTGCGGCGCCGGCCGCGTGCGCTCGCCTGCGCCGGGCTGCTCGCCGCCGGCGGCCTGCTGCTGTCCGGCTGCGGCTCGAGCGGCGGCGGCACCTCCGCCGACCCAGCCGGCGCGGTGCCCGCCGCAGCCGCCGTGTACGCCGGCGCCACGGTGCGGCCCACCGGCGCGCAGCAGGCCGACGCGCTGAGCGTCGCCCACGCGCTCACCCACCAGGCCGACCCGTACCTGAAGCTGCTCGGCGCGCTCCAGACGCCGGGCTCGCCGCGGTTGAACTTCGCGCGCGAAGTGGCGCCCTGGCTGGGGCCGCACGCGGGCGCCTTCCTGACCTCGCTCAGCTCGGCGGGAGCGTTGACGGGGGTGCTGATGCACGGGCTGCTCGGCGGCTCGGGCGCCGGCGCCTTCCCGTTCGGCTCGGGCGCCGCGCAGGGCGCGATCGTGCTCGACACCAGCGACGCGTCCAAGGCGCGCTCCTTCCTCGACAAGCAGGCCGCACGCGCGCACGCCCACGCGGCCAGCTACCGCGGCATCTCATACGAGGTTGCCTCGGGCGGCGTGGCCTTCGGGCTGGTGCACGACTTCGCCGTCATCGGCAGCGAAGCGGGGCTGCACGCGGTGATCGACACCACCCACGGCGGTCCGTCCCTGGCGGGCGCCGGGCAGTACGCCAAGCTCACCGGGGCCGCGCCCTCCGACACGCTCGCGCACCTGTACGTGAACGCCGTCGCCGGCGGCAGCGGCGCGGGCGACGGCGCAGGCGGGCAGGAAGGCTTGTCGGGGCTGCTCGGCGTGCTCGGCGGCTCCCCTCAGCTCAACGTCTCGCTGGTCGCCGCGAAGAGCTCGGTCGCGCTCGACGCGGACACGCTCGGCGCGGGCGCGCAGGCCGGCGGGCTGCTCGCCGTGAGCCCGCAGGCCGCGCAGGCGCTGGACTCGCTGCCCGGCGAATCGTGGCTGGCGCTCGGACTCGGCGAACTCGGCGCGAGCATCGGCCGCGACGCGCACGAGCTGGAGGCCCTGACCGCGCTAGGCAGCGCGCTGGGCAGCTCCGCGCCGCTCGCGCCCAGCACCGGCTTCAGCCTCGACTCGCTGCTCCAGGGGCTGATCACGCCGCTGCGCACGCTCGGCGCCAACACCGCCGCAGCGCGTCGGGACTTCGCCAGCTGGATGGGGTCGGCGGGCGTGTTCGCGAGCGGCGCCAGCCTGCTGGAACTGCGCGCCGGCGTGGTGATCGACTCCAAGGACCCGGCGCGCTCGCGCGCCGCCGTGGGCGAGCTGGCCGCGCAGCTGCGCAAGGCCGGCGTGGCGGTGAGCCCGGTCTCCATACGCGGCACCGAAGCCGCCGTCGGCGTGCGCTTGAACGGCGTGCCGGTGGTGCTCGACGTGGCCGACGGGCGCGCCGCCGACGGCCAGAGCAAGTTCGTCCTCGGGCTGGGCGAAGAGTCCGTCGGCACCGCGCTCGACCCGCCCAGCACGCTCGCCGCCTCGCCCGCCCGGCGCGCCGCCGCAAGCGCCCTCGGCGAAGGCATCGAACCGAGCGCGATCGTCGAGTTCCCCACGATGTTGAGCCTGCTGGAAGGCGTGGGGCTGCTCGAACAGCCGCCCGTGTCGGCGTTGGTGCCCTACCTGCGGGCGGCCACCACCCTCGACGGCGGCTCGAGCCGGCTGGGCGGGGGCGTGCAGCGCTACAAGCTGGTGCTCGGCGTGCAGGGCTCGGGCTAGCCTTCCGTGCCCCTCACCTCGATCGCGCGGTCGAACGCCAGCCGTCCGTCGTGCGGGCGCTCGACCGCGAAGCGGACCGGCGTGACTTCTCCGTCGGCGTCGATCGAGTAGCGCCCCAGCACGGAGTTGCGCGCGGTGGTGTGCAGGACCTCTTCGATCACCGTCTGCCTGTCGGTGGCGCGCGCCCCCGCACGGCGGATCGCGTCGAGCACAAGGTTCATCGCCTCGTAGCCGTAGAGCGCGTAAGCGCTTGCGCTGCGGCCGAACACGCCGCGGTAGCGCGCCAGCGTCGCGCCGGCGGACGGCGGGTACAGCGCGACGGGCAGCACCGGCGCGGTCAGGTAGGTGACCGCCGCGGCGCCGGCGTCGATGTGCGAGCTGAACGCTTCGTCCAGCGGCGAGCTCGCGCCCAGCAGCAGCATGCGCGGAGCGGCGGCGTGCAGTTCGTCCCACAGCGTGGCCGTGCCGGCGCCTTCGCCGCCGGCCAGGAACAGCGCCTGCGCGTGGCTGGAGGCGACCTTTTCCACCTCGCCGGTGAACACCGAGCCCGCCACCGTGGGGATGCTGTCGTGCGCCAGCACCGCGATCCCGGCGCGCTGCGCGTCTTCGGCCACGAGGTTCGCGAGCGGCACCTGGAACGGGTCCTGGTCGTCGAGCACGTACATGCGCTTGACGCCGAGCGAGCGCATCAGCGCGACCTGCGCCTGCGCCTGCGCGACGTCGCCGCCGGCGAGACGCACGAACGTGCGACGCGCGCTCGGGTAGAAGCGTTCGGGCTCGTCCTGGCCGGCGTCGAGCGGGGAGGTCAGCCCCACATAGGGGCTCGCCGGGCTGATCTGCAGGATGCCGGCGGCGTTGATCAGCGGCAGCGACACCGCGGTGGCGCCGGAATCGAAGTCCCCGAGGTAGGCGATCGTGCTCGTGTCCTGGGCCGCGACCTTGGCGTTGACTTCGGTCATGCCTGGTTCCCACTGCCCGGTCGTGGGGCTGGCGTCGTTGAGCGAGGCGTAGTCGATCTTGTACGGACCCACCCGCCCGCCCGCGTCCGCCAGCGCCAGCTTCTCGCCGTCGACGATCTGTTCGCTGGCGGCCGCGGCCGGCCCGTGCAGCGGCAGGCTCGAGTAGACCGTCAGGTGCCCGGCGGTCGCTTCGGCCACGTCGGAGACGGCGACGCCGCCACAGCCGACGAGCCCCAGCAGGGCGGCGGCGAGAGCAACCAGGCCCAGCCCGCGCGCCAGCACCGCGCGCTTAGCTTCTACGGCCCGGAAGGTAGCCGGAGAGGATCTTCAGCGAGGCGCCTACGAGGATGATCGCCGCGGCCAGCAGGAACGCGTCGAGGCTCTTGGCGCCGAGCGCCCACAGCACGATCCAGAGGACGAGGCCGCCGCTGACGGTGATGACGAAGCCCATGGTGCGCGCAATCCTAGCTGGCCGTCCGCCCGGCGGTCGAGCTGAGCGCCGCCGCCAGCTCGGCCACGACCGCCCCCACCCCGTCCGCCGGGTCCTCGGCCTCGTCGGCGGCGCGCACCAGGCGGGTGCCCACGATCACGCCGTCCGCCCCGGCCTCGGCGGCGCGCAGCGCCTGCTCGCCGGTGCCGATGCCGAAGCCGATCGCCACCGGCACGCTGGTGCTCGCCTTGGCGCGCGCCACGATCTCATCCAGGTCCTCGCCCAGCGCGCGCCGCTCGCCGGTGGTGCCGAGGACCGACACGGCGTAGAGGAAGCCGCGCGCGCTCTCGCCGATCGCCCGCAGGCGTTGCGCGGTGGTGGTGGGCGCCACCAGCGGGATCAGCGCGAGCCCGTGCGCGTCGCAGGTCTCGAGCACCTCCGGCGCCTCGCCCTGGGGCAGGTCGGGCACGATCATGCCGCTGACGCCGGCCCGCGCTGCGCGCTGCACGAACGCCTCCACGCCCGGCGCGAAGACCATGTTGGCGTAGCACATCAGCGCCACCGGCACGCTCGCCGCGAGCGCCCGCGCGACCTCCAGCACCCCGCCCAGGCTCGACCCCGCGGCCAGCGCGCGGGTGCCGGCGGCGTGGATCACCGGTCCGTCGGCGAGCGGGTCGGAGTAGGGCACGCCGAGCTCGATCACATCGGCGCCGGCTGCCACGCAGGCCTGGCCGATCCGCAGCGAGTCCTCGAGCGTGGGGAAGCCGCCCATCACGTAGGGCATCAGCGCGGCGCGCTTGCCGGTGTCGGCGAACGCGCGCGCGAGCCGCTGCACCCCCGTGCCTGCGGCGGCGCCGGAGGCGTCGGCGGCGGCGGGGACCTCGGCGGCCTCAGCGGCACCGGGGGCCTCGGCGGCGCTCACCGGGCCTCCCGCGCGGAGTCCGGCTCGGGCTCCTCGCCGGCGAGCGCGAGCACCTCGGCGAGGTCCTTGTCGCCGCGGCCCGACAGGCACACGAGGTCGAGCTCGCCGTCGTCCTGGGCGAGCACCCAGGCGAGCGCGTGCGCGGTCTCCAGCGCCGGGATGATGCCCTCCAGGCGCGCGAGCAGCTTGAACGCCGACACCGCCTGCGCGTCGGTGACCGCCACGTAGCGCGCGCGGCCGCTGTCGCGCAGGTGCGCGTGCTGGGGTCCCGCGCCGGGGTAGTCCAGGCCGGCGGAGATCGAGTGCGCCTGCACGATCTGGCCCTCCTCGTCCTGCATCACCGCCGAGCGCGAGCCGTGCAGGATGCCGGGGCGTCCGCCAACCGTCAGCGGCGCGCCGTGGCGCGGCGTGTCGAGGCCCTCGCCGCCGGCCTCCACGCCCACCAGCTCCACCTGCTCGTCGGGGATGAAGGCGGCGAAGGCGCCGATCGCGTTCGAGCCGCCGCCCACGCACGCAATCACCCGCGCCGGCAGCCTGCCCTCGCGCTCCAGCAGCTGCGCGCGCGCCTCCTCGCCGATCACGCGCTGCAGCTCGCGCACGAGCGCCGGATAGGGGGCCGGGCCGACCACCGAGCCGATCACGTAGTGGGTGCTCTGCACGTTCGTCACCCAGTCGCGGATCGCCGCCGAGGTGGCCTCCTTGAGCGTCTTCGCGCCGGCGTCCACGGGCTTGACGGTCGCGCCCAGCAGGCGCATGCGCTGCACGTTGGGGAGCTGGCGGCGGGTGTCCTCGAGGCCCATGTAGACCACGCACTCGAGGCCCAACAGCGCGCACACGGTGGCGGTGGCCACGCCGTGCTGGCCGGCGCCGGTCTCCGCGATGATGCGCCGCTTGCCCATGCGCCTGGCGAGCAGCGCCTGGCCGAGCGCGTTGTTGAGCTTGTGCGAGCCGGTGTGGTTGAGGTCCTCGCGCTTCAGGTACACCGTGCGGCCCACCCGCTGCGAGAGCCGCTGCGCCAGGTACAGCGGCGTCGGGCGCCCGCCGAAGTCGCGCAGCAGCCCCCGCAGCTCGGCCTGGTAGGAGGGGTCGGCGCGCGCCGCGAGCCACGCCTGCTCGAGCTCGGCCAGGGCCGGCATCAGCGTCTCCGGCACGAACTGGCCGCCATAGGGGCCGAAGCGGTGCTCCACGCCGGTGGTCTCGGTGACCGCGCTCACGCCGGCTGCCCGATCGCGGCGCCGTCGCCCGCGCCGGCGCCGGCGCGGGCGACGGCCGCGAAGAAGCCGGCGAGCTTGTCGGGGTCCTTGTGCCCCGGCGCGGCCTCGGTGCCGCTGGCGCTGTCCACCGCGTAGGGGCGCGCCACCGCGATCGCCTGCGCCACGTTCGCGCCGGTCAAGCCGCCGCTGAGGATCAGCGGCACGTGCGAGCGTCGCTCGCGCAGCAGCGTCCAGTCGAAGCTCTCGCCGGTGCCGCCACGCAGCTCGCTGCGCGCCGGCGAGCTCGCGCGCGCGTCGAGCAGGTGGAAGTCGACGTGAAAGCGCTCCAGGTCGCGGACGTCGCCCGCGCCGGCGACCTGCGCCGCCTTGATCACGCGCGCGCCGGTGCGCCGCGCCACCTCGGCGCAGAAGGAGGGCCCCTCGTCTCCGTGCAGCTGCACGAGCGTCAGCTTCAGCTGCTCGCTGTCGCCGACGATGCGCTCGAGCGGCGCGTTGACGAACACCCCGCACAGCTCGGCGCGGCGATGCAGCGCCGCCGAGATCCTCTGCGCGGCCTCCCGCGAGCACCGTCGCGGCGATCCCTCGTAGAAGATCATGCCGAGCGCCCATGCGCCGAGCTCGACCGCGAGCTCGGCGTCGTGCGGGTTGGTGACGCCGCAGATCTTCACGCGGGGCGCGTCCGGCATAGCCCCAACGGTAGCGTCAGAGCGGCCGCTCGAGCGGCTCGCTCAGCCTTCGGGCGTGTTCGGGTTCGGCACCGAGTTAGGGCGTTCGCCGAGCGTGGCCTTCAGCTTCAGCTGCTTGTACTGGCCGTTGCCCTCGGCACGCCAGATTTCGACCGTGACCGTGTCGCCCGGCTTCTTTTCGCCGATGATGCTGGCCAGTTCTTCCGAGCCGCCGACCTTTTTGCCGTCGATGCCGACGATGATGTCGCCGCCGACCGCCACCTCGCCGTCTTCGCTGGTGGTGGCGCTCACCGAGCCGCCGTGGATGCCCGCCTTCGCGGCCGCCGTGCCCTTCTCCACGCTCTGCACGAGCGCGCCCGACTTGACCGGCAGGTTGAGCGCCGACAGCGAGCCGTCTACGGTCAGCGAGGTCAGCCCGAGGTAGGCGCCGCGCACGGTGCCGCCCTTCTCCAGTGCCGCCATCTTTTCCTTGGCGGTGTCGATCGGGATCGAGAAGCCGATGCCGACGCTGCCGTCGCCGCTGCCGCCGGTCTCGATCTGCGAGTTGATGCCGATCACTTCGCCGGCCGCGTTCAGCAGCGGCCCGCCGGAGTTGCCGGGGTTGATCGGCGCGTCCGTCTGCAGCACGTTGTCGATCGAGAAGCCGTTGGGGGCGGTGATCGTGCGCTGCAGCGCCGAGATCACGCCGGTCGTGAGCGTGCGTTCGAGGTCGAACGGGTTGCCGATCGCGTAGACGGGGTCGCCGACCTGCACGATGCTCGAGTTGCCGAGCTTGAGCGGGTGCAGCGTGAGCCCGTCGGTGGAGATGTGCAGGATCGCGAGATCGTCCGAGGGGTCCTTGCCGACCACCTGCGCTTCCACCGACTTGCCTTTTTCGAAGCTCACCGTCACCTTGATCGCGTTCTCGATCACGTGGTAGTTGGTGAGAATCGTGCCGTTGGCGTTGATCACGATGCCCGAGCCGGTGTCGGTGCCCTGGCGGCTTTCTTCGCCGAACAGGTTGAAGGGCGACTGCGATTCGGACTTCTGCACCACCGTGGAGGTGACGAACGCCACCCCGGGGGCGGCGCGAACGTAGACTTCGTGCGGGCTCAGGCCGCTGCTGCGCTGCGAGGCGTTCGACGGCGCGGCGGGCGCGGCGGCTTCGACGGTGGTGACCACCGTCTTCGTGTTTTCGCCGAGCCCGCCGGCGGCGGCGAGAACGCCCACCACGACGCCGCCGCCGATGACGGCGGACACGAGCGGGATCAGGAAGGTGCGTTTCATCGTGGAAGAGGATGCCCTGCGGCCATCAACGCCATCTAAACATCGCCGTGGGCGTATCTAAATGATGTCAGGAGGACTGGATGTGAGCGCCGCGAGGGCCGCCGCCGGGTCGGCCGAGCGCATCAGCGACTCCCCCACGAGCACCGCCTGCACGCCCAGCTCGCCCAGCCGGCGCACCTGCTCCGCGCTACCGATGCCGGACTCCGAGACCACCGTCACGGCGCTCGGGACGTCCGCCATCAGGCTCGCTGTTCGCTCCACGTCGACGCTGAAGTCGCGCAGGTCGCGGTTGTTGACCCCCAGGATCTCGGCGCCGGCCTCGAGCGCGGCGTGCAGCTCCTCGCGGTCGTGCACCTCCACCAGCGCGTCGAGCCCGAGCGCGCGGGCCTCGCGGTGCAGCCGTGCCAGCTCGCCCGCGTCCAGCGCGGCGACGATCAGCAGCACCGCGTCGGCGCCGGCCGCGCGGGCCTCGTGCAGCTGGTAGGGGTCGAGCACGAAGTCCTTGCGCAGCAGCGGCAGCGCGCACGTGCGCCGGGCGAGCACGAGGTCCTCGAGCGAGCCCGCGAAGTTGGGGCCCTCGGTGAGCACCGACACCGCCGCCGCGCCGGCGCGCTCGTAGGCACGCACGATCCCAGGCAGGTCGGGGCGCTCGGCCAGCGCGCCGGCCGAGGGCGAGCGACGCTTGAACTCGGCGATCACGCCGACCCCCTGTCCGCGCAGCGCCGCGTGGAAGGAGCGCCGCGGCGCCGGCGCCTCCGGCTCGCGCCGCGGCAGCGAGGCGAGCGGGCGCTCGCGCTTGCGCCGCTTCAGCTCCTCCCGCGTTTCCGCCAGGATCCGCTCGAGCACCGTGGCGGTCTGCCCGCTCACCCGGCCCCCTCGAGCGCAGGCGCATGGCGGGCGCTGGCCCGCACGTAGCGTTCGAGCGCGGCCTCGGCACGCCCGTCGGCGAGCGCCGCGCGGGCCGCCTGCACGCCCTCGGCGATCGTGTCCGCGCCGCCCGCCGCGTAGATCGCCGCGCCCGCGTTGATCACCGCCAGCTGCTCGCCGGGCGCTGGCGCCCCCGCCCCGTCCCGGCCGCCGCCGGCGCCGCGGGGGCCGGCGAGGATCGCGCGGGTCACGGCGGCGTTCTCCGCCGGCGAGCCGCCGGCCGGCGCCTCGCTCGCGCCGGCGCTCGTCGCGACCCCCACCTCCTGCGGCGTGAGCACGTAGTGGCTGATCTCGCCGTCGTTGACCTCGGCGACCCTGGTGGGCGCGCTCGCCGACACCTCGTCGAGGCCGTCCTCGCCGGCGACCACCAGCGCGCGCTCCACCCCCAGCCGCGCCAGCGCCCCCGCGATCCGCTCGAGGAAACGCGCGTCCGCGACGCCGATCAGCTGTCGCTGCGCCCCCGCCGGGTTCGTCAGCGGGCCCAGCAGGTTGAAGACGGTGCGGACCGCAAGCTCGTGCCGCACCGGCACCACGAAGCGGGTCGCCTGGTGGTGGGCGGGCGCGAACATGAAGCCGAAGCCGGCCTCCTCGATGCAGGCGGCCACCGCCCGCGGGTCGAGGTCGATGCGCGCGCCGAGCGCCTCGAGCACGTCAGCCGAGCCCGAGCGGCTGGTGGCCGAGCGGTTGCCGTGCTTGGCCACCGCGCAGCCCGCGCCGGCCGCGATCAGCGCGGCGGTGGTCGACACGTTGAAGCTGCTGCGCCCGCCGCCGGTGCCGGCGGTGTCGAGCAGGTCCGCGCGGGTCGTGGGCACGTGCGCCGCCAGCGCGCGCATCGTGCGCGCGAGGCCGGCGAGCTCCGCCACCGTCTCCCCCTTGGTGCGCAGCGCGATCAGGAAGCCCGCGATCTGCACCTCGGAGACCTCGCCATGCATGATCTCCGCCAGCACCTCCGCGGCCTGGTCCTCGTCCAGGTCGCGGCCGCCGGCGAGCGCGTCGATCGCCTGCGTGAGCACGGCGTTGGGCATCAGCAGGGGCTCGCGCCGTGCAGCGCGGACTCGGGGACACGCCACGGCGGGGCCGCCGTGCCCGCGGCGGGCGCCGGCACGCCGAGGAAGTTGGCGAGCAGCTCGTGGCCCTGCTCGGTGAGCACCGACTCGGGGTGGAACTGAACGCCCTCGGCGGGAAGCTCGCGGTGGCGCAGCGCCATCAGCACGCCGCCGCCGCGGGCGGACTCCTCCAGGCAGTCGGGCAGCTGCGAGTCCACCACCAGCGAGTGGTAGCGCCCGACCGTCAGCGGCGAGGCCAAGCCGGCGAAGATCGTGCGCCCGTCGTGCTCGATGACGGTGGCCTTGCCGTGCACCGGCGTGTGCAGCTTCCAGCGCCCGCCGAACGCCTGCGCGAGCGCCTGGTGGCCCAGGCACACGCCGAGCGTGGGCACGCCGGCTTCGGGCATCCTGCGCACCAGCTCGAGCGTGATGCCGGCCTGCTCGGGCGTGCACGGGCCGGGCGAGACCACGCAGCGCTCGTAGCCGCGCTCGAGCAGCTCCTCGACGCCGGCGCGGTCGTTGCGCACGGTGTCGACCTCGGCGTCCAGTTCCCCCAGGTACTGCACGAGGTTGTAGGTGAAGGAGTCGTAGTTGTCCAGGACGAGGACCTTCATGGCGGCGAGACCACTATGCCCAGTCCGGCTGCGAGCACGCGAGCTCGACGGCGCGCAGGGCCGCCCGGCTCTTGGCGACCGACTCCTCGTACTCGTACTCCGGCTTCGCGTCGGCCACCGTGCCGCCCCCCGCCTGCACGTGCGCCACCCCGTCCTTGACCGCCACCGTGCGGATGTAGATGGCGGTGTCGAGGTCGCCGCCGTAGCTGAGGTAGCCCACGGCGCCGCCGTAGCCACCACGCTTGACCGGCTCGAGCTCGTCGATGATCTGCATCGCCCGCACCTTCGGCGCCCCCGACAGGGTGCCCGCCGGCAGCACCGAGCGCAGCGCGTCCATCGCGCCGACGCCGTCGCGCAGCGTGCCGGACACGCTGGAGACGATGTGCATCACGTGGCTGTAGGACTCGATCTCCATCAGCTCCTCGACGCGCACGCTGCCGTACTCACACACGCGCCCGAGGTCGTTGCGCCCGAGGTCCACGAGCATCACGTGCTCGGCCCGCTCCTTCTCGTCGGCCAGCAGCTCGCGCGCGATGCGCCGGTCCTCCTCGGGGCTCGCCCCGCGCGGGCGCGTGCCGGCGATCGGCTTGGTCACGACCTTCCTGCCGGTGACCGTCAGCAGCGGCTCGGGGCTGGCCCCCGCCACCTGGAAGTCGCCGAAGTCGAGGAAGTACATATACGGGCTCGGGTTGACCGCGCGCAGCCCCCGGTAGATCGAGAAGGCCTCCACCGGCACGCGCGCCGACCAGCGCTGCGAGGGCACCACCTGGAAGGCGTCGCCGGCGTGCACGTACTCGACGATCCGCGCCACCATCGCTTCAAAGCGCTCGCGCGGCATGTTCGGCTCGAACGCCGGCATCGCGCGCGCGCCGCCGCCGTCCGCCGCGGCCGCCGGCTCGCGCCGCGGCACCGGGCCGGCGAGCACGGCCCGCACCTCGCCGATCCGCGCGGCGGCGGCGGCGTAGGCGCGCTCGAGGTCCGGCTCGCGCTCGAGGTTGGCGTTGACGAGGATCGTGATCGTGTGCTTGAGGTGGTCGAACACGACCAGCGCGTCGGTCAGCATCAGCGCGAGGTCGGGCAGGGCGAGCGGGTCCTCGCCGGGCTGCGCGAGCGGCTCCACGGTGCGCACCAGGTCGTAGCCGAACATGCCGACCGCGCCGCCGCTGAAGGGGATCTCGCCGGCGGCGCCGGCGGCGGGGGCCTGATCGAAGCGCGCCAGCCGCTCCGCCGCCAGCCCGTACGGGTCGCCGCCGTCGGCCAGCGACCAGCGCAGCACCTCGTGCGGCTCCACGCCGATGAACGACCAGCGCCCGACGCGCTGGCCCTGGTCGGCCGACTCGAGCAGGAAGGCCGGGTCGGCGGCGTTCAGCGCCCGCAGCTTGAGGAAGGCCGACACCGGGGTCTCGCAGTCCTCGACGAAGGTGACGCTGAGCGGGATCAGGTTGTGGGCGCCGGCCAGGGCGCGCGCCTGCTCGAGCGACGGCGCAACCTCCAGGCCGTCCGCGACCGTGCGCGCCGGTGCACGCTCGCCGCGGGCGCTAGGCGCGACGGCCATCGAGCACCCGCTCGGCGTCCGTGAGCGAGCGCCCGCGGCTGCGCAGCAGCACGAGCAGGTGGTAGATCACGTCGGCCGCCTCCTCGTCCACCCGTTCGTCTGACTCCTCGCGCGCCGCGCGCGCGACCTCCTCGGCCTCCTCCATCACCTTCGCGCCGATCCGCGGCGGGTCCTCGAGCAGCGCGACCGTGTAGGAGCCGGCCGGGCGTTCGCCGGCGCGGCGGTCGATCGTGCGCGCCAGCGCCGGCAGCGACTCGTACGGCGCCCCCGGCTCGAGCTGGCCGCGGTGAAAGCAGCTGCGCTCGCCGGTGTGACAGGCCGGGCCCGCCGGCTCCACCAGCGCGAGCAGCGCGTCGCCGTCGCAGTCCAGGCGCAGCGCGCGCACCGCCTGCGTGTTGCCGCTGGTGGCGCCCTTGTGCCACTGCTCGCCGCGCGAGCGGCTCCACAGGTGCAGCTCGCCGGTCTCCAGCGTGCGCCTGAGCGCGACCGCGTTCATGTAGGCGAGCGTGAGCACCTCGCCCGTCTCCCAGCTCTGCACCACGCACGGCACCAGCCCCTGGCCGTCGTAGTTGAGCTGCTCCTCGATCGTGGCCGCGCCCGGCGTGCTCATCGGCACGATTGTAGGTGCCGTCAGGCGAGCGCAGTTTTCAGACACACTCACGCGCTATGCGATCGTTGCTCGACCGCCGGCTGCTCGTGATCACAGGCAAGGGCGGCGTCGGCAAGAGCACCGTGGCGGCGGCGCTCGGCCTGCTCGCCTCGCAGTCCGGGCGCAGCACGCTGGTCGTGGAGCTGGGCCAGGAGCAGCGCCTGCCCGCGATCTTCGGGCGCGAGGCCGCCGCGCCCGGCTCGCCGTGCCCGCTCGGCGACGGGCTTGCCAGCCTCACGCTCGACCCCGACCGCGCGCTGCTCGAGTGGCTACAGGCGCTGGGCGGTCGCGTGTCGGGTCGCCTGCTCGCCTCCAGTGGCACCTTCCAGTACTTCGCCGCGGCCGCGCCGGGCGCCAAGGAGCTGGTGACGATGGTGCAGCTGTGGCGGCTCGCCGGCGGCGGCGCGCGCCGGCGCGGGAGCGAGCGCCGCTACGACCTGGTGGTGCTCGACGCCCCCGCCACCGGCCATGCGCTCGGCCTGCTCGGCTCGCCGCGCACGTTCGGCTCGATCGCCGGCGTGGGACCGATCGCCGCGCACGCGCGCCGCGTGCTCGAGCTGCTGCAGAGCCCCGAGCGCAGCGGCTATCTGGCGGTTGCGCTCGCCACCGAGATGGCGGTCACCGAGGCGCTTAAGCTCGACGAGGGCCTGCGGCGGGCGCTCGACAGGCCACTCGACGCCGTGGTCGTCAACGGGCTGATGCCGCGCCGCTTCAGCGCCTCCGAGCTGCGCGCGGTGAGCGCGCTCGAGGGGGTCGGCGCCTCGGACGCCGAGCGCGCCGCGGTGTGCTCGGCGATCCGCGCAGCCGCCGCAGCGCACGCGCGGGCTCGCTTCCAGCACGCCCAGCTCGCGCGGCTGCGACGGCGCAGCTTCGCGGTCGCGGCCCTGCCCTTCGTGTGGCAGCCGGCGCTGGGCCGCGCCACGCTCGAGGCGCTCGCCGCGCGCCTGGGTCGCGGCCTGCGGGCGCTCAGGTGAGGGCGCCGCGGGTGGACAGCGAGGCGTGGCGCGCCAGCCGGCCGGCGGCGCGGCGGTCGATCGCCGCGCGCGCCACTCGCGCCCTGTGCCGCTGGTAGTCCTCGAGCAGCGCCTCGAGCAGCTCGCGAGCGTGCTGCAGCCACTCGATGCGCGCTTTCCAGGAGGCGATCTCGGCGTCCCTGGCGACGACGCGCATGCGCCGCGAGAACTCGTGCGACTCCTCGCCGGCGGCCTTCGCCTCGGCGCGGCGCAGCTCGCGCACGCGCGCCACGCAGGCGAGCTCCTGGCCGTACAGCGTGTCGATCAGCCGGGGCACGTTGCGCGGCCGGCACAGCGCGATCTTCAGGTGCAGGTCGTCTCGCAGCGGCGGCGCCGGCGTCGAGCCGAGCATCCACCGCTCGAAGTGCTGGACGCCCGCCTCGGTCGCCTTGTAGATGATGCGCGGCGAGGCGCGGCGTACGGCGCCGCGGCCGATCGCGCCGACGGCGCGCACGTGCCCCTCGCGGCTCAGCTGATCGAGCGCCGAGTACACGCCGGAGGGCGCGAAGGCCGAGGAGCCGAAACGCCTCTCCAGCCGCTGGGCCAACTGGTATGCGTAGCCGGGACGCTCGATTACGAGTCCCAAGATCGCGTACTTGGCCGACATCTTCCCCACCCTTCCCCACCGTGGCTCATTCGACGCAGAAGGTATTCCAAACTGCGCCGCCAGCGTACACCAAGCCAGGACGAGTCAGTATCTCTGACGCCGCACAGCCCTTGCGTATATCCGAATAGATCAGGTAATGCCGAGCCGATCGAGCAGCGCCTCGTCGCCGCGCCAGTCGCGACGCACGCGCACCGACAGATCGAGGTGCACCTGGCTGCCCAGCACCCGCTCCAGCTCCCGCCGCGCGGCGCTGCCGACCGCCTTGATCATGCGCCCGCCGGCGCCGATCACGATGCCCTTCTGGGACTCGCTCTCGACCCACACGAGCGCGCGCACGCGCACCAGCCCGTGGCGGGGGGTCTCGACCTCTTCCACCACCACCTCGACCGCGTGCGGCAGCTCGTGGAAGGTGCGCCGGATCAGCGCCTCGCGGATCAACTCCGCAAGCAGCTGCTCGCGCGGCTGGTCGCTCACGGCGGCGCGGTCGAACATCATCGGCCCCTCCGGCATCAGGCTCGCCAGGTGGCTCATCAGCTGCTCGAGCCCCGACCCTGTGCGCGCCGAGATCGGGAACACCTCGGCCTGCTCGACCAGCGCCGCGGCCTGCTCGAGCACCGCCACGAGCGCCACGCGCGGCACGCGGTCGATCTTGTTCACCGCCACCGTCACCGGCTGCGCCCGCCCCTCCGCCAATGCGCGCGCGATGAAGCGGTCGCCCGCGCCGACGCCCTGCTCGGCGTTCAGCATCAAAAGCGCCGCGTCCGCGCCCTCCAGCTCCTGGCTCACCCGCCGCGCCATGCGCGCGGTGAGCGCGTCGCGCGGGCGCTGCACGCCGGGCAGGTCGACCAGCACGACCTGGCAGCGATCCGTCTGGTAGACGCCGCGGATCGCGCGCCTGGTCGTCTGCGGCCTGTCCGAGACGATCGCCACCTTCTCCGCCAGCGCCGCGTTCACGAACGTCGACTTGCCGACGTTCGGCCGCCCCGCCAGCGCCACGAAGCCCGCGCACGTCCTGTCCGCACCCTCCGTCGTGCGCGCGCCCCGCGTCGCGTCCCCGCCCCGCGCCCTGCCCGCGCCGCCGCTCACGCCCGCGCTCCGGCGAGCAGCGCCGCCTGCAGCGCCAGCATCTCGCCGTCGTCGCGCTCGTGGTCCATGCCCAGCAGGTGCAGCATGCCGTGCACGATCGCCTCGCGCAGGTCGGCCGTGTGCTCGGCGCAGATGACGACGTCGCCCAGCTCGCGCGGCGCCGAGCCGCAGCGCTCGGCGCCGTCGATCGGGAACGACAGCACGTCGGTCGGCGCGGCCCTGCCGCGGTGCTCGCGGTTGAGTTCTTCGATCCGCGCAGCGCCCACGAACTCGACCGCCACGTGGCCGTCGTCGACCCCCCTGCTGGCGGCCGCGCGCATGCACAGGCGCTGTATCTCCGCCGCCGGCGGCGCTCCCGGCGCGAGCCGCGCGCCCAGCACCTCGACCTCGATCATCGCGCCCCGGCCGGCTCAGGCACTGCGGACGGCCGGCCTGTTCGCACCGACCGCCGGCGCCTGACGCTGCGAGTGCTCGTCGTAGGCCTCGACGATCCGCTGCACGAGCTTGTGGCGCACCACGTCCTCGCCGCCGAAGCGCACGAACTCCACGCCCTCGATCGAGCGCAGCACCTCGCCGACCGCCACCAGGCCCGATTGCTGCTCGCGCGGCAGGTCGACCTGCGTGATGTCGCCTGTGACCACCATCTTCGAGCCGAAGCCGAGCCTCGTGAGGAACATCTTCATCTGCTCGGGCGTGGTGTTCTGAGCCTCGTCGAGGATCACGAACGAGTCGTTCAGGGTGCGCCCCCGCATGAACGCCAGCGGCGCGATCTCGATCACGCCGCGCTCCAGGTGCTGGGAGACCTTCTCCGGGTCGAGCATGTCGTGCAGCGCGTCGAACAGCGGCCGCAGGTAGGGGTCGACCTTCGCCATCAAGTCGCCCGGCAGGAAGCCGAGGCGCTCGCCGGCCTCCACCGCCGGGCGCGTGAGGATGATGCGGTTGACCTCGTGGCGCGAGAGCGCCGCGGCCGCCAGCGCCACCGCCAGGAAGGTCTTGCCGGTCCCCGCCGGGCCCACCGCGAAGGTGATCGTGTTCTGCCTGATCGAGTCGACGTAGCGCTTCTGGTTGACCGTCTTCGGCGCCACCCGCAGCGAGCGGTGACGCCACACCACGTCCTCGAGCACGCGCGCTGGAGATTCGTGCGCGTCGAGCGCGCCCGTCACCGCGGTGATCGTGCCCGGCCCGATCTGGTGGCCGGCCTGGATCAGCTCCGCCAGCTCCCGCACCACGCGCTCGCCGGCGTTCGTCTCGGTCTCCTCGCCGTCGAATGTCAGCACGTTGCCGCGCAGGAACACCTTGCAGTCGAGGTGCGCCTCTAGCGCGCGCAGCACCGCGTCCTGGCTGCCCGCCAGCTCCGCCGCCACTTCGTTGGACAGCTCGATCTGGGTCCTCATCCCTGCAGCGCCGCTCGCACCAGCCCCGACACGCGCTTGCCGTCCGCGCGCCCGTCGACGGCCGCCATCGCGTGTTTCATCGCCGCCCCCATGTCCTTGACCGAGCTCGCGCCGCTGGCGCGCACCGCCCGCTCCACCAGCTCGCGCAGGTCCTGCTCGGAGAGCTCCGCCGGCAGGTAGGAGCCGATCAGCTCCGCCTCGGCCTCCTCGCCGCGCGCACGCTCCTCCTGGCCGGCCTCGCGATAGGCGGTCGCCGCCTCCAGCCGCCGCTTGCGCTCGCGCCGCAGCACCGCCAGCTCGTCTGCGCCACCCTCCTTGGCGGCCTTCTGCAGCTCGGAGAGCACCAGCCGCAGCGCGCCCACGCGCTCCCTCTCGCCAGCCCGCATCGCGCCCTGCATGTCCACCTTGATCTGATCCAGTATCGCCATGCCCGCTCCAGGATACGCCGCCGCGGCGATGTCGCGAGCGGAACGAATAGGGTGAGGATCGATGGAGCACTCGCTGCACGACGGCGCCGTTGCGCCCTTCCTGGCCGAGGTGGAGCGGCTGCGCCCGGCGCGGGCCGAGGTGATCGACGCGCACACGCACCTCGGCCTCGACGAGGACGGCCGCTCGCTGACGCTCGCAGAGCTGCTGGCCCAGCTCGACCGCGCCGGCGCGCGACGCGCCTGCGTGTTCCCGCTGCACGACCCCGAGCGCCGGCCGTCCTACAGCGTGCCCAACGACCGCGTGCTGGGCTGGGCGGCGCAGAGCGAGGGACGCCTCGTGCCGTTCTGCCGGCTCGACCCCGCCGAAGGCCCGCTGCGCGAGGCCGAACGCTGCCTCGCCGCCGGTGCGCGCGGCATCAAGCTGCACCCCCGCGCGCAGGACTTCGTGTTCGACGGCGACGGCATGGACGCGGTCTTCGCGCTCGCACAGGAGGCGTCGGTGCCGATCCTGATCCACGCCGGCCGCGGCCTGCCGCCACTGGCCGACGGCCTCGCGGACCTGGCCCTGCGCCATCCCGGTGCTGCGCTGATCCTGGCCCACGGCGCGATCTGCGACCAGGGGATCCTCACCACCCGCCTGGCCGACCATCCGCGCGTGCTCTACGACATCTCCTGCTTCTTCCCGCTGGACGTGATCGAGCTGCTCGCGCGCGCCCCTGCCGAGCGCATCGTGTTCGCATCCGACCCGCCCTACGGCATGCCCGCCACCACCCTGTACATGGCGCTGCGGGTGGCCGCCCACGCGGGGCTGGACGAGGATGGCGTGCGCAACCTGCTCGGCGGCACCATGGCCGCGCTGCTCGACGGCCGCGAGCTGCCCTCCCCGACGCCGCCCAGGCGCGACGATCGGATCACGCTCTCTGGACGGCTCGCCCGCGTGTACGGGTACGCGAGCCTCGTCGGCCCCGCGCTGTTCTCCGGCGCGCGCGAGCAGGCCGGCGGCATGCTCGACATGGCGATCGCGGCCTGCCGCGACCCGCAGCCGGCCGCGGTGGGCGAGGCGCTCGAGACGATCGGCGCAGCCTTGAGCGCGGCCAAGGCGCTGCTCGAGCACGACGACGGCGTGCGCCCCGCGATCGACCTCGTCTACCGCTCGATCGTGCGCGCCGCCACCGAGACGCCCGCGCGCGGCTGAGCGCCGCTTGGCGCCGCTGGGCGCGGGCCGCGCCCGAGCGCAGGCGGGCGCAGCCGAGCACGCCTGAGCGCAGCTGAGCGCGGGCGCATGCATACCGTCCTGGCGCGGGCGCGCTCGCGCAGTTGCGCCTGCCCCGCGCGCCTTCGCCCCCCGTGGGTGTGCAGCCGCCCCGGCGCCGCGGCCCGCAGCAGCGCAGCCGCCCGCGCCCGCCCGGCAGGGCGACTGCGCCCGCCGGCCAGGTGCGCAGCCGCGGCGCGCCGGGCGACTGCGCGAGCCCCGCCGCATGCGCGCCAGGACGGGCCGGCGAGAGCCCCTGCGGGCGCTACGCTCGCCCCTCCAACCCTCGCTCTCCACGCCGCCAGGCGCCCCCGCGCCGCATCTCCCGACCGCAGCTCGCACCCCCGGCCGCAACGCCGCGGTAACCCGATCGCGCCAGGTTTCGACGCCGCCGCGCCGCCGCGCCGCCTCCTCGAGAACCCCATAGGGGTTCTCGACCGTCACGCCCGCGAGCGCCTCGCCGGACGGCCGCCTTGACGGACGGCGACCGCGCTCCTACAAGCCCCGCTCACGACCCAGCCGCCGCCCAGCCGGAAGGAGACGCCATGGCCGCCACGAGCCCCGCCAAGCCCGCAAGCCACCCCGCGCCCTGTCGCGCACGCACGCCACGCCCTTCCGCCGGGCGTGCCCGGCGTGCCGGCTACGAACGCCTGCTCGGCGCATACGCCGAGCGCCCCGAGGACCCCCGCGAGCTGGTGCTCTGCGGCGCCGGCGGGAGGCTGCTGGTCGACCGCAGCAGCCGCACGCGCGGCGATCAACGCCTGCTCGCCGAGCTCGCCGACGACGAGCCGCTGGAGAACGCGGAGGCGATCTGCCGGCAGTACCTGGCCGAGCCGCCGGCGCGCCGTCGCGGCTGCCGCGCGCCCACCGCCGAGAACGCCGCCGCGGCAGGCAGCGACGATCTCCTCGGCCTCGCCGACGCGGCCGCCGGGCTCGATGGCGATCCGCTCGCCGCGGCGCCGCTGCGGGGACGCCGCGGACGCTTCTCGCTGGAGCTTCGTCACGGCGCGATGTCGATCCCCGAGCTGCGCTGGTGCAGGCGGGCATGGCGATGCGCCTCGCAGGCGACGCCGGTGTGCCTGCGCGACGTGGTGGCGGAGCTGGAGAGCTACGACCCCGCCTGCGCGATCACCGCCGGCGCGCTGCTGGACCACACCGGGCGCGAGGACACCTCGACGGTGACGCTGCAGGCCGAGTACAAGCGCCTTCGCAACAGCCCGATCGTGCTCAACCGCGCGCTGCGCGAAGCCGTGCTCGCGGCGCTCGAGCGAGAGCAGCTGAGCATGAGCGAGATCGCCATCCGCTGCGGGCGCGTCAAGCGCGACCGCCGCGGCAACCGCGCCGGCGAGACCAGCTGGCTGGCGCGCCGGCTGGGGCTGCTCGCCGAGGCCGGACGCGACACGCCCACGCCCTGGATCCACAGCGACGTGCTCGCGCTGATCGCCCGCGAGGGGCTCGGCCTGAGCCCGCGCGAGGTCGAACTTTGAGGGACTCGGCACCGACCGGGCCGATCCTCGTGGTCGAGTCCGACCGCGCGCTCGGCGAAGCCGTCGCCGAGCAATTGCTGGCGGACGGCTACAGCGTGGACCTGGCCCGCAGCGCCGAACACGCGCGGGTTCTCGCCGGCGCGGGCCGCCCGGCGCTCGCCCTGCTCGGCTCGCTCGGCGGGCACGCCGACACGATCGCGCTGCTGCGCGAGATACGGCGCGCGCGGGGAACGCTCGTCCCCTGGGACCGCGCCATGCCCGCGATCGTCCTCGGGCGCGGGCCGCACGAGCTGGAGCTCTTGCGCGCCTTCGAGGAGGGCGCGGACGACTTCCTCACGCGCCCCGCCAGCTATCTCGAGCTGCGTGCGCGGATGCGCGCGGTGCTGCGCCGAGCCGCGGACGTCACGCCGAGCGGGCGCGTGATCGAGGTGGACGCGCTCAGCGTCGACACCGGCGCTCGCCGCGTCGAGCTCGACGGCCGTGCGGTCGCGCTGCGACGCATGGAGTTCGAGCTGCTCGCTCATCTCGCGCGCGAGCCCGAGCGGGTGTTCACCAAGCACGAGCTGCTTCGCAACGTCTGGGGATACCGCGGCGGCGCATACACGCGCACGCTCGACAGCCACGCCTCGCGTCTTCGCAACAAGCTTTCGCCGCAGGACACCGCGCGCTGGATCCCGAGCGTGCGGGGCGTGGGCTACCGGCTGCTCTGACGGGCGGCGCGGCGCCAGCGCGGCGCCAGCGCTGGCGCCGGCGCGGACAACTCGACCGTCAGAGAACTCGACCGTCAACGACCGGCCGGGTGGCCGGTCTGAGTGGAGCCGCCGTCGGTGGCTCCGGAAAGGAGGGGCGCGATGCCCTCGAACACCACGAGCGAAGCCGCGGTCGACCCCGTGGCGACGCTCGATCACCTCATGCGCTGGCTGGCGGTGAGCGGCGGCGAGTGCATGCTGGGCCTGGCGGCCGGGCTGCTGGCCGCACGCAGCATGCGCAGGCACCACCTGCACTGGAGCTGGGCGGCGCTGGCGCTGGCGGTGGTGGCGTTGGACCACCCAGCCCTCGGGCACTGGTGGGGCGCGGCGGCGGTTGCAGCCGCGGCGGCCAGCATGCGGGGACGCCGCTGGCACCGTGAAGACCTGGAAGCAGGCAACGACCTGCGCGAGCTGGCAAGCCGTCGCGTGCGCCCGGTGGACGTCTTGCGGCGAGCGCTGGCCGCGAGGCGGATCGAGCCCGCCGGCCTGCTCGCACGGCGGCTCGAGCCCGCCGGCCTAACACGGCGGCTCGAGCCCGCTGGCCTGGCCGCACACGCGCTGAGGGGCGCGGGCCGGTTGCTCGTGCACCGTCGCGCTCGCGACGGCCAGCTGCGACTCGGCCTGGACGAGTCGCACCGCGCCGTCTCGATCCCGTTCGCCCCCGGCGGCGGCAGCCACACGCTCGTCGTCGGCGCCACCGGCTCGGGCAAGACCGTCACCCAGAGCCTGCTCGCCGTCGGCGCGATCGAGCGCGGCATGGGCGCCGTGATCGTCGATCCGAAGGGCGACGAGAGCATGCGCGCATGCGCACGTCAGGCGGCTCGCGACGCCGGCAGGGCCTACCTGGAGTGGACTCCCGAGGGTCCGAGCGCATACAACCCCTATGCGCACGGAGGCGCCAGCGAGATCGCCGACAAGGCCCTCGCCGGCGAGCGCTTCACCGAGCCGCACTACCTCCGCCAGGCGCAGCGCTACCTCGGACACGCGGTGCGCGCGATGCGGACCGGTGCCGTCGAGGTGAGCCTGCGCACGATCGTCGAGCAGCTCGATCCCGCGAAGCTCGAGCAGTTGGCGCGCACGCTGCCGCCGCAGCAGGCCGAGGACACGTTCGCCTACCTGGACTCGCTGTCATCGCGCCAGCTCAGTGACCTCGCCGGCGCGCGCGACCGCCTCGCGATCCTTGCCGAGTCCGACGTCGGCCGCTGGCTGGACCCGGACACCCGCGACGCCTGCAGCTTCGACCTGGGCACGGCGGTGCGCCAGCACGCGGTCGTGTACTTCGGCCTGCACTCCGACAGCCACCCGCTGCTCAGCGAGATGCTCGGCGCGGCGATCGTCCAGGACCTGCAGACGGTCGTCGCCTCGCTGCAAGGCCATCGCCAACCCACGCTCGTGGTCCTCGACGAGTTCTCCGCGCTCGCCGCCGAGCACGTGGTGAGGCTGTTCGGCCGCGCCCGCTCGGCCGGCGTGAGCCTCCTGCTGGGAACGCAGGAGCTCTCCGATCTGCGCCTGCCGGGCCGTGAGCGCCTGCTCGAGCAGGTGCTCGGCAACCTGTCGGTGCTGATCGCTCACCGGCAGGTCGTTCCCCAGTCCGCGGAGCTGGTCTCGCGGATCGCCGGCAGCCGCGGCGCCTGGCGCGTCACCCGCCATGCCGATGGCAGCGCAACCAGGACGAGGACGCGCGAGCCGGTGCTCGAGCCCGACCGCGTGATGGGACTCGGGCGCGGCTGGGCGGCGACGCTTGTGCTCGGCGACGCGCGCAGCGCTCGCGTGACGCGGGTGGACGCGGCCCGCCGCACGCGCTTGATCGGCGGCGCGCGCAACGCACCGACACCGACACCGACACCGGAAGGAGAAAGCAGATGAAACGCTCGCAAGCACCGATCGCCGCCGACCGACTGGAGCTGCTCCGCTGGGTGGTGCGCATGGGGGCCGTCACCGATGAGGCGCTCGCGCTGCGCCAACAGCTCAGCCTCGGCGTCGCCCGCGCCCGCCTGGCGGCGGCCCGGCGCGCCGGGCTGCTGGCGCGGGTGCGACTGCTCGCGGGGCAGCCGGCGCTCTACGTGGCGAGCGGAGCGGGGCTGCGCGCCTCGGGGCTGGAGGGATACGGGGCCTTTCGCGTGAGCCCGTCCGGGGCGACTCACGCGGTCGCGTGCGCACGCGTGGCGGCGGCGCTCGAACACGCCTACCCGGACCATCGGCTGATGGGCGAGCGCGAGCTGCGCCTGGCCGAGCGCGAGGCCGGCGCTGCGCTCGCCAGCGCGATCGTGGGCGGGACCGGCCGCGGCGCCTTGCAGCTGCACCGGCCCGACATGGTGCTGTGGCCGGCGCGCGAGCCTGCGCCCGCGCCGGTGGCGGTGGAGGTCGAGCTCACCGTCAAGGCGCCGCGGCGCCTGGCGCAGATCTGCCGCGCGTGGGCGCGCAGCCGGCACGTGGCGGGGGTGGTCTACTTGGCGGCGCCGGAGGTGATGCGGCCGCTCGCGCGGGCGATCGAGCGGGCCGGCGCGGGCGAGCGGATCGCGCTCGTCGCGATCGAGGCGCTTCCCGGCGGCGCGCCGGTCGCGGCGGCGCCGCCCGCGAGTACCGTCCCAGGAGACGCGTAGCTTGCCGGGCGGGGGTCAGCCATCTAGCAAGGAGACCGACCATGTCGTACTTCAACGTCAACCGCGTGGTTCTGATCGGCAGGCTAACCCGCGATCCGGAGCTGCGGGCACTGCCCTCCGGCACCAGCGTCTGCAGCCTGCGGCTCGCGTGCAACTCCGCACGCCGCGACGGCGACGGGGATCTCGTCGAGCGCCCCAACTACTTCGACGTCAGCGTCTACGGGGCGCCCGCCGAGAGCGTCGCCCGTTACACGCGCCGTGGCAGCCGGGTGGCCGTCGACGGCAGGCTCGAGTGGCGCGAGTGGGAAACCGCCACGCAGGAGCGCCGCCAGGCGGTGAGCATCGTGGCCGACACCGTGCAGTTCCTCGAGCGCGCAGGCGAAGGCGCCGGCGCGCCGGCGCACGAGCCCGCGGGCCCGGACGACGACCGCGAGGAGGAGCGCGAGCTGGTGACGGTCGGCGCGGCCGACGAGGAGGACGTCTTCTAGGCCACGCAACGCCACGCGAGGCCACGCGACGGCGCCCCGCGGCGCGCCGCGGGCAGTCCACAGGGCCAACCGGAGCTGCGCGCAGCCCATCGGTTGGCCCTCGGGCTGCTTCTGTGTTTAACGATCAGGTCAGCGGGCATGACGCGCAGGCCGTGCGCGAGGCGTAAACTGCGCGCGCCGCGGCCGGCCGGCGGCCGCGCCAGGAGCCGAAGATGCCAGTCAACAAGCAAGCCATCGGCAAGACCTACGAGCCGCTCGTGTACGCGGTCGGCAGGGAGAAGATCCGCGAGTACGCGCGCGCGGTCGGCGAGACCAACCCCGTGCACCTCGACGTCGAGGCGGCGCGCGCGGCGGGCCACGCGGACGTGGTTGCGCCGCCGATGTTCGCCGTCGTCTACAGCGCGCCGGCGGTGGGGCCGCCGATCTTCGACCCGGCGCTGGAGCTCAACTTCGCGATGATGGTGCACGGCGGCCAGGAGTTTGAATGGGGCCCGCTCGTGGTCGCCGGCGACGAGATCACCACCGCGGTGTCGGTCAAGGACATCAGCGAAGACGAGGATCGCGGCTACTACGTGTTCGAGTCGATATCCACCAACCAGCGCGGCGAGCAGGTGTGCCGCGGGACCTGGACGCAGATCGTGCGAGGAGTGTGAGCCGAGTGCCCGAGCTCAACGAGGGCGAGCAGATCCCGGAGTTGCGGGTGACGCCGGACAAGTACCTGACGGTGCGTTACGCGGGCGCCTCGGGCGACTTCAACCCGATCCACGTAGACGAGGACTTCGCCAAGGCGGTGGGGCTGCCGGGACGCATCCTGCACGGGCTGTGGACGATGGCCCAGGTCGCCCGCGCCGAGACCGACGCGGCCGGCGGCCCGGAGCACCTGAAGCGCCTGTCGGTGCAGTTCCGCGGCATGGGCGTGCCCGAGCAGGAGGTGCTGGTCACCGGCACGGTGCGCGAGCGCCGCGACGGCCGCGTGATCGTCGACACGGTGGCCGAACAGGGCGAGAAGCGCATCATCCGCAACGCCGAGGCGGAACTCGAGCTGTAAGCGCCGTCGGGCTGGCCGCGCTCCGGATCGCCCGCCAGCGCGCCGCCTACAATCAGCCTCATGCTGAGCCCACGTCAGGAGCGCATCCTGCGCATGGTGGCGGACGAGTACCTGCGCAGCGGACAGCCGGTGCCCTCGCGCGCGATCGCGGCCGACCCCGAGCTCGACTGCGGCCCCTCGACCGTTCGCAACGAGCTGGCGCTGCTGGAGGAGTACGGGTTGCTCGCCCACCCGCACGTGTCCGCCGGACGCGTGCCGACGGACGCCGGCCAGCGCTACGTGGTCGACCGCCTGCTGCGCACCGAGCGCTCGCTGCAGCCGCGCGGGCGCTCGCTCGAGCTGTCGCTGATGCGCCAGGAGGTGGACGAGGCGATGCGCAGCACCACCGAGACGCTCTCGCAGATGACCAACCTGCTGGCGGTCGTCTCGGCGCCCCCGATGCAGGCGGCCACCGTGCGCCACGTGGAGGTGCTGGCACTGCAGCCGCAGGTGGTGCTGGTGGTGGTGATCACCTCCGCCGGCGACGTCTCGAAGATGTTCGCCACCTTCGATCATGCGGTCGACGCCGGCCTCGTGGCGTGGGCCGGCGAGTACCTCAACGAGCGGCTCGTGGGCCTCGGGCTCGGCGCGCGCATGCTCCAGCAGCGGCTCGCCGACCCCGGGCTCTCGGCGACCGAGCTCGCGTTCCTGGCGCGCTTCAGCGCAACCTTCGGCGAGCTCGCCGGCGACGGCGAGGACGCGCTGTTCGTGGAGGGGACCGCGCGCCTGTTCGAGACCGCCCAGATCGACGACATCTCGCGCGTGAACGAGCTGATCGGCCTGCTCGAGCGGCGCGTGGCGCTGCTGCAGGTGCTGCGCGCGGCGCTCGCCCAGCCCGGCGTGTACGTGCGCATCGGCTCCGAGAACGAGCTCCCCGCGATGCGCTCGCTCGCGATGGTGGCCACCGGCTACGGCGTGGCCCAGCGCAAGCTCGGGACCGTGTCGCTGATCGGTCCGGTGCGCATGGACTACGCCGGAGCGATCGTCGCGGTGCGCGACGCCGCCTATCAGCTGTCGCGTTTCGTCGAAGACGCCTACGCCGAGCGCTGAGACGAGCACATGCCGCGCGACCCCTATGAGGTGCTCGGCGTCGGACGCGACGCCACCGCCCAGGAGATCAAGAAGGCCTTTCGCCAGCTGGCGATGGAGCTGCATCCGGACGTCAACGCGCACGACCCGCAGGCAGAGGAGAAGTTCAAGGAGGCCGTCGAGGCCAACGAGATCCTGTCCGACCCGGAGCGCCGGGCCACCTACGACCGCTACGGCCACGAGGGCCTGCGCTCCGGCGGCTACGCCCCCAACTTCGAGGGCTTCGGCTCGATCAGCGATCTCTTCAACGCCTTCTTCGGCGGCGCCGGCGGGGCGGGCTCGCAGTTCGCCGACGGGCCCCGGCAGGGCGGCGACGTGGCCGCCGCGATCGAGCTCGACCTGGCCGAGGCAGCGGAGGGCGCCAGCGTGCAGGTCGCCTACGAGGCGGTCGAGCGCTGCACACACTGCAACGGCAACGGCGCGGAGCCAGGCACGCCGATCGAGACCTGCGCACGCTGCGGCGGCAGCGGGCAGCTGCAGGCCGTCACCCGCACGCTGCTGGGCCAGATGATTCGCACGATGGCGTGCGAGCAGTGCCACGGCGAGGGCCGCGTGCCGCAGCAGCCCTGCGGCGAGTGCCATGGCCGCGGGCGGCTCGCGCGGCGGCGGACGCTCGAGGTGGAGGTGCCGGCGGGCATCGCCGACGGGCAGCGCATCCGCCTGTCCGGGCACGGCCACGCCGGCGACGCCGGCGCCGCCGCCGGCGACCTGTACGTGGTGGTGCACGTGCGCGACGACGACCGCTTCGTGCGCGAGGGCGACGACCTCATCACCGCGCTCGACGTCGCTGCGCCGCTGGCCGCGATCGGCGGCAGCGTGGAGGTGCCGACGCTCGCAGGCAGCGCCTCGATCGAGCTGCCGGCGGGCACGCAGCCAGGCGAGGTGCTGACGGTGCGCGGGGCCGGCATGCCGGCGCTCAGGCGCAGCCGCCGCGGCGACCTGCGCGTGGTGGTCAACGTGGTCGTGCCGCGCCGCCTCACACCCGAGCAGCGCCAGCTGATGGAGCAGCTGAACGACAGCCTCGTGGAGGAGAACCTGCGCTCGCAGGAGTCGGTCTTCGCCAAGCTGCGGCGCGCGCTCGGCAGCCAGGCGGCGTGATCCGCCTCGCGGTTCGCGTGCATGGCGGGCAGGCTGAGCTGGTGCTCGCCGAGCTGCTCGAGCTCTCGCCCGCCGGCGTGGAGGAGCTGCGCGACGCGGACGGCACGGTCGAGTACGCGCTCTACGGAGCGCCGGGAGAGCTGCCCGCGCTACCGGCGCTGAAGGCGCTGGCCGGCGCCGCTCTGGTGGATATCTCCACCAGCGAGATCCCGGATGACTGGCACGAGCGCTGGCGCGAGTTCCACCGCCCGGTGCTGCTCGAGCCGCCGCGCGGAGCCGCCGCGGCGGCGGTGCCCTCGCTGCGCATTCGTCCTCCCTGGGAGGCGCCGGCGGCCGAGCGGCGGGGCGCGCACGCGCTGCGCGAGATCGTGATCGATCCCGGACGGGCGTTCGGGACCGGCGCGCATGCGAGCACGCGCCTGTGCCTCGAGCTGCTGCTCGAGCTGGCCTCCTCGCAGTCCCTGCGCGGCTCCTGCCTCGACGTGGGCACCGGCTCGGGGGTGCTGGCGCTGGCGGCCGCCGCGCTGGGCTTCGCACCCGTGGTGGCGTTCGACCACGACCAGCAGAGCGTGGACGCCGCTCGTGGGAACGCGCTCGCCAACGAGACCGTGCTGGACGTCAGGCGCCTCGACCTCCGCTCGCAGGCGCTGCCGTGGAACGAGGGCGCACTGCCGCCGCAGGGACCCGCGCTGGTGCTAGCGAACCTGCTGCGGCCGCTGTTGCTGGAGCTCGCCGTGGCGCTGCCCGCGGCTCCCGCGCAGCTGATCGCGGGCGGGCTGCTGGCGCAGGAGGTGGACGAGGTAGCTCGTGCATTCCAGCAGCACGTCGGCCTGCAGGAGCGCGCGCGCCGCGAGCGCGGCGAGTGGGCCGCCGTCTGGCTGACCGCCGAGCGCGACGCGCCTGCCGCCGTGGATCAGCTGGCGTGCTCGCGCGGGTGGGGCTCGATCTCGCGCGCCACGAGCGTGGCCTCGCGCGCCCGCTCCTCGCCGCCGGCGGCGCGCACGTGCGGCGGCAGCCGCTCCAGGCCGCAGGCGCGCAGCGAGCCCTCGTGGACGTCGCGCTCGGCGACGAACAGGATCGCCTCGCGGCCGGGGTACTCCCAGGCATGCGGGTACCCGC
>DATJMM010000025.1:0-136658 GCA_035508735.1 Solirubrobacteraceae bacterium | reverse complement strand
GATGATCAGCAGCGGATTGAAAAGCTGCAGTTCAAGACGCCCGAGGGGCTCGCGGGGATGATCGCGAACGTGACGTTGTGTCCCGAACCGCAGGCCAGCCAGGGTAGTTGTCCGCAGAGCTCTCAACTCGGGCACACTGTGGTCACATCTGGACCGGGCCCGTATCCGCTGGTGCTACCCCAGCCCGGAGACCCGGAACTGCCGATCTACCTGACGGGCCCGTATGAGGGTGCCCCGTTCGGCTTGTCGATCGTGACCCCGGTGATCGCCGGACCGTTCAACCTGGGGACGATCGTGACGCGCGCGAAGATCGAAGTCGATCCGCACACGGCGCAGATCACGATCACCACCGATCCGCTGCCGCAGATCGTCAAGGGTGTGCCCACCGACCTGCGTGAGGTCGAGTCGGTGATCGAACGCCCGAACTTCATGTTCAACCCCACCCATTGCGAACCGGAATCGTTCAGCGGCACCGCTACGAGCGCGCAGGGTGCGACCGCGAGCCTGTCCAGCTCGTTCGACGTGGTGGGCTGCAAGGGCCTTGCCTTCCAGCCGAAGCTGTCGGTGACGACGAAAGCGCGTGGGAGCAAAGCGGACGGTCAGAGCCTGACGTTCAGGATCGCCTATCCGAAGGGGGCGGTGGGCACCCAGTCTTGGTTCAGGGCGGCGAAGTTCGACATCCCGAAGCAGCTGCCGGCGCGGCTGACGACGCTGCAGCAGGCGTGTCTGGCGCACGTGTTCGAAGCGGAACGCTCGAAGTGCCCGAAGGCGTCGGTGATCGGGCATGCGATCGTGCACACGCCGGTGCTGCCGGTGCCGCTGGAGGGATCGGTGTACTTCGTCTCCTACGGCGGCGCGAAGTTCCCCGATGCGGTGATGGTGCTGCAGGGCGATAACATCACGGTCGAACTCGTCGGCGAAACGTTCATCGACAACAAGACGGGGATCACGAGCGCTACGTTCCGCAACACCCCGGACGTGCCGTTCGAATCGATCGAAGTGACGTTGCCCACCGGGCCGTTCTCCGAGTTCGGCGTGAACCTCCCGGCGAAGGACCACTATGACTTCTGCGGGAAGAAGGTCAGGAAGAAACTGAAGATGCCGACGGCGTTCACCGCCGAGAACGGCCTTGAAATCCATCAGAACACGCCGATCGCGGTCAAGGGCTGCCCCAAGCACACCAAGAAGCACAAGCACAACAAGCACAAGAAGCGGAAGAGCCACCGCAAGAAGAAATAAGCAGCACGTGGGTTGGCGAAGGAACGAGCGGTGTGGCTATCGCGCCGTCATTCAGCCGGCAGCGCTCTATAGAGCGCTGCCACCGTCGAGACCACCCCCGGCTTCGCCTGCCCGCCGTACGTGAACAGCCCCTTCTGGTTGAGCCCTTCGATCAGCTTCAGCCGCGGCAGCACCTCGTGGATCGAGCCGCCGGAGAACGTCGGCGTGAGCGGGTAGTCGCGCAGCACCCACACCATGAACGCGCTCAGGCGCGGGTCGGCCTCGTAGACGCGGATGTGCTCGGCCAGCAGCTTGGCCTGGTAGGCGTAGCCGCCCGGCGCGCCGGGGGGGTTGAGGCCGTTCGATTCGGCGCCGAACTCGCTCACCACCAGCACCTTGCCGGTGAAGGTCCGTTCCATCGCGCTCAGGCGCGCGCGCATCTTCGCCTCCAGCTGCGCCGTGCCGTCGTGCGGGTAGTCATACCAGCCCGAGTAGTCCGTCTCCGCCACCGCGTCCACTTCCGAGTACAGCGGCCCCGCGTGCGCGGGCGGGTGATCGCCCCACACGTCCACCGCCACCATGCGCGTGGGGTCGTGCTGGTGGATCCAGCGCGCCAGTGCGCGCACGTAGTCCACCTCGTCCGCGTCGCGGCCGTTCTCGGCCACCTCGTCCACGAGGTTCCAGGCGAAGATCGAGGGATGCAGCTGCGCCGCCGTCACCGCCGTCCGCGCCTGCTGCTCGGCTTCCGCCAGCAGCCGCGGCGTGGTCGAGTACCACATCGCCGCGCCTTCCACCGGCCCCACCCCCTGCCACACGAGGATGCCCGCCGCGTCGAGGCGTTCCAGCAGCGCCGGGTCGAGCGGGTGCTGCGAGCGCACCACGTTCGCGCCGATCCGCTTCAGCTCGCTCACGATCGTGTCCTCGTCGGCGGGGCTCAGCGCGTCGCCGTGGCCTTTGGCGTCCTCCTGGATCGAGGCGCCGTGCAGCTTCAGCTGGGTGCCGTTGAGGTAGGCGGAGCCGCCGTGCCAGGTGAGCTCGCGCAGGCCCACGTTGGCCGAGTAGCTGCTCTCATCGCCCACCGCCAGCGTGAGCTGGTAGAGGCTCGGGCTGCTCGGCGACCACAGGGCCGGGTCCGTCACGGTGGCGGTCGCCTGCGCCGTCGCCTGCTGGTCGTGGGCGAGCGTCATCGCGGGGAACTCGAGCGCGATCCTCTGCGCGCCGCGCGCCAGCGTCCCCTGCGGCGCGATCGTGCGCGCCGGGCCGTAGTTGTGCACCAGCACGCTCACGCGCACGGTCGCGGTGGTGGCGTCCGGCGCGTCGGGCGCGAGCGTGGTCTGCACGGCCGGCTGCGACAGTTCGCTTTCGCCGAGCTTGCGCACGTCGACCTCGCCGTCGAGGCCCCCCCAGTTGAACCAGGTGCGATGGAAGCCTTCGCGCGCCTGCTGCGCCGGGTCCCGCCAGTCCACGCGCACCACCACCGTGTGCGCGCCCGCGGCGAGCCTCGCGCGCATCTCGAACGGCAGGTAGGAGCCGTGGTGGGAGCCGAGCCGGCGGCCGTCCACCCACACCGTCGCGCGGTAGTTGGCCGACTGGAAGGCCAGCGCGTACGTGCCCGCGGAGGGCGCGTCGAAGCTCGTCCGGTACCAGGCGATCGAGCCTTCGTAGTTGTGCGCGCCCGCCCTGCCGGTGTACGGGTAGGGGCTCACCACGTTCGGCACCGTCACCTCGGAGCCGCTGAAGCCGCCGCGCCGCCAGCCGCGCGTCAGGCCGCGGTCGGCGGGGTCCTTGCGCAGCGTCCAGCGCGTCAGCGGCACGCGCCCGCCCGGGCCTTCGTAGATCACCGGCGCGAGCGCCGGGCTCTGCGCGGCCGCGGCGCTCGCCGCGAGGGCGACGCAGGCGAGCAGCGTCGACAGGGTGAGCAGTCGCGGGGAGCGCATGGTCCTTCAACAACCGCCGGACGCGCTCAGAGCGGCCGCGCCCGCCGCTCGTTCCGGCAGCGTGCCCCCTGCTCGGCCCGGCGCCGTGCCCTGCGCGAGCAGATGCTCCAGCAGCGCCAGCGCGCCCGCCTTGTGCAGCGGCTCGTTGAGGTTGCCGCACTTGGGCGACTGCACGCACGAGGGACAGCCGCTCGTGCAGGGGCAGCCCGCGATCAGCGCGCGCGCGTCGCGACAGAGCTCCTCGAAGCGCCGGAAGGCGGTACGGGTGATACCCACGCCGCCGGGGTGCCCGTCGTAGATGAAGATCGTGGGGCAGCCCGTCTGCGGGTGGAAGTTGGTGGACAGGCCGCCGATGTCCCAGCGATCGCACATCGCGATCAGCGGCAGCACCGCGATCTGCGCGTGCTCGGTGGCGTGCAGCGAGCCGAGCAGCGCGTCGTGCGGCACCGCGTCCGCGGGCAGTCCCGCGCCGGCGCCGGCGGCGGCGCTCGCGTCGGCGCCCCGTCCGGCCAGCGGCCCGCCGCCCGGCAGCTCGAACCACAGCGCCTGCGTGGCGAAGCTCGTGGACGGCAGCTCAAGCGCGAACACGCCGAGCTGCGCGTGATCGGAGTAGCGCTTGCGCTGGTAGGCGAGCACCGTGTCGGTGACGTTGACCTCGCCGAAGGACAGCGTCACGCCGAGCGCCTCGCGGCGGTCGAGCAGGCGCACGATCTCGGTGTCGGTCTCGCGCTTGGGCTGCGTGTACCAGTCGCCGTCGAACGGGCTCACGAGCGCGCGGCGGCGCTCGAGGTCGAGCTCGCGCACCTCGTAGGTGCGGCCCTGGTGCATGTACACCGCCCCCTCGTGCACGGTCGAGTGCGCGCGCGGCCCCTCGGTCGAGCCGAGCAGCTCGCCCGAGGAGAGCTCCACGATCGCCACGGTCTCGGGGGAGGCCGAGCGCAGCGAGACATCGGCGGCGGGGTAGCCGCCCGGCCGGCGCGGAACGAACATCTCCCCGGCGACGGTGCCCCGGCGGCGGCGCAGCTCCCCGGCGCCCTCCAGCGCCTCCGCATGGGCCTCCCAGCGTGGCCCCAGGAACTCCGCGTCCTCGCTCGAGAGGGGGCCCTCGTGGGCCGCGCACAGCAGGTGCGCGCGATGGATCAGGGGGCTCTCGTGGTCGAGGATCGCCGCCTCCACCGGCCGCTCCAGGAACTCCTCCGGGTTGCGACAGAAGAACTGGTCGAGCGCGTCCTCGCCCGCCACGTACACCGCCAGGCCGCGCCCACGCCGCCCCGCGCGTCCCCACATCTGGCGCAGCGAGGCCACCGTACCGGGGAAGGTCACCACCACCGCCGCGTCGAGCTCGCCGACGTCGATGCCGAGCTCGAGCGCGTCCGTGGTGATCACCGTGCGCAGCTCGCCGGCCACCAGCCGTCGCTCGAGCTCGCGCCGCTGTTGGGGGGTGTAGCCGGCGCGGTAGGGCTCCACCTGCGCCGCCAGCTGCGGATCGTCGCGCTCGAGCTCCTGCTTGACCAGGCGGCTCAGCACCTCCACGCCCTTGCGCGACTTCATGAAGCAGATCGTGCGCGCGCCCTCGCGCGCGAGCCGCGCCAGCAGCTCGCCGGCCTCGCCCAGCGCCGAGCGGCGCTCGCCGGGCGACCTCGCTTCCGCGGGCGAGGCCTCGGCCAGCGGCGGGTTCCACATCGCGATGCGCCGCCGCGGCGCCGGCGCGCCGTCCCGGTCGATCAGCCGCACGCCCTCGAGGCCGGTCAGGCGCTCGGCCAGCTCGAGCGGGTTGGCGATCGTGGCCGAGGCCATCAGGAACAGCGGCGTCGTGCCGTAGGCGGCGGCGACGCGGCGCAGGCGGCGCAGCACGTTGGCGACGTGCGAGCCGAACACGCCGCGGTAGACGTGCGCCTCGTCCACCACCACCACCGCGAGGTTCGCGAACAGGTCCGCCCAGGCGCCGTGGTTGGGGAGGATGCCCACGTGCAGCATGTCGGGGTTGGTCAGCACCACGTTGGCCGAGCGGCGGATCTCCGCGCGCGCCTCGCGCGGCGTGTCGCCGTCGTAGATCGCCGCGCGCACGCGCCTGGACAGGCCGAACGCGTTCAGCGCGCGCGCCTGGTCCTGGGCCAGCGCCTTGGTCGGGTAGAGGTAGAGCGCGCGGGCGCGCGCCTGCGCGCACAGGAGATGCAGCGTGGGCAGGTTGAAGCACATCGACTTGCCCGAGGCGGTGCCGGTGGTGACGATCGTGGGCCCGGCCGTGGCCGCGCGCAGCGCCTGCGCCTGGTGGGAGTAGAGCCGCTCGATGCCGAGCCTGCCGAGCGCTGCCAGCACGTCCGGGTGCAGCTCCGCCGGCGGCTGCACCAGGCTCGCCGCGGAGGGGCCCTCGTTGGCCTCGCGCACGAGCCTACCGTCCGCGCGCCCCGCGTCCAGCAGCGCGCTCCACGGCTCGGCCGTTCGCTCTAGTGCCACGGGGCGGAGGGATGCGCGCGATGCGAGGGCAAGGAGCTTGAGATAGTAGAGGCGATGTCCCCCGACACAGCCGACGCGGCGGCCGAGCAGTGGGCCGAAGCCCGCTCCTTCCACCATTCGCTCTACCCGCTCGAGCGGATCGTCGCCGAGCGCCGCGAGAGCGTGTCGGTGTGCGTGCCGGCGCGCGAGTGCGCGGACACCGTGGGCGAGATCGTGGCCACCCTCGTCACGCTGCGCGAGGCCGGCGCGATCGACGAGGTGGTGGTGGTGGACGCCGCCTCGCAGGACGGCACGGCGGCGGTGGCGGAGCGCGCCGGCGCGACCGTGCTGCAGGAGGCGGAGCTGCTGCCGTCCCACGGGCCGGTGCTCGGCAAGGGCGATGCCATGTGGCGGGCGCTGCCGGCGCTCGCCGGCGAGCTCGTGTGCTTCCTCGACGCCGACACCGAGGGCTTCCCCGCCCACTTCGTCACCGGCCTGCTGGGGCCGCTGGTGTGCGAGCCGGAGGCCTCCGAGGTGGCGTTCGTGAAGGCCTTCTACCGGCGGCCGCTGGGCGAGGGCGAGGATGACGGCGGGCGCGTCAACAACCTGATGGCGCGCCCCGCGCTCGCGATCTTCTACCCCGAGCTGGCGTGCGTGCGCCAGCCGCTGGCCGGCGAGGTGGCCGCCGACCGCGGCCTGCTCGAGGCGCTGCCGTTCGCCACCGGCTACGGCGTCGAGGTCGGCATGCTGATCGACGCCTGGCGCAGGGTCGGCCTGAACGGCATGGCGCAGGTCGACCTGGAGGAGCACAGGCACCGCCATCAGCCGCTGTCGGCGCTTGCGCCGATGGCGCGCACAGTGCTGGCGACGGTCGCCTCGCGCCTGGAACTGGACGAATGCCTCGAGCCCTGGCGCGCGCGCTTCGGGGTGGAGGAGGACGACGGCTACGAAGACGAGGGGGACGACGTCGAGGAGGGCGCGGGCGTCGAGGGGCAGGAGCAGGACGACGCTGGCGCGGGCGAGGACGCGGCGCGGGACGCGCCGTGCGACCCCGCGCCGCCGGACCGCCCGCCGCTGACCACGCTGGGGCTGGCCAGGAGCGCACGCTGAGCGGCGTGGGCGCGGCCGCATGACGATGCGCTGCCTGTACCTGGACCTCGACAGCACGCTGCTCGGGCGCGGCGCCTCGATGCTGCACGACGGCGAGGGCAACGTCACGATCGACGGCGTGCGCGCCGTGCAGGCCTGCCTGCGCGCCGGCGTGGAGGTGGTGCTGATGTCCGGCCGCCGCCAGACGCAGGTGGCCGAGGACGCCCGCCTGCTCGGCCAGGGCTCCTACATCTTCGAGGCGGGCGCATGCGTGGTGCTGGGGGAGGAGGAGCACTGGCTGACCGGCGAGCTGCTGCCCGGAGAGCTCACGATCGCCCAGCAGATCGAGCGCTCGGGGGCGCCGCAGATGCTGCTCGAGCACTACGCCGGACGGCTCGAGTACCACGAGCCCTGGCACCTCGAACGGGCCGTCTCGCACCTGTTCCGCGGCCTCGTCGACGCGGACGAGGCCGACCGGCTGCTGGCCGAGCGCGGGCACGGCGACCTGCGCCTCGTCGACAACGGCGTGGTCAAGCGCCGCTCGGCGGCGCTCGCTGCGCTGGCGCACGTGCGCTGCTACCACCTCGTGCCCGCCGGCGCCTCGAAGGCGGCCGCGGTGGCCTTCCACCGCCGCGCCCGCGGCTACGCGCGCGAGCACACGTTCGCGATCGGCGACTCGCGCGAGGACCTCGCCTGCGCGGGCGAGGTGGACGCGTTCTTCCTGGTCGCCAACGCGCTCGCGCGCGACCCCTCGATCGCCGCGGACCTGGCCGCCCAGGCAAACGCGCGGGTCACCGAGGCCGGGCACGGGCGAGGGGTGTACGAGGCGGTGGTGGGGACGTTGATGGGGGCCGAAGCATCCAGGGGTCCATAGCTGCACACCTCGGGAGGCTGGTCGCTTTGGAGCCGCGGGTGCAAGTTGGAGGAGGACGCCCTTTCGCTGGATCATGGTGTACCAGGAGGGTGGTACACTGCTTGGATGCCGCCGACCAAACCGCGTGTGCAGGTCACACTCGACTCTGAGTTGGCGGCGGCCGTCGCCGAGTTTGGCGGCACCGAGCCGCGTTCGCGGGCGGTGCGCGACCTGGCGCTGCGTGGCGCGGAAGCGATCCGCGCGGAGCGCGCTGACCAGCGCGAGGCCCGTGAGCACCTGCTCCGAATCGCAGCGGGCGACGATGACGGTTATGACTTCGCCGTCTCTGAGCAGCTGCATGCTTCCCGTTGAGCCCTACGGCTCCGGCGGACTGCTCGTATTCGATACCTCGGCGTGGAACCGCCAGCGCGACCCGGCCGTGTTGCCCCGCTGGTCGGCGACAGCCAGGTCCAACCTGCTCGCCGTATGTCCCGTAGTGGCCCTCGAGCTGCTTGCGAGCGCTCGCGACGAGCAGAGGTTCGCCGAGCTCGATCGAACGCTGACGGCGCTGCCTGCGGCCCCCGTCACACGCAGCGTCGGCGCGGCAGCCCTTGGTGCCTCGCACGAGCTGCGGGGCGAGCGGCGCGTCCCGGCAGCGGACTATCTGATCGCTGCGGCGGCGGCCGGACGTGGGGCGGCGGTGCTGCACTACGACCGTCACTTCGAGCCCCTTTGCCGCGTGCTGGGGATCGAGAGCGTGTGGCTGGCTGAGCCTGGGTCGATCGACTGACCGACGGCTTCCAGAAAGCGCGCAGGGCCTCAGCCGCCCGAGAGCCACCGCCACACCCGCCGCCAGAAGCCCGGCTGCGGCCGTCGCCGCCACAGCGCCGGCGGCGGCACCGTGGCGCGCACCAGCGCCACCCACTCCTTCAGCGGCAGCTCGCCGGAGATGAGCCGCGCGAGCGCCCCAGTGACGGGCGCGCCGACGCCGGCCGACTCGAGCGCGCGCGCCAGCAGCGGCACCGACTCGAGCGCCTCCACCGCCTGGCCGATCCGGGAGGGGATCTCGGCCGCCGGCACGCCGGCCGCCAGCAGCTCGCCGGCGCGGCGGTTGCGGCTCTCGCGCGCGAGCGCGGTGGCCACCAGGTCGCCCGCGCCGGCCAGGCCGATCATCGACTCCGGGCGCGCGCCCAGCTGCTCGGCATAGCGCCACACCTCCGCGAAGATGTGCCCGGCGGCCGCGCCGGCGGCGTTCAGCCCCTGCGCCTCGGTCGCGCCGGCGGCCAGCGCGGCGGCGTTCTTGGCCGCCCCGGCCAGCTCCACGCCGAGCGGGTCGTCGGAGAGCTCGCACACCACGCCGGCGCGCGTGAACACCTGCGCGAGCGCGCGCGCCAGCTCCTCGCCGGCGCTCGCCGCCACCAGCGCCGCGCCATCGCCGACCATCTCCTGCGCGTGCGCGGGGCCGCCGACGCACGCCACGCGCTCGGCGGCGAACCTCGCCGCCAGCACGCTCGTCGGCGGGCGTCCGTCGGGCGGCACGAGGCCCTTGGCCACCGACACCACCGCGGTGCGTGCGCCGAGGCCGGTCGAGCCAAGGCGTTCGATCACCTCGCCGAGCCCGCGCGAGGGCACGGCCAGAAACACGTAGTCGGCGCGCGCCACGCCGGCCGCGGCCGGCTCGATGCGCAGCTGCGCCGGCAGCTGCACGCCCGGCAGGTAGCGCCGGTTCTCCCGCTCGCGCTCGATCTCCGCCGCCTGCTCCTCGGTGCGCGTCTGCAGCGTAGTGCGCAGCCCGCCGCGCGCGAGCAGCACGGCCAGCGCCGTGCCGAACGAGCCCGCGCCGATCACCGTTGCGCGCCTCGCGCCCGGCGTGGGCAGGGCGAGGCCGCGGGAGGCGCGCACGCCCGGGCTCGCAGTAGGCTCGGGCTGGGTCATGTGATGAGCGAGACTAGCGATCGACACCTGGGCGAGAGCGGCTGGCGCAACTGGACCGGGGACCAGCGCTGTGTCCCGGCCGCGGTCGCGCGGCCCGCCTCGCTCGAGCAGCTGTCGGGCGCGCTCGCCCGCGCCGCCGAGCGCGGCTGGCGCTCGCGCTGGCCGGCGAGCGTTAGGCGAGCTCGGCCAGGCGCCCGCCGGCGGCCGACAGGGAGCGGGCGGTGCGCGCCTCGAGCACGAGCTGCAGGTCGAGAATGCGGGCGTCGAAGGCGTCGAGCAGATCGTGTGCTGTGACCGCGTAGCTCGGCACCCCCGCCTGGCGCGCGCGCGTGGCGATCTCGAAGGCGGCGCTGCCGGCGAGCGTGCGCTCCTCGAGGCGCGCGAAGGCCAGCACGACGGCGCGCGCGGCGCGCATGCGCGCTTCGAACCCAGCCGCCTCGAGCTGCTCGCGCACGGCTTCCCGATCGTCCTCGCGGCAGTCGAGCGCGAGCACGTCGGGCGCGGGACGCCCCGCCGCCCGCACCCCGCGCGCCAGCGCGGCAGCCGCCTCGGCCGCGCTCAGGGCCCCCGTGAAGGGGCCTGAGGCGATCAGCAGCCGTTCGGGCACGTGCACGATCGGTCATCCTTCCAGCAATGGCCCCCGCCAAGGCGCAACCCGCGGTGCTCGAGCTGAGCGGTCACGAGCTGCGCGTGAGCAACCCCGAGAAGCCCTTCTTCCCGGACGTGGGCATCACCAAGCTGGACCTCGCCAACTACTACGTGGAGTGCGAGCAGGCGGTGGTGCGCGGCCTGCGCGAGCGCCCCACGGTGATGAAGCGCTGGGTCGACGGCGTGAACGGCGAGCCGTTCTTCCAGAAGCGCGTGCCCGACGGTGCGCCGGAGTGGCTGCAGACGGCCACGGTCACGTTCCCCAGCGGCCGCCACGCGCGCGAGCTGGTGCCCAACGACGCCGCGCACCTGGTGTGGGGCGTGAACCTCGGCGTGATCGACTGGAACCCGTGGCCGGTGCGCCGCGCCGACCTCGACCGCCCCGACGAGCTGCGCGTGGACCTCGACCCCGGCCCCGAGGTGCCGTTCTCGCAGGTGCGCGAGGTGGCGCTGTGCGTGCGCGAGGTGCTCGAGCAGCACGGGCTGCGCGGCTACCCCAAGACCTCCGGCTCGCGCGGCATCCACGTGTACGTCCGTGTGGTGCCCGAGCACGGCTTCGAAGAAGTGCGCCGCGCGGCGCTGGCGCTGGCGCGCGAGGTGGAGCGGCGCGTGCCGGGCCGCGCCACCAGCCGCTGGTGGAAGGAGGAACGCGAGGGCGTGTTCATCGACTACAACCAGAACGCGCGCGACCGCACCGTGGCCTCCGCCTACTCGGTGCGGGCCGTGCCCGACGCGCGCGTGTCGTGCCCGCTCGAGTGGGGGGAGGTGGCCGACGTGGAGCCGGCCGAGCTGACGCTGAAGACGGTGCCGGCGCGGCTGCGCGAGCGCGGCGACCCGGCGGCGGACATCGACGAGCACGCCGGCAGCCTCGACGGGCTGCTCGAGCTGGCCGCGCGCGACGAGCGCGAGGGACTCGGCGACGCGCCCTGGCCGCCGCACTTCCGCAAGCACAAGGACGAGCCCAAGCGCGTGCAGCCGAGCCGCGCGCGCAAAGCCCCCGCGCGCAAACGGGGCGACGCGTGAGCCTGCCGCTGGCGCCGCCGCTGAAGCCGCAGCTGGCGCTCTCGCGCCGCGAGCTGCCCGTGGGCGATGAGTGGGTGTACGAGGTCAAGCTCGACGGCTTCCGTTGTCTGTCCTTCGTGGACGGCGAGGACGTGTTCCTGCAGTCCCGCAGCGCCCGCCCGCTGGGGCGCTACTTCCCCGAGCTGGCGCTCCCGTCCGGCCGCTACGTGCTCGACGGCGAGATCGTGGTGCGCGACTCGGGCGGCCGCGAGGACTTCGACGCGCTCGGCCAGCGTATCCACCCCGCCGCCTCGCGCGTGCAGCGCCTGGCGCTCGAGACGCCGGCCGTGTTCGTGGCCTTCGACCTGCTCGCGCGCGGCGACGAGTCGCTGCTCGAGCTGCCGTTCCGCGAGCGCCGCCTCGCGCTCGAGCGCCTGCTCGCGGGGGAGGACCTCGAGGCCCTCGACGCCGGCTTCGCCGGCGCGCCGGTCGAGCTGATGCGCGCCGTCGAGGCCCCCGACGCCGCGCGGGAGTGGCTGGAGCACGCAGAGGGTGCGATCGCCAAGGACCGCGACTCGCCCTACCTGCCGGGCGAGCGCAAGGGCATGGTCAAGGTCAAGCGCGTGCGCACGATCGATGCGGTGGTGGTCGGCTGGCGTCCCGGCAAGGAGCCGGGCACGGTAGGCGCGCTGATCCTCGGCCTCTACGACGGCGAGGAGCTGCGCGTGGTCGGGCACTGCTCGGGCCTCAGCGTCTCCGAGAAGAAGCGGCTGGTGGGCTTCTTCGGCCCGTATGAGACGGGCGAGCGCGGCTCGGCCGACCCTAGCCGCTGGAGCGCCGGCAAGGAGCTCGAGTGGATCGGCCTGCGCCCCGAGCTGGTGGTCGAGATCGACTTCGACCACGTCTCCGCCGGGCGCATCCGCCACGGCGCCAGGCTACGGCGCTGGCGCGAGGACAAGCCGCCGCGCGAGTGCGCGTACGCGCAGCTCCACAGCTGAGCCCCGGCGCGGGCGGACGTCCTCTAGCATCAGCGCCATGGCCGGGGAGGAAGGCAAGGCGAGCGCCACCGTCGCCGAGGAGGAGTACCTGCAGATCCTCTTCTGGCTGCAGGAGGCGGCGCTGCCGATGACCGGCGCCAACGTGGCGCGCGCGATGCAGCTGTCCGCCCCCACCGTGCACGAGATGATCGGGCGCCTGGAGCGCGACGGCTACATCACGCGCGGCAGCGATCGCGCGATCTCCTTCACCGACAGCGGCGCCGCGCACGCCGAGGAGATCGTGCGCCGCCACCGGCTGATCGAGCGCTTCCTCACCGACGTGCTGGGAGTTCCGTGGGACGAGGTGCACGAGGAGGCCGAGCGCCTCGAGCACGCGATGTCGCCGGTGCTCGAGGAGCGCATGCTGGCCGCGATCGGCGACGCCAAGACCTGCCCGCACGGGCACCCCATCGCCGCCGGCGCGCGCCTGCCGGGCGTGCCGCTGGCCGACGTGGAGGTGGGCGCGAAGGTGCGGGTGCTGCGCTTCGAGAACGAGGCGGAGGACCTGCTGCACTACCTCAAGGCGTCGGGCATCGAGCCCGGCCTCGAGGCGACGCTCGCGGAGCGCGGGCCCGAGCACGTGGAGCTGCAGACCGAGGACGGGCGCAGGCTCGGGCTCACCGCCAGCGTCGCCGAGACCGTGTCGGTGATCGCCGACCCCTCGCCGCCGCCGCGCACCGCGCTGCCGGAGCAGTTGGTGCTCGGCCAGCGCTACGGGCGCTGAGGCCCTGCCTACAGCGAGCGGTAGGCCTCGGCGAGGCGCGTGACGCCCTCGCGGATCTGCTCTGGGGTGACGCCGGAGTAAGCCAGGCGCAGCGTGTTCTCGCCGCCCTCGAGCAAAAAGTCGGTGCCCTTCACGAACGCCACGCCGCGCTCGGCGGCGGCCTTGAAGAGGACGTCCACGTCGGTGCCCTCGGGCAGCGTGACCCACATGAAGTAGCCGCCCTGCGGCTCCACGAACTGCGCGTCGGCGAGCTCTGCGCGCAGCGCGTCGGCGAGCGCGCGCGCGCGCTCGGCCAGAGCCGCCTTGACGGTCTCGATCGAGCGCTCGATCGCGCCGGAGGCGCAGAACTCGTACACGATCGACTGCGCCACCATGTTGGGGGAGATGTAGGTGTTGGTGGCCAGCTTCGCCACCGCCGCGATCAGGTCGGCGGGGCCCACGAGGTAGCCCACGCGGATGCCCGGGCACACGGTCTTCGAGAACGAAGAGGCGTACACCACCCGCTCGGGGTCGAGCGAGAGCATCGTCGGCAGCCGCTCGCCGCTGAAGCGCAGCTCCACGTAGGGGTCGTCCTCGAACACCAGGAAGCCGTGCTCGGCCGCCAGCTCCAGCAGGCGGACGCGCTTCTCGTAGGAGAGCGTGTAGCCGGCGGGGTTTTGGAAGTTGGGGATGATGTGCGCGAGCGTCGGCTGCGCCGCCTCGCCGCCGCGCGTGAGCAGCTCGTTCAGCTGCTCGGTGTCGATCCCGTCGGGCTGCATCTGCACGGCGTGCACGCGCGCGCCGCGCTGGCGCAGCGACAGCAGCGTGCGGTCGTAGGTGGGGCGCTCCACCACCACCTCGTCGCCCTCGCGCACCAGCTGCTCGAACAGGAACGCGTCCGCCTGCATCGAGCCGTTGGTGACCAGCACGCGCTCGGGCTCCACGCCGTGGCGGTCGGCGATCCAGCTGCGCAAGCGCGGGTAGCCCACGGACGTGCCGTACGCCGTCGTGCCCGCCGGGTCGCTGTCGAAGGCGCGCGCGGCGGCCTCGCGCAGCCCCTGCACGTCGACGATGTCGAGCGAGGGCGCGCCGCGGGCGAAGGAGATGCTCGACGGGGACGGCTTCTGCACAGCGGCGTAGCTTAGGCGTCCGAGCAGCTCGTCGTAGTCGCGGGCCAGCTCGCGCGCCGTCTGCTCGAGGCGGTCGCGGAAGCGGAGCAGCTCGGCCGGGGTCGGCGCCGCAGGCGTGCGCGGCTCGCTCGCCCGCCTCGGCGGCAGCGGGGCGCGTGGCGCATTCGGGGCGCGCTCCGCGACCGCGTGCTCGCGGCTCTCGTCGACGATCCTGCCCGGCGGGGCAGCGGTTGCGGCCGGCGTCGAGCGCGGGCTAACCGTGGCGAGCGTGCGTTCGAGCTCGTGCAGCTTGCGCTCCAGCTCCCCCAGCGTCCTCGCGACCTCTTGGTCCATCGTCCGCCAAGCGTACCTGCCGCGGCTGCGCGCCCGCCGGCGCCGCGCGGCGGCCAGGCCCAGGCCGGGCGCCCGTGAGCGTCAGCTCGCGCTGAGCGACGCGCCGCCGAGCACCTCGACGGCGATCTCGGCGGTTTCGGTGGGCGTGCGCCCCACCCGCACGCCCTTGGCTTCGAGCGCCTCGGCCTTGGCGGCGGCGGTGCCGGCGCTACCCGACACGATCGCGCCGGCGTGGCCCATCTGCTTGCCGGCGGGGGCGGTGAAGCCGGCGATGTAGGCGACCACCGGCTTTGACATGCTCTCGGCGATGTACTCCGCGGCCTCCTCCTCGGCGGAGCCGCCGATCTCGCCGGAGAGCACCACCAGCTCGGTCTCCTCGTCGGACTCGAACAGCTCCAGCACGTCCACGAAGGAGGAGCCCGGCACGGGGTCGCCGCCGATGCCCACGATCGAGCTGCAGCCCACGCCTGCCTGGGCGATCTCGTTTCCGATCTGGTAGGTGAGCGTGCCGGAGCGGGAGACCACGCCGACGCTGCCCCGCTCGAAGAAGGAGGCGGGGATGATGCCGACGTTGGCCTTGCCGGGCGAGAGGATGCCGGGGCAGTTCGGCCCGATCAGGCGCGTGCCCGGATGGTCGCGCACGAGCGTGTTGTACACGCGCAGCTCGTCGTGCGCGGGGATGCCCTCGGTGATCGCCACCACCAGCTCGACGCCGGCGGCGGCCGCTTCGAGGATCGAGTCGGCGGCGAAGCGCGGCGGCACGAAGATCATCGCGGTGTTGGGCTGCGCCTCGGCCATCGCCTGCTCCCAGCTGTCGAACACGGGGATGCCCTCGACGTCCTGGCCGCCCTTGCCGGGGGTGACGCCGCCCACCACGTCGGTGCCGTAGCGGCGGTTGTTGAGCGTGTGGAAGCTGCCCTCGCGGCCGGTGATGCCGGCCACGCACAGGCGCGTGGACTCGTCGACGAGGACGCTCACGAAGCGCCTCCGCGCCGGCTGCGCGCGTTCACGCGCCCGCCCCCACCGGCTGCCCGGCCGCCAGCGCCACCACCATCTCGGCGGCCTCGTTCATGGTCCTGGCGGCGTGCACGTTGGGCAGCGCGGCCTCCTGCAGCAGCCGCCGGCCCTCCACGTCGTTGGTGCCGTCCAGTCGCACGACGAAGGGCACCGATGGCTTGATCTCCTCGAAGGCGGCGATCAGCCCGCGCGCGACCTCGTCGCAGCGGGTGATGCCGCCGAAGATGTTGAACAGCACCGCCTTGACGGCGTCGTTGGCGAGCAGCAGGTCGACGGCCTGCTTGACCTTCTCGGCGTCGGAGCCGCCGCCGGCGTCGAGGAAGTTGGCGGGCCTGCCGCCGGCCTGGGCGACCACGTCGAGCGTGCTCATCACCAGCCCGGCGCCGTTGCCGAGGATGCCGATGTCGCCGTCGAGCTTGACGTACTGCACGCCCTCCTCCTTGGCGCGGCGCTCGATCGGGTCTTCGTTCTCGCTGTCGGAGAGCCCCTGGCTGTCGGGGTGGCGGTAGAGCGCGTTGCCGTCCAGCGAGACCTTCGCGTCGAGCGCCCTGACCTCGCGCTCGGGCGTGACGATCAGGGGGTTGATCTCGGCCAGCGTGGCGTCCTCCTGCAGCCACACCTCGTACAGCGCGGTGAGCGCGTCGGCCACGCCGTCGATCACGTCGGCGTCGGCGCCTCCTTTTCTGGCGATCTCGACGGCATCCTCGTGGGAGAGGCCCTGGAGGGCGTCGACGTGGTGGCGGATCAGCTTCTCGGGTGTGCGCTCGGCGACCTCTTCGATGTCGACGCCGCCCTCCACGCTGAACATCACCAGCGGCTTCTTGGCGGAACGGTCGAGCAGCACCGAGGCGTAGTACTCGGCGGCGATGTCGGAGGCGTGCTCGATCCACAGCGTGCGGACGACGTGCCCCTTGATGTCCATGCCGAGGATGTTGGCGGCGTGCTCGCGCGCCTCCCGCTCATCCGCGGCGAGCTTCACGCCGCCGGCCTTGCCGCGCCCGCCGATCAGCACCTGCGCCTTGATCACCACCGGGTAGCCGATCTCCTCAGCCGCCGCCACCGCGTCCTCCACGGTCTTCACCGGCTTGCCCGAAGAGACCTTCAGCCCGTGGCGGGCGAACAGCTGCTTGCCTTGGTACTCCAGCAGGTCCATTGCGGCGCGGGACTCTAACGCAAAGCGGGCTGAGCGCGCGCAACGCCCCGCTCAGGGCATAATGCCGCGCGATGCCGTTGCCCAAGCACATCTCGTTCGTGACCTTCGACGTGTACGGCACGCTGATCGACTGGGAGACGGGGATCTACGAAGCGTTCGCCAAGGAGGCCGAGCGCGACGGCGTGGAGATCGACCGCGCCACGCTGATCACGATGTTCCACGAGATCTCGCGCGAGATCGAGGGCGGCTCCTACGAGCTGTACGCGGAGGTGCTCAGGCGCACCGCGATCGAGATCGCCAAACGCCTCGAGTGGCCGCTCGAGCCCTCGCGCTCGGGCTTCCTGCCCGACTCGGTGCAGCGCTGGCAGCCGTTCAGGGAGACGGGCACACAGCTGCAGAAGCTCGCCAAGAAGTTCAAGCTCGGCCTGATCTCCAACATCGACGACAAGCTGCTGGGCCAGACGCGCCGCCACATCCCGATCGACTTCGACCTCGTGGTCACGGCCCAGCAGGTGCGCTCCTACAAGCCCGAGCCGCCGCACTTCACCGAGTGCGCGCGGCGCATGGGCGGCAAGCGCGGCTGGGTGCACGTGGCCTCGAGCCACTACCACGACGTGGTGCCCTGCGTGAAACAGCGCGTGCCGGTGATCTGGGTGAACCGCGCCAAGCAGACGCTCGACGCCTCGCAGAAGAAGCCCACGGCCGAGGTGCCCAACCTCAAAGAGGCCGCCAAGCTGCTCGGGGCCACCTGAGCCGCGCGCGCCGGCGCCTGCCGATGCGGGCCGTCTCGCTGCACCCCGACGTGATCCTCGTCACGAGCGCCGTGCTGCACGTCAACTGCGTGATCGTGCGCGACGGCGAGGAGACCTTCGTGATCGACTCGCCGGTGCTGCCGGACGAGCTCGACGCGCTGCCGGCGCTGATCGCGCAGGCGCGCTTTCCGCCTCCAAGCGGCCTGCTGGCGACGCACGGCGACTGGGACCACCTGCTGGGCCGCCTGGCCTACCCCGAGCTGGCGCTGGGCTGCGCGGAGAGCACCGCGGAGCGGCTGGCGGCGGCGCCCGGCGAGGCGCAGCGCGAGCTGCGTCACTTCGACGAAGAGCTGATGATCGAGCGCGCGCGTCCGCTGGCGCTGGGCGCGGTGCAGGGGCTGCCGGTGCCGGGACGCTGCGAGATCGGCGAGCGCGAGCTCGAGCTGCACGTGGCCACAGGCCACACGGCCGACGGCATGGCCGTGCTGATCGGATGGACGGGCGTGCTGGTGGCCGGCGACTACCTCTCGCCGGTCGAGCTGCCGCTGCTGAGCGCCGGCGATCGCGTGGACGAGTACCTGGCCACGCTCGAGCGGCTGCGCGCGCTGCTGGAGCGGGCCGAGCACGTGGTGCCGGGGCACGGCCCCGTCATCGACCGGGAGCGAGCCGGCGTGCTGCTCGAGGAGGACATGGCCTACCTGCTCGCGCTGCGCGAGCACGGCGCGGAGGCGCAGCTGCCGCAGGGCAGGCGCTCGCGCCAGCAGCGCGCGGTGCACGCGCGCAACGTGGAGGCGCTCGCCGGCACGCGGTAGGGGCGCCGCTGGCCGCCACGCGGCGCGGCGCTCAGCCCTCGCCGCCCCTGATCGTGGCGATCGGCGCGCCGGCCTGGATCGGCGCGCCCTCGGTGATGGGCAGCTCGACGATGGTGCCGGTCTTGTGGGCGGTGATCTCGTTCTCCATCTTCATGGCCTCGATGATGCACAGCAGCTGGCCCTCCTGCACGGTGTCGCCCTGCTTGACGAGCACCTTCCACATATTTCCCTGCAGGGGCGAGGGGAGGGTGTCCGGCCCGCCGCCGCTGGAGGACTTCCGCTCGCCGCGCTTGGGGGCCTTGCGCGCCCCCGCGCCGGCGCCGCCGTTCATCGCGGCGGCGCTCGCGGCCCCGCCGCCGGCGAACGGGGGGCCGACGACGCGCACGTCGAAGCGCTTGCCGGAGACCTCGACGGCGTAGGTCTGCTCGACCTGCTCGCCGGCGTCCTCGCCGTCGGCGGGCGGCGTGGGCGCGGGGAAGGCGAGCTGCTTCAGCCACTGCTTGTCCTCGAGCAGGTCGCGGCAGGTCTCGCCCCTGGCCCACTGCTCGGTGGCGAGCAGCGCCTGGTGGAAGGGGATCAGCGTCTTCAGCTCGCCGATCTCGTATTCGCCGAGGGCGCGCAGCATGCGTGCGGTGGCGGCCTCGCGGTCTGCGTCCCACACGATCAGCTTGGCGACCATGGGGTCGTACATGGGCGAGACCTCGCCGCCTTCCTCGACGCCGGAGTCGACGCGCACGCCGGGGCCGCGCGGCTCGCGGTAGACGCCGATCCTGCCGGGGGCGGGGGCGAAGTTCTTGGCGGCGTCCTCGGCGTTGATGCGGCACTCGATGGCATGGCCGCGCAGCTCGACGTCGGCCTGGGCGTAGGAGAGCTCCTCGCCGGCGGCGGCTTTGATGCCCTCCTTGACGATGTCGATGCCGGTGGTCATCTCGGTGACGCAGTGCTCGACCTGCACGCGCGTGTTCATCTCGAGGAAGAAGTACTCCGGCTCGTCCCTGGTGCCCTCGCCGGTGGTGAACAGGCCCTCGATGGTGCCGGCGCCGACGTAGCCGACGGCCTTGGCGGCGTTGACGCCGATCTGCCCGATGCGCTCGCGCATCTGCGGGTCGACGACCCATTCGGGCGCGGGGGACTCCTCGATCACCTTCTGGTGGCGGCGCTGGATCGAGCAGTCGCGCTCGCCGAGGTGGATGACGTTGCCGTGGCGGTCGGCGAGCACCTGCACCTCGACGTGGCGGGGGTCGGGCAGGTAGCGCTCGAGGTAGACGGTGGGGTCGGAGAAGAACTTCTGGCCTTCGCGGCTGGAGCCCTCGAAGGCGCCGTCGAGCTCCTCCTCGGAGAGGGCCACGCGGAAGCCCTTGCCGCCGCCGCCGCCGGCGGCCTTCACCGCGACGGGGAAGCCGATCTCGCGCTTGGCGATGCGCAGCGCGTCGGCGACGCTGGCGACGGGCTCGGTGGTGCCGGGGACGATGGGCACGCCGGCGGCCTGCATCAGCTCGCGCGCGCGCGTCTTGGAGCCCATCGCCTCGATCGCGCTGGCGGGGGGGCCGATGAAGACGACGCCGGCGTCCTCGCAGGCCTGCGCGAACGGCGCGTTCTCGGCGAGGAAGCCGTAGCCGGGGTGGATCGCCTCGGCACCGGAGCGCTTGGCGGCGTCGAGGATCTTCTCGATGTGCAGGTAGTTCTCGGCGGCGGGACCCTCGCCGAGGTTGTAGGCCTCGTCGGCGCGCCTGACGTGCGGCGCGTCGCGGTCGAGCTCGGAGTAGACGGCCACGCTGGCGACGCCGAGCTCCTCGAGCGCGCGCGCGATGCGGATGGCGATCTCGCCGCGGTTTGCGATCAGGACCTTGCTGAACATCGGCGGAAGCTTAGTCGCGGCGGCGTCAGGCGGCGGCGACGATCATGCCGGCGCCGACGGTGCCGTTGCTGTGCTGGTCGATCAGGATGAAGCTGCCGGTGCGGCGGTTGGCGGCGTAGGGGTCGAAGGCGAGCGGCGCGCTGGTGCGCAGGCGCACGCGCGCGATGTCGTTGAGCTCGAGCTGCTCGGGCGGCGCGACGCGCTCGAGCGTGTGCACGTCGAGGATGTCCTCGATCTCCTCGATGACGGCGGTGGCGCTGTGGGCGGTGTGCTTGAGCTCGTAGCGCGCGCCTGGGCGCAGCGCCTGCTCGGCCATCCAGCACACCTCGGCGACGAGCTCGCGCGCGACCGTGGGGGCCTCGCCGGGACGGCAGATGAGCTGCCCGCGCGAGACGTCGAGGTCGTGCTCGAGGCGCAGCGTGAGCGACATCGGCGCGGTGGCCTCCTCGAGCGAGCCGTCGTAGGTGTCGATGGCGGCGATGCGGGTGCGAGCGCCGGCGGGCAGCACGGCGACCTCCTCGCCCACGCGCAGGGCGCCGCTGGCGAGCTGGCCGGAGTAGCCGCGGTATTCGCTGTGCTCCCCGTCGCCGGCAAGATTGACATGCCCGCCCGCCCGGACCACCCACTGCACGGGGAAGCGCGCGGGCACGTCGTCGGGGTGGTCGTATGCGACCTCCACCTGCTCGAGCAGCTCGAGCAGCGGCGGGCCGTCATACCAGGGCATGGCCTCGGAGCGCTCGACCACGTTGTCGCCGTTGAGCGCGGAGATGGGGATGTAGGCGATCTCGACGCGGCGCGGGTTGCGCCCGCCTCGCAGCTTGCGCGCGAACGCCTCGAACTCCTCCACGAGCTGCTCGTAGCGCTCCTGCGAGTGCTCCACCAGGTCCATCTTGTTGATCGCGACGACCATCTGCGGGATGCCGAGCAGCGCGCTGAGGAAGGCGTGGCGCTTGGACTGCTCGAGCACGCCGCGGCGGGCGTCGATCAGCACCACGGCGACGTCGGCGGTGGAGGCGCCGGTGACCATGTTGCGCGTGTACTGGCGGTGCCCGGGGCAGTCGGCGATGATGAAGCGGCGCCTGGCGGTGGCGAAGTAGCGGTAGGCGACGTCGATGGTGATGCCCTGCTCGCGCTCGGCGCGCAGGCCGTCGGTGAGCAGCGCGAGGTCGAGCGTGCCCTCGCCGCCGCGGCGCTCGGAGGCCTGCGCGACCTGCGCGAGCTGGTCCTCGAACACCTGCTTGGAGTCGAACAGCAGCCGCCCGATCAGCGTGCTCTTGCCGTCGTCCACGGAGCCCGCGGTGGTGAAGCGGAGGAGGTCCAGTGTCATCGCAGCTAGCGCCTGAGAGGGGCGTGAGTCGAGCCAGACAAGGACGCAGCGAGCGTGGCGTGCTTCGCACGCGAGCGAACGAGGACGCCGTATGGCGAAGTGCTCACGACCATCTCAGAAGTACCCGGCCTTCTTGCGGTCCTCCATGGCGGCCTCGGAGACTTTGTCGTCGGCGCGCGTCTCGCCGCGCTCGGTGATGCGGGTGGCGGCGATCTCGAGCACGACTTGCTCGAGCGTGGTGGCGCCGGAGCGCACGCCGCCGGTGCAGCTCATGTCGCCGACGGTGCGGTAGCGGACGGTCTCGGTGAAGACCTCCTCGCCGGGGAGCAGCTCGGTGCCCTCCCACAGCGCGTAGAGCATGTCGTCGCGCTCGAACACCTGGCGCTCGTGGGCGAAGTAGATGGACGGCACCTCGAGCTGCTCGGCGTCGATGTACTCCCACACGTCGAGCTCGGTCCAGTTGGAGAGGGGGAACACGCGCACGTGCTCGCCCTTGCGGATGCGCCCGTTGTAGAGGTTCCACAGCTCGGGGCGCTGGTTCTTGGGGTCCCACTGGCCGAAGTCGTCGCGGAAGGAGAACACGCGCTCCTTGGCGCGGGCGCGCTCCTCGTCGCGGCGGGCTCCGCCGAAGGCGGCGTCGAAGCGGTGCTCGGCGATGGCGTCGAGCAGCGTGACGGTCTGCAGCTTGTTGCGCGAGGCGCGCGGCCCGCTCTCCTCGACGACGCGGCCGGAGTCGATCGAGCGCTGCACGCTGGCGACGATCAGCCGCTCGCCGAGCTCGGCGACGCGGCGGTCGCGGTACTCGATGACCTCGGGGAAGTTGTGGCCGGTGTCGACGTGCATCAGCGGGAACGGGAAGGGCGCAGGCCGGAACGCCTTCTCGGCGAGCCGCAGCAGCACGATCGAGTCCTTGCCGCCGCTGAACAGCAGCACGGGCCGCTCGAGCTCGGCGGCGACCTCGCGCATGACGTGGATCGCCTCGGACTCGAGCGCGCGCAGGTGCGAGAGCTGCGGGCGGGTGGCGACGCTCATTCAGCTATACGTCCACATGGAGGCCGCACTCGGTCTTGTCGGTGCCTGCCCAGCGCCCCTCGCGCCCGGCGCCGGGCTGGGTGCAGGGCGCGCAGCCGATCGACTCGTAGCCCTGGTCGTGGAGCGGGTTGTACGGCAGCTCGCGCTGGTGGATCCGCCGCCACAGGTCCTTGTCGGTCCAGTGCGCCAGCGGGTTGTACTTCCACAGGCCGCGCCTCGCGTCGCGTTCGATCAGCTCCGTGTTTGCGCGCGTGGGGCCCTGCTCGCGGCGAATGCCGGTGATCCAGCCCTCCGCGCCCGCGAGCGCGCTCTCCAGCGCGGCCACCTTCGCCACCGAGCAGCAGTGCTCCGGGCCGCTCCACGGATTCGCCGCGTTGCTCGCGTCCTGCACCTCGATCGCGACCCCGAAGCGCTGCTCGAACGCGCGCCACGTCTCCAGCGTCTCGGGGAAGAGCACGCCCGTGTCGATGGTGACCACGCGCACCGCCTTGCCGGGGGGGGCGGGGGTCATTTCTTCATTCAGGCGCAGCAGCTCGTCGAGCAGCACGGACTCCTCCTTCTGGAAGGAGCACAGCAGCACGGCGCGCCGGCCGTGTCGGGCTGCCTCGCGCAGCGTGTGGGTGAGGCTGAAGGAGGGGTCGACGGTGGCGCTCACGGGCTCGCGGTGGGTGTCTAGGGGGTGCATGGGATCTGGTCGTCTCGCTTGGTCATGTGCTTGAGGTTCGCGTGGTCTATACCGCGCACTCGCCTTCGCCCCGCTCGACCTCGAACGGGGAGCTGCGGTTCCAATCGATGAACTGGTTGATGTTCTCGAGGGAGAACTCGACGGGCATGGAGAGGTCCTTGACGAGCGCCTCGAGCTCGCCGGTGCCGACGCGCTGCGCGAACGCGCGGAACGGCTCGCCGTCTGCGCGGGACGCTTCGTAGTGGCGGATCCAGCGCTCGACGGCCTCGGGAACGCGCTTGGCGGGCAGGCGCAGCTTGAGGCGCTGGCCGAACTGCACGGGAGCGCCTTCGTAGACGCCGCCGACGTGGGGGATGTAGGCGGGGATCTGGCGCTGGCCGACTTTGATGGAGGCGCCGTAGAAGCCGATGTCGGCGACGTGGTGCTGGGAGCAGCCGTTGGGGCAGCCGCTCATCTTGATGTGGATCTGGCGTGTGAGCGGGTCGGTGATGCGCATCTGCTCGATGCGCTCCTGGACGGCCTGGTTGAGGCCCATGGAGCTGGTGATGCCGAGCTTGCAGGAGTCGGTTCCGGGGCAGGAGACGACGTCTGCGACCTCGCGCGGCCCGGCCTCGCCGAGGCCGAGCTCGCACAGCGCCTGCCACACGTCGTAGACGCTCTCCTCTCGCACCCACCGCAGCAGCAGGTTCTGCTGGACGGTGGTGCGGGCGTAGCCGCCGGCGTGGCGGCGGACGATCTGGGCGAGCCCGCGGAACTGCTCGGGGGAGAGGTCGCCGCGGGTGACCTTGGCCTCCACGGTGACGAAGCCGTCCTGCTTCTGCTCCTGCACGTTGGCGGCGCGGAAGCGCTCGAACCCGGACAGGTCGCCGTTGGGGCTGCCGTAGCTGAGCGGCGGCGCAGGCGCGGACTCGCGCTCGTCGTCGACGAACAGGCGGTGCTCGACGGAGAAGTCGCGTTCGGCGACCCAGTCGCCCTGGATCTCCTCCTCGACCTGGCGGCGCAGCTCGTCGATGCCGTACTTGTCGACGAACACCTTGATGCGGGCGCGGGCGCGGTTGACGCGCAGCCACTCCTGGCGGTCGAAGATGCGGAAGACGGCCTCGGAGAGCTTGAGGTACTCGCCGTCGTCGAGGCCGACGAAGTCGTAGAGGGCGGGCGCGACACGCGGCATGATCGAGGTGCCGCCGCCGACGAGCATCTGCGCGCCGCGCACCTGCCGGCCGTCGACGGTCTCGACGCGCGCGCGGAAGGCGATGTCGTGGATCTCGGCGATGGCGCGTCCCTGCTCGGAGCCGTCGAAGGCGGTCTTGATCTTGCGCGGCATGGCCTGGGTGGTGGGGTGGCGCACGAAGTAGCGCACGTAGGCGCCGACGTAGGGGGTCATGTCGAACAGCTCGTCCCTGGCGACGCCGGCCCAGGGATCGCCGGTGACGTTTCTGACGGTGTTGCCGCAGCCCTCGCGGCTGGAGAGCCCGACGGCGCCGAGCTCGCGGATGGCCTTGTCGACGTCGGGCAGCGGGATGTGGTGCATCTGCACGTTCTGGCGCGTGGTGATGTGGCCCTTGCGCAGCGGCACGTACTTCTCGATGACGTCGGCGAAGGCCTCGAGCTGCTCGGGCGTGACGCCGCCGAAGGGCAGCTTGACGCGGATCATCTGCACGTCGGGCTGGCGCTGCCCGTAAACGCCCTGCTTGAGGCGGAACTTGATGAACTGGTCTTCGGGCGTGTGGCCGGCGAGGAAGGCGCCGGCCTCGGTGTGGAAGTCGTCGAACTCCTGCTCGAGGATCGGGATCACGTGCCCGGGCACGTTCTGCAGGACCTCGGGGTCCTCGAGCGTGCCGCGCTGGACGGAGATCGAACCTGGCTCCATGTTGCGAAAACCTCCCGCGCCGGATCGCGTGCCCGGCGTGCTCTCGACGACTATTGCGCTAAAGCCTAGCGGCTTTCAGGTATTTATCCAGAGGGGTAGCGGGCGGCGACCGGCGCGGGCGGCGGATCGCCCCGGCCGCGCGGGCGTTGGCGCGGCGTTGGCGCGGCCCTACGGCGCGCGATCGAGCCAGGGGTGGCGCTCCTCGCCCCAGGGGTCGCGCGCGACGCCCTCGAGGACGGCGGCGCGGTGCCAGGGCTCGGCGGCGGGCGCCGGCGCCGGCGCGCCGGCGGGGGCGGTGGCGCGCACGAAGCGCTCGATCGCGGCGACGATGGCGGCGGCCTCCTCGGGGGTGGCTGAAGCGGGGATGGAGCGCAGGTGGCCGTGGGAGGCGACGCTCACGAGCACATTGTGGCGGGTTCCGGCCCGCGTTTCCGTTGCATCCGTCCTTTGCCGCGCGGGCTCATGCAGACCGCAGCAGCGTTGCGATGCTCGATCCGTAGAGCACGATCGCATCTGCGCGAAGCGCGGCGAGGATCGGTCGCTCGTCCTCCCTCAAGCGCTCGACGTCGTCCTCGCCCAGCTCCACGATCTGGACGTGGTTCCCCGTCCATCGTCTGATCCGGTCCCTGAGATCGGCCAGCTGCGTGGCCCACTCCGAATCGTCTTCGAGGACATCGCCAGGTCGGACGACGAGCAGGTCGACGTCGCTCCCGGTGTCTCCGTCCCCGCGCGCGGCCGACCCGAACATCGACACGTGGACGGGCGCGGTCTCCCAGGAGCCGACCGCTTCGCCGATGCGGTGCAGCAACGCGGTCCGCATCTGCATGAGCATTTCCACCGCTGGAGCCGCAAGATGCTCCCGGTTGAGGGTGAAGAGGTACGCCCGGTTGAGTTCGACACGGTCGACGAGGCCGTGCTCGGTGAGTCGGTGCAGGACCGCGAGCACGCCGCTGTGGGAGCGCCTTCCCGCCAAGGCGGCAACCTCTCTGCCGGTCAGCACTCTCGTGGTTCTCGCAAGCACCCGCAGCACCTCGCCGTCGAGCGTGGGGCATACCGCAGTGTACGGCCGCGAAACGTCCATATGGACACTATATCATCCACATGGACCATATTCCGTCCGAATGGCCCTTAGAGCGTCCACCGGATGTGCGACTTGGACGCAGGCAGTCGTCGCTCCGCTGTGTGGCGGATAGAGACGCGCGTCGGTGCGCTTCCTACAGCGGGATGTTGCCGTGCTTGCGCTTGGGGCCGGGCTCGCGCTTGCCCTGCAGCGTGCGCAGCGCGGTGATGAGGCGGGGGCGCGTCTCGTGGGGGATGATGACGTCGTCGATGTAGCCGCGCTCGGCTGCGGTGTAGGGGTTGGCGAAGCGCGCCTTGTAGTCCTCCATCAGCTTCTTGCGGCGCTCCTCGGGCGTGGGGCTCGAGGCGATGTCGCGGCGGTAGATGATGTTGACGGCGCCCTCGGGGCCCATCACGGCGACCTCGGAGGTGGGCCAGGCGAAGTTGAAGTCGGCGCCGAGGTGCTTGGAGGACATCACGTCGTAGGCGCCGCCGTAGGCCTTGCGGGTGATGATGGTGACCTTGGGCACGGTGGCCTCGGCGAAGGCGTAGAGCAGCTTGGCGCCGTGGCGGATGATGCCGCCCCACTCCTGGGCGGTGCCGGGCAGGAAGCCGGGCACGTCGCAAAAGGTGAGCAGGGGGATGTTGAAGGCGTCGCAGGTGCGTACGAAGCGCGCGGCCTTGGCGGAGGCGTCGATGTCGAGCACGCCGGCGAGCTGCGCGGGCTGGTTGCCGACGATGCCGACGGTGTGGCCGTCGAGGCGCGAGAAGCCGCAGATGATGTTCTTGGCGTGGTGCTCGTGCACCTCGAAAAACTCTTCATCGTCGACGATGCGCTTGACCACCTCGCGCATGTCGTAGGGCTTGTTGGGGTTGTCCGGCACCACGTGGTCGAGCTCCGGGTCCATGCGCTCGGGGTCGTCGCCGGGGGCCACGCGCGGCGTGCTCTGCAGGTTGTTGGAGGGCAGGAAGCTGAGCAGGTAGCGGCAGTCCTCGAGGCAGGCGTCCTCGTCGTCGGAGGCGAACTGCGCGACGCCGGACTTGGTGTTGTGCGACATCGCGCCGCCGAGCTCCTCGAAGCCCACCTCCTCGCCGGTGACGGTCTTGATCACGTCGGGCCCGGTGATGAACATGTGCGAGGTCTCCTTGACCATGAAGATGAAGTCGGTGATGGCGGGCGAGTACACGGCGCCGCCGGCGCAGGGTCCCATCACGAGGCTGATCTGCGGGATCACGCCGGAGCAGCGCACGTTGCGCATGAACACCTCGCCGTAGGAGCCGAGCGAGACCACGCCCTCCTGGATGCGTGCGCCGCCGGAGTCGTTGATGCCGATCACGGGGCAGCCGATCTTGGCGGCGAGGTCCATGATCTTGCACATCTTCTCGCCCATCACCTCGCCGAGCGAGCCGCCGAACACGGTGAAGTCCTGGCTGAACACGCACACGGTGCGCCCGTCGATGGTGCCGTGGCCGATCACCACCGCATCGCCCCAGGGGCGGTTCTTCTGCATGTCGAAGTCGTAGGTGCGGTGGCGCACGAACGTGTCGAGCTCCTGGAAGGAGCCGGGGTCGAGCAGCTTCTCCACGCGCTCGCGCGCGGTGCACTTGCCGCGCGCGTGCTGCTTCTCCTCCGCCTCGGGCGAGGAGTGGATCGCGGCCTCGCGCAGCTCCTGCAGCTGCGCGAGCTTCTCCTCGTAGGTCTCGGGGGCCTTCTGCCGCGGCGGCTTGCGATGCCCGCCCCGCGACGCCAGCACCGCCGCGTCCGCCTGCCTGTCGTGTGGCCTGCTTGCCATCCGCCGCAGGATCTTAGCCGCGCGACCCCGCCAACGGCTTCTGCGCATCAGACTGTGAGACTGTGATACTGTGCTCCACAGTGAAGAACATCACGGTGTCGATTGCGGACGACGTCTACCGCGCCGCTCGTGTGCAGGCGGCGGAGCAGGACACGTCGGTGAGCGGCCTGGTGGCCGAGTACTTGAGATCGCTCACGCATGCAGGGGACGCGGAGTTCGAGCGCTTGGAGGCGCAGCAGCAGCGCATACAGAAGGAGATCGAGAGCTTCAGAGCCGCCGAGCGCCTTGGGCGGGAGGATGTCCACGCCCGTGCGATTCGTTGATACGAACGTCCTGCTGTATGCGATCTCGCGAGATCCCGAGGAGCGGGCGAAGGCGGCGGTGGCGAACCAACTGGTCTCCTCGCGGGACCTGGCGCTGTCGGTTCAGGTTCTCCAGGAGTTCTATGTGCAGGCCACCAGGGCGAGCCGTGCGGACCGCGTGACCCACGAGCAGGCGGCGGGGCTGATGGAGTCCTTCTGCCGCTTCCCAGTCCAGGAGACCACCGTGAGTCTTGCGCTCGCCGCCACGGATGCCGCCCGGCGCTTCCAGATCTCCTACTGGGACGCCGCGATCATCGAGGCTGCTCGCCTGCTCGAGTGCGACGTGGTGCTCTCTGAGGATCTGGCGGACGGCCGGGATTACGGCGACGTTCGCGTGGTCAACCCGTTCAAGGGCTGAGCGGGCAGCTCTCGCGACCGCGGCACGGCTCGATCCGAGCCGGCGAGCGGAGGTGGTGCGGCCTACGCCCGCGAGAACGGCCGGTGGTGGGCGGCGCCGAGACGGTCGAGCACGGCTGTGAGCAGCGCCGTGACCTCCCCCTCTGCGAGCTCCTCGGCAGCCCTCAGCTCGGCCGAGATGTCGTGCGCCTGCTTCGGCTCGGAAGGCCCCTCGACGCCCTCATGCTCTCCCAGCGGATCGGCGGCTGAGGGGGACGCCGTGTCCACGACAGGGAGCGCATCGAAGGTTCCGGCGACGGCCACGGCGACGGTCTCTGGCGCGAGCGCCTCGCTCATCGCCGCGAACGCGTCCGCCTCCGTGTGGAGCGGCGCTGGGGGCGTCCGCGCCACGTCGACCGCCTCCGCCGGCGTGTGCGCCGCCACGGGCTTGTGCCGTCGTTTGAACAGTCGTGCGAGGAATCCAGGCCGGGGCTCTGGCGCCCGCTCGGCGGGCTCCGTCGGAGCCTCCTCGATCGTGTCGGGGGTCTCGGCGATCGCGTCGGGGGTGTCGGCGATCGTGTCGGGGGTGTCGGCGATGGCGTCGCCCGTTTCGGGGGTCTCGTCGATCGCGCCGGATGCCTCCTCGCCCGCGCCCGATGCCTCCTCGCCCGCGCCGGACGCCTCCTCGCCCGCGCCCGATGCCTCCTCCCCCGCGCCGGACGCCTCCTCGCCCGCGCCGACGGCCTCCTCGATAGCGTCCGCGGGCGGGCCGTCCAGCTCGCGGGTGACGCTGAGCGTGACCTTGGTGCCCCAGCCCGACGGCTTGATGGACACGGTGCCGGAGATGCGCTCACCCTCCCACTCGACCGTGCTCTCGGGCTCGGTGCGCACGATGCGGATCTCGCCGAGCTCGCCGAGGTGGCGGGCCAGCGCGGCGGGGTCGCTGAGCTCGGCCCACAGCTCCGGGGGGGACTTGACCAGCGTGCGCTGCACCTCCGAGGAGATCATCGCCCTCACTTTCGAGCGGCGGCGCTCGAGTCCTTCCGGCCGCGGTGCGCCCCCGGCGGGCCGGCGGGCCACGGCATAGGGGCCTCGGACGGCGCGGCCGCGGGAGAGCAGCTCAGGCGGGCGCGGCTGCGGCGCGGCGTCCCAGCAGGCCGCGCTCGTGCAGCAGCTCCGCCAGCTGCACCGCATTGGTGGCGGCGCCCTTGCGCAGGTTGTCGGCCACGATCCACAGGTCGAGCGCGCGCTCGTGGCCGGGGTCGCGCCGGATGCGCCCCACGAACACCTCGTCGCGCCCGTCCGCGTCGATGGCCAGCGGGTAGAGCGCCGCGGCGGGGTCGTCGAGCACCGCCACGCCGGGCGCCGCTGCGAGCAGCTCGCGCGCGCGCTCGGGCGAGAGCGCTTCGCGCGTCTGCACGTTCACCGCCTCGGAGTGGCCGTTCACCACCGGCACGCGCACGCAGGTGGCCGACACCCGAATCGCGGGGTCTTCGAGGATCTTGCGGGTCTCGTAGATCAGCTTGCGCTCCTCGTCGGTGTGGTCGTCACCGGCGGCGAAGGAGCCGGCGTGGGGGAGGGCGTTGAAGGCGATGCGGTGCGCGTACTCGCTGGGCCGCTCGATCTCGCGCTCGTGCAGCAGCGCGTGCGACTGGTCGAGCAGCTCGTCCACGGCGCGCCTGCCGGTGCCCGACACCGCCTGGTAGGTGCTCACCACCAGCCGCTCGATGCCGGCCGCGTCGTGGATCGGCTTCAGCGCCACCACCATCTGCATGGTGGAGCAGTTGGGGTTGGCGATGATCCCGCGGTGGCGCTCGAGCGCCTGCGGGTTGACCTCGCTGACCACCAGCGGCACCTCGTCGTTCATGCGCCAGCGCGAGGAGTTGTCCACTACCGTCGCGCCCGCCGCCACGAACGCCGGCGCCCACTCGCCCGAGGTGGAGCCGCCCGCCGAGAACAACGCCAGGTCGAAGCCCTGGATCGAGTCCCCGTCGAGGCCCTGCACCGTCAGCGAGGAGCCGTCCGGCGCCGCGCCGTCGAGCACCTTGCCCGCCGAGCGCTCGGAGGCGAACGCCACCACCTCGCGCGCCGGGAACGCGCGCTCGCGCAGCAGGCGCAGCATCAGCGTGCCCACCTGCCCCGTAGCGCCCACCACCGCCACTCGATAGCCGTCGCTCATGCCACCAGCGTAACGCCTGCCAGCGCCCCCTCCGCGCTCGCTGCCCCGCGCTCAGGCGCTCACGTTGAGCGCCATGAACAGGATCGTCACCAGCACCAGCACGCTCAGCGCCGAGCCCACGATCTGGCTGCGCTGCACCAGCCCGCGGTACTCGTCGCTCATCAGCACCGCGCCCGCCGGCGCCTCGCCCGCCTTTGTCGCCGGCGCTGCTGCTGCCGCCGCCGCCAGGTCGCGCGCCGCCACCTGCTCCGCGCGTTTCGCCGTCGGTATCAGCACCGCGCCCACCAGCGCGCCGATCGCAATCGCCGCGCCGAGGCCCCACTGCACGAAGAAGTCGCTCCAGAAATGGCCCTTGCTGGCCAGGTACACGCCCGCACCCACCACCACCACCAGCGCAGGGTTGATCAGCACGCGCTCCGTCGTGTACTCGATGCGGTGAAGCAGCGGCAGGCTCGCCGGCTGCACGCGCGCCGCCACCGAGAACATGATCGGGTACGCAAACGTCACGCCGAACGCCACCACCACCGCCATGATGTGCAGCGCCAGGATCAGTTCGTACAGCGATGCGCCCATCGGAGTGCCCATCTCCCCACGCACCCTAATCGCTCGCCGCGCTAATGTCTCCAGCGGGTGCGCGCCATCGCCCGCTTCGATCCGCCGCCCGCCCGTCCCGGGACCCGCGAGTCCCCTTAAAAAGTCGGCGCGTAGTTCCCGAACACGTCCTGCATCGCCCCGCACACCTCGCCCAGCGAGCAGCGGTCCTTCAGCGCCGCGCGGATCGCCGGCAGCAGGTTCTGCGAGCCGCGCGCCACCTCGCGCAGCTCCTCCAGGCGGCGCGCCACCAGCTCCTGGTCGCGGCTCTGCTTGAACGCCTTCAGGCGCGCCAGCTGCTCGTGCTCGGACTGCGGGTCCACGCGCAGCAGCTCAGGCACCTCCAGGTCCTCCTCCTCGTACCTGTTCACGCCCACCACCACGTCCTGGCCGATGCGGTAGCGCTCCTGATAGCCCCACGCCGACTCGTCGATCTCGCCGGTGATGAACTGGATCGCGTTGACCGAGCCCCCGAGCGCGTCCACCTTCTCGATCAGCGAGAGCGCGCGCGCTTCGATCTCGTCGGTGAGCGCCTCCACGAAGTAGGAGCCCGCGAACGGGTCCACCGTGTCCGCCGCGCCCGACTCGTGCGCCAGGATCTGCTGCGTGCGCACCGCGATTTTCGCCGCGCGCTCGGTCGGCAGCGCCAGCGCCTCGTCGAAGCCGTTGGTGTGCAGCGACTGCGTGCCGCCGCACACCGCCGCGAAGCCCTGCAGCGCCACGCGCACGATGTTGTTCTCCGGCTGCTGCGCCGTCAGCGTCACGCCGCCCGTCTGCGTGTGGAAGCGCAGCATCGTCGCCTTCGGGTTGCTCGCGCCGAAGCGCTCGCGCATGATGTGCGCCCACATCCGCCGCGCCGCGCGGAACTTCGCCACCTCCTGGAACACGTTGTTGTGGCCGTTGAAGAAGAACGCCAGCCGCGGCGCGAACTCGTCCACCGCGAGGCCCTTCTCGATCGCCGCCTGCACGTACGCGATGCCCGAGCACAGCGTAAACGCCACCTCCTGCACCGCCGAGCAGCCCTTCTCGCGGAAGTGGTAGCCCGAGATCGAGATCGTGTTCCACTTCGGCACGCGCTCGTGGCAGTACTCGAACAGGTCCGTCGTCAGGCGCATCGTCGCCGCCGGCGGGTAGATGTAGTTGCCGCGCGCGATGTACTCCTTCAGCACGTCGTTCTGGGTGGTGCCGCGCAGCCGCTCGCTCGGCACCCCCTGCTCCTCGCCCACCAGCTCGTACAGCGCCAGCAGGCACGCCGCCGGCGCGTTGATCGTCATCGACGTCGACACCTGGTCCAGCGGGATGCCGTCGAAGGCCGTGCGCATGTCCTCGATCGTGTCGATCGCCACGCCCGTGCGGCCCACCTCGCCCAGGCAGCGCGGGTTGTCCGAGTCGAGCCCCAGCTGCGTCGGCAGGTCGAACGCCATCGACAGGCCCGTCGTGCCCTTGCTCAGCAGGTAGCGGTAGCGCTCGTTCGACTCTCGCGCCGAGGCGTAGCCCGCGTACTGGCGCATCGTCCACGTCTGCTTGCGGTACATCTCGCGGTGCACGCCGCGCGTGTAGGGGAACTCCCCCGGCTCGCCCAGGTCCAGATCCGCCGGCAGGTCGCGCTCGTCGTAGAGCTCTGAGATCTCGATGCCCGAGTCGGTGAAGCGGCGGGGATCGTCCGCGCCCACGATCGGCGCCACCGTCAGGCGCTCCTCGGTGTTCTGGGCCCGTCCCCCGGCGGCGTGCTTCTCGGTTGCTGCCATCGCACCGAAGGATAGTCCTGGCCGGCGAGGCCGCAGCTCGCCGCTGCGCGCGCAGCCCGCCGGCAGGCGTGAGCAGGCCGTCTGCGACCGCTGCCACTAAGCTTGTGCGCGATGGCCACCTGCCTGGTCACCGGCGGCGCCGGCTTCCTCGGCTCGCACCTGTGCGACGCGCTGCTCGCGCGCGGACACCGCGTGATCTGCGTCGACAACCTCGAGACCGGATCGCTCGCCAACATCGAGCACATCCGCGACCCTGAGCGCTTCGAGCACCTGAACGTCGACATCATCGACCCCTTCTTCGTGGCCGAGCCCGTCGACTTCGTCTACCACCTCGCCTCGCCCGCCTCGCCGATCGACTACCTGCGCCTGCCGCTGCACACGCTCAAGGTCGGCTCCTACGGCACCCACCACACGCTCGGCCTCGCCAAGGCCAAGCGCGCACGCTTCCTCATCGCCTCCACCAGCGAGGTCTACGGCGACCCGCTCGAACACCCCCAGTCCGAGAGCTACTGGGGCCACGTCAACCCCATCGGCCCGCGCGGCGTCTACGACGAGGCCAAGCGCTACGCCGAGGCGCTCACCATGGCCTACCACCGCCAGCAGGGCGTCGACACCGCCATCATGCGCATCTTCAACACCTACGGCTCGCGCATGCGCCCCCACGACGGCCGCGCCATCCCCACCTTCCTGCGCCAGGCGCTCGCCAACCGCCCCATCACCGTGTTCGGCGACGGCAGCCAAACGCGCTCCTTCTGCTACGTCTCAGACCTCATCGCCGGCATGATCGCGCTGGCCGAGTCCGGCTACCACGATCCCGTCAACATCGGCAACCCCGACGAGTTCACGCTGCTGGAACTGGCCGAACGGGTGATCGAGGTCACCGGTTCCAGCTCGGAGATCGTGTTCGAGGCGCTGCCCGTCGACGACCCCAAGCAGCGCCAGCCCAAGATCGACCTCGCGCGCGAGCTGCTCGGCTGGTCGCCGCGGGTGTCGCTGCGCGAGGGGCTCGCGCTCACCATCGAGCAGTCCGGCGTCGAGTCGCTGGTCGGTGGCGGCGCCAGCTGAGCCCCGGCGCCGCGCCGGTGCGCTCCTTGCAGCGCTGCGCCCCCAGCGCTACGTATGCGAGGGTTCGGTGTTGTGAGCAAGGAGATGGGACCGCGCGTGTCGGGAACCTCGGCTCTATCGGTGGCGGCCCGTCGCACCGAGCGCTCCGACCACGACATCCGCCGCAAGCGCCCGCCCGCGCTCGCGCTCGCGCTGCGCATGTCCACCGCCTGGCGGCTCGCGCGCGTCACCACCCTGCTCGCGCTCGACTTCGTCGGCGTCGCGCTCGCGATCGTCACCGCGCTGGTGCTCAAGGAAGCGCTGCACGGCCCCGTCACGCTCTCCCGCTCGGTCGAAACAACCAAGGAATTCCTGCCCTTCGCCTACCTGCTCACCGCGCTGCTGTTCGCGCGCTCCGGCCTGTACGCGCAACGCGGCATGCGACCCGGCCTCTCGCGCATCGTCGGCTCGCTCTTCCAGGTCGCCTTCGTCGCGCTGATCTTCGCCGTCGTCAGCGGCGAACACTTCTCCAGCTACTACCTCTTCTACGGCTCGCTCGCGTTCGCGGTCTTCTACGTGTCCTCGCTGCGCGCCGTCTACGAGCGCATCACGCTGCTGCTGCTGCGCATCGCCGGCTACCGGCGGCGCGCGCTGCTCGTCGGCAGCGGCGCCCACATCGGCGACGTCGCGCACGCGCTCGCCGATGACCGCGGCGGCATCGGCCGCCGCGCGCCCATCGAGCTCGTCGGCTTCCTCGCCCCGCCCGGCGTCAGCGCCGGCGAGCTGCAGCCGCTCGGCACGCTCGCGCGCCTGCAGCACGTGCTCGGCGAAGAGCAGGTCGACGAGGTCATCATCGCCGATCCCGAGTTCCCTCAGGACGACGCCGTCGAGCTCGTCGACCAGTGCCACCGCCGCGGCGTGCGCGTGCGCCTCGCCCCCTCCACCATGGAGATCCTCGTCCACCGCGCCGAGTTCATACCCGGCCAGTCCGTGCCGCTGTTCGAGCTCGGCCCGCCCGTCTTCGAGGGCATCGACTTCGCGCTCAAGCGCACCTTCGACATCGTCGGCGCCACGCTGCTGCTCATCCTCTTGAGCCCGCTGCTGCTGGCCATCACCATTGCCGTGCGCGTCAGCTCGCGCGGCCCCGTCCTGTTCCACTCCATGCGCCGCGGCATCGGCCAGCGACCGTTCGCCTGCCTGAAGTTCCGCACCATGCATACCGAAGCCGAGCAGGCGCAGGCCGACCTCGAAGAGCTCAACGAGGCCTCCGGCGCCCTCTTCAAGATCCGCGCCGACCCCCGTCTCACGCCCATCGGGCACTTCCTGCGGCGCTTCTCGCTCGACGAGCTGCCGCAGCTCGTCAACGTGCTGCGCGGCGAGATGTCGCTCGTCGGGCCGCGACCGCTGCCCGAGCGCGACTACGAGATGCTCGAGGACTGGCACCGCAAGCGCTACCTCGTGCTGCCGGGGCTCACCGGCCTGTGGCAGGTCTCCGGCCGCTCCGAGCTCGACTTCGACGACCTCGTGCACCTCGACTTCATCTACCTCGAGAACTGGTCGCTCGCGCTCGACCTCACCATCCTGCTGAAGACAATCCCCGCCGTGTTGACGCGACGGGGGGCCTACTGATCGGAAAGCGCCGCCCGCTCGATCCCCCCGCCCAGGCGGGCGCGGGGCGTACTGAGCTTCGGCGCGGCGGCGGCGCGCGCGTACACACCCCAGGTGGCGCGGGCGGCGTCCTCCCAGCTCCAGCGCGGCGGCGCCGGCGCGGGCCTGCGCGCGGCCTGCGCGGCGGCGATCAGCGCGGCCACGTCGCCGGCGGGCACGAACGTGACGCGCTCGCCCAGCACCTCGCGCAGCGCGGGCGCGTCGCAGGCCACCACGGGCGTGCCGCAGGCCAGCGCCTCCACCGCGGAGAGCCCGAAGCCCTCGTCGCTCGAGCTCAGCATCAGCGCGTGCGCCGCGGTGTAGATCGCCGCCAGCTGATCGTCGGAGACCTCGCCGGTGAGGATCACGTCGGGCAGCTCGTGCGCCCACGGACGCGTCGAGCCCACCAGCACCAGCGGCAGCTCGCGCGGCGCGCAGGCGAGCTTGACCACGTGCTTGGAGGGGTCCGGGTGGCGCAGGCCGCCCACCCACAAGAGGAATCGCTCCGGCAGCGCGAAGCGCGCGCGCGCCGCCGCCACGTCGCGCTCGCCGCGCCGGTACATGCTCGCGTCCGCCGCCTCCGGGATCACCGCCACCTGCTCGCGCGCGAGCCCCAGGTGCCTGATCGCGTCGCGCGCCACCGCGCGCGTGGGCACGATCACGCGCGCCGCGCGCTGCACCGCAAGGCGGCGCAGCCGCAGGCGCAGGCCGCCGTGCAGGTGCTCGCTGCGCCGCTTCAGCGCGCCCAGGTCGTGGATCGTCACCACCATCGGGCAGGGGCTGTGCAGCATCGCGCCGGCCATCCACGGCGCGTGCAGCACGTCCACGCCGCGCGAGCGCAGCAGCGCCGTCGGCCGCCGCGTCTGGATCAGCTCCTCACCGGCTGCGGCGGTGCCGGCGAGGGCGGCGAGCAGGCAGCGCGAGTAGCGTCCCACGCCCTCGGGGTCCTCGCTCGCGCGGCAGTCGAACGCGACCCTCACCGCCCGCCTTCCCTGTTCATGCGGTCCCCATTGCCTCCACCTCGCCAACACTAATCGCTTTGCGCAGCTGTGGACAGAGATGACAGTCCCGCTGCAGCGCCGAAACCTCGCACCGTCCTGCTTGCGCGGTCCGGCGCCGGCCGGCGAGCCTCTAGCCTTGCAGCCGCGATGCCCTCGCGCGAGCACTACGAAGCGCTCTGGCGCGCGCTGCCAGAGGGGCTCGAGCCTGAGCGCTTCGCGCTGCGCCGTGCGTTCCTGCTGGCGCGCGTCAACGCCGGCGAGCGCGTGCTCGACCTGGGCTGCGGCGACGGGCGCTTCGCGGCGGAGCTCGCGCACGCGGGCGCGCACGTGCTCGGCGTGGACGTGGCCGAGGAGGCGCTGCGCCGCGCCCGCGCGCGCCATCCCCGGCTGGAGCTCGCGCTGCTGCCGGCGGATGGGCCCTGGCCGCTGCGCGACGCGAGCTTCGACGTCGTGTGGGCCGGCGAGGTGATCGAGCACGTCGCCGACACCGCCGCGTGGATGTCCGAGCTGCGCCGCGTGCTGCGCTCCGGTGGGCGCCTGCTGCTCAGCACGCCCGACAACGCGCCGCTGTCGCTGCTGCGCGCGGCGCTGTGGCCGCGCGCCTTCGCCGCGCGCTTCGACCCGCTCGGCGAGCACCTGCGCTTCTACAGCGCGCGCACGCTGCGCGCGCTGCTCAGCGAGCTCGGCTTCGAGGAGATCGCGCTGCGGCGCGCCGGCGGCGTTCCGGGCGCGCGGGCGCTGCTGCTCGCGCAGGCGAGGCGAACGCGCTTCTGAGCTCGCTCTGCCTGCTCGCCGCTTCCAGCGCCTGGATGTACTGGTTGTGGATTTCGATCGCTTCGCGCTCGCCCGCCGCGATCGCTTCCGGCGACACCGACTGCGGGTCGAGGTAGATCGCCGCCTGCATGTCCTTCACGGCGGCGGCGGGATCGTAGGAGAGGTTGTAGCGGCCCAGCGTCAGCCAGCTGAGCGGGTTCGACGGTTGCAGGCGCACCGCGCGCTCGAGCGTGGCGCGCGCAGCTGCGCCTTCGCCCGAGAGCTCCTCGATGCTGGCCAGCGTGAACAGCGCTTCCACCGACAGCGGGTCGCGCGACACCGCCGTCTGCGCCGCCGCGCGCGCCGCCGCGCGGTCGCCCGCGACCAGCGCCAGCGCCTGCTGGCGCGCTTCTTCCGAGCGCTGCGGCTGCCACTCCGACCACGCCGCCAGCAGCGCCATTGCGATCGCCGCCGCCGCGACCAGCGCGCGCGTGTACGGCGGCGAGAACGCCTCGCGCAGGGACGCGCGCCAGGGGGCCGGGGCCGCCGGCGTGGGCACGGGCGTGGGCGTGGTCGCCGGCGCGGGCGGCCCCGTGTCCGCCAGTTGCGCGCGCGTCCCGGCCTCAGCCGCCGCCGTCAGCGGTCCGCGCCCGGCCAGCCAGCCGGCGCACAGCAGCGCCACGCAGGCGTCGCCGGGCACATACCAGGTCCAGTCCACCAGCGAGTGCGCGCCGAACACCACCACCACGCACAGCATGCTCAGCAGGCCCACGCGCTCCGGCGTGTAGCGGCGCAGCTCCGGATCGCGCAGCGCGCGCCAGGCGGGGCGCACGCCCGAGCGCAGCTCGCGCCACTGGCTCCAGCTGCGGTTGAAGGGGTGCGTGCTGCGCCCCGCCGCGGCCATCCAGGCGAGCGCCAGCGCCAGCGCGAGCGCCAGCCCGATCACGCCGAGGTCGGCTAGCGTCTGCACCAGGAACCCGTGCGCGTGGCGCACTTCGAGCGTCTGCGTTTCGTAGCGCAGGTGCGCCGTGGCGTAGCCTTCGGCGCCCGCGCCGAGCACGGGATGGGCTTTGAACACCTGCAGCGCCTCCTTCCAGTAGCGGGCGCGCAGGCTCGCCACGGCCGTCAGGCGGCCCGGCGTGTTGGGGGGCGGTTTCGCGTTCGGGTTGGTCAGCGCTTGCACCGCGTGCGAGATGCTGCCGGTGAAGCCGCGGTGGCTGTGGGCGAGCGCGCCCGCCAGGGCCAGCGCCGCCAGCGCGACCGCGGCGAGCATCGCCCCGCCGGCACGACGGCGGACGATCCGCGAGGGCGGACGGCGGTCGGTGTGAAAGCCGATGCACACGCCCGCAACGCTCAACAGCACGAGCATCGCCACCACCAGCGCGCCCAGCTCGTGGCCGGGCCCCACGCGCTGCGCCAGGGCGACGTTTTCGTCGCTCAGCGCGCCCTTGGAGAAGGTCCACGCGGCGACCGCGCCGGCCGCCGCGCCGCTCACCAGCAGCAGCACCGCGCCGCGCAGGCGCAGCGGCACCACGCACAGCCACAGCGCCAGCCCGATCGCGAGCGCCGCCAGCGCGCCGCGGGAGTAGGCCAGCGCCAGCGCGAGCAGCATCAGCCCCATCGCGGGGTAGGCCAGCGCGCGCAGCAGCGCATGGCCGCCGCGGCGCGCGCCCAGCCACAGGCAGCACACCACGCCCATCGCCGCGCTGAGGCCGACCGCGTTCCAGTAGCCGTAGGGTTCGTTCAGGCGCGCGAACGTGTTGGCGGGCGCGAGGCTCGCGGGGAGCACCTTGGTCGCCAGCGCGTAGCCGCACACCACTGTAGCCGCCAGCGTGAGCCCGCCGAGCACCGCCGGCCAGCGCTGCGGCGCCAGCCGCACGAGCGCGATCGCGGCCACGTACACGCCGCTGAAGGCCAGCATCCGCCCCGCGTCCTGCCAGCTGTGGTCGGGCTGCACCGACCACACGATCGACAGCGCGCTCAGCGCGGTGAAGGAGAGCAGCAGCGCCGCCGAGCACAGCCCGTAGCGCGGGCGCGCGGCGCCCGCCAGCAGCGCTCCGCCCGCCACGATCACCCCCGCCGCCAGCGTCAGCGCGAGCTCCGCGCCGGTCATCGATTCCAGGTTGAGCCCGCCCTTGGCGTAGAAGGTGATCCAGCAGAACGCGCCAGCGATCAGCAGCGTCGGCCACCACAGCGCGCCGCCGGGGCGCATCGAGTTGCGCGCCGGAGGACGCCCGCCGCCGTGACGCGTGGGCGTGGCGCGCGTCGGCGCGCGCGCCACGGGCGCAAGCTCAGCGGATGTGGCCACGGATGCGGTTGCGCAGCTCCAGCCCGGCGACCGCGACCAGGCAGGCGAGCAGGAAGGCGAGCGTGGCGAGCAGCGGGCTCGGCAGCGCGCTGAAGGCGGACGCGATGTCGGCGTGCACCACGCCCGGGTCGACGCTCTGATCGCCGAGCTTGACCGTCGCGGGGGCCGCGCTGCGCGCGTGCTGGAGCGAGCGCTCTTGGGCCGGGGTCGTCGCCTTCGCCACCGGCGTCGCCGTGCCGCCGCCACCGCCGCCGCCTACGCCGCGCCCGCCGGTGGCCGCCGCCAGCTGCGCTTCGCGGATCCGCTGCGAGCACGAGCTGTACTCTTCGGTGTCGGCGCTCAGTTCCTGCAGCGCCTTGCGATAGTCCGCCTGGCTGAAGCCGCTGAGCGATTCGCCGTGGGTGCAGCGCAGGATGATCTTTTCGCCCACGTTGGCCTGGGCGCCGGGGGCGAGCGCCAGCGCCAGCACGACCGGCAACACCGCCGGCATGGCACGCTTGACCGCGCCTGGGCTGCGCAAGAGGGCGATTCCCATCGTCAGAGCTCGCAACGCTACCAGCGCCCCCGGGCGGCCCCCACGCTCGCCAGCGCGCGCGAGAAGCCCTGCGCCCAGGCGTCGTAGCTGAACGACCGCACGTCGTGGCGGCCGGCCTCGCCGAGCCGCGCGCGCAGCTGCGCGTCCTGTGCGAGCCGCGTCAGCGCCCCAGCGAGCGCGTCGCTGCACGCGGCCGCCACCACCAGCCCGTTGCGGCCGTCGCGCACCAGTCCGCCGGCGGCGGCCCCCACGGCGTCCGTCGCGATCACCGCAAGCCCCTGGTTCATGGCCTCGTTCACAACCAACCCCCACGGCTCGCGAAAGGTGCGCGTGGCGATCGACGGCACCACCAGCACGTCGCAGCGCGCATAGAGCTCGCGCAGCGCCGCCGGCTGCAGCGGACCGAGCCAGAGCGCCCCGGGCACGGACGCCAAAGCTCTCGCCGGGGCCTCGCCGCCCGCCAGCACGAGCGCGGCGCCGTCGCCTGCGAGCCCGGCGCGCCGCCAGGCCTCGAGCAGCACCGCGAGGCCCTTCTCGGGGACCGCCCGCCCCACGAACAGGAACCTGACGGCGGCGTCAGCCGGCCAGCCGGGCGGCGGCGGCGCGGCGCGATCCACCGGCGCTGCCCAGAAGTCGTTGTCGACCGCCTGCGGCGCCTCATGCACGTTGCTTGCCCCGCACGCGCGCACATATGCGCTCACGTGCGCGCCGTAGGTGACGACCGCGTCGGCGGAGCGGTACAGGCGGCGCAGCGGCAGGTAGGTGAGCGCGTGTGCGGGCGTGCGGGGATGAGCCCACAGCGAAGCCCACAGCAGCAGCGGCACGCGAGCGCGGCGTGCGCCGGCCCAGGCGGCCAGTGGCGCGAGGCGCCCGCCGGTGGGGCAGACGACGGCGCGATAGCCGCCCGCGGCAGCCAGCGCGAACAGCTCGTGCGGGCGCACCGTGCGGTGCGGCAGCGGCAGCTCGCCGGCGTGCACGGCGCCGCCGTGGGCGAGGCGGCCGCCGAACAGCGCCAGCTCGATCAGCTCGCGCTCGTGCAGGCGCGCCAGCGCGCCCACGCGGTAGGCGGGCGCGTGGCCGGTGACGAACAGCACCGGCTTCATCGCCGCGCCCGCCTCATCCCAGCGCTTGGCGGTACGCGGCCAGCGTCTGCTCGCCGCAGCGCTGCCAGGTGAAGGCTGCCGCGACCGTGGCGCGCGCGCGCTGGCCGGCCTCGTGCAGCCGGTGCGGGTCGGACAGCAACTCGTCGATGCGCTGCGTGAGCCGCTCGATGTCGCCGGGCGGCACCAGCAGGAAGCCGTCGCCGGCGGCCGCGATCTCCTCCGGCCCCGGCTCGCCCCGGCAGCCGATCGCGGGGATGCCGGCCGCCATCGCCTCCACGTAGGCCACGCCGAAGGCCTCGTCGGTGGAGGGCATCACGAACAGCGTGCAGCGGCGCGCGCGCGCGAGCGCCTGCTGCGGCGGCAGCTGGCCGAGGAAGTCCACGCGATCGGCGATCTCCAGGCGCGCGGCCAGGGCCTGCAGCGCGCCACGCTCGGGCCCGTCGCCGATCACCAGGTAGCGCAGCGTGGGGTAGCGATCGCCCAGGACAGCCACCGCTCGGAGCACGTCGGCGTGGCGCTTGCGCGCCACCAGGTGCGCCACCGTGACCAGCGTCGGCGAGAGCGGCTCGTGCCGGTGCGCGGCGGGCGCGTGGCGCGGTTCGGTCGCTCGCGCCTCGTCCTCGCGGACCGCCGCGCGCACGCGACGCTGGGCCGGCGGCAGATCCGTGCCGAGATGAACCACGCGCGTGCGCGCGGCTCCGTGCGCACGCGCCAGCGTGGCAACGCCGTGGCTGTTGGCGAGCACCAGCGTGGCCGCGCCGAGCGCTTGCGCGACCGCCCTGGCCCCCGCGGGCCCCTGCCGCGCGGTGAAGAACACGTCGCCGCCGTGCACGGAGACGACCAGTGGCACGTGCGCGCGCGCACGGCGAACCGCGTCGCCGGCAGGCACCGCGTTGTGCGCGTGCACCAGCTCGAACGGGAACGAGCGCGCGAGCGCGCGCAGCGCCAGCGCAAGCGCCGGCGCGGCCCAGGCTCCCCAGTGCGGGTAGGCGCGCTCGCGCGGCGGCGAGACATAGGGCACGTAGGTGACGGGCAGGCCGTCGCGCAGCTGCGCGCGCGGCTCGCGCAGGCGGCCGAGCAGCTCCCCCGCGACGCCCGCGGGGCCGGCCGCTAGGGCGGCGCGGGGCGGCACCAGCCGGTGCAGCACCAGCACGCGCACGTCCGCGCCGGCGTCGCGGGCGGCGAGCGCCTGCCGGTGTGCCCAGACGCCCAGCACGGGGTCGCGATCGCTGGGGTAGAACTCCGCCACCACCGCAACGCGCGGCGCGCCTCGGCCCGGAGCGCTCACCAGCTGCGGTGGGTCGCGAGCGTGCGCGAGACCTCGCTCGCGCTCAGATATGGACGCTCGGCCAGGAACGAGCGCGCCTCGGCGATCGCCTCGCCGCGCTCGTAGGACGCCGCCGCCGGCGCCGCCAGATGACGCACGGCGACGGCGTCGACGATGCCGCAGCGCCACCCCTGCCGGCGCGCCAGCGCGGCCCAGTGCACGTCGAGGCCCCAGCCCATGCGCAGCTGCGGGAACGGCAGCAGCACGCCGAAGGTGGCGGCCGCGAAGGCGGTCGCCGGGCCGATCTCCACGAACTCCGTCTGGCGCACCACGCTGCCGGCTCGGCGCCTGGTGACCGGCCAGGCGGCGTGCGAGCTGAGGCGGTGCGCCGGCTGCGCCAGCTCGAGCGAAAAGCGCTCGCACAGGAACAGGAAGCGGTCCAGGAAGCCGTGCGGCAGCCACACGTCGTCGTCGAGCACCAGCAGCCAATCGTGGCCGCCGGCGGGGTGCTCGGCGAGCAGCCGGTTGAGGTTCTCGAACTTGCCGCGCCCGTCCACCGCGCAGGTGCGCAGCTCCACGTCGTGGCGCGAGCGCAGCAGCTCGGCGCGGATCGCGGCCGCGAGCGGCGCGCGCTCGTCCCGCGTGACGCTGAGCGCCAGCACCCGTCGCAGCGGCGGCTCGTGGCGCGCCGCCAGGTCCAGGCGCGCCCGTCTGGCGCTGAGGAGCTCCCACGCGTTGACCGCCGTGTCCGCCGCCTCGCGGCGAAGCGCGTCGAGGCCGCCCACCGTGCCGCTGGTGCCCGACAGGAAGTCCTCGCCGTCCTGCGCCGCGGCGGCCGGCGCGACGCCTGCTCGTGCGGCCTCGCCCCGCGCGTCGCTCGCCCCGGCGCCGCCGGCCCGGGCTCGGCCCGAGCGCACGCCCCGTTCGCGCAGCGCCTGGCGCAGGCGTCCGGCGCTGTGCGCCACCATCGTGAGCGCCGCGGGGCAGCGCCGCCGTGCCACGTGCCACGCGCAGCCACCCAGCGTGAGCAGCTCGCGCGCGGTCGAAGGCGCCTGCGCGCGCCGCGCGTCGAAGCGGCGCGCGGCCACGCCGCGCACGTAGGCAGTGCGCGCGAGCGCGCGCAGGCGCGCGTCGGCGCCGGCGCGCCGGTGGTGCACCACGGCGCCCGCCACGTACAGCACGCGCGCGCCGGGGGTGTCGGCGCGCAGGCGTTCCTGCCACTCCTGCTCGTCGCCGCCGTGCTCGAGCATGGCGTCGAACGGGCCCACGCGCGTGAGCGCGCGGCGCCTGATCGCCATGTTGGCGCCCCACGCGAAACGCGCGTCGGCGTCCTGCGCGCCGAGGTCGAGCGTGGTCAGCGGCGCGGGCTCGCGCCCGCAGCTGCGCGGCGCGCTTCCCTCCAGCGACGGCAGGATGCGCCCGGCGAGCACCTCCACCTCGGGGTTGCGCGCGGCGGCCTCGAGCAGCGCCTGCAGCCAGCCGGGATCGGTGCGCACGTCGTCGTCGAGGAACGCCACCAGCTCGCCCCGCGAGCGCTCGACGCCGGTGTTGCGGGCGACGTTCAAGCCGAGCGGGCGGGGGTGCGGCACGTAGCGTGCGCCGAAGCGCTCCACCAGCTCGCGCATGCGCTGCGACTCGCCGGCGTCGTCGATCACCAGCACCTCGGCGCCGGCGCGCTGCGCCTGCTCGGCGAGCGAGCGCAGTGCCACCTCGAGGTAGGCGGCACGCGCGCGCGTGGGGATCACGATCGACGCTGGCGGCAGCACGGTAGGCAGAGAGTCTAGGTTTGACGCGCCCGTGGTCCTGTTCGTGCACAACCGCTATCGCACCACCGGCGGCGAGGAGCGCGCCGTGGAGGACCTGCTGTGGCTGGTGCGCGAGCACCTCGGCGAGCGCGCGGAGCTGCTCACGCGCGACTCCGCGCAACTGCGCCCCGCGCGCGCGGCGATCGGGCTGCTGCGCGGTGGGCTCGACCCAGAAGAGGTGGCGGCGGCGGTGCGCCGTCACGGCGCGCGCGTGGTGCACGCCCACAACCTGCAGCCCTCGCTCGGCTGGAGGGCGCTGCGGGCGGCGCGCGAGGCGGGCGCGCGCGTGGTGTTGCACCTGCACCAGTACCGCCTGGTGTGCGCGGTGGGGGTGTGCTTCACGCACGGCGCGGAGTGCACCCGCTGCCACGCGCGCAACACGCTGCCGGGGGTGCGGCTGAACTGCCGCGGCAGCGCTGCCGAGGCGCTCGCCTACGGCGCCTCGCTGGCGCTGTGGCAGCGGCGCCTGGTGGCGCAGGCCGACGCGATCGTGGTGCCGAGCGCGTTCGCGCGCGAGCGGCTGCGCGAGCTCGGCGCGCCGCTCGCATGGGAGCGCGTGCACGTGCTGGCGCCGCCGCTGCGGGCGGCGGGCGCCGGTGCGCGTCGGCCCGCCGCCGGCGACGGCGTCCTGGCTGGGCCCTACGCGCTGGTGGCCTCGCGGCTTTCGCCGGAGAAGGGCGTGGAGGTGGCGATCGAGGCGTGCCACATGGCGGGCATGCGGCTGGTGGTGGCAGGCGACGGGCCGCAGCGGGCGGCGCTCGAGGCGCGCGCGCGAGCCGGGCGCGTGAGCTTCGAGGGGCGGGTGGACGGCGCGCGCCTCGAGCGCCTGCGCGCAGGCGCGGCGATCGCGCTTGTGCCGTCGCGCTCGGGCGAGTCGTTCGGCCTCGCGGCGGCGGAGGCGATGGCGGCGGGGGTGCCGGTGGCGGCCAGCCGCGTGGGGGCGCTGCCGGAGCTGCTCGACGACGAGGCGCTCGTGCCGGCCGGCGACGCGCGCGCTCTGGCGCAGGCGATCGGCCGCCTGGCGGGCGACCGGGCGGCGGCCGAGCGCGGCCGCGAGCGCGTGCGGACGCTGTGCGCGCCGGAGACGGTGGCCCGCTCGCTGGCTGGCGTGTACGCGTAAGCTGCGCTCCCGTGGGCACCGCCGCAAGCGCCCTGATCACAGGCGTCTCCGGCCAGGACGGCTCGTTCCTGGCGGAGCTGCTGCTGGAGCGTGGCTACGAGGTGACGGGCCTGCTCAAGACGGGCGAGGACTCGCTCGGCGCGAGTGAGCACCTGCGCGGCGAGCTCGCGCTCGTGCACGGCGAGCTGCTCGAGCCCGACACGCTGCGCGCGGCGATCGCGAAGGTGCGCCCGCGCGAGCTCTACCACCTGGCGGCGCCGTCGTTCGTGCCGGCGTCGTGGCAGCGCCCTGGCGAGACGCTGGCGGCGATCGCGGGGTCCACCGCGGCGGTGCTGGAGACCGTTCGCGCACTCGACGAAGGCACGCGCGTGTTCGTGCCGTCGTCCGGCGCGATCTTCGGCGAGGCGCCGCAGAGCCCGCAGAACGAGCAGACCCCCTGCCGGCCCACGAACCCGTACGCGGTCGCCAAGCTGGCCGCCCACCAGCTGCTCGGCGCGCTGCGGGCCAACGACGGCCTGCACGCGAGCTCGGGCATCGCCTTCAACCACGAGTCCGAGCGCCGCCCCGAGCAGTTCGTGACACGCCGCATCACGCGCGCCGCCGCCGCCGTCAGCCTCGGCCTCCGCGATCAGCTCACGCTCGGCTCGCTCGACGCGGTGCGCGACTGGTCGTTCGCGGGCGACATTGTGCACGGAGCGTGGCTGATGCTCCAGCAGCAGGAGGCCGACGACTACGTGCTGGCGAGCGGCGTGGGCCGCACGGTGCGGGAGTTCGCGCACACAGCGTTCGCGTGCGTGGGCCTCGACGCGGAGCGCTACGTGCGGGTGGACCCGTCGCTGGTGCGCGCGCCGGAGTCCACGCCCAGCGTGGGCGACCCGGCGAAGGCGCGCGCGCGCCTCGGCTGGGAGCCGCGCGTGAGCTTCCAGCAGCTGGTGGAGCGCATGGTGAGCGCGGATCTGCGCGAGCTGCAGGCCGGGGGAGCGCATAGACTGGCCGGCTGAATGGCTGTCACCGTCGGGGTCGTCGGGCTGGGCTATGTGGGACTGCCGCTGGCGGTGGCGTTCGCGCAGGAGGGCTGCGAGGTGATCGCGGTCGACGTGGACGAGCGCAAGGTGGCGGCGATCGCCGCCGGCGAGTCCTACATCGAGGACGTGCCCGCGCAGGCGCTCGCGGCCCTGCGCGAGCGCATCCACCCCGACACGCACTACGCGCGGCTGGCCAAGGCCGACGCGGTGCTGATCTGCGTGCCCACACCGCTGACGCGCAACCGCGAGCCGGACCTCGACCCGCTGGTGGACGCCACGCGCGCGCTGGCGGAGGTGCTGCAGGCGGGCCAGCTGGTGGTGCTCGAGTCGACCACCTACCCCGGCACCACGCGCGAGCGGGTGGCGCCGCTGCTGGAAGCCTCGGGGCTGCGTGCCGGCAGCGACTTCAACCTCGCCTTCTCGCCCGAGCGGGTGGACCCCGGCCGCACCGACCACACGCTGCGCACCGTGCCGAAGGTGGTGGGGGGCCTCACCGAGGCCTGCGCCGCGCGCGCCCAGGCGCTCTACGAGCTGGTGTGCGACCGCGTGGTGCGCGTGTCCACGCCGGAGGCGGCGGAGCTGACGAAGCTGCTCGAGAACATCTTCCGCTCGGTCAACATCGCGCTGGTGAACGAGCTGGCGATGCTGACCGACCGCATGGGCATCGACGTGTGGGAGGTGGTGGACGCGGCCTCCACCAAGCCGTACGGGTTCATGCGCTTCGAGCCGGGTCCCGGCATGGGCGGGCACTGCATGCCGGTCGATCCGTTCTACCTGAGCTGGCGCGCGCGCGAGTTCGACATGACCACCGAGTTCATCGAGCTGGCGGGCAAGGTCAACCAGCAGATGCCCTACCACTGCGTGGCCAAGGCGCAGCGCGCGCTCAACGACCGCGGCGTGCCGCTGAAGGGCGCGCGTGTGGCGGTGATCGGCGTGAGCTACAAGCCCGGCGTGGGCGACACGCGCGAATCGCCTGCGCTGAAGATCATCTCGCTGCTGCGCGACCTCGGCGCGGAGGTGGTCTACCACGACCCGCACGTGCCGCGCCTGGCGGAGCTGGGGCTCGAGAGCGAGGCGCTCCAGGACGCCGTCGCGAGCGCCGAGCTGGCGCTGATCGTGACCGCCCACGCGGGCCTCGACTACGAGCTGATCGCGCAGCGCGCCGGCCTGGTGGTGGACCTGCGCGGCGTCACGCGCGCCTCCACGCTCCCCAACCTCGTGCGGCTGTGAGCGGCGCCGGCGGCGACGCTGCCGGAGCGCGCGAGCCCGGCGCGGGCGCGAGCGGCGCCGAGGCGGGCCGCAAGGCTGCGTTCTCGCCGCTGCTGGGGGCCGGCGTGCGGCTCGGAAGCGGCGTCAGCTTCGGCGCCTACGTGGTGGTGCACGACGGCACCGAGCTGGCCGAGGGCTGCGCGGTCGGGGACCACGCGGTGCTGGGCAAGCGCCCGCGCCTGGCGCGCCACTCGGTCGCGCACGGGACCGGCGGCGAGCTGCCGGGCCTGCGCGTGGGGGCGGGCGCGAGCATCGGGACCGGCGCGGTGGTGTTCGCAGGCGCGCAGATCGAGGAGGGGGCGATCGTGGGCGACCAGGCGTTCGTGCGCGAGCGCAGCGTGCTGGGAGCCGGCTCGGTGATCGGCCGCGGCAGCGTGGTGGAGAACGACGTGCGCGTGGGCGCGCGCGTGCGCGTGCAGAGCAACGTGTACCTGACGGCGGGCACGGTGGTGGAGGACGACGTGTTCGTCGGCCCCGGCGCGCTCACCACCAACGACCACACGATGGCGCGCCATGCAGCCGGGCCGGACGCCGGCTCACCGCTGCGCGGAGCGCTGCTGCGCCGCGCCTGCCGCGTGGGCGGCGGCGCGGTGCTGACCCCCGGCGTGGAGATCGGCGAGGAGGCGTTCGTGGCCGCCGGCGCGGTGGTCACGCGCGACGTGCCGGCGCGCGCGGTGGTGATGGGCGTGCCGGCGCGGGTGGTAAGCCAGGTGCCGGAGGGGGACCTGCTCGAGCGCTGGCGCTGATATGGCGCCGCGTCCTTGCCGTGCTTTGGTCCAGATTTGCGCGCCCTTGCTAGCAACTACTTGCAACAAGACTTGAATCGTGCCAGCTGCGGGGTCAGCGCAGGCGCCAGAACGCCCGGGGGTCGCGGGGAGACTTCCCTACCCATTCGGTCGCGCCAGCCTCTCTGAGCGCAGCCAGCTCGCGCTGGGCTACCGGGCGGGAGATGTCGAGCAGTTCGGCCACCTCACCCGTGCTGAGACGCTTGCCCTCGCGCAACGCCGACATGATCCTGCGTGCCCGCTCGGACAGGCGGGCGTCCAGCTCTTGGTCGATGGGATCGGTGAGCAACGTCAGATGAACGCCACCCGAGCCCTGCCGGTAGATCGGATCATCTAGTCCGGCCCTGCGCATCTCCTCGAACATCCGTCGAATCCCCTCGCCGAGCTCCTGACCGAAGCTCAGATCGGAGCAAACACGTGCAATGCGGGGGTTGCGTGCGAACCGGGTCGCATCCAGTGGTTCGCTCAGATCGACGAGGCCCGGAAAGCGACCGGGACTCCAGATCTCGATCCGGTCGTCGAAGATCTCGATCCGAATGTGATCGCCTGCGATGCTGTACGAGCGGTGCACGACCGCGTTCACAAGGCCCTCTAGCCATGCATCCTCCGGTACGAGCGGCACCTCGCCAAAGCGGCCGGTCGCTCCGACCAAAGCTCGTCTCACGGGCTGAAGACTCTGGATCGTCTCCCGGGCTTGGAACAGCTGCAGAGGGATCGGGCCGTCAATCCTCACATCCTCCAGAAGCTGCTGACGCGCGCCGGTGCCGCGCTCCCTGCCGCGGTATCTAAGAACCCGCACGAACGTCTCCGGCAGGAGCCGCTGCGGATGCTCCGCGAACAACAGGCAGCCGGCGACGGTCAGAGTGCCATTGTCCGCCAATCCACGCGCCTGCAACAGGCGCGTCGGTTCCGTCGCCTGCACGGCCTTCACGTACTGGTCGACGAGCGCCATGTCAAGGTCCTCGATTGTTGCTGCCGGTAGAGGACGCGCCTCGTAGCTCGCTTGGCCCTTGTCATAGAGGAGCTCTTGCCGTTGATGAAAGGTGAGGCGACGGTTCTCATCGCCGACCCGGAGGAACACCTCGTCGCGCTTGTTGGCGTGGACCAGATCACTCGGCTCGACTTCGATAGCGAGGAGATGGTCGGCATCGCCGCGCTCGTTGATGCAGCCAAGGATGCGCTGACGGACACGCACGGCGGGCTCGCAGAAGTCGATGCTCGCCTGCATTTGCTCGTTGCGCTTCTCGGGCAGCCCGTCGGTCCCCTCGACTTTCCCGCTGCGAATCCCAACCACCACGATGCCCCCGTCCGCGTTGGCGAATCCGATCAGCCAGTCAGCCAGGTCCCGCGCCGCAATGCGCGCGGACTTACGCTCGAACCATTGGTCCTCGGCGACAGCGGCGAGCTCGGGGCCGATTTCCTCTGGCGGGCCATTCAGCGCCGCCTCGACGGGTACTGTCGACATACAACAATCCTACTTGAAATTATTGCGAGTAGAGCTAAGCTGCGGGGCCCTGCGACCGCCTATGCGACGACTGCGGCGCGGGCAGCGCTCACCACCTGCTCGGCCTGCTCGCGCGTGAGCACCGGGCTCATGGGGATCGCGAGGTGGGCGCGGGCGGCCTGCTCGGTGCCGGGCAGCTCCACCCCCTCGGCCCAGCGGCGCATCGGCGCCTGGCGGTGCACGGGCGTGCGGTAGTAGGCCTTGCAGCCGACGCCGGCGGCGGCGAGCGCCGCTTCCAGGCGCTCGACCTGCGGATGGCTCACCACGTACAGGTGCCACGCAGGCCGCGAGCCGTCGGTGGCGAGAGGCAGCTCGACCAGCTCGCCGAGCCCGGCCTGCTCGTAGTGGCGCGCCGCTGCGCGGCGGCCGTCGGACCAGGCGTCGAGGTGCGGCAGCTGCACGCGCAGCAGCGCAGCCTGCAGCTCGTCCAGGCGCGAGTTGTAGCCGAGCAGCTCGTAGGTGACCTTGTCGTGCGAGCCGTGGAAGCGCAGCGTGCGTGCGGCCTCGGCGATGCGCTCGTCGTCGGTGGTGACGATGCCGCCGTCGCCGAAGCAGGCGAGGTTCTTGGAGGGGAAGAATGAGAAGGTGGCGGCGCTGCCGAGCGCGCCGGGGCGCCGGCCGTCGGGGCCGAGCGAGCCGGCAGCCTGGGCGGCGTCCTCGAGCACCGGCACCCCCAGCGCCTCGATCTCGGCGACCGGCGCGAGGTTGCCGAACAGGTGCACCGCCAGGACCGCCTTCGTGCGCGGGCTGAGCGCCGCGCGCACGGTCTCGGCGGTGACGCAGAAGGTGCGCGGGTCGACGTCGCAGAAGACGGGCGTGGCGCCGGTGGGCGGGATCGCCTCGGCGGAGGCGTAGAAGGTGAACGACGGCACGATCACCTCGTCGCCGGGGCCCACGCCCATCGCCCGCAGCGCGATCGTGATCGCGTCGGTGCCGTTGGCGACGCCGACCGCGTGCCGCGCCCCGCAGTGGGAGGCGAACTCGCTCTCGAAGGCGCTCACCTCCGGGCCGAGGATGTAGCGACCGGAGTCGAGCACGCGCGCGATCGCCGCGTCGAACTGCGCGCGCAGGCCCGCCACCGGCGTGGAGGTGTCGAACAGCGGCACGCCCACGGCGGCTACCGAGCGGACGGCGCCAGCAGCTCGAGGTCGGCGCGCGTCATCAGCCTGATCAGGTGCTCGAAGCTCGTGCGCGGCTGCCAGCCGAGGTCGCGCGCGGCCTTGCCGGGGTCGCCGATCAGGTGGTCCACCTCGGCCGGGCGCACGAACGCGGGGTCGATCGTGACGTAGCGCCGGTAGTCGCCGAGGCCCGCCTCGTCGAACGCCACCTCGCAGCACTCGCGCACCGAGTGCGCCTGGCCGGTTGCGATCACGTAGTCACTCGGCACGTCCTGCTGGAGCATCAACCACATCGCTTCGACGTAGTCCTTGGCGTAGCCCCAGTCGCGCTCCGCGTCGAGGTTGCCGAGCCGCAGCTCCCGCGCCAGCCCGTGCTTGATCGCGGCCGCGTGCCAGGTGATCTTGCGGGTGACGAACTCGAGGCCGCGGCGCTCGGACTCGTGGTTGAAAAGTATCCCCGACGTCGCGTGCAGATCGTAGGACTCACGATAATTAACCGTAATGAAATGCCCATACGCCTTCGCCACGCCATAAGGTGAACGAGGGTAAAAGGGCGTCTTCTCCGTCTGCGGCACCTCCAGCACCTTGCCGTACATCTCGCTGGAGGAGGCCTGGTAGAAGCGCGCCTCGGGGCAAACTTCGCGCATCGCCTCGAGCATGCGCGTGACGCCGGTGCCGGTGAACTCGGCGGTGAGCGTGGGCTGGATCCAGGAGACGGCGACGAACGACATCGCGGCGAGGTTGTAGATCTCGGTGGGGTTGGAGGCGCGCAGCGCGTCCACCAGTGAGCGCTGGTCGAGCAGGTCGCCCTGGTGCAGGGTGATGCGCTCGCGGATGTGCTCGATGCGCTCGAACTTCTCGGTGGAGGCGCGGCGCACCATGCCGTGCACCTCGTAGCCCTTCTCGAGCAGCAGCTCGGCGAGGTAGGAGCCGTCCTGTCCGGTCACACCGGTGATCAGCGCTGAGCGGCGGTCGGCCATCGAGCGCGGCAGCCTACCTGCCCCCGGCGATGGGACGTGCGCCGGCTGACTCGCCCACCGGCCGGCGCGCCGCGCGGTCGGCGCCTCCGGCCCGCGCGTGCAGCTCGCGCAGCCACTCCACGGTGGCGGCGACGCCATCCTCGACCTCGATCCGCGCCTGCCAGCCCAGCAGCCGCCTGGCCTTCTCCACCGAGGGCCAGCGCCGCTGCACGTCCACGGCGAAGGTCGGCAGGTGCTCGAGCGCGAAGGCCTCGGGGTCCTCGCCGCAGGCCACCCACACGATGCGCGCGATCTCCGCCACGGTGAGCTCGCGCGAGGCGGAGATGTTGAAGTCCTCGTTCAGGCCCTTCGGCGAGCTCATCGCGGCGACGATGCCGTCGGCGATGTCGTCGACGTGCGTGAGCGTGCGCGTCTGCTCGCCGGAGCCGAAGATCTGCAGCGGGCGCTGGCCGCCGAGCACCTTCTCGATCAGGTCGGGCACGGCGTGCGCGATGCCGGGCTCGGCGTCGGGCAGCTCGCCGGGGCCGTAGGCGTTGAACGGGCGGCAGATCGTGAAGGGCAGCCCGTGCTCGTCGTGGGCGGCGCGGCAGTAGACCTCGCCGGTGAGCTTCGAGAAGCCGTAGGCGGACAGCGGCACGGGGCACTGCGGCAGGTGCTCCTCGGGCGTGGGGAACAGCTCGGCGCGCTCGAACACCATCGAGGAGGACACGTACGTGAAGCGCTCGACCTCGAGCTCGAGCGCGGCGCGGATGACGGCGTTGTAGAGCGCGTTGTTGACCTCGGTGAGCGTGTGCGGCAGCTTGTGGAAGTTGGCGATGCCGCCGACGATGGCGGCGAGGTGGATGACGTGGCTGCAGCCGCGCGTGGCGGCGCGCGCCTCCCTGAGCGAGCGCAGGTCGCCGGTGTGCACCTCGCAGCCCTCGCGCATCCAGTGCGGCGCCTGGCGCTGGTCGGACACGCGCACCTCGTAGTCGGGGTCGGCCAGCAGGCGGCGCACGACCGCCGCGCCGATCGTGCCGGCGCCGCCGGTTACGAGCACGCGGCTCATGGCTGCGCGCCGCCGCGGCGCGCGCCGCGGCGCATCAGCGGCTGGCCCCGAGCGCGACCAGCTCGCTGGCGTAGGCGAACACCTGGGCGGCGCCCCAGCAGTTCCAGGGATCGATCACGAGGCAGTCGCGCGCGCCGCGCTCGGCGATCGCGCCGAGCGCGCGCTGCTCGCGGAACTCGGCGTGGTTGGTGGCCACCACCACCACCTCGGCGCCCTCGACGGCCTCCTCGAAGGACACGGTGGGCGTGGCAACGTACGGGTCGTGCACCGCCACGTCGGCGAGCTCGCGCTCGAGCTGGCGGATCAGCTTGTGCGCGAGCGAGTCGCGCTCGTCGTCGGTGTCGGCCTTGAAGGCGAGCCCCAACACGGCGACCTTGCGGTTGGCGAGCGAGCCGAGGCGGCGCTTGGCGCCTTCGAGCAGGAACAGCGGCACGGTCTCGTTGACGCGCGAGACGGCGAGCAGCATGCCGGGCGCGGCGGAGCGCTCCTCGGAGAACGTGAAGTCCTTGCGCAGGCAGGTGCCGGCGGTGAGGCCGGGCTGGGCGATGCCGCCGCGCGGGTAGTCGCGGTTGATCAGATCGATCACCTCGAACACGTTGGCGGCGTAGCGCTCGCAGTCCATCATCAGCAGGTTGGGCAGCGCGAAGGTGGCGTAGCGCAGGATGTTGGTCCAGATCTTGGCCAGCTCGGCCTGCACCGGCGTGGTCTGCACGATCGGCGCGGCGAACGCCTTGAACAGCTCGCCCACCACCTCGCCGGAGCGCGCGCCGACGCCGCCGACGATGCACGGCAGCGTGTCGATCTCCTCGAGGAAGCGCCCGGCGGCGATGCGCTCGGGGGCGTGCGCCACGAACACCTCCTCGCCGACGCGAAAGCCGCGGTGCTTGGCCAGGTAGCCGGCGACGAAGTCGGTGGTGCCGGGCGCGACGGTGGAGCGCAGGATCAGCGAATGCCCTGGTTCGAGCACGCCCAGCAGGTCGTCCAGCGCGGAGCGGATGTCGCGCATGTCGATCTCGATGTGGGAGAAGGACGGCGTGCCGAGCGTGAGCACGATGTGACGCGCGCGCGCGGCGTCGGCGACGCGTTCGGAGAGCGCGAGCCGGCCGCTCTGCCGGAGGCGGTCGAGCAGCGCCTGAGCGCCGGGCTCCTCGAACGGCATGCGCCCGTCGCGCACCGCGCCGAGGCGCACGGGGTCGTTGTCGACGCCGATCACGTCCAGCCCGCGGTCGGCGAAGCAGAGCGCCAGCGGCAGGCCGACGCGGCCGATGCCGATCACGGCCACGTCGGCGGCGGCGGTGCTCTGGGGGGAGCTCATCGAAGCCAGAGGTTAGCGGCGAGCGCCGGTGCGGCCGGCGAGGCGGTGGCCTGCGTACTGGCGCGCGAAGCCGGCGAGGAAGCGTGGGTTGTAGCGGGCGTAGCGTCGCCACAGCCGCCGCGGCTCGCGCGCGAGCCGGTAGGTCCACTCGAGGCCGCGGCGCTGCATCCAGGCGGGCGCCTGCGGCACCAGGCCGGCGTGGAAGTCGAAGGCGGCGCCCACGCCGACGAGCATCGGCGCGGACAGCAGCGGGCGCATGCGCGCCATCCAGCGCTCCTGCTTGGGCTGCCCCGTGCCGACCCACACCAGCTGCGCGCCGCTGGCCTCGATGTCGGCGATCGCGCGCCGCTCCTCCTCGCCGCTGAGCTCGCGAAACGGCGGCGAGTGGCGCCCGACGATGCGCAGGCCGGGGAAGCGCGCCGACAGGCGGCGCTCGAGCTGCTCCAGCGCGGCGGGGGTGCGTCCGCCGTACAGGTACATGGGCGTGCCCGCGGGCGCCGCGCGCGCGCAGCAGCTCAGCATCAGGTCGGGGCCGTAGATGCGCGTGGCGCCGTGGTGACCGAGCGCGCGCAGCGCCCACACCAGCGGCATGCCGTCGGGCACCGCGAGCGTGGCGCCGAGCACCGCGGCGAGCGTGTCGGGGTCCTCGCGCGCCGACATCACGAGGTTGACGGCGGCGGCGGTGAGGTATGCGCGCCGGCGCGCGGCGATGGTGGCGAGCATCCAATCGACGACCTCGCGGTAGTCGGAGATCGCGAGCGGGATCCCGAGCACCTCGGCGCGCTGGGGCAGGGCGGGCGCGGACGGCGTGGACGTGGAGGCGGGCGAGGTGGGGATTGCGTGAAGATAGCCGCCCTGGTGAGGATCGAAGGCGACTTCTGGCGGCGGCGGCGGGTGCTGGTGACCGGTCACACGGGCTTCAAGGGCGCCTGGCTGTCGCTGTGGCTGCAGTCGCTCGGCGCGCACGTGACGGGCCTGGCGCGCGGCGTGCCCACGCAGCCCTCGCTGTACGAGCTGGCGCGGGTGGGCGAGCACATGGACGAGCTGAGCGTGGACGTGCGCGACGCCGCGGGCGTTCGCGCGGCGGTGCGCGCTGTGCGTCCCGAGGTGGTCCTGCACCTGGCCGCGCAGCCGCTGGTGCGGCGCTCGCTGCGCGAGCCGGCGCTCACGTTCGAGGTCAACGTGATGGGCACGGCGAACGTGCTGGAGGCGGTGCGGCAGGAGGGCGCACAGGTGCGCGCGATCGTGGCGGTGACGTCCGACAAGTGCTACGAGAACCCGGACGGCGGGCCTCTGCCCGACCCGGTGGGGGACTCGCCACCGGAGGCGGTGGGCGGCTCGCCACCGGATCCGGACGGCGGCTCGCGTCGCTTCACCGAGCAGGACCGGCTGGGCGGAGCGGACCCGTACTCGAGCTCGAAGGCGTGCGCGGAGCTGGTGGCGGCGGCCTACCGCAGCTCATACTTCCACGGCGGCCAGGCGCCGGCGCTGGCGAGCGCCCGTGCGGGCAACGTGATCGGCGGCGGCGACTGGGGCGAGGACCGCCTCGTGCCGGACGCGGTGCGCGCGGTGGAGCGCGGCGAGCTGCTGCGCGTGCGCAACCCCGAGGCGGTGCGCCCGTGGCAGCACGTGCTGAGCCCGCTGGCGGGATACCTGCTGCTGGCGCAGGCGCTGACGACGGAGGGGCGCGCGCGCTACGCGCGCGCGTGGAACTTCGGCCCGGCGGCGGAGGACGAGCGCACGGTCGGCGCGGTGATCGAGCGCCTGCGCGAGCTGTGGGACGGCGAGCTTCGCTGGCAGCTCGACGCGGGCGAGAACCCGCCGGAGGCGGCCCGCCTGGCGCTGGACTCGAGCGCTGCTGCGCGCCTGCTCGGCTGGCGCGCGCCGTGGCCGCTGGAGAGCGCGCTGGCGCGCATCGTGGAGTGGCACCGCGCGCATCGCGCGGGCGGTGACATGCGCGCGGTGAGCGTCGAGCAGATCGAATCGACCGGGATCGCTGACTTTACATAATCTCCCGTCATGAGCCCTCTCAGCCTGCGCCGCTACCGTGCCGAGCGGCTGCTGCGGGAGGAGTTCGAGTGCACGCGCGCGCGGGTGCTTGCGAGCGTGCGGGCGCGCCTGCGGGCGCGCGGCGCGAGCCTCGACGAGAGCGACCTGGAGTGCTGCTACGCGCAGGCGGCGCACGGCCTCTACGAGGCGGTGCTGGAGGGACAGGAGATCGCGAACCCGGCCGGCTGGCTGACGGTGGTGACGCTGCGCCGCGCGCTCGACGAGCACCGCGCGTGCTCGCGCGTGCAGCCGAGCGCGGCGGCGACGGCGCCCGGCGGGGCGCGGGCGGAGGCGGGGGCGCCGGGCGGGGCGCGGGGGGCCGGCGTGGCGCGGGGCGTGGCGCGCGAGCAGTGGGAGACGGAGACGGCGGCCGCCGGTCGCGACCTGGCGGAGGAGCTGCACGACCGCGTGCGCCTGCGCCAGCTGTTGGAGGCGATCCGCTGCCGCTTGGACGGGCGCGAGCGCGAGGCGGCGGCGCTGTGCTATCTGCACGGCCTCTCGCGCGCGCAGGCGGCGTCGCTCTTGGGCGTGAGCGAGAGGCGCATGCGCAAGCTGATGGAGGGGGCGGGCGCGGGCCGCCCGGGCGTGGCGCGCAAGGTGGGTGCGCTGGCGGCGACGATCAGCGAGGGACGCTGGTGCGAGCAGCAGGGCTCGCTGATGCGCGCGCTGGCCTTCGGCATCCTCGACCCGGCAGGCGAGCGCTACGCGATCGCGGTGGGGCACGCGGAGCAGTGCCCGGCGTGTCGCTGCTACGTGCTCGAGCTGCGCGGCCTGGCGGCGGCGCTGCCGCCGCTGCTGCCGTTCGGCCTTGCGACGGGCGCGCTGGCGCAGAGCGGCGAAGGCGCGCACGGCGGGGCGGCGGCCTCGCATGGCGCGGCGAACCACGGCGCGGGCGTGCAGGCTGGCGGCGGAGCGCAGGCTGCGAGCGGAGCGCAGGCTGCGGGCGGCGCGCAGGCTGGCGCCGGAGTGCAGGCTGCGGGCGGCGCGTCGGCTGCGGGCGCGGCCGGGGCGGCGGGCGCCGGCGCCGCCGGCGGCGGCTGGATCTTCGCGGGCGGCCCGCTGGGCGCGAAGCTGGCGGTGAGCTGCGTGCTGGCGTTGGGAGTGGGCGCGGGCTGCGTGGCGCTGGAACTGGGGCGGCGCATGCGGCAGCCGGCGCACGCGCACGCGGGGCGCGCGACGGCGCGCGCTGGCGCGTGGGCGCGGCGAGCGGACGCGTGGGCGGCGAGCGCGGGCGCGTCCGGGCCGGGAGCGCTCGGCGGCACGCTCGCGCGCGCTGCGCCGGCGCCGCTGGCGCCCGCGGCGGCGGCGCAGCGCGAGTTCGGGCCTGAGCAGTTGCGCGGAGGAGCCTCGGCGGCGGGGGACGGCACGGGCGCCTCCGCGGCCGTCTCCGGCGTAGCCGGGCGCGCACGTGCGCGCGCGGCGTCGGCTGGATCGAGCGGCGGCGCGAGCGCGGCGAGCGTGCGGGCGCACGCGTATGCGGCGCAGGCGGCGCTGGAAGCGGAAGGGGCGGCGGCGGCCGCGGAAGCGCCGGCGACGGCGGCGCAGGGGACGGGCGGCGGCGACTCGGCGGCGGCGGAGCGGGAGTTCTCGCCGGGGTAGCGCTATGAGCGCGTCAGCGCGGTGGGCTGTGCGTGTGCGCTGCGCGCGGGTTCGTCGTGGGGCGCGGGGCGCAGGCACTCCGGCGGGAACGGTTCGGCCTGCGAGCCCCACGCTCGCGCGGAGAGCAGCTGCCTGCGCTCGAGGCTCCCGTTCTGGTAGACGGCGGTGCGGTTGTCGGCGATCAGCAGCCGCTCCTGGGCGCCCTGCCAGAAGGTGTGGCTGGCGGCCCACTCCTCGGGGTCGTAGCTGCGACCGTCGCGCGCGACGACGAGCGCGCGCAGGCCCGACGCGTGCACCTGGCTGGTGTAGCTGTGGTGGCCCGACTCGAGGCGCAGCGCGTCCATCTTCCTGCTGATGGGGGGCGTTCGCAGCGCGGTGAACACGGCGCGCTCTGCCATGAACGCGTTGGTGCGCAGGTGACAGGCGGGAAAGCCGGGGAAGGCGAGCACGCGCTCCGGCAGCTGAGGCAGCGATCTCATGCGGCTGAGGAGGCGGTGCACGCGCGGGTCGCGAGGCCCCGCGGCGGCCAGGCGCGGCTCCGCCCGTTCGAGCTCTCGCTCGATCTCGCACCACAGCTCGCGCCGGTGTGCGCGTGGCGGTTCGGGCGCATGGCGGTAGGGGCTGGGCAGCCTCAGCGAGTTGAGCACGGCGGAGCGGAAGCTCCCCCAAGAGCCGGTGGCGCCGACGAGCCCCGCGCGCGGCAGCTCGAGCGCCCGGGCGAGCTTGGCCAGCCAGTCGCCGGCCAGCGGCACGCTGTGGGAGTTCAGGAAGCAGACGTGCGTGTGCTCGAGGCGCCGGGCGGCCCAGGCGTAGGCGCTCAGGTCCAGCATCGGCTGCTCGAGCTCGAGCATGCTGTGCTCGATGCCTCCCAGCTCGGCCGCCAGCTCCCGGCGCTGCGCCGGCGCAACGCCGTTGAGCAGCACCGTGAGCTCGTGCTCGGCGCCCGCGGGGTGGCGCTTGTAGGCGTCGAGGAAGCGCCGCAGCGACAGCGGCCCGAGCGGGCCCCACACCAGGTGCACCACGGCGATCACGTTTGCTAGCCCGCCCCGGACATCTGCGATTCGATGATCTTCTCGGCGGCGCGGAGCATGCCGAGCGTGACCCACGGGTACTGCCCGGCGCGCACGCGCAGGCCGACGTTTTCGCCGGGTGTGTGGACCTCGACGATGGTGATGACGCGGCCGATCTGGTAGTCGTCGCCGAACTCGGCTTCGATGGCGTCCATCTCGGAGGCGACTTCCTGCATGAGCTTGGCGCGCGGGTTCTCCTGCGCGGCCTCGCGCGCGGTCTCGTCCGGCTGTGCGTGCTCCTCGTCGGCGTCCTCGTTCATGGCCTGCCTCCAAGCTCGAATGATGGGCCCACATGATCTCACTGCGGATCTCGCTGCGCGCGCCGAGCCCGTGGGCGCGGCGGCGGGCGGCGCCTCCCGGCGTGGGGCTCAGGCGCGCGGGAACACCTTGCCGAGCCGCAGCAGCGCGAGCGGCTTGCCGCGCGGGCGCAGGCGCCCGGTGGCGAGCGCCCGGCGGGGGTCCAGGCGCTGCCCGATGATGTCGACCCAGTCCTGCCAGGAGACGCGCAGGCGCAGGTCGGGCTTGGCGGCGGTGCCTTCGGCGACGGAGCTGGAGCCGTTGTTGACGAGCAGGTGCCAGGTGGGAACGTCGGGGTCGGTGAACTCCCACTGCACGGTCATGGGCCGGCGCAGGCCGTGCTCGGGGTTGACCTGGCGGCGGACGGTGTCGAACAGCAGCGCGACGGTGTCGGGGTCGCGCTGCGTGGGCCCCTGGCGCACGCCGAGCACGCCGGCTTTGGCGAGCGCGCGGCCGCGCTGTGAGAGCTCGAGCGGAGAGAGGCCGGGCGGCAGCAGGGCGGGGCCGGGGAGGGTCTCGACGGCGAGCCCGGCGGAGCGCAGCTTGGTGGTCATGGAGGTGACGCCTTCGCTGCCGACCTCGTCGTAGGTGGCGCCGAAGACGGTGATGTAGCGCTCGTCCCAGCCGGGGGGCATGAGCACCTGGGCGGTGTAGCGGGTGACGTCCTGGAGCAGCTCGGCGACGGCCTTGGGCACGCGCACGGGGTCTTCGCGGGCGAGGTCGGCGAGCAGCTTGACGCCGAAGCCGATGTGGCGCTGCTCGTCGGCGGCGATGTTGTGCATGCCCTCGCGGAAGGCGGGCAGCTGGTTGCGCCTCTCGAGGTAGGAGCAGATGAAGTGCTGCCCTGGCTGGGCGAGCGAGGCCTCGACGACGATGTGGTAAAGCGTGACGGCGGCGGCGAGCTTGGCGGGCGAGCGGTCGGCGCGCAGTTCGTCGGCCATGCGGTCGAGGCGGTCGAAGATCTTGCGGAAGCCGGGCGTGAGCTGGGGCCTTGCGGCCTGCAGGCCGCTGGCCATGGAGCCGTCGCCGATGCCGCAGACCTCGTGCATGAAGCGCTTGAAGAAGACGGCGTGGCGCGCCTCGTCGACCTGCTGGGTGGCGAGGAAGTACTTCTGCTCCTCGCGCGGGGCGGCGTCGATGTAGGGGGACAAATTGTCGGCGACGGCGTCCTCGCCCCAGAAGAACAGGCAGTAGTTCCAGATGGCGGCGGTGCGCTCGAACTCGGTGAAGTCCTCGCGCCACTGGCGCGCGTCCTCGGTGAAGTCGAGCTCGGTAGCGGACCAGTTGCCGCGCTCCCAGCGCGCGTACAGGTCGGCGTAGGAGATGGCGTCGGCGGGCAGGCTGGCGAGGTTTGACTCCTCCCGCTTCGAGGACGATGCGGCGGGGCGGGTGACGGTGGCCATGCGAGCTCGCTCCTCTCTCCAGCAGTCGAAATCGGATAACGAACGTTATCGGAATAGCGCTTGCTCTGCAAGTAGCATGTACGGATATGAGGATCGAGGATCGCGGAGCCGCCTCACCGGAGCTGGCGGCGGATCGCGCCGGTACGCGCATGACGCGCGAGCAGAGCAGGGCGCAGACGCGCGAGCGCCTGCTGGCGGCGGCGCGCGGCGTGTTCGCCCGCAGCGGCTTCCACGGCGCGTCGGTGGAGGAGATCGCCTCGGAGGCGGGCTACTCCACGGGGGCGCTGTACTCGAACTTCGACGGCAAGGAGGACCTGTTCCTGGTGCTGATGGAGCGCGAGATCGACGAGCACGCGCGCGAGATCGAGGAGGCGGTGGGGGCGCGGGACTCGATCGCGGAGCGGGCGGCGGGCGGCGCGCGCCAGTGGATGACGATGATCGAGCGCGACGCGGAGCTGCTGCTGCTGTTCATGGAGTTCTGGGCGTACGGCGTGCGCGACAGGCAGGTGCGCGAGAAGGTGGCGGAGCGCTTCGCGCAGATGCGCGGCGTGCTGACGCGGCTGATCGCGGACGGCGTGCGCGACCTCGACCTCGAGCTGACGATGCCGGCGGAGCAGCTGGCGGTGGCGATCGACGCGCTGGCGGACGGGATCGCGCGCCAGAAGCTGGCGGACCCCGAGGCGGTGCCGGACGAGCTGATGGGCACGGTGCTGTCGCTGCTGCTGTCGGCCGCTACGCGCCCGGCGGCAGACACAGGCAGGCGTAGTGCACGGTGAACAGCCGCCGCGCGAGCGCGGGCGCGAGCCGGTGCAGACTCGCCCGCAGCGCCCACTTGGCGGTGGCGAGCGCGCGCGCGCGGCGGGTGCGGGCGAAGAAGCGGTGCACGGCGAGCGGCAGCGGGTCCTCGAGCTCGGCGACGACGAGCAGCCCGGCCTCGGCGACGACGGCGCGGGCGCCGGCGCGGTGCAGGCGCTGCAGGTGCCCGACCTCGTGGGCGTGCCGGCGCTTGCCGGCGCGGCGGGCTGACAGGTTGGCCTCCAGCGGCACCTCGAGCACGACGGCGCGGCACGCGCGGGCGGCCTCGGCGAGCAGCGCGGCGGGGTCGGGCACGTGCTCGAGCACGTGCGAGAGCACGCCGAGCTCGTAGGCGCGGTCTGGGCAGGGAAGGCGCTGCCCGTCGTAGCGCTCGACGGATTGGATCTCGTGCCGCGCGGCGGCGATCTCGACTGCGGCGTGCGTGATCTCGACGCCGCAGAGGCGCCCGCCGAAGCGGCGCCGGTGCAGCTCGGAGAGCAGCGCGCCGTCGCCGCAGCCGACCTCGAGCGTGCTGGCTGGACGCCCGCCCGCCCACACGCCGGCGCGGGCGCAGAGGGCGATGACGTGGTCGGCCTTGCCGACGGCGCCGAGCGCGCGCCAGCGCGAGTAGAGGGCGGCGTCCTCGCCGTCGCGGGAATAGGCGCCGTCATAGAAGCGGACGGGGTCGAGGGCGGCGTCGACCATGCGGCGATTATCGACGCTGGGCCGCAGGCGGGCGCCGAGGAGCGGTTTGAGCTGCATCGGGGAGCCGGTCCGCCCCAGCGCCGAGAGGCGGTTTGAGCCGAGGCTAGACTGCCTGCGCGATGCGGATCGGCTATGAGACCTGGTCGAGCGAGAACCCGTTCGAGCGCTTCCAGCGGGCCGTGCGCGAGGCGGTTGCGGCGGCGGACTGCAGGCGCGTGTGCGAGATCGGCGCGGGCGCCAACCCGCTGCTGTCGCTGCAGGAACTGGAGAGGCTGGGCGTGTCGGCGTACGTGCTGATGGACATCTCGGCGGAGGAGCTGGCGAAGGCCCCGGAGGGCTACACGAAGGTGGTGGCGGACATCACCGCGGGGCCGGTGGCCGAGGCGGGCGAGTGCGACCTGGTGTTCAGCCAGACGGTCGCCGAGCACGTGCGCGACGGGGCGGGCTTTCACCGCGCGGTGCGGGAGATGCTGGCTCCGGGCGCGCGCGCGATGCACTTCTTCCCGACGCTGTACGAGCCGGCCTTCGTGGTCAACCGCCTGATTCCCAACGGGCTGACGGTGGGGCTGATCGAACGTCTGCAGGAGCACCGCTCGCAGGAGGGCTCGTTCGGGAAGTTCCCGGCGTACTACAGGTGGTGCCGCGGCCCCACGCGCCGGCAGCTGGCGCGGTTGCGCGGCGCGGGCTACGAGGTGGAGGAGTACCTGGGCGTGTTCGGGCACAACTACTACGCGGCGGTGCCGCCGCTCGACCGGCTCGAGGGCGCGCTGGCGAGCTTGCTGGTGCGCCACCCGCTGCCGGCGCTTACGTCCTACGCCTGGGTGAAGCTGCGTAGGTCTTGAACAGGTTTCTGGAGCCTCTGCGCGAGGCCCCGGCGGCTGTGCCGGCGCTGGCGGCGGTGGCGCTGTTCGTCTCGTGGGCGACCAATCAGGCGGGCTACCCGGTGACGCACTGGGCGCCGGGCGGGCTGGTGATGCTGGCGCTGGTGGCTGTGGCGGCGGGCGCGGTGGGGCTGCGCGCGAGCGAGGTGCCGCGGCCGGTGCGGCTGGCGCTGGGGGCGCTGGCGGCGTACGCGGCGCTGAGCTTCGCGTCGATCGCGTGGGCGGCGGTTCCGGGCGAAGCGTGGGTTGGCGCGGACAGGACGCTGCTGTACCTGCTGGTGTTCGCGCTGTTCGCGTGCTGGCCGTTGCGCGCGCGCGGCGCGGCGCTGGTGCTGGCGACGTGGACGCTGGCGATGATCGGCCTGGCGGCGTACACGGGCGTGCACCTCGCCGGCGCGAGCGGCGCGCAGCTGCAGCGGCTGGCGTTCGGCGGTCGCCTGACGTTTCCGAGCGAATACGCGAACGCGAACGCGGCGGAGTGGCTGATGCCGTTCTGGGCGGCGCTGCTGCTGGCGCGCAGCGCGCGCCTGCCGTGGGCGCTGCGCGGGGCGCTGGCGGGCGGCGCTGTGGTGCTGGCGGAGGTGGCGCTGCTGAGCCAGAGCCGCGGCTCGCTGTACGCGACGCCGGTGATGGTGGTGCTGGTGTTCGCGCTGCTGCCGGGGCGCGCGCGCACGTTCGCGCTGCTGGCGCCGGTGGCGCTCGGCGTGGCGGCCGGCGCGCCGTTCGTGCTGCGCGTGGACAAACGCCTGGAAGCCGGCGGCAACGCGCCGGCGGCGGCGCACGAGGCGCTGCTGGCGGTGGCGCTGGCGTCGCTGGCGGTGGCGGCGGCGGTGGCGCTGGCGTCGCTGGCGGAGAGCCGGCTGCGGCCCTCGCCGGCGACGGCTGCGCGCGTGCACCGCGGCGTCTCGGCGCTGGCGGCGCTGACGCTGGTGGCGGTGCTGGCAGGCGGCTGGGCGCTGGCGGGCAACCCGCTGCGGCGCGCGGAACACGACTGGGACACGTTCAAGGGCGGCGACCAGGAGGAAGCGCCGCGCGGCGACAGGCTGCTGAGCGGCCTGGGCAGCAGCCGCTATGACGTGTACCGGGTGGCGCTGGACGAGTTCCTGCGCCACCCGCTGGTGGGGCTGGGCGCGGACAACTTCCAGGAGCAGTACCTGGTGCACGGTCGCAGCACGGAAACGCCGCGCTACCCCCACAGCGTGGAGATGCGCACGATCGCCGAGACCGGCGCGGTGGGCGTGGCGCTGGCGCTGGCGGGGCTGGCTGGCGCGCTGCTGGCTGCGTGGCGGGCGATCAGGGGCCCGGACGCGCTGGCCGGCGAGGTGGCGGCGGCGGCGCTGGCGGCGTTCGCGTACTGGGCGGTGCACGGCTCGTTCGACTGGTTCTTCGAGATCGCCGGCCTGGGGGCGCCGGCGTTCGCGCTGCTGGGGATGGCGTGCGGGCTGTGCCCGCGCGAGCGCGCACCGGCGGGCGCCGCCCGCGAGGGCGGGTGGTGGCGCCGGCGGGCCGGCCGCGCGTCGCTGGCGGTGGCTGCGCTGGCGGCGGCAGGCGCCCTGGCGCTGCCGTGGCTGAGCGAGCTGGAGACGCAGAGCGCGGCGAAGGTGTGGGCGCTGGCGCCGGCGACGGCGTACTCGCGACTGCGCCAAGCTGCGCGGCTGAACCCGCTGAGCGCCGAACCGTACGTGCTGGCGGGAAACATCGCGGTGCGCTACGGCAGCCTGGCGCGGGCGCGCGGCTACTTCCACGACGCGCTGGCGCGCGCGCCGCACGAAGCGTATGCGCGGCTCGAGCTGGGGGCGATCGCCTCGACGCTGGGCGAACGCATGCGCGCGCTGGCGGAGCTGCGGCGCGCCGTCTCCCTGGAGCCCCGCGACGCGCTGGCGCGGCAGGCGCTGAAGCTGGCACGCGACGGCGAGGCGGTCGACGTGCGAGAGCTGAACCGCACGATCTACGAAGAAGGCGCGCGCTTCCCGTGAACGGGGCGGCTTCGTCTCGACAAGTCGCCGGTCATCAGATAGCTTTGTAGGCCGGTAGTGGTGATCCGCGGCGACCCGGGTTGCCGGCGAATCGTCGTGATCGGAGTCGCAGGGAGGCGGCGACGAGCCTTGGGCCGGTAATGCACTGTCAGGGACGAGAATCTTGAAGATCAAGCGCACGCTGGCATTGCTGGCGATGGGGGGTTTGGTGGTCATGGGGCCTTGCGCGCCGGCGCAGGCGGGCACGCTGTTGAGCGGATACGGGGGTCCCGGCGACGGCAGCCAGGCGATCCTGGGTTCGACTTTGCTGAACTCGCCCGGTGGGCAGGCCGGCAAAGGCGTAGGGTCAAGCGGTGGGCAGGCCGGCGTGGGCGGCTCCGAACCTCGCCGGGCGCAGTCGGGCTCCGGCGGGCGGCGCGGCGCGGCGAAGGGGCGCAGAGGCGGGAGCGGCGCCGCGGCGCCGGCCGGCTCGGAGCGGGCGGCGCGGCGCGGCGGACAGGGCGGTGGACAGCCCCGCTCCAGCGCATCGCCGGCGCGCGCGGCGGCAAGCGTGAACACGCCCGCCCTGGGCATCACGAGCTCGGAGCTCGCGCTGCTGATCGGCGTTACCGTGGGGCTGGGGGCGATGTGGGCGGGGACGCGCCGCATGGCGCGACACGGCGGCGGCTAAAGACCGAGGCCCAAGCACCCGAGAACATCTGTAGACGCACCGCGAGAAGCCAGCATGGACCATCCCAACCTGACCCAGCAGACGACGACCGCGCTGCCGGCGCACCGAGAGCTCGCCTACGAAGCGCCGGCACCCCCGCAGCGACCCCGCGAGCGCTTCGTGGGGCCGGCGCAGTGGCTGCTGGAGGGGTCCGGGTGGATGGTGCTGCTGCCGGCGCTCGACTTCGTGCTGAGCGGAGTCGCCGTGGTGCTGGCGCTGGGCGGCGTGCAGGCGGTGCTGGGCGTGTCCTCGCTCGACGCGCCGCTGCTGCTGATGCCGGTGGTGACGGTGACGCTCTTCCACCTGCGCGGGCTGTACCGCTCGCGCCTGCGCTCGCTGGTGCTGGACGACCTGGTGCCGGTGCTGAGCGGCATCTCGATCGCGGCGATGGCGGCGGCGACGGTGGGCGCGGTGGTCAACGGCGGCGGGCACACGCCACCGCACTTCCTGCGCGCCTGGGTGTTCTCGCTGGTGGCGGTGGAGGTGGGCCGCGCGGGCCTGTCGGGGCTGAGGCGCAGGGCGCGGGCGCAGCGGCTGGTGGGCAAGCCGGTGCTGATCCTGGGCGCGGGCATGGTGGGGGCGCAGGTTGCGCGCAGGCTGATGGCGCACCCGGAATACGGCCTCGTGCCGGTGGGCTTCCTGGACGAGGCGCCGATGTCGGTGACGGAAGTGGGGGGCCGCGACGTGCCGGTGCTGGGCACCACCGAGGATCTCGAGGCGGTCGCGGCGAGGACGGGGGTGAGGCACCTGATCGTGGCGTTCTCCTCGGTGGCGGACGCCCAGGTGAGTCGCCTGGTCCAGCACTGCCAGGAGCTCGGCATGGAAGTGTCGGTGGTGCCGCGCATGTTCGACACGATCAACAACCGCGCCGGCTACGACAACGTGGGCGGCCTGCCGCTGCTGTCGTTCAGCGCGGTCAACCCGCGCGGCCTGCAGTTCGCGCTCAAGCACGCGCTCGATCGTGTGGTGGCGCTGGCGATGCTGGCGGTGCTGGCGCCGCTGCTGGCGCTGACGGCGCTCGCGGTGCGCCTGAGCTCGCCCGGGCCGGTGTTCTTCAAGCAGCGCCGGGTTGGGCGCGACGGCAAGGTCTTCGACCTCTACAAGTTCCGCTCGATGCGCGTGAGCGAGGAGCCGCGCGAGGCGGCGGGCGAGTCCTCGCTCGAGTTCCTGCTGGCCGCGGGCACCGCGCCGGGCGGCGTGGAGGGCGAGGACCGCAGGACGGGCCTGGGCCGGCTGCTGCGCCGCAGCTCGATCGACGAGCTGCCGCAGCTGCTGAACGTGCTGCGCGGCGAGATGAGCCTGATCGGACCGCGGCCGGAGCGCCCGGAGTTCGCCGAGCTGTTCCGCGCTGACGTCGAGCGCTACGGCGACCGCACGCGCGTGAAGGCGGGCATCACCGGGTGGGCGCAGGTGCACGGCCTGCGCGGGCAGACCTCGCTGGCGGAACGCGTGGAGTGGGACAACTTCTACATCGCGCACTGGTCGCTGGGGCTGGACCTGAAGATCCTGGCGCTGACGGTGGTGGCGCTGTTCCACCACGCCGAGTAGCCGCTCGGCCGGGGGTCTCGCCGATCGCGTTGGCGCTGTTCCACCGCGCGGGGTCGGCAGGCGGGGAGGGCGCGCTCAGCTGGAGGCCTCGGCGGCCGCGCTGGGGCTGCTCCAGTAGCGGAACACCCGCACGGTGACGCCGCTGGCGCCGAGGCTGGCGGGCAGCTTCAGCGAGAAGCGGTTGAGGCTGTTGAGCGTGAACACCGAGCGGTAGCGCGGCACCCCGTGCACCGAGGCTTCGAGGCCCATGTAGTCGCCGACGGGCGCCGAGCCGCGGGCGAGGATGCGCCCGTCGGAGCTGGTGAGCGCGAGCCTCACCGGTTCGGTGGCGCCGAGTGGTTCGCTGAAAGCTTCCGCGAGCGCGCCGAAGGCGGGCTTGCGGGCGCCCTGCTGCGTGAGCGCGCCGAACTGCTCGCGTGGCGAGTCCTGCAGGGTGTAGGCGATCGCGGCCGCCATGTAGGGGGTTGCGGCGAGCGTCCTGACGGTGTTGCGCAGGTTCTGCGCCTGCACCTGCGGCGTTACGCAGGGCAGCCCCTGTTCGGCGTGGCCGCCCAGCCTGCAGGTGCCCCAGCCGAACTCGTCCAGCCACAGGCGCGTGCGATCGTGGTGGGCGAGCTGCACCTGGTGGATCTCGTGCAGCGCGGCCACGGTGAGCGTGTAGAAGTGCACCGACAGGCCGTCGTAATAGCCCTTGATGCCGGCCCTGTAGAGCGCGCGCAGGAACGAGCCGTTGTCTCCCACGATCGAGCCGCCGAGCACGGGCACGGACGGCTCGGCGCGCTTGATCGCGCGGTAGGCGGCGCGCAGCAGCCGCGCGTAGCGCTGCGGCTTGCGCGGGCCGGCGAAGTACTTCTGGTTGACCTGGTCGGGCTCGTTCCAGATCTCGATCGCGGCCAGGCGCGAGCCGTAGCGGCGCGCGAGCGCGGCCACGAACGAGGCGTACGCGGCGGGGGTGCGCGGCGGCCAGGCGTTGGCGGCGGCGAGCCGGCCGGGCACGCAGGCGTCGAGCAGCCTGCGCGGTGCGGAGGAGTCCCAGCAGGGCGTGGCGTCGACGGTCAGCACCACGCCGACGCCGTGCCGGCTTGCGTCTTCGACGAACGCGTCCAGCGCGGCGAGCGGGCCGGGGGCGAGCGCGCCGCGAGCGGGCGCGAACTGCGCCCAGGCGATGTTCACCCGCACGACCCGCGCGTGCATTTCGCCGGCGAGCCGTATCTGGCGTTCGCCTTCGGCCGGCGCGGCGGCGTTGAAGGTGACGTTGACGCCGCCGAGCAGCGAGGAGGCGCCGGCCGCGCGTGCCCGGACCGGCCCCGCCAACGCCGGCGTCGCGCTCGTGGCGAGCAGCGCAAGCGCCAGCGCGACGCGGACTAGACTGCGTGCGATGTCGCCGCTTCTGATCTGGACGCAGGTGGCGATCGTGGTGTTCGTGCTGGTGGGCATGGTCGTGGCGATCGTCAAGCTCGCCTGAGCGGGGCCGAGCGTTCTGCGCGACGCGGCCGAGCCCGAACCCGGCGGCTCAGCTGGGCATCAGCGAGGACTCGTATGCGGGCTCGCCGTAGTAGTAATAGGAGCTCTGCGTGGCGGCCCCGATCACCACGATCCCCATCGGCTTGACGCCGATCCTGAAGAGCGTCTCGCGCATGTCCATCACGCCCGACATCGCCAGCCGGTCGAGCCGCGCCACCAGCAGTATCTCGTCGGCGAAGCGCGCGAGCACCTGCGTGTCGGCGATGCCCAGCAGCGGCGGCGAGTCGATCAGCACGTAGGCGTAGCTGCTGGAGCGCAGCGTGCGCATCAGCGACTCCAGGGCGGTGGTCTGCAGCAGCGTGGCGGCGTCCGCCTGCGGCGGCCCCGCCGGCAGCACGTCCAGCGCGCCCTGCGCGGCGGTGCCGTTGGTGTGGATGGGGACGATGAACTCGCGCACGGCCTCGATCGTGTCGACGGCGGGTGCGCTCGCAGGGTCCCTGCCGGCGGTGGAGTTGCGCATGCGCGCCAGCAGCTCGCGCACGCCCGGCTGGCCGGAGACGTCGAAGGTGTCGTCCAGGCGCGGCGAGCGCAGGTCGCCGGAGACGAGCAGCGTGCCGCGCCCCGAGCGGGCGAGCATGCCCGCGAGCGCGGCCGTGACGGTGGTCTTGCCTTCGGCGGGGCCGGCGCTCGTGACCAGGATCACGCGCGGCGAGGAGTCTGCTGGAACGGCCAGCTGCGTGGCGGCCGCCAGCGTCTGGAAGCTCTCGGTCTCGATGCGCGCCGAGCGCAGGTCGACGCGCCGGCGCCGGTAGGGGATGCTCGCCAGGACCGGGACTTCCAGCAGGTATCCCAGTTCGCGCTGGTTGCCGATGCGCGGCATCAGCTGCTCGCGCGCGAGCACGGCCACGATCGCGAGGAACAGCGTGACGAACAGCGCGATCACGGCGTTGCGCACCGGTCGCGGCGAGACCGGCGAGGTGGGCACGCTGGGGGGCTGGATCAGCTGCAGCTGCGTGTTGGCGCCGGCGCGCGCGGTTTCGATCTGCCCGGCGCGCGTCTGCAGGGCCGCCAGCTGGTTGGCGGCCGCTGGTCCGTTCAGCCCCTTGGCGCGCAGCGCTTCGATTTCGGCCTGCACGGTGGCGAGCGCGCGCGCGCTGGCCGCCTGCTGGCCGGCCGCGTGCTGTGCGATGAACGCTCGCGCCACCGCCGCGGCGAGCAGCGCGGCGTCGCGCGGCGAGTGCGAGCTGACGCTGATGTGGATGATGTTGGCGTTGGCGTCGACCGCTGCCGAGGTGTGTTCTTCGAGCTCGCCGACGGTCTCGCCGTGAACCACCTTGGCCGCTTCGGCCAGCACCGGGCGGGTGGTGGCGAGCGTGGCCACGGTGGTGAGTTCGCGCTGGATCGCTTCGGTGGAGGCAGCGTCGTTGGTGGCGTTGGCGACGATGCTGGCGGTGGCTTCGTAGTTCTTCGGCAGCGCCTCGGAGAGGGCGGCTACGGCGGCGGTGACGAAGATCACGGCGGCGGCGATCAGCCAGCGGCTGCGCCGCAGCGCGCCCATGTAGCGGCCGATCTCGACCGGTTCCTCCGACGTGCTGGCCCCGCGCCCTCGCTCGTATGGATCGTTAGTCTCGCGCATGCATCAGCCTCGGTCGAGCGGACGTGGTCCGGCTCCCTGACGTCTTGATCGGCCTGAATCGTCCGTTCCTGAAGCATAGAAGCAGCTTTGCCGGGGGGCGACGCATGTTGGTGGCGCCTCGCACGCCGCCGCTGCGCCCGCGCGAGCTCGCTCGCGCATCAAGCGATCGCGAAGACGAGCGCGTTCGAGCTGGCGCCGGCGGCGGAGGCGACCGGGCCGAGGAGGCCGGCGACGGCCCGGTAGCGGCCGGCTCGCAGGTGTCGCAGCGTGGTGCGGAAGCGCCCGCCCGAGCGCAGCGTCACGTCCAGGCTGGCGGCCGGCTGCCAGAGCGAGCCCTGCAGGCGCTGCAGCGCGATCTGCACGCGTGCGTGGGAGTGGGCGCGACGCTCGGCGCGGGACAGCAGCCGCCCGAGCAGCGTGACGGCGTGGCGGGTGCCGCGCGCCTTCAGGGACAGCAGCAGTTCTTCGGAGGCCTGCGCGCTCTGACCGTCGCCGAGTTCGCCTTCGCCGCCTGCGCCCGGCTGCGGGGTCCCTTCGAGGGCCCCGCCGCCGGCGCCCGCGCTCGACCCTTCCGCGCCGGCGCCGCCCTGGGCTTCGCCGGTCGCGTCCGAGCCTTCGGCGGCCGTTTCGCCCGAGCCTTCGCCGCCTGCTTCGCGCGAGCCTTCGCCGCCTCCCGTGGAGGGCCCCCAGCCGTGCGCTTCTTCGGAGGGCTCGGTTTCGCCTTCGGTCGGGGCTTCTTCGGCTTTGCCTTCCGGATAGCGCAGGACCGCTGCGCTCGACGCGGCCAGCGTGACGGAGCTGACGAGCGCGCCGGAGGTGGTGAGCATCGGCTGGGGCAGCGTGACGGTGCGCGTTCGCGCCTGCGGTTCGTTCAGCAGCACGATGCCGCCGGCGAAGTCCCGTCGCAGCAAGCCCTGCCAGGTCGACCGCTGGCCTGCGGCTTCGCCGAGGTCGGTTTCGTACCCCGACCACCAGTTTTCGGGCGACATCTGGGCGTTGCCGACGCCGTCGCTGCCGTCGGATATCAGGAAGTAGGCCGCGAGGTTGTATTCGCGCGCCTGCGGCGTGTTTTCGAGGCCGTCGAGGACCACGTCGCGGCCGTCGGCGTGGACGGCGTCGATGAACGACAGGAACGCGTGCAGCGACCATTCCCCCGTTCCGCCGGTCATGTTGGGGTCGTTGGCGCCGCGCTCCAGGTTGATGTAGTTGGCGGCGGCGATCTCGCGCTTGACGAGCGGGTTGCTCCAGCGTTCCGGCCCGCCCGCGTACCAGACGGAGTTGTGCAGGATTTCCGCGCCCGGCAGCGCGGCGCGGATTTCTTCGACGAACGTCACGACGTATTCCTCCCAGGCCTGTTCGGTCATGGGCTGGCCGGTGTGCGGATCGATCGGCGCTTCGTGTTCGCCCCAGCCGTTGCCCACGTCGAGCACGAGGTTGACGTCGTCGACCCACAGTCCCGCATAGCCCTGTGCGACCGCGCTCTTGGCTTCGGCTATCCAGGCGTGGCGGTATTCGGGGTCGGCGACGTCGCCGGCGTACTGGGGGCAGGTGCCGTCCGAGCAGCCCCAGGGGATGTACAGGGGCTGGCCCGAGGCGTTGTGCAGGATCCAGTTGGGGTGTTCGCCGGCGAAGCTGCTGCCGGCGTAGATCGCGTACAGGTCTTTGTAGACCCAGCCGTGTGGGTACCAGCTGGTTTTGCTGTCGAAGTAGGGGAAGAAGACCTCGGATCGCCAGAAGTGGGCGCCCACCCATTCCTCGATCTGGCGCGTCGGTTCGTTCAGGTAGGAGGTGTCCGAGGAGCTGGTGCGCTTGACGAAGTTGACGGCGCCCGCGGCTTGGCTGCTCGAATTGGGGCTCGCCCAGGCGCCGGTGGCCGGGGCGATGGCGCTCGCCGCGAGGGCGAGCGCCAGGGAGCTGGTCAGGAGCCGAGGTGCCCTGCGCATGTGTTGGTGTTCGGAGTCCCCGCGGCGCGCCTTTACGCGGGCGCGGGGCCGTGGACGCAAGTTGCGGGCGTGCGCGCGCGTGCCCGGCCGCGGTTGCGGCGCGGCGCCGTCGCGGCGTTACGCGGGCGCCGCTGCGCCGACCGCGCCGATGCGCACCTGCGCGCTGCGGCGCGAGGTGCTCCTCGAGTGCGCCGCGCTGGCCCAGATGAGCGCGGCGACGAGCCACATATGTCGCCAGTGCATGGTGTCCACGACCGCTCCGTTGAACACCAGGCCGCACCACGATCCGAGCAGCGCGGCCGAGCCGATGCCGTAGAGGTCGCGCCCCATCAGCGCGTTGCGCAGGCCGATCACGAGCGTGGCGATGACCAGCGCCACCCACAGCGCCAGGCCGAGCGGGCCCGACTGCGACATGGTGTCCAAGTAGGCGGAGTGCACTTCCACCGGCGAGTAGAACTGGAACTGGCCGGGTCCCACGCCGAGCGGGTGTTTCCAGCCGATCTCCCAGCCCAGGTCCTGTGCGGCGAAGCGTTTGGAGTCGTAGGACTGGAGTTTCGCGCGGTGTTCGATGAAGCTGAACGAGCCGGTCGCGGCGACGATCCCCGTGAGGATCGACAGGGCTCCGAACAGCACCGCGATGGCGCGCAGCGTCCTGCGCGAGCCGCCCTGGCGAACGCTCGAGACGGCGAACACGACGGTGATCGCGATGCAGAAGTTGCCCCAGCTGGCGCGCGACCAGGAGAACAGGACGCCGGCGACGAGGATGCCCAGCACGAGCGTGCTGGCGAGCGGGCGCATGCGCAGCAGCCGCACGCGGTTGAGCCCGATCCGCTGCTCGATCACGATCATCGCGATCGGCACGAGGAAGGGCCCGAACACGTTGGGGTCCTTGAACAGGCCGCTCGCGCGCACGCCGCCGTCGAGGCCGCCGAGGATGAACGATCGCCCCGGCAGCGGCAGCAGCAGCGCGGCCACCGACACGATCGCGGACAGCACGCCGACCCACAGCCAGGCGAGCACCAGCGTGCGCGCCTTGCGCTCGGAGTCGAGATAGCCCGCCATCCACAGCGCGAACACCATCAGGTAGACGGTGATGAAGAAGAACTGGAAGGCTTCCTTCAGTTCGACCGCGTCGACGAACGACGCGACCTGCAGCCCCAGCGTGAGCGCCACGATCAGCCTGATCACCGGCGGCACGCGCGAGAGGCGGAAGCGCCCGGTGAGCGCGGCCACGAGCATCACCACCGCGAACACGGCGTCGGTGGGCGCCGGCTGGAAGCGCACGAAGCCCATCAGCAGCAGCCCCAGCAGCACCGCGGAGTCGAAGCGCTGGATCGCGAACACGGTCAGCGCGCACAGCAGCGCGCCGCCCGCCACGGCGAGCGCCAGCGAGACCTGAAAGCGGCTCGCGGCGAACGCCAGCGCCAGCGCCAGCAGGCAGAGGCAGGCCATCGCGCCGAGCAGCGCGGGGCCTCGTGTGCTGCGTGCGGCGGGCACGCGAAGACGGGCAGCCGGAACGCTCATCCAAGGGGATCATCGACTCCCGCGGCCGGGAAGTAAAGGCGCTACCGTAGGCCCGATGTCGGTGCCGATCTCGGTCGTGGTCACCGTGCTGGACGATCGCGCAGGCCTGTCGGAACTGCTCGCGGCGCTGGCCGCCCAGGACGATCCCGCGGAGGAGATCGTGATCGTCGACGCGGGCTCCCGAGACGGGAGCCCGGAGGTGATCGAGTACTGGCGCCAGCGCGGGCTGCCGATCCGGGTGCTGGCGAGCCCGGGGGCCGGCATATCGGCCGGGCGCAACCGCGGCATCGTCGAAGCCGCGAACGAGTGCATCGCCGTGACCGACGCGGGCTGTCGTCCCTCGCCCGAGTGGCTAGCGGTGATCGCGCGTGCGCTCGAGTGCAACGACTTCGTGGGGGGCACCTACGTGGTGGACCGCGACACGCCCTTCGAGCACGCGGTGTCGGTGAGCCTCTACCCGGATCTCGAGGAGGCGCGGGGCTCGCTGAACCCGCTCGTGCGTGCGTGGCTGCTGGCGTTCGGCCGCCGCTTCCTGTGGGGGCGCTCGACCGGCCGCTCGATGGCGTTCAGGCGCGAATGCTGGGAGCTGGCGGGCGGCTTCCCGGAGAACGTCGCCTGGGGCGAGGACGTGGCGTTCAGCGCCGCGGTCCCGCCCGACATGCGCGCGGTGCTCGCCCCCGACGCGGTGGTGGCGTGGCGCGGCCGCACGACGTGGGAGGGCAACGCGCTGATGTACTGGCACTACGCCAAGGGGGACGCGATGCTCGGCCTGGAGGCGCGCGCCGTGGCGCGCGCTTGCGCCTGGGGGTTGGCCGCGGTGCTCGCGCTGCGTCCCGGCGCCCGCTCCCGGCTGGCGATGCTTGCGGGGGGTCTCGCCTACACCTCGGTGCCGTTCCTGCGCGCGCGGCGCACCGGCCTTGCGCTGCGGCACTGGTGGCGCATCCCCGCGCTGCTGGCGCTCAAGGACGTGTCGATGCTCGCCGGCACGTTCGCGGGGCTGCGCGCGCGCCGCGGCGCCGGTCGCTGACCGCCGGGGCGGCGCCGCGCGCGAGGATCGCGTCGTACACCGCGGCGGTGGCTCGCACCATCTGCTCGAGGCCGAAGCGCTCCGCGTGGCGAAGGCGCGAGGCCTCGGCCGCCCGAGCGAGCCGCTCGGGCTCGCTCAGCATCGCCACGATCGCGCGCGCCAGCGCGAGCGGCTCGTTGGGCGCCACCACCTGGCCGGTGAGCGGCGTGACCGCCTCGCGGTTGCCGCCCACGTCGCTCACCACCTGCGGCACGCCGCAGGCCATCGCTTCGAGCAGGCCGATCGGGAAGGACTCCCACGCCGACGGCAGCGCGTACAGGTCCAGCGCCATCAGCGTGGAGCTGGCCGGTCGCCGGAACGGAAGCATCTCGAAGCGCGGCTCTCGGTCGAGGCCCACCGCTCGTGCGCGCCGGCGCAGCTGCGACTCCATCGGCCCGTCACCGACCAGCGCCACGCTCGCGCTCGGGACGGCCGCGAGCACGATCGGCGTCGCTTCGATCAGCAGGTCCAGGCGCTTCTGGGCTCGCAGCGTGGCGACGGCGCCCACCACGGGCCCGCGCTCTTTCAGCTCGACGATCCGCTCGTCGAGGCCGCTCCGGCGCGGGTCCGGCGCGGCGCACCCGTTGTGCACCACGTGCAGGCGCTCGGGGGGCGCGATGCGATGCGCGAGCGCGAGCGCGCGCTCCTGCTCGCAGACGCACAGCACGTCGCTCAGGCGGCCGAGCAGCGCCTCGCTGGCGATCGCGGCCAGACGCAGCCCGCGAGCGGTCCTGCCGACGAAGGGAAAGCAGTGGGGGCTGTACAGGGCGGGCACGCCGCACCAGGCGGCGGCGGCGCGCCCGAGCACCCCCGCCTTGGCGGCGTGCACGTGGGCCAGCTCGAAGCGCCCTGTCCGCAGCAGCGCCCGCAGTTGCACGAGCGCTCGCAGCTCGGAGGACGGGCGGCCGTAGCCTCGACCGAAGGGCAGCCGCCAGATGCGAATGCCCGCCTCGCCCAGCTGCCGATAGGGGGCAGCCTCCGGGGGCCCCGCCACCTCCGGCTCCCAGCCGCAGCTGCGCAGGCCGAGCGCGAGCTGCGCGACGTTCTCGGGCACGCCGCCGTCGGGCGGCTCGAATGCCAGCAGCACGCGGCCCATCTCGCCGCTACCGGTCGCCCGGCGCCGGCGCGGCCGGCGCGAGCTCGCGCTCGAGGGCCTGGCCCAGCACGCGCGCCGCGTCGCGCCGGGCCGCAGGCGGTCGCAGGGTGTGGTCGCTGCCGGCCAGCCTCGCCAGTTGCACGTTCGGCCACTCGCGGATGCGGGCGAGCGCGCCGTCGCTGCGCATCTGCTCGTACAGGGGCTCATCGCCCGAGAACGCGAACAGCACGCGTTTGCGCCCGGCGTGCATGCGGCGCAGCGCCAGCTCGAGCTGCTCGCCGCCCCCGCCGGCCCGCGAGCGCAGCCTCGCGAGCGCCCGCCTGAGCGCGTCGAGCGCGCCCGGGCCCAGCGCGCGCACGAGCTGCGCGACCCGCTCGCGGTTGCTCTGGCCGCTCAGCAGCCGCCGCCACGAGGACGCCTGCAGCAGCGTGTGACGCAGGTCGCGCCCGGCCGCCTGCGCCGGGTCCCAGAACAGCGTCTGCGGGTTCACCAGCAGCGCCGCGCTGACGCGGTCGTCCTGCAGCGCGGCGTGAAACGACCAGTAGGCGCCGGAGCAGAGGCCGGCGAGCACGAAGCGCTGCGCGCCGGTGGCCAGTTCCACATGGTCGACCGCCGCGCGCACCTGGCCTGCCAGCTCGCCTGCGTAGAGGCCGGGCAGATCCGGCGAGCGCTCGCGCTCGCCGCAGGAGTCGCCGATGCCCTCGAAGTCGAGGCGCATCGTGCAGATCCCGCGCGAGGCCCAGGCGCGCGCCAGCTCGACCCACAGCCGGCTTGGCCCGATGCGGCGGATGGCGCCGGCGTTGAGCAGCACCACCGCCAGCCGCTCCGGCTCGCGCTCGAGCGGCTCGGCGAGGATCCCGAAGAGGGCGCCGGCGGCGGACTGCACCGCCAGCGGGCGCTCGCGCACCCCGTCCCGCTCGCTGGCGGGCGTGGCGGTGGGGGCGTGCGCCGCACCGGAGCGCGGCGCAGGCGCTCCGGTGCGGCCGGGCGACGCCGTCGCCGTCGATCCCTCGCGCAGCCACGCGAGCATCAGGTCGAACGTGGCGAGCGGCGCGCGCGCCAGCTGCGGTTCGGCGACCATCTGCGAGTAGCCCTGGCCGGGAGCTTCGCTCACGTCCGCCCCTCGCTGCACGAGCTCCGCCCGCATCCGATCCCCGCCCGACACGCCGTCGCGGGCGAGCAGCAGCGCGCGCCTCAGCCCGAGCTCGTGCGGCAGCTGCTCGACGTCGAACGCCTCGAGTTCGTCGACGGTGGCCGCGTCGAGCCCGAAGCCGCCGGCTTCGAGCGCCGCGGCGGGCGCGTCGCGCTCCGGTGCGCCCTGCGAGGAGGCGCGCCGCTCGCCCGGATCCTCGCCGGCGAGCGCGACCGCCGCCTGCTCCAGACGCGCGAAGGCGCGCAGCTCTCGCACGAACGCGCGACCACGCGACGGCACGTTCCACAGCGCGATCTGATCGAGCTCGGCTCCCAGGCCGAGGGCGCGGCACACCACCAGCCCGCCGAGCCCGATGCCTATCGCCGTGACCAGCGGAGCCCCGCTCTCCCGTCGCAGCCAGCGCGCGCAGGCGTCGGTCGCCGAGCTCCAGCTCTCCAGGCCGGCGCGCCGGCGCCGTGGGTCGCGGCTGTCGCCGCCGCCGGGAAGGTCGATCCTGACGGTGGGGTAGCCGGCGCCGGCCAGCATCTGGGCCAGCAGGCGCCGGCTTCGATAGGAGCAGACCTCCTCCCACCCGAACGGCGGGCACAGGAGCACGGCCTGCGTCGGCGATCCGTCGCGCGGCGGGTGGTAGACGCAGAACAGATCGCAGTCCTGCAGCTGCAGGTACTGGGCGCGCTCTCCCGATTCCGGCGCCAGGGCGAGCGTGCGCTGGGATCCGGTCGAGGGATGTTGGGCTGTGCTCATCGGGCGTGCCGCGGATGCGATGCTGACAGCCGCTCTCTCGCTGTATCGGCTGCGGCGGGCGCGATCTGAATCTAGCGTCTGGGGACGTGGCCCGAGCAGGCGCGAGCAGGCGCGTGGGCCGTCATTCGGCGCCCGGCTGGTAGCGCAGCACCAGCCCGCTGGCGGCGGGCAGCGTCACCTTGCGCACCACTTCGCCGCTGACGGTCACCATCTTCTTCGGCAGCGTCACGGTCCGGGCGGGGGCCTGCGGTTCGTTCACGAGCACGACTCCGTCCGCGAATTCGCGCCTGCTCAGACCGTCCCAGGGGCCGCGCGCGCCGCGTGCTGCGCCAAGGCTCACTTCGAAGCCCGGCCACCAGGTCGAGGGCGTGATGCCGGCGTCGCCGACCCCGTCGTCGCCGCCGGAGACCAGGAAGTAGGCGGCGAGGTTGTATTCGCGAGCCTGCGCCCCGTTTTCGTAGCTGTCGAAGATCACGCCCTTGCCCTGCTCGTGAACGGCGTCGACGAAGGACAGGAAGGTGCTCAGCGACCATTCCCCCGTGCCGCCCGTCATGTTGGGGTCGTTGACCCCGCGCTCGAGGTTGATGTAGTCGGCCGCCGCGATCTCCCTTTTGACCAGCGGGTTGTTCCAGCGTTCCTGGCCGCCGGCGAACCACACCGAGTTGTGCACGATCTCGGCGCCGGGGATCTGCTGGCGTATTTCTTCCACGAACGTCGTGACGTATTCCTCCCACGCCGCTTCGGTCATGGTCTTGCCGGTGCGCGGGTCGACCGGCGCTTCCCACTTCCCGGTGCCGTTGCCGACCGCGAACACGAGGTTGACGTCGTCGATCCAGATGCCGTCGTAGCCCTTCGCCAGCTCGGCTTTGGCTTCGGCGATCCAAGCGTGCCGGAAGGCCGGGTTGCCGACGTCGCCGGCGTACTGCGGGCAGCTGCCGCCGGAGCAGGACCAGGGGATGTACATCAGCTGCCCCGAGGCGTTTCGCAGGATCCAGCTCTGGTGTTCCTTGGCGAACGCGCTGCCTTTGTAGATCGCATAGAGATCGCGGTAGACCCAGGCCCGTGGGTACCACTTGGTCTTGGCGTCGAAGCTGGGGGAATAGGTCAGCATGTGCCAGAAGTGCTTCTTCATCCACGCCTTCTGCGCGTGGCCGGGGTCGTTCAGGTAGGAGCCTTCCGAGGAGCCGGTGCGCTTGAAGAAGTTGACGCTGCCGGCGACGGCCTGCGAGCTGGCCTTCTTCGCCGCGTGGCGCGGCACGTGGGCGTCTGCGCCCGAGGCCGTCAGCGCCGGCAACGCGCACAGCATCGGCAGCCAGGCGCCCCGTAGCAGGCGAACGCGACCTCTGTCACGACAGGCGCGCGCGTCGGGCGCCTGCGGGCTCGAACTCCTGCTCACGCGAAACCGTCCTGGTCGGGGTCGAGGGCTCGGGTGCTCGCGCGCCAGCATAGAGGACCGCCGTCGGGCCTCCTGTCAACCCGCGGATATTGCCTGGAAACGCCGCTTTTCCGAGGGACTGGTAGCCTCGTTATGTGACGCGGCTGTTGATGGCCTTCAAGCCGCCTGACGGGGGAGCTGCTGAGAACGTCTTTCAGCTGGCGAACGGCCTCGCGGGCGGGGGGTGGGAGGTGGAGCTGGTGGGGCCGCTCGAGTCGCCTGTCTACGAGCGGCTCCCCGCCGAGCTGCGCGTCCACCGGCTGCCGATCAGCCCTGGCTACTCGTCGCTGCGCAGCAACGCGCTCGCGATGCGCGGGCTCATGCGCGTGCTCGACGGCGGCCGCTTCGACCTCGTCCATGCGCACTCCGCGCAGGCCGGCGTGCTCGCTCGCCTGGCGCGGCTGGCCGGGGGCCCGCCGGTGGTCTACACCCCGCACTGCTTCACCTTTCTGGGCCACCCCTCGCGTGGCCGCTCGGCGGTCGGGCTGGCCATCGAGCGCGCGCTCGCGCCGTTGACGGCGGCGTTCATCGACGTGAGCGCCTATGAGCGCGCGGCCGCGCTGCGCCTCGGCGTGGGCGCGGCCGAGCAGCATCACCTGATCCACAACGGCTCGGCGCCGTGCGTCGAGGGCGAGCTCGACGCCGAGCTGCTGGCATTTCGCGGATCCGGCCCGCTGGTCAGCGTGATCGCCTCGCTGCGTCCCCAGAAGCGGGTGGACGTGTTCCTCCGGGCCGTGCCGCGCATACTGCGCGAGGTCCCCGAGGCGCGCGCCGCGGTGATCGGCAACGGCCCGGAGAGCGATCGCCTGCTGCGGCTCGCGAGGCAGCTCGGACTCGACCGTGACGAGCGGCTGCTGATCGCCCCCTTCCACGGGCCCGCGTCGCGCTACCTGGGCTGCTCGGACCTGTACGTGCTCCCGTCGGGGTGGGAGTCGCTGCCGATCGGCGCGCTGGAGGCGCTCGCCTGCGGCGTGCCGCAGGTGGCGACCGACGTGGGAGGGGTCGGCGAGGCGGTGGGCGCGGACACCGGCGTCCTGGTCCCGCCGTACAAGCCGCGGGCGTTGGCGGCAGCGGTCGTCGAGCTGCTGCGCGACCCGGACCGGCGGGCACGGATGGCCGCGGCGTCGCGCGAGCGCCACCGCGAGCTGTTCGGGCTGGAGAGGATGGTGGCGCAGACCGCCGAGGTGTACGGGCGGACGCTGCTGGCGGGCGCGGGCACGCCGGCCGGCAACGGGCATCCCCACGCCGCCCGCATCGGCGCGGCAAGCCCGTCCTGAGCGCCGCGGCGCGCCCGCGCGTGTGCCGGCGCTCGCGCGTCTGCCGCTCAGGCGTTGGTCGTGGTCGCCGAGGCGGCGCGTCCCCGATAGCGCAGGCGCGCCGCGAACTGCGCGATCACCTCCAGGTCGTCGGGGAACGCGATCCGCTCGAAGCCGAGCAGCACCAGCAGGTAGCCGGCGACGCCGAGCGGCGCCGCCAGCGCGAGCGAGCCGCTGAGCGCTGCCATCACCGCCGCGGCGGCGGCGCTGCCGAGCAGCGGCCCCGCCACGATCCGGCTGGCCTGCAGGCGGCCGTGCAGCCGGCGGGAGAGCACCATCAAGGTGCAGGCGACCAGGATCTCCGACACCGAGGTCCCGGCGGCGGCCCCGTACAGCGAGTAGCGCGGGATCATGATCAGGTTCCACACGACGTTCTGGGCGAGCACCGCCGCGTAGGTCAACCCGACGACGCGGCGCGCGTCCTGGGAGTAGAACAGCTGGCACGAGAGCGAGCTGACCGGGAACAGCGTGATCGTGGGGGCGAGGATCACCAGCGCCTCGGCGGCGCGATGGTATTCCGCGCCGTACAGCAGCGCGATGATCGGGCTCGCCAGCACCGCCGCGCCCGCGGCCAGCGGCACGGTGATCGCCAGCACCAGCTTCAGCGCCCGCGCGTACACGAAGCCGACGGTGGGCTCGCTCGTGGGAGACAGGCGCGACATCGTGGGCAGCACCGCGGTGTTCACGCTCCAGGTCACGAAGGCGGTCGTTTCGAGCAGCCGGTAGGCGGCTGCGTACTGGCCGACTTCGGCGGACGGCTTGTACATCTCAAGCATCGTCATGTCGACGCGGCTGAGCACGAGATACGCCACCAGGCCGAGGCCGATCGGTATCGCTTCGCGCGTGACGCTCAGCGCGCCGCGCACGTGGACGCGCAGGCGCGGCCGGGCGATCTTCCTGAACATCAGCTGCCCCGCGAACAGGGCGGCCAGCAGCGAGCCGGCGCAGTAGATCGCGGCCACCGCCACCACGCCCCTGCCCGAGAACAGGGCCAGGGCCGCCAGCGCGGTCGTGACCCAGCGCTGCGTGATCAGCACGATCGGGATCAGGCCCACCCGTTCGTAGGCCTGGAAGACCGCGAACGGCACGCCGATCACGTAGTCGAACACGAAGCCGAAGCCCATCAGCGCCACCACCAGCAGCGTGTGCTCCTGCATGCCCGCCAGCGCGGCCACGGCGAGCGCGCCCAGCAGCACCGGCACGCTCAGCAGCAGCTTCGAGCTGAGCACGTCCGAGTAGTAGCGCTCGAGCCGTCGCGGGTCGCGCGCGACCTCGCGGATCAGCACCACCTCCTGTCCGAACTGCCCGAGCGTGACGGCGATCCCGCCGAAGGAGATGGCGAACGAGAACACGCCGAATTCGCTCGCGCCCGCCTTGCGCGCGACCAGCAGCGCGAGCACGGCGGTGGCGAGTTTGGAGCCGACGTCGCCGATCGCCCTGAACACGGCGTTCAGCAGGATCAGCGACGAGCGCCCGGTGCCAGGCGCGGGCTGCTCTGCCGCCACGCTCTCGGTGGGCGTCGCGCTGGTCATCGCCCGGCTGCGACCAGGTCCCGCGGAGTGCCGATATGCATACCCTAGATGATCGGTTCGCCGCCGATCGCAATCAAGCTCGACGCCGTGCCGAAGCCCGCCGGCACGCGGCCGGGCCGGCTTCTCGCGCAGCGCGCTGCCGCGGGCGCTCGCGCCTTGTGCCGAGCGCCGGCGCGGTGGATACTGAGGGCATCGACGCAAGGGGGGAAAGCCAGGATCCAGTGGCGATCAACCGCGAGTTCTGGAGGCGCTCCGATCTCGTGGGCGTCTACGCGAATCGCGAGCTGCGCGCGGTCGAGCGCGTGCTGCTCGAGCGCTACCGCTCGGGGCTGTCCGGCGAGGTGCTCGAGCTGGGCTGCGGCGCGGGCGGCCTCACGGGCGCGCTGTGCGAGCTCGCCCGCCACGTGCACGGCATCGACATCTCCGCCGCGATGGTCGAGCACTGCCGGCGCTCCTACCCGCAGGCCGAGTTCACGACGGCCGATCTGCAGGATCTCTCGTGGGTGAACGACGCCTCTTGCGACGCGGTGGTGGCGCCCTTCAACGTGCTCGACGTGCTCGGCGCCGAGGAGCGTGCGCGCCTGCTCGAGGAGCTGGGGCGGATCCTCTCCCCGCGCGGGCTGCTCGTGTTCTCCTCGCACAACCGCGACTTCTCGCTCGGTCGCCTGGCGGGTGCGCTGACGCTGTGGGTGGGCGACCGCCACAGGCCCCTGCTCAGCCTGCGCGGACTGCCGCGGCGCCTGCGCAACCGCCGTCGCCTGCGCCGTCTGGAGCGCACCGACGGCGACACCGCGCTGCGCAACGACGAGGCGCACGACTTCGCGCTGCTGCACTACAACATCTCGCGCGACGCGCAGGCGCGCGAACTGGGCGCCCACGGGTTCGAGCTGCTGGAGTGCCTGGACCTCGACGGGCACACGGTCGAGCCCGGGGGACAGGCGCGCCGCTGCCCGGAGCTCCACTACGTCGCCAGGCGCAGCACCTAGCTGCAGTTGGCTGCGGCAGGACGTGAGCGCGGGCCGACGAAGGCATAGGCTTGATGCGGGTGCTAGCGGTCTCCTCCTCCGGTCGCCTCGGCGGCGCGGAGCTGGCGCTGTGCGAGATCCTGCGGCGCCGGCCGGCCGAGGCCGAGGTCTACGCGCTCGTCGTCGGGGAGGGGCCGCTGGCGGCGCGGATGCACGAGATCGGGGTTCCCGCGTGGGTGGCCACCGCCCACCAGCGCCGCCCCTCGCCGCGCTCGCTGGGCGCCTTCACGCGCTCGCTGCTCGAGCTGCTGCGCCGGGTGCGCCCGCAGGTGGTCCTCGCGGCCGGCGTGAAGGCGGCGTTCCTCGCCGCGCCCGGCGCACGCCTCGGCGGCGTGCCGATCGTGTGGCAGAAGGTCGACCTGTCGCTCGACTCGCAGCTCTCGCTGCCGCTGGCCGCGCTCGTCGACGGGGTGGTGAGCGTGTCCGAGGCCGCCGCCGCCTCGCTCGGCCCGCTGCGCGAGCGACGGCTGCTGGACGTGGTGGGCACGCCGGTCGCGCTGCCCGAGATGGATTACGAGCTCGCGGACGAGCGCGCGCCCGCGATCGGCACGCTCGGCTCGCTGATCCCATACAAGGGCCACCACCACATCGTCCGCGCCGCTGCGCTGCTGGTCGAGGAGTTCCCCGACCTGCGCGTGGTGCTGGCCGGCGCGCCGGTGGCAGAGCATCCCCGCTACCCGGAGGAGCTCGAGCGCCTCGCCGCCGAGCTGGGGATCGCGCGCAACGTCGAGATCGCGGGCTTCGTGCACGACGTGACGCCGCTGCTGAGCAGCCTGCGCGTGTACGTCAACGCGACCCACAGGGACGAGCGGGGCTTCGGGCTGGAGGGGCTCAGCGGTGGCATGCTCGAGGCCGCCTGGATCGGTCTGCCGGTGGTGGCCAGCCGCGGAGGCGGCAACGCCGAGGCCTTGCTGGAGGGCGTGAGCGGCACGCTGGTGGAGCCCCGCGACCCCGCGGCGATCGCCGGCGCCACCGCGCGCTACCTGCGCGACGCCGCGCTCGCGCGCACAGCCGGCGAGGCGGGCCGGCGGTTCGTGCGCGAGCGCTTCGCCGCCGAGGCGGTGGCCGGGCGCGTCTACCGGGCCCTGCAGGCGGTGGCCAAGGACGACGGACGCCGGGGATAAGCTCGCCGCTCGGTGCCTCCAGCGCTCACACGCACCCGCACGCCCGCGATCGTGCTCGCCTACCACGGCCTCGGCCGCTTTCCGCGCGAGCTCGATCCCTACAACCTGATGCTCGACCCGGCGCGGCTGCGTGCGCAGGTGCGCTCGCTGCGCCGGCGCGGATACAGCTTCGTGAGGCTCTCGCAGCTCGCCGGGTGGATCGACGGGCGGCCGCCCCGGGCGGTGTGCGCGCTGACCTTTGACGACGGCACGCTCGACAACCTCACGCTGCTCGCGCCGCTGCTGCGCGAGCTGCGGCTGCCGGCCACGGTCTTCGCGTGCCCCGGCATCCTCGGCGAGCCGCACTTCGCGATGCCGCCGGCGGCCGGGGTGCGCCTGATGGACGCAGGCGAGCTGCAGCAGCTCTCGCGCTTCGAGCAGATCGAGATCGGCTCGCACACCGTGGCCCACACCGACCTCTCGCGGGCGGACGGCGAGCAGGCGCTCGCCGACATGAGCGAGTCCAAGCGCATGCTCGAGGAGCTCCTGCAGCGCGAGGTGGGCGCCTTCGCCTATCCCAAGTGCGACTACTCGCGGGCCTGCCCGCAGGCGGCCGAGAGCGCCGGCTACGAGCTGGCCGTCACCTGCGCCGGGCGGGGAGGCTGGAAGCGCTTCGAGCTCGCGCGCGAGAGCATCGCTGCGATCGACGGGCGGCTCACCTTCGAGCTGAAGTCGCGCAAGCTGTTCGACCCCCTGCGGGCGTCCTCCGCCGGCCGCCTGGCCACGCGGGCGCTGCGCCCGCTGCGACATCGCTCCGCCGCATGAGGCGCGCTACCGCGGCGGCAGCGGCGTCCCGTTCAGGATCGCCTCCGGGGCCAGCTGTGTGAGCCACCGGCGCTGGGCGGAGATGCCGGGCAGCTCGCGCTCCATGCTGGCGAAGGCCTCGCCGAGGCCGGGCGGCCGGCGGCGCGCGTCGTGGGCGTCGGAGGCCACGTCGTGCACCAGGCCGTCGTGCAGCAGGCGCGCGCAGAAGGCGCGCGCCAGCGAGCCGAACTGCCCCCACATCGAACCGGCGGTGATCGAGCACAGCAGGCCCGCCCGCACCAGCTGCGCCAGGCGCTGCGGTTCGCGCTGAAACAGCGGGCAGCGCTCCGGATGGGCCAGCAGGATCGACTCGCCGCGCTCGCGCAGCCGCATCAGCGCCACGTCGAAGTCCCAGCTGGCCGGCTCGAGCGGGCACTCGAGCAGCAGGTAGGGGCCGCCGCCGAGACGCACCGTATCGAGCTCCTGCTCGTCCAGGTCCGGCAGCCGCGGGAGCGCGATCTCGCCGCCCACGCGCAGCTGCAGGGCGATCCCCCGCTCGTCGAGCTCGCGCTGCAGCGCCGCCACGCGCGCCGGCAGCTGGAGCGGTTCCAGCCGCCAGCGGAGGTCGATGTGGGGCGTCGCCACCAGCACGGTGGCGCCCGCCTCCGCCGCCGCCCGCGCCAGCGCGAGCGCCGCCGAGAGCTCGCGCGGGCCGTCGTCCACGCCCGGCAGCACGTGGCAGTGCAGGTCGATCACGACGCCCCGGCGGCGCTCGCCGGCTCCGCCGGCACGCGCACACGCCCGCTCATGTTCAGCGCCGAGAGCGTGCCGCCGCAGGGCGCGGGGCCGGCCGGGCCGTCGCCCGCGGCCGCGGCGGCCTGCGCGCCCCCGGTGACGCCGCCGCACGGCGCGGCCGCGGCGAGCGGCCGCAGCGCCACCACGCGCTCGACGCCGGGCTCGAGCGTGAGCCAGTCATCGCCGGGCTGGAAGCCCGGCAGCTCGATGCTCACGCCGTAGGCGAGCCGGCGCGAGCGCAGCACGAGCGCCGGCTGGCCGTCGGCGCCCGCGCGCAGCCGCCCGCTCAGGCCCAGCGCCTCGCCGCTCTCGCGGGCCAGCGGCCGCCCGGCGGGGAAGCGCACGGAGTGCGACAGCGGGCGCGCGCGCTCGCCTGGGCGCTCGAGGCTGAGCGCGATCGCGCGCTGCGCCGGCGGCCCGAAGCGGTAGGCCCAGGAGGCGTCCACGAAGCGGCCCAGCAGCTCCTCCACGTCCCACTCGCCGGCGCCGTGGGCAGCCAGCTCGATCGACGTGCTCACCTCCTCGAGCGCGCGCTCGCCGTCGCCGTAGAGCGCCACGCGCAGCTCGCAGGCGAGCGGTCGCGGCAGGTCGTTGGCCGCGTGCGCCACCACGCCGCCGAGGCCCTCGTCCACGCTCCACACCGCCACCGGCGCGAGCGCCCTGCGCAGGTGATGGTAGGCCGGCTTGGGCGCGCCCTCGTGGTCGATCACGCCCCAGCCGGCGCCGGGAGCGACGTCGCGCAGCCACAGCACGAGCGCGCCGCCGCACGGCGAGCCCGCGCGCCGCCACTCGCCCAGCACCTCGCCCATGATCTCGCCGGTGAGCGCGCGCGAGAGCGCCAGGAAGCGCTCGGCGTCCTCGCGCCGCAGCGCCGCCGCGTCCGCGCCGAACAGCACGCCGAGGTAGTGGTCGCGGATCTCCCCGTGGTCCCAGGCCGCGCCGGCGTCGCGCGGCGCGACCAGCCGCTGCACCTGCTGCGCCGCCGTCAGCTCCGCTCGCTCCGCGGGCACGTTGGCGAACGCCAGGCACTCCGAGGCGAAGCGCACGCCCGCGCGGCGCGCGTCCTCCAGCGGGCGCCGGTAGGCGCCCACGCCGAAGTAGTTGGCCACGCCGCGGGCGGGCCTGAAGGCGAGCGCGCCGCCGCACGGCGCGGAGGGCAGGTAGGGCACGTCCGCGCCGGCCTCCGCGGCCGCCCGCGGCAGCAGCTCGTCGAACAGCTCGCCGCGCGCCAGCGCCGGGTCGAGGCCGAGCATGCCCACCTGCTGCTCCACTTCGCTGTTGCCGCACAGCACCGCCAGCGACGGGCGCTGCGCGAGCGCCGCCAGCACCGCCCCGGCCTCCTCGCGCACCTGCGCGGCGAAGCGCTCGTCGGCGAGCGGGTAGTCGAAGTTGGCGAACATGAAGTCCTGCCACACCATGATCCCGAGCTCGTCGCAGAGCTCGTGGAAGTCCTCGCTCTCGTACGCGCCGGTGCCGGGCACGCGCAGCATGTTCATGCCGGCCGCGCGGGCCTGCTCGAGCGCCGCCCGCAGCGTCTCTCGCGGCACGCTCATCTGCACCGGGTCGGGGGGCGTCCACACCGCGCCGCGCGCGAACGTGCGCACGCCGTTGACGTGCAGGTCGAGGCCGTCGCGCAGCGGCTCGTGCGACGCCGTGGGGCCGGGCGCGAGCTCGCGAAAGCCGACGCGGCCGGCGGCCACGCGCAGCGGCTGCTCGCCGCCTCGCTCGAGCGTGAGCGCCACCGTGTGCAGCGCCGGCTCGCCGTGCGTGTGCGGCCACCAGCGCGCGACGTGCGGCACGCGCAGCTCGCCCTCCAGCCGTGTCTCCCCTTCAGCGCTCTCGCTCACGGCGAGCTCGGCGCGGTGCGCGCCTGAGGGGCCCTCGAGCTCGACCAGCGCGCGCTCGAACGGCGCGCCCGCGCCCGCGCCGCCGCCGAGACCATCGGGCCGCGCGCCGTCGAGACTGCTCGGCCGCGCGCCGTCGTGGCGCTCGAGCCGCGCCGTCACGCTCAGCACGCCGGTGTCGCCCTCGCAGCGGGTGCGCACGCGCAGCTCGCTGCAGGCCGGGCCGCGCCGGCGCTCCAGCCACACCGGCCGCCACGGGCCCACCGCGGCGGGTCCCGGCGAGAGCCCCGGCGCGCGCCCCAGCAGCATCGTGCGGAAGAAGCGCAGGTTGCCCGGCACCCCCAGCGAGCTGCGCCAGCGCGCGCGGGGGCGGCGCGAGAGCTCGAGCGCCGGGCCGAGCGCGCGGCAGCAGATCGCCAGCTCGTTGCGCTGCTCGAGCAGCTCCGTCACGTCGAGCGCGTGCGCGGCGAACATCGAGTCGCTGCGCAGCACGAGCCGCCCGTTGAGGTGCACCTCGGCCAGCGTCGCGACGCCTCCGAGCCGCAGCAGCAGCCGCTCCTGCGCCTCCGCCGGGCGCTCCTCGAAGCGCACCCGAAACCACCAGTCCTGCGCGTCGAAGTCGTGGCGCTCGCCCACCCGCCAACGCCCGGCCGCGCGCAGCGCGCCCGCCGCGGTGCCCGGCGCCGAGGCCTCGATCCAGTCGAGCTGCGCGGTCGTCTCGGGGCGCTCGTGCGCGCCCGGCGCGCTCGCCGCCGCCCACCAGCCGTCGGCCAGCGCCCGTCGCAGCTCCGCCGGCACCGGCGCGAGCGCCGCGGCGCTGTCAGGCGAGCGCGTCATCGAAGCGCGTCAGCCCCTCCTCCCACGCGGCCGCCATCGCCGCCAGCGCGGGTTGCGGATCGAACGCGCGCCGGCGCGCCAGCCGGAACGACAGCGTCTTGCAGCCCTCCACCACCCGCGCCAGCGCCGGCGCCACGGGGTCCGGGTCCTCCAGCAGCCAGCTCGCCAGCGTGCCGGCCACCTCGAAGGCCGAGCCCGCCATGCGCACGGTGGCGAAGGCGTAGGCGTGGTAGTCGCCCGCGTCGCCCTCCAACAGCCGCGGCAGCTCCCGCTCGAGCGCCTCGCCGAAGCGCGTGAACGGGTTGCTCGCCGGGCGCCGGCGCAGGTGCGCGCGCACGTGCTCGCGCGCCGCCGCGCGGAGCTCCGCCCCCGCCAGCGCGCGACCGGCGTCGAAGCGCACCAGCTCGGTGTACGGCGGCAGCACGTCCGCCGAGAAGCTGCGGCCGGTGCGGAACACCTCGCGGTAGTCCTCGCCGGCCAGCTCGTACAGGCCGGCGGCGTGGAAGTAGCGCATGCGCTCGGCCGCCGGGTCAATCGACTCGATCGCCACCGAGCTCTTCACGTGCTCGCTGCGGTAGCTGGTGGCGGCCGTGTCCGGCAGGTAGTAGGAGTCGAGCTCCACGATCAGCGTGCGCCCCTGCGCGAGCTGCTCGGCGGCCTGCTCGGGGATCGCGCGGTAGGGCTGCATCTCATGCACGTCCACGCCCAGCAGCGCCTCCAGGTCCTGCGGCGCGGGCTTGAAGAACGTCCACTGGTCGCCCTCGAAGTCCTCGCGCACGGTCGCGCCCATCGCCGCCAGCGGCTCCAGCCCCGCCGCGTGCAGCAGCTCGATCAGCACGTCGGCGTAGCAGTTGGTTTCCAGGTAGGTGCGCTGCGGCGAGTGCAGCGCGTGCACGCGGTAGCGCGCGGGGTCGGCCCCGAACAGGCTCGGCGCGGCCAGCGCGGGGCTCATGCGCCGCCCGCCTGCGGCCGCTCGCCGTCCTGCAGCTGCTCGCGCACCTGCGCCGGCCAGCGCCGCGGCTCGAAGCCGTGCGTGGCCAGCAGCGCCAGCGTGATGCGCTCCAGCCCGAAGCCGAGGCAGGCGGTGTGCGCCGTCGCGCCGTCGGCCAGCTCGATGCCGTAGGCCGCCGCGAAGTGGTCCTGGTGGTAGTTGAAGGAGGCCACCGCGGTTGGCTCGGGGCCGGCGATCTCGGCCAGCACCTCGAACTTCAGCTGCTGCTCGCGCTGGCTCGCCGCCAGCATGCGCCCGCTGCGCCCGAAGAAAGGGTCGCTGGCGACGTCCAGGCGCGCCTGCAGCCCGAGGCCGCGCAGCAGCTCCAGCGCGCGCTCGCGCCAGCGCTCGCGCCACGACTGCACCGCCTCCGGCTCGCCGAGGCGCACGATCTCGCGCTGGTGGAACATCTGCAGCCGCGCCGGGTCGGAGGAGGGCTCGCGGCGGAACACGTAGGCGCCGCCCGCGTCCACCGTCAGCCCGCCGCTCGCCAGCCTGCCGCGAGCCGCCACCGCCGGGTACACCGGGTAGCACGCCGCCGGCGTCAGCACCAGGTCGGTCATCGTCTGGAACTCGCTCCAGTCCTCGTGGCGGCTGGCGCGGGCGTACTGCTCGGCCGCGTCCTGCTCGCTGCCCTCGAAGGCGAAGATCGCCCCGGCCAGGTGCGGAAACGATTTCAGGTAGCCGACCGTCTCCAGGTCGCCCCGCGGCAACACCGGCGGGAAGCGCATCTGCTCGGGTAGCTCCGGGGCGACCTCGCGCGAGACCAGCGCGGCGAGCTGCTCGCGCACGCGCTCGAACTCGGCGCCGCGCCCGTACACGCCCGGCGCGCCCGTCTCGATCAGCAGGCGCCGCTGCAGCAGCTCCGAGCGCAGCTGCGCCTGCTCCGGTGTGGCCGCGCCGGGCGCCGGCATCAGACCTCCTTGGCGATCAGCAGCAGGCTCGCGTTGGTCTGGTGGATGCGCTCGTTGGCGACCATCAGGCAGGCCGACATGCTGTCGCGCAGATGGCGTCCCACGCTGAACGGCGTGTCGTTCTTGAAGCCCACGATGCCGCACACCCCGAGCGCCCCCTGGCACACGCGCGGGGCCTGCTCGGAGGCCGCGATCTTGAGGTTGTTGAAGCGCAGCGCGCTGGCCATCGTGGACAGCCGCTCGCGCCCCGGCCCCTGCTCGTCCGCCGCCGTGAACTCGGCCAGGCCGGAGTCGACCTCCGCGCGCAACAGCGACAGCTCGCTCATCAGGTGCGACAGGCGCACCGCCGTCGGCGGCGGCTCGCCGGGCTTGCGCTTGGCGGCGGCGCGCACGAACGCGCGCGCGCGGTCGAACGCGTCGGTGGCGATGCCCAGCCACAGCTGCGACCACAGCACGTGCGAGATCGGCACCATCGACTCCGCCGACACGCGCGGGAAGGGCGTCGCCAGGACCTGCTCGGGCGCGACGCGAGCGCTCACCACGTATCCCGGCGAGCAGGTGCCGCGCATGCCCAGCGGGTCCCAGCTGCCGGTCTGCTCGAGCGAGAACTGGCCCTTGCGCGCCAGCGCCAGCACCTGGTCGCTCGGCTCCGCCTCCTCGCTGCGGCGCAGCGTCACCAGCAGGTCGTCCGCGTGCGCGCCGTAGCTGACCGTGGGCGCCTGCTTCTCGAACTCGCAGCCGCCGTCGGCGCCCTGCTGCACGGCGGCGATCGAGCGGCCCATGTCGCCGCCCGTGCCGACCTCCGAGGTCACCGAGGCGATCAGGCGCTGTTCGCCAGCCAACGCGCGCAGGTGCTCCTCGAACCAGGGCGCGTCCTCCAGGTGGCGCACGATCGTCGCCACCTGGATCTGGTGCATGGCGAACACCATCGCGCTGGCGCCGCAGCGCCTGCCCAGCTCGAAGCACGCCGCCGCGATCGCCGCGAACGACACGCCGCCGCCGCCCAGCTCGCGCGGCACCAACGCCGACAGCGCCTGCTCGGCGCGCAGCGCTTCCACCGCCTCCACCGGGAAGCGCGCCTCGCGGTCCACCGCGTCGGCGTTGACCGCGGCGAACTCCTCGGCCACGCCGCGCACGCCGTCGAGGAAGGCCCGGTCGCAGTCGACCGACACGCTCACGAGACGGCCGCCTCCTCGCGCAGCTCGCGCAGCGCCGCCTCGATGCTGGCGACGCTCTCGAACACGCTGCGCGTGAGCATGCGATCGGGGAACTCCACGTCGAAGTGGTCCTCCAGCGCCAGCATCACGTTCACGCTGGCGTGCGAGGTCATGCCGGCCTGGTAGAGGTCCGCGGTGGGCGTAAGCTCGCCCAAGTCCACCGGCATGCGCCCGTGCTCGCGGATGATCTGGCGGATCTCGTCAGTCATGTCTCATGCATCGGCTCCGGCGCTGCCTTTCTCAAGTCTACGTCGGCCGCCCGCCACGGGCCGCTCGGGCGCCTGACCGCGCGCGCGGGGCACGGGTATCATGCTCGCGCTGACAGCGGCCAGGTCGCGTCGGCTCGAGCGGCGACACGGGAGAGACGATGTTCAAATCGATAGTGGTCGGGACGGACGGCTCGGACACAGCCACGCAGGCGGTGCGCCAGGCGGTCGAGCTGGCCGCGGCGGTGGGGGCCAGGCTCGAGATCGTGAGCGCCTACGAGCCCGTGCCCCAGCAGCGGCTCTCCGAGGAACGGCGGGGCGCGCCCGAGGACCTGCAGTGGGCGATCAACCCGCGCGAGGACGTGGACGCGACGCTCGAGGCGGCCGCGCAGCTCGCGCGCGGCGCGGGCGTGGAGGCCGGCACCTACGCGCGCCAGGGCGATCCGGCCGACGCCGTGCTGGACGTCGCCGAAGAGCTGGAGGCCGACCTGATCGTGGTGGGCAACAAGGGCATGACCGGCGCCAAGCGTTTCCTGCTCGGCTCCGTGCCCAACAAGGTCTCCCACCACGCCCCCTGCTCGGTGCTGATCATCCGCACCACCTGAGCGGCCGGGACGGCCGTCACAGGTCGAACGCGCGCGCGGCCCGCTCGCCCACGTGCCGCGCGATCGCCAGCGAGGCGGTGGCGGCCGGCGAGGGCGCGTTGCGCACGTGCAGCGCGCGCTCGGTGTAGGAGAAGGCGAAGTCGTCGAGCAGGCTGCCATCGCGCGCCAGCGCCTGCGCGCGCACGCCCGCGAAGGCGGGGCGCACGTCCGCCGCGCGCAGCTCCGGCACGTAGCGCGCCGCGGCCCGCACCAGCGTCGAGCGCCACGCAGCGTGCGCCAGCTCGCGCGCGCCCGTGCGCCACCAGCGCGCCAGCATGCGCCAAGTTCCCGGCCAGCCGAGCGTCGCCAGCAGGTCGGCACGACGCACCGTGGACAGGTCGTAGGCGTCGCGCGCCCCCGCCAGCAGCGCCGTCGGCCCGATCAGCACCTCACCGTCCACGCCCCTGGTGAGGTGTACGCCCAGGAACGGCAGCGCGGGGTCAGGCACCGGGTAGATCAACGCGCGCACCAGCTCGCGGCGCTCGGGCGCGAGGCGCAGGTAGGCGCCCCGGAACGGCACAATCCGCGGGTCGGCGCCGGCGCCCGCCGCCACCGCCAGCCGGTCGGCCCAGGCGCCCGCGCAGAAGACCGCGTGCGCGGTCTCGGTGGCGCCCTGCGCGTGCGCCAGCCGCAGCTTGCGCGCCGCCACCTTCACGCCGCTGACGCCACAGCCGGTGGCGATCGTGGCGCCGGCGGCGCGCGCGTCCTCGGCGTACGCGCGTGCCGCCGCCGCGAAGTCAGCGACACCAGTCTCGGGGGAGTGCAGGCCGGCGATCCCGCGCGCGTGCGGCTCCAGCGCCGCGATGCCGGCCGCCTCCACGCGGCGCAGCCCCGGCACGCCGTTGGCGTGGCCGCGGCGCTCGAGCTCCCGCAGGCGCCCCAGCTCCGAGCGCTCGGTGGCGATGATCAGCTTGCCGCAGCGCTCGCTGGCGACGCCGCGCGCCTCGCAGTACTCATACAGCTCGCGCGCGCCCTGCACGCACAGCCTGGCCTTCAGCGACCCCGGCGCGTAGTACACGCCCGCGTGCACCACGCCGGAGTTGTGGCCGGTCTGGTGGCTGGCGAGCTCGCGCTCGTGCTCGAGCACGCACACCGACGCGCGCGGGTGGCGGCGGCTCAGCTCGCGCGCCACCGCCAGCCCCACGATGCCGCCCCCCACCACCGCCAGGTCGCAGCGCTCGAGCGGGCGTTCGCCGTCGGCGGGCGGCCCGCCGACGGCGTGGTCCCCGCCCGCAACGGGGTTGTGCGCCGGTTCGGGCCCGCGCATCTGCTCCGCGCTATTCGGCCACCGCGCCCGGCCCCCCCGGCGCGGTCGCCGCCGCCGCGTCCAGCAGGCCCGCGCCGTACAGGCGTTCGTCGTCGCCGCCGCCGAGCTTGCGCGCCGTGGCGCGCAGGCGCTGCGTGATCTGCGCCGGCGTGGGATGGCGTCCGAGCACGCCGCTGGCGATGATCAGCGCGGCCGTGGCGGCCACGTGCGGCGTGGCCATCGAGGTGCCTTCATAGCCCGAGGGCATGCCGAAGCGCCGCGGCGAGCCGCCCCTGAACGTCACCTGGTAGATGTCGCGTCCGGGCGGCGCTTCGGGGTGGCAGTTGGGGTCGCCGGGGAGGTCCGCGTCGGCGCCGCCGCCGGGCGCCACCAGCGTGAGGTGCGAGCCGTCGTTGGAGTAGTCCGCCAGGCAGCCGTCTTCGGTGCTCGCGCCCACCGACACCACGTTCGGCGCGCGCGCCGGGTAGGCGATCGCCGCGTGGCCCTCGTTGCCCGCCGCCGCCACCACCAGCACGCGGTGGCGGTGCGCGTAGTCGAGCGCCTGGATCAGCTCGGGTATGTCCGCCGCGGTCACGCCGGGGGAGAACTCGAGGCTGAGGTTGATCACGCGGGCGTGGTGGCGGACCGCGAAGTACACGCCTTCGGCGATCGTCGACGCTTCGCCTTCGCCCTGGGTGTCGAGCACGCGCACCGGCATGATGCGCGCCGCGAACGCCAGCCCGGTGAGGCCGTAGCGGTTGTTGGTCGCCTCCGCGATCGTGCCGGCCACGAACGTGCCGTGGCCGTTGCGGTCGTACGGATAGGGGTCTTTGGCCACGAAGTCATAGCCTTTGACGAACGTGTAGCGGCTGAAGTCCGGAGAGCGGCGAAAGCGCCCGCGGTTGGCGTAGGCGACGCCCGTGTCGAGCACCGCCACGACCACGCCCTTGCCGCCCGGCGCTCCCGCCGCCGCCACATTGGCCCACGCTTCCGGCGCTTTGATCCCCCACGTGCCGGCGAAGTTCCACTGCAGCTGCTGCCAGCCGCCCACCGTGTGCGCCGCGCCTTCGTCGTTGGGGATCGTCGCGCCGTGGGGCGCTTCCGCCGTCGCTTCGCCTTCCGCGCCCGCGACGTGCGCCACGTAGTCCGGCACCGCCCACGCCACGCCGCGCTGCGCGCGCAGCCGCCGCAGCGCGCTCGTCACGCTCACCCCCGGCGCCAGCCGCAGCAGCCGCGTGCGCACGCCCGCCGGGGCCGCCCGCATGGTGCCGGCCGCGCGGGCGAAGCGCACGCCGTCCTCGGCGCCCCGCGAGCGCGGCATGCCGTCCCCGGCGCCCCGCGAGCGCGCGGCCGGCGCGTAGCCCACCACCACCTCGCCCGGCGCGAAGCCCGCCGGCGGACGGCTGAGCGCGAGCGCGCGCGCCGGCGTCGCCGGGCCGCCCAGCGCCGCCGGCGCCGCTGTGCCCAGCGCGAGCGCGCCCACCAGCGCGACCGGCACGCATGCGCACACGCCCAGCGCGCAGCGCGAGCGGGCGGCGCGAGCCGCCGCGCGCCGGACGCGGCGCCGAGATCGAAAAGCGCTGGACATGAGCACGTGCGTGGTAATGATGAACTGGCTGCGTGTGGCCGACGCCGGCTCCGGGCCGGCAGCGCACTGTGTCAGACGCCGCGGCGACATCGATGAGCGAGCGCTTCTTCCCACGTGACGACTACTTCATGCGCATCGCGGTGCGCGAGGCGGAGCGTGCGCTGGAGCACGAGGACGTGCCGATCGGCGCGGTGCTGGTGCACGACGGCGAGGTGATCGCGGCGACCCACAACGAACGCGAGCTGCGCCAGGATCCCACCGCGCACGCCGAGATCCTGGCGCTGCGCGAGGCCGCGCGCGCGCTGGGGAGCTGGCGCGTGCTGGACACCGTGCTGTACGTGACGCTCGAGCCCTGCGCGATGTGCGCCGGCGCGATCGTGCTCGCGCGCGTGCCGCGCGTGGTGTTCGGCGCCGTCGACGCCAAGGCGGGGGCGTGCGGCAGCGTGCTCGACGTGCTCGGCCAGCCGCGCCTGAACCACCGTGCCGACGTCGCCGGGGGGCTGCTCGCGCGGGAGTGCGGCGAGCTGCTCAGCGACTTCTTCGCCAGCAGGCGCTGAGCGGGCGCCGTGCGCGCAGCTCACGCGGCGAGGTCCACGCCAGCGCTGCGCCCTTCGCCCGTCTGCGGCGCGACGCGCTCCTCGAAGGCGAACTCGGCTTCGAGCGCGCGACGCACCGGGCAGGTCTGCGCCACCCGCTCGAGGCGACGACGCTGCTCCGCGTCGAGCGCCGCCGGCAGGCGCAGCTCGATCGAGCATCGCCGCGGCGTACTCTCCGGGTCGTACTCCACGCTCACGCTGCTCTCGCCGAGGTCCCAGCCGCGGTTGCGCGCGTACATGACGATCATCGTGGACACGCACGAGGCCAGCGTGGCCGCCAGCAGCTCGTGCGGAGTGGGGCCGCGGTCCTCTCCGCCGAGGCGCTCGGGCTCGTCGGTCACGATCGTGTGACGGCCGTTGACGTCCACCTCATGGGCGAGGCCGCCGGCGAGGCGGCGGGCTGTGGCGGTCATGCTCATCCCGCCTGCATCCTCGAGGGCCGGCGCGCTCGCCGCATCCGTCGCTGCTACGCCCCCGCGTCCGTGGAGAGCACCGATGCGAGCGCGAGCGCGCCTACTCGAGCTCGATCGGCTCGGCCACCCGCAGCACGCACGCCTCGAAGGGCTGGCTCGCGCAGGCCCGCAGGAAGCGCTCGCGCGCTTCGGTCACCGGCGCGTACAGGCCCTCGGCGTGGAAGCCGCCATAGTGGATCGGCGCCACCATGGCGGCGCCGAGCGCGGCGGCGGCGGCGACGGCCTGCTCGGGCTCCATCGCCGCGGCGAACGGGCTGGGCGGCTGCAGGTGCGGAAAGCTCACCACCGCGCCGTTGATCGGAGCGAGCACCAGGTCGAACGGTCCGTGGCGCCTGGCCATGCGCCACCAGTAGCTGTGGAAGATCGTGTCGCCGAGGTGCAGCACGCGCCGCCCGTGCGACTCGACCAGCCACGCCACCTGGGGGTCGCCGAGCCCGTCCACCGCCGGCAGCGCGGTGATCGCGAAGGGCCCGAGCGCGCGGCTCTGCCAGGGCGCCAGCGGCGTGCGCGCCACTGCCGCCGCGTCCAGCTCGGCGGAGGCCTGCGCCAGCGCGAGGTTCTCAGCCGGCTCGCCGCCGGACGGAGGCGGCGGCGGCTCGAACACCGGCGCGCCCGGCGCCAGCGCCGCCGCCAGCGCACCCGCGTCGGCGTGATCGCGGTGCAGGTGGGTTACGAGTCCCGCGAGCGCGCCGCCCGCGGCGGCCGGCGCGAGCTCGGGCAGCTCCATGCGCTGCTCGTCGTAGCCGAGCGGCGCGAACGTCGCCACGGGGTCTTCGAGCGGATCGATCACCAGCCTCTGCCCGTCGCTCTCCAGCTCAACTCCCGCCCATCCCAGCCAACGCACCCGCATTTCCGGACCTCCTTTAGCGCACGATCGTTCGTTCGGTAAACGCTACCATGCCTGCGTGCCCCGCCGCTCGCAGGCAGACGTCGCAGACACGCGCGCCACGGTCGTGGATGCAGCGGTGCGCGACGCGTCGGTGCGGGGCCTGGAGGGGCTCACCATCGGCCACCTCGCCGAGCAGCTGGAGATGAGCAAGAGCGGGCTCTTCGGTTTGTTCGGCAGCAAGCTCGAGCTGCAGCTCGCCACCCTCCAGGCGGGCATCGAGCTGTTCATGCGCGAGGTGTGGACGCCGGTGGCGGAGCTCCCCGCGGGACGGGTGCGGCTTGTCGAGCTGTGCAATCGCTGGATCGCCTTCCACGAGCGCGAGACGCTGCCGGGCGGTTGCTTCATGACGATGGCGGCGGTGGAGTGGGACGCCAGGTCTGGGCCGCTGCGCGACGCGGTCGCCCGCGCGATGCGTCGCTGGCTGTCGCTGCTGGCCGCCGACGTGGCCGTCGCGGTCGAGCACGGCGAGCTGGCGGCGCCGGCCGATCCCGCCGACGTGGCCTTTCAGCTCAACGCGCTGGCAGCCTCGGCGAGCTGCGCCTACCAGCTCAGCGGCGACACGCGCGCGCTGCAGCGCGGGCGCCGCTGCATGCAGGCGCTGCTCGTGTAAGACGGGTGCGCGCCCGTATGCCGCGCCAGTCCGGCGTGGCTACGACGACTCGCCCGTGCTTCACCCGCTTTCGGCGACCAGCCGCGCTCGCGCATGGCCTCAAGGTAGCCTTCGATGGCGTCTTTAGTCATGGCCAGTGCTTCCTCGCGGGTCTTGCCCTCGGTGTGTACGTCGGGCAGCTCTGGCACCGATACCACGTACCCACCCTCCGGGGCAGGGGTCAAGACGACATCGTACTCGTGTGGCGTGCCCATAGCTCAGGCTCCGTTATCTGGCTCCATGATACGCCAGTGCCCCGCCAACGACACGCATGAAAGGTCGCCCGCTCACGTCGCGTGACCGCCATTTGTCACGCTCATGCCGCCCGACTTCCGCAGTGGGCGTGGTGGGACGGCATGAGCGATGAAGTATCTTGGCGGCTTCGCCGCAGCAGCTAGATTTCCTCTTCGATTGTCCCTTCGTAGGTTTCTATATCGGGAAACGAGAAGCTCGCGTGTAGTGTCCTTGCACAACCCCCGGGTGAATCACTACGTTTGAGCGTGCCGCTCAATGACACCGTGAGCGGTTGCCTAGTGGGGGTCGCGGTATTCGTTCCATGGAGTGCTTTGGTGAAGTAGTTGCACTCTACTTCTTCACCTTCCGGGCGCCCACCTTTCTGGTACAAGCGTTCAAATGCCACCCCTATCGATACGCCCCTCATGCTCGCCTTGCCATTTGCTCCGAGCCACAGGCTCTCGCCGCCCGAGCGCCAAAACACCAAAGCATTACCACCGTCGCTCTCACAAGGCCCTACCTGTGTTTCGTCGTATTCTTCTTCGTTGAAGTCCACCACGTCTTTTCGAGCGGAGTTGCTAACGAGGGTTGCATACACTTCCATTTCTTCATATTCCGGCGTCCCGCATTCAAGACCATTGTCTGAGGATACGGCAAAGTTTTCTCGGCCAAAGAGCCCGAACAGCTGGCCGGTCGACAGTGCTGTGCCGTATTCGCTCAAAATGAGTTTGGACGCTGATGCAGTGCTCGCGACCGTAGCGCTTACGGCGAGAACAATGACCAGCGTCAAACCCGTGATCGTGATACGTCGCATGGCTGTGATCCTCCCTCAAGGTCTGCCGGCATTCGCCCCGAAAACATGAGGCCCACGGTCGGATGTTACGCCGCGCTTGGCGGATCATGTTGAAACCCTGGAATCGCTCCGCCCAGAATAGTCGCACGTTGCGGCAAATACGGGCCCGCTCACATCCTGTTCCGGCCGATCGCTGTCGCATTCCTTCTGTTCGCCGAGACCGTACTGTGGCTCTACTACTTCCTTCGTGCGTCAACTTGGACATAATGGTGATGTTAGCCTGACTATGGAAATAGTCGGGGCGACATCGTTTGTCACGGTAGTCTCAGTTGGGGTCACCAGACGCATAAGTGGTCGCACCGGCACGATGGCGGAGGCACTCGGATTGGCTATCTTCTTCGCCTCCGTATTGGTATACACTTTTGCGACGCTGTACTATGAGTGGGGATTGAGGATCAACTGGGGCCGGTCGCTATCTCATGTGGACGCGCTATTCATTGCGCTGGGTACGTTGACGACGGCTGGCACTGGTGAACTGCATGCCAGCAGCGAATTGGCACGCTGTCTCGTTCTTATTCGGATGGTCGTTGACATACTTATGTTCACCGGTATTATGGCGGTTGTCACCGGCCGGATCGCCTCGGATAAGTGAGGCGCGATAGCTCGGATCGGCACAGCCCGCCAAGCCCGCACCGACTGGTGGAGGGTCGCACACTCGATTGCGTACCTCGTGCCACCTGCACCGCGGTCCTTTAGCGTCGGGCTTCAGGGAACAACGATCGTGTTGGATCTCACCGAGCCTATCGTCACCCACACGGTGTCGCCTCGGATCGTGTCATAGCACGTCTTGCCGTTATCCCGTGTTTCGGGGGTGACCGACTCGTAGAGCGTAAACTCTTGGTCACCGCCGCTGCCGAAGTCGCACCAGTACGGGTATGAGCCGGGTGCGAACCCGGTGAGAGTCATCCAGATCCAGGTCGGATGTGTGGAACTCCATCCTATCTGGATCGACTCTGGCGGCAGGTTATAGGTGAAATGATCTCCCGAGTTGGCTGTGCTGGTTCCGTACGGACCACTGACGGTCACATCGACGGTGCCGCGTCCTCCGGGCGACACGGCTTCTATCGAGGTTGGTGAGTTGACTTTGAAGCTTTGGGCGTTTGCCGAACCAAATCTCACGGAGGTCACTCCCGACAAGTTGTTGCCAGAGATCGTGACCGCGGTCCCACCACCTTCCGGCCCGTTGTTCGGGCTGACGCCGGTCACGGACGGAGGCGGCACGTAGTTGAACTGGTCTGCGGGGCTCGTGGCGCTCGTGCCGTACGGGGTGCTGACGGTCACGTCTACCCCGCCGCTTCCGCTCGGGGACACGGCTTCAATCGTTGTTGGAGAGGCGACTTTGAAGCTCGACGCACCTGTAGCGCCAAAGTTAACGGCAGTGGTGCCGCTGAAGTCTTGGCCGGTGATCGTCACAGCTGTGCCACCAGTTTGTGGCCCGTTGTTTGGGCTGACGCTCGTCACCGCCGGTGGCGGCATATAGCGGAACTGGTCGCCCGAGCTCGTCGCGCTGGTTCCGCGTTCGGTCGTGACGGTCACGTCCGCCACCCCACTTCCGCTCGGGGACACGGCTTCGATCGTCGTGGGTGAGTCGACTTTGAAGCTTGCCGCACTGGTAGCTCCGAAGTCGACCGCGGTAGCGCCATCGAGGTTTGTGCCGGTGATCGTCACGGCCGTTCCGCCAGCTTCGGACCCGCTGCTGGGGGCAATGCTGGTAACGACCGGCGCCGGTGCCGGCGCAAGGACGTAGACGACCGCGCCAAGGCTGGTGCCTGCGTTCGGCGCGTACGTCTCGGAGCGCCACTTCGCCTTGTGCCTACCGACGGGTAGCTGTGCTGTGTAGGCCGCGGCGGAGGCGAGCACGTCAGAGGCAGGCGTGCCGTAGGTCGCATTTTGCAGCGAGGTCGCGTCAATGCCGCTGAGTGCGAGCGTGCCGGTGCTTTGACCGCCGACGAGGATCAGGACGAGCTGGTCGGCTTCTGTCGTCGCGAACTTCAGCGTCAGGCTCGCGCCTTTGATGGCCTTTTCCGGATGCCGCGTGGCATGGTGGCCGGCCTTGGCCGCTTCTCCAGAGAAGGTCTGAACGACTTCATAGCCGTCGATGCCAACACCCAAGATCGCGGCGGCGGCGGCCATCGTGCTATATGAGCCGCTGTCCGCCGTGGAATGGCCGATCGAGATCGCCTGGTCCCCCGAACCACGCGCGCTCACCGCCAGATTCTGCCCTTCGAGCCAGCTGATCAATTCCACCGGCTGTTCCCCCGAAGTGCTCCCAACGTAGAAGTACTCCCCGTGCCCGGCAGGCAGCATGATCGACCCACTTTGCGCCGCCGCCGAGTCCACGCTTGCGTCCGCCGATGCCACCCCGATACATCCGGCGACGATGATCACCCCCAATACAGACACGAGCCGCGCTATCGGCACGAGCCCCCGAGTCCGTGACCGCCCCGAGGTGCGCTTCTGGCAGCACGGTCCAGTACGAACCATGCCGCCATCGCTTGCCGGCCGGAAAACACTTGCGGCGTGCAGCATCAACGGCCTCCTCTGATGATCACGTAAGCCCATGAGTTCTAATTGATGGTACTACGCAGTATCAGAATGTTGTTGCCAAGCCGTGAACGAATACTGCTGCCGAGCCGACCGCACAACCGGTATTCGTCGACTGTTGACCGTTCCCGTATCCTGGTCGGCCGCCAGCATGGGCCCGAGCGGGGCCTTGCTGACGTGTGCTGCGTCTGAAGTTGACAACCTACAAGACAACCGAGGGCGACATCGTGCCAGCGGCAGCAGGGTCATAGCTGCTCCCCCATGGCGGCTACAATGGCCGCGATGGAGGCTGCCGCCGCATCCCACGCCGAGCAGCACCCCGCGGAGGATCCCAAGCTCCGCGATGCTCAACGTGCTCGCCTCGAGCGGTTGCGCGAGGAGCTCGTAGCCGAAGGCGCCGATCCCTCTAAGAAGGTCTTTCAAAATGCCTGGAGGCGTCGCCAGCAGAGGATTGAGCAGGCGAGTGTGAGGAAGGCTGTGTGCATGTCGGGGTCGCGCTCGTAGCGGATTCTGAGCCGGCGGAAGTTGTGGAGGTGAGCGAAGCCCCGCTCTACGACCCAGCGCTCGCGCCCGAGGCCGGAGCCGTTCGCTGTTCCACGGCGGGCGATCACGGGAGTGATCCCGAGCGCCCGCAGGAGCCGGCGGTGCTTGTCGTGGTCATAGCCACGGTCAGCCAGGACACGGTCGGGCTTTTGGCGTGGCCGGCCATGCTTGCCGGTCACGGGCCGGCGGTGGAGATCTTCGATCAGCGGCAGTAGCTGGGTGACGTCGTTGCGGTTCCCGCCAGTCAGCGAGACAGCGAGCGGGATGCCGCTCGCGTCGACCAGCAGGTGGTGCTTTGAGCCCGTGCGGGCACGATCTACCGGGGATGGCCCCGTCAGGAGCCCCCCAAAAGAGCACGGATATGGCTCGCGTCAACCGCCGCGCGGGACCAGTCGATCTTCCCGGCCGCGTTCAGCCTCACAAGCAGCTTCTGGTGCAGCGCATCCCACACACCCGCCTTCTGCCACGTCCGCAGCCGCCGCCAACAAGTCACCCCTGACCCGTACCCGTACTCGCGCGGCAAATCCTCCCAAGCGATCCCGGTGCGCAACACGTGAAGGATGCCGTTGAGCACCAGCCGGTCATCGATCGCCTTGCGGCCAGGATTCCGCCGACGGCGGACTCGAGCCGGGATCAACGGCTCGACCTCGGCCCACAGCTCATCACTGATCTCGAACCTCGAAGGCACCTCCACGACCTCCAATCCTCGGGGACACACCCCCGGGATTCAAGCCCCAGCACCACAACCCTCCATTTTGAAAGACCTTCTAAGCGCCTACCCGAGCTGCAGCGCCGCGCTGACGCCTGGCCCGAGTGACCAGCCGTCCCAGGCGCGACTTTCTGCTTGACAGTGGCGGCGTCAGCGCACTCGCGGCCGACCGAGACCTACTCGCCGGTATCTCGACGCTGTCGTTTTGGAGGGCTTCACGCACCGAAGGCTCTGCAACCATCACCGCCACCGACACATCGATCTCGCCACACCCGCATGCGGCTGCCGTGATCCATCAAAGCTAGAACATGGAGCCAGCGCAAGATATGTCCCATGTCCCGGGACTAGGGACAGAGGTAGTAGGCTATGCCCATGCTCAAGGGCGAGGACATCGTCGTTTTGCTCCGGCTGATGGCTGGTTCGCCTTCCTGGACCGTTCGCTCACTCGAGGCCGAGATCGCCATTCCGCGGAGCGTGATCCAGCGTTCGCTCGTGCGTCTCGAGCAGGCGGGACTGCTTGAGGACGGGCGCCGCCGCGTGAACGTGGGTCGTGCCGAGGAGCTCTTGGTCCACGCAGTGAAGTACATGTTTCCGCCGGTGCGGGGCGGTGAGACGCGGGGAGTCCCGACGGCGTGGGCGGCGCCACCGTTGCGGGACAAGCTGGCCGATTCTGGCGAGCTGCCACCGGTCTGGCCGGACCCGATGGGGAGCGCACGTGGGATCGCGCTCGAGCCTCTTTATGGCTCGGCACCGGAGATATCGCGCCGTGATCCGGTGCTTAGCGAACTCTTGATGCTGACGGATGGGCTCCGGGCCGGCGACGCGCGCGTGCGCGGCATCGCCGAGAAGCTGTTGCGTGCGCGTCTGGGCTCCGCGGCTGCGGCATGAGTGTTGAGCTTCTCGAGCGTGCCGCCCAGGCACTGGAGCCTGTGCTTGGCGAGGTGGTGTTCCTCGGCGGCGCGAGCATCGTGCTCTGGATCACCGATCCGGCAGCGCCGGCTCCGCGCCCGACCAAGGATGTCGATGTCGTGGTCGAGGTCACCTCGCGCGCAGCGTTCCACGCTTTCGAGGAGCGGCTGCGATCGCTGGGTTTCAAAGAGGACCAAGAGTCCGGCATCATCTGCCGCTGGCGTTACCCGGACGATGATCTGATCCTGGACGCGATGCCGACAGACGCCGCGATCCTGGGGTTCGAGAACCGCTGGCAGGGAGCCTCGATCCCGCACGCTGTCGAGCGTGTACTGCCGTCTGGCGCGACGATCCTCGCAACGAGACCTGACTACCTGTTGGCGACGAAAATCGAGGCGTTCAACGGTCGTGGCCACGAGGACTTCCTTGGCAGCCGCGACTTCGGCGACATGATCTCTTTGATCGACGGTCGCCAAGAGCTCGTCGGCGAAGTCCAGCGATCCGAGCCGGACTTGCGCGCCTACCTCGCCAGCGAACTCAGCCGCCTGCGCGCCCATCCGCGCTTCCGCGAAGGGATCTCTGGGGCGCTACGGGCCGACCTCGCAAGCCAGACGCGAGCCGAGGCGGTCGTACTGCCGCGCCTCGAGCAGATCGTCCCGTTTACAACACCGTAAACCCTCAACCAACTTCGCCGTTTGCGCGCCAATTGCGCGCCAGTCCACGTGCCGCTCAGGCGGTTTCAGGCAGTCTCCTGCGGTCTTGCCGACGGAGTAGCCCCAAGCTCGAAGCGGCCAGATCCCCTGCAACCAAGCGGGAATCTGGAGAATCAAGCCCAAAACGGAGGGGGAGGGATTCGAACCCTCGTCGGAGGAGTTCACCCCCGAAACGGTTTTCGAGACCGCCGCATTCAACCGCTCTGCCACCCCTCCGGGGGTGCTGGCTCCAAGGCTATCGAGCGCGTCTGCGAAGCGGCGGCGGAGGGCCTCTTGACAAAGTGGTACGGCGTCGTTACAGTCCGGCGGGGAAAGTGGTGCGCGAGCGCTACAGTTTTGCTGCGCCCGGCTTGACGCGAGGCGCGATGGAGGGCTCTCGCGGGATGGAAACCGAGTGGACCGCTGCAAGGAGGAGGAACTGTGAGCAAAGAGGCTTGGCAATGGATCTGCAGGGCTGCGGGCGCTTCGATGGCGACCGCGGCGACGTTCCTGGCGGTGGGCGCGGTGGCCGCGTCGAGCGCGGCGGCGCTGCCGACGGTGAGCGAAATCGCGCCCGGGAGCGGAGCGCACGGCTTCGCCTATGACGCGGTGCCGCAGACGCCGACGGTGCCGGGGGCGCCGTACGTCAACCTGGGCGAAGCGGGCTACGCGGAACGCGAGTTCACGATGTCGGGCGCCGACACGATCTACAAGCAGAGCGGCATCTGGTCCTCGAACGGCAAATGGGGCGTGACGGCGGCGCAGACCAACGTGCCGTACACGACGCGCCTGCTGGTGCGCTACCCGACCAACCCGGCGAAGTTCAACGGCACGGTGGTGTTCGAGTGGCTGAACGACACCACCGGCGGCGACCAGGACCCGGTGTGGGCGCAGCTGTACAACGAGCTGATCAAGCAGGGCTACGCGTACGTGGGCGTGACGGCGCAGCGGCCGGGCATGAAAGACCTGGCGGCCTGGGACCCGCAGCGCTACGGGACGCTCGGCGACAGCAACGACGGCCAGTCCTATGAAATCTTCACGCAGGCGGCGGAAGCGGTGAAGGCCGACAGCGCGACGCTGCTGGGCGGGCTGACGCCGAAGGAGCTGATCGGCACGGGCGACTCGCAGTCGGCGTTCCGCGTGGACACCTACGTGAACGCGATCCAGCCGCTCAAGCACGTGTTCAACGGCTTCCTGGCGGTGGGCCGCGGCGCGACGGCGGCGCCGATCGGCGAAGGCCTGGTGGCGGCGTCGCCGCTGCCGGCGCTGATCCGCACCGACAACACGGCGCCGCTGATCCAGCTCAACACGCAGGGCGACATCGAAGAGCTCGACGCGGCGGCGGCGCGCCAGCCGGACAACAACTACCTGCGCACCTGGGAAGTGCCGGGCGCCTCGCACATCGACGCGCACGAGGCTGCCTACGAGACCGAGACGATCGCCCGCGAGGAGCCCGACGTGGGGGTGCCGTCGTGCATCTTCGGCACGCCGATCGAGGGCACCGGCACGGCGCTGGACGGTCACAACCAGACCGACAACATGCCGCTGTTCGAGGTCGAGGACGCGGCGATGGCGGCGCTCCAGAACTGGGTGACCAAAGGCGTGCAGCCGGCTCACGGCTCGCAGATCGAGACGATCCCGATGTTCTTCGGGCTGTACTACATCGTCGTCAAGAACAAGTACGGCGTGGGCGAAGGCGGCATCCGCATGCCCGAAGCGCAGGTGCCGACGGAGGACTACTCGGCGATCAACTTCGCGAACGTGAGCGAAGAGAGCCTCAACCCGGTGGCGATCCTGAGCGAGCTCGAAGACGTGTTCACCTCGCTCGAGACCGGCGGCATCAGCAACGAAGCGTTGCGCCAGTCGGGCCTGTGCCTGCTGTCGGGGTACTTCACCGACTTCAGCCAGTCACAGCTGAAATCGCTGTACCCGACGACCGCGAGCTACGCCTCGAAGTTCACCACCGCGGCGAACACGGAGGTGGCGGCCGGGTTCATGACGCCGGAAGACGCGGCGGCGGCGATCGCCGCTGCGGACGCCGGCATCGGCGGCTACCAGCAGCCGCCGCTGACGATCCCGTGATCTGACCCGGTCACCCGGCGGGCGCATGGCCGCGCGCAGGCCTTCCCTCTCTGGCCTGCGCGCGGCGGCGATCGTGGCGGCGCGGCCGGCGGCACGCGCTCGCGGCGGCGGCTGCGCGTGCTTCGAGATAGGGTCAGAGCCCAGCGACTGACCCTATCCACCGGAGGCGTTGCCACAGCGATGACGATCAGAGACGCGGTGATCTGCGAGCCCCTGCGCACCCCCGTAGGCCGCTTCGGCGGCGTGCTGCGCGACGTGCCGGCGCAGGCGCTGGCGGCGACGGTGATCGGCGAGCTGGTGGCGCGCACGGGCCTCGAGGGCGGGCAGGTGGACGACGTGATCATGGGCCAGTGCTACGCGAGCGGCGAGGCGCCGGCGCTGGGGCGCGTGGCGGCGCTCGACGCGGGGCTGCCGGTGCAGGTGCCGGGCATCCAGATCGACCGCCGCTGCGGCTCGGGCCTGCAGGCGGTGATCTACGCCTGCATGCAGGTGCAGAGCGGCGCGGCGGAGCTGGTGCTGGCGGGCGGCGCGGACAGCATGAGCCAGGCGGAGTTCTACTCGACCAGGCCGCGCTGGGGGGTGAGGGGCGGCGCGATCCACCTGGAGGATCGGCTGGAGCGGGCGCGGGTGAGCGCTGGCGGCGTCAACCACCCGGTGCCGGGCGGCATGCTGGAGACGGCGGAGAACGTGCGCCGCGAGCACGGCATCGGCCGCGCGGAGCAGGACGAGCTGGCGTTGCGCTCGCACCGGCGCGCGGTGGCGGCGCAGCGCAGCGGCGCGTTCGCCGAGGAGATCGTGCCGGTGAGCGTGCGTGGCCGCAAGGGCGAGACGGTGGTGGACACCGACGAGCACCCACGCGCGGACACCACGCTGGAGGCGCTGGCGAAGCTGCGCGCGGTGATGGCGAGCGCGGACCCCGAGGCGACGGTGACGGCGGGCAACTCGAGCGGTCAGAACGACGGCGCGGCGGTGTGCATCGTGACCCACCGCGAGCGCGCGGCGCAGCTGGGGCTGACGCCGCTGGCGCGGCTGGTGTCGTGGGCGGTGGCGGGGGTGGCGCCGGAGACGATGGGCATCGGGCCGGTGCCGGCGACCGCGGTGGCCCTGGAGCGAGCGGCGGTGGCGCTGGGAGGAGAGCGCGTGACGCTGGAGGACATCGAGCTGATCGAGCTGAACGAGGCGTTCGCCTCGCAGGTGCTGGCGGTGATGGGGAGCTGGCGGCTGAGCGACGGCTTCGAGCGGGTCAACGTGAACGGCTCGGGCATCTCGCTGGGTCACCCCGTGGGCGCGACCGGGGCGCGGATCCTCGCAACCCTGCTACGTGAGATGCGCAGGCGCGGCGCGCGGCTTGGGTTGGAGACCATGTGCATCGGCGGCGGCCAGGGCCTAGCGGCGGTCTTCGAGCGCGTCGAGGCATAGCGGAGGTCTCGGCCTGCCGTCCTAGGAGGCCGCCCCGATGGCCTCGCCGGAGCAGCGCGCGGCGCGCGCGGCGCTGTGCTCGGGGCAGTAGACGCCGCGCACGCGGCCGTCGCGCAGGCCGTAGGCGAGCCACTCGCCGCCGGCCCAGGCGAAGCGGAAGAAGCGGTCTTCGCGCGCGGGCGCCTGCTGCAGCTCGAGCGCCCAGGCGGCCGTGGCGATGCCGGCGGGGACGGTGGCGCGGCAGGAGCAGCCGTCGGCGAGGTAGCCGGAGGAGACGCAGCGGAGCACTGCGGCGGCGCGGTCTTGGAAGGTGGCGGGGCTGTCCTCGAAGGTGGCCAGCCGCAGCGGCGCCCGGCGCTGGTGGCGCTCGTGTGCTTCGCTCAGGCGCGCGGTGGACGGGGCGCGCATGCGAGCCCCCCTTTCTTGCATGGTGGTTGTCGAGGTGACGGTTGGCATCGAAGTGGTTCTCCGGGGACTACAGGCGCTGCACGTTTCGGGCAGTTCCGTGTCGTCCTTTTGGTGCTGATGTTGTCGCCCGTTCGGGGATCGTGCTGCCCTCGGCAACGCGAATCTGGACGCGTGTACTAGTGCGCGGGCGTGGCGGCGGCGCGAGGCGGCCGGCGGCGCTTCGGGCGGCCATCGCGCCTAGCGGCCGCGCGAGCCGCCGCGGCGCAGGCGGTTGACGCGGCGCAGCTCCTCGACGGCCTCGTCGAAGCCGCCGAGCGCGGCGCGCGGGCCCTCGCCGAGCAGCTCGACCTCGACGCGCTTGCGCAGCAGCTCGCCGGCGATGGCGTCGACGCGCTGGGCGCCGGCGCCGGGGCGGGAGCTGACGGTGCGCTCGGGCGTTTGGCCGCGGAAGAGCATGCCGACGCCGTCGTCGAGCGCCCAGCCGCCGGGCAGGACCCCTTCGCGCACGGCGACGAGCCACACGGGCAGCCGCTCGGGCTCGCCGTCGGCGTGCACGGTGAGCGAGCCGGGCAGGATGCCGAGCCCGGCGATCGCTTCGGGCGGCCCGCTGGAGCGGGTGACGCCGCCTTGAAACCAGCACATGGCGCCGGCGGACAGGCCGGCGAGCACGGTGCCGCGCTGCCAGGCCTGCACGAGCAGGCGGTCGAGGCCGTGGGCGCGCCAGATGGCGAGCAGGTTGCGCATGGAGCCGCCGCCGACGTAGATGACGTCCTGCTCGAGCACGGTCTGCTCGAGCGTGCGCGTGGCCTCGCGCAGGTGGAACAAGGACAGGTGCTCGGCCACGCAGGCGCGCTCGCCGAAGCGTTCCTTGAAGGCGTTGATCTGCGAGCCGACGTCGCCGGAGGCGGTGGGCAGGAACAGCACGCGCGGCTCGCCGACGTCGGCGAGCGAGAGCACGAAGTCGTCGAGCAGCGGGTTGCCGGGCTCCATCGTGAAGCCGCCGCCGCCCATGGCGAAGATCTGGCGCTCGCGCAGGTCGACGGGCTGGCCGGTGCTCACGCGGCCACGCGCTCCAGCTTCAGCGGCGCGGGGGGCGCCGGCGGGCGCTCCTCCTCGAGCTCGCCCAGCACGGCGACCTCGAGGCGCGTCTCGCGCACGTCGCGGCGCGAGGGCTCGACGAAGTAGGCGGCGCCGCCGGCGCGCGAGCTGACGGCGCGCTCGAGGCTGGTGCCGCGGAAGTGCAGCGCGACGCCGTCGTCGGCGGCGTAGCCGGCGCTCATGCCGTCGGCGACGAAGCGGTGGTACTCGGCGCGCCGCTCGGGCTCGGCGTCGTAGTGCACGCAGTTGGAGTACGGCAGCAGCCCGAGCCCGCGCACGATGCGGGGCGCGCCGTGGAAGGCGGACAGCGCCTGCTCGAACCAGCACAGCGAGCCGGCGGAGGGCCCGCACAGCACGATGCCGCGCCGCCAGGCGCGCTTGAGCACGGCGTCGAGGCCGTGCGCGCGCCAGGCGCCGAGCATGCTGACGACGTTGCCGCCGCCGACGTAGATGAGGTCCTGGGCGAGCAGGTGGCTGGCGAGGTCGTCCTCGACGCCGCCGACGCCCTGGTCGCGGCGGAAGAGGGAGACGTGGCTGGCGTCGCAGGTGGGCGCGAAGCGGCGGTAGAAGCGCACGACGTAGTGGTCGGCGTCGCCGGAGGCGGTGGGCAGGAAGCAGACGCGCGGGCGCGGCGAGCGGACGAGCGAGAGCACGTAGTCGTCGAGCAGCGTGCCGTCGCGCTCCATCGAGAAGCCTCCGCCTCCTAGCGCGACGATCTGGGGGGATGTGCTCGGCATGACCCTCTCCCTCGAACTGGAAAGCTGCTGGCATCAGGGTCGTCCACGGCGGCGCGCGCGAGTATGGACCGGCGTCCAATCGTGGCGCTCCTAGAGTGTCCGAGGTGACGGCTATCTCGATCAGCGGGGTGAAGAAGCGCTACGCGGGCACGGGCACGGGCGAGCAGGTGACGGCGGTGGACGGCCTGGACCTGGAGGTGCGGGAGGGCGTGTGTTTCGGCCTGCTGGGCCCGAACGGGGCGGGCAAGTCGACGACGATGCGGATGCTGACGGCGCAGACGCTGGCGGACGCGGGCGCGATCTCGGTGCTGGGCTACGAGCTGCCGCGCGAATCCAAGCAGGCGCGGCTGGAGATGGGGGTGGTGCCGCAGCTGGACAACCTGGACGTGGAGCTGACGTGCAGGCAGGTGCTGAGCGTGTTCGCGCGCCTGTATCGGATCCCGCGCGCGCGACGCGCGCAGGCGGTGGCGCGGGCGCTGGAGATCGCGAACCTCTCCCAGCGCGCGGACACGATCGTGAAAGAGCTCTCGGGCGGCATGCGCAGGCGCCTGCTGGTGGCGCGCGGCCTGATCCACGAGCCGCGGCTGGTGCTGCTGGACGAGCCGACGGTGGGCCTGGACCCGCAGATCCGCCAGGAGCTGTGGTCGCTGATCGACGGCCTGCGCGCGCGCGGCGTGACGGTGCTGATGAGCACGCACTACATCGAGGAGGCGGAGCGCCTGGCGGACACGGTGGCGGTGATGCTGGCGGGCCGGGTGATCGCGCAGGGCACGCCGGCGGAGCTGATCGGCGCGCACGCGGGGGAGCGCGTGCTGGAGGTGTACGGCCTGCCGGAGCGCCTGGCGCAGGTGAGCGCGCTGGCCACCCGCAACGGCTGGCAGAGCCGCCGCTCGGGCCCGGCGGTGGCGATCATGCGCGCGGAGGCGCTGAACGGCGAGGCGCCGGAGGGCGTGCTGCGCCCGGCGAACCTCGAGGACGCGTTCGTGGCGCTGACGGGAGAGGAGATCGAATAGATGAGGAGTTCGTCGCTGCAGGCGACGCCGGCGGCCCGCGCGCCCTCGCCCGAAGGGGCGCCCCCTGGCGGCGCCAGGGGGACGGGCGCGCGGCGCATCGGCCGCCTGGAACCGGCGGCGCTGGCGGGCGTGATGAGCCGCGACGTGTCGATCTTCGGGCGCTATTGGCGCTCGACGACGTTCTCCTCGGTGGTGCAGCCGACGATCTACCTGCTGGCGTTCGGCCTGGGCTTCGGCGCGCTGGTGCCGAAGGTGGCGCACCTGAACTACGAGCAGTACGTGGCGACGGGCGTGGTGGCGACGGCGGTGCTGTTCAGCTCGGCCTTCCCGGGCATGTTCAACACGTTCGTGCGCTGGCAGTTCCAGCGCACCTACGACGCGATCCTGGCGGCGCCGGTGGACGTGGAGGAGCTGATCACGGCGGAGGTGCTGTGGATCTCGCTGCGCGCGGGCGTGTACGGGCTGGCGCCGCTGCTGGTGGGCTTCGCGTTCGGCCTGCGCCCGCAAGCGGGGATGCTGCTGGTGCCGGCGATCGGCTTCGTGACGGGCTTCGGCTTCGCGGCCTTCGGCGTGACGCTGGCGGCGATCGCGAAGACGATCGACAACTTCAACTACATAACGAGCGCGGTGCTGACGCCGATGTTCCTGGTGGCGGGCACGTTCTTCCCGATCGCGAAGCTGCCGGCGGGCATCCGCACGGTGGCCTACGTGAACCCGCTGTACCACTGCGTGCAGCTGGTGCGCGACGCCTCGCTGGGAGGGCTCGGCAGCTACGACCTGGCGCACGCGGCGGTGCTGGTGGCGTTCGCGCTGGCGATGTGGCGGCTGGCGATCTGGCGGCTGGGAAACGGCTGATCGACTGAGCGCTCGCCGGGAGCACTGGCTGTATTTGCGTTCGCAAAGAAAGCCACAGAGACGAGGACGGCGCACTTACAAAGCTCCGACGCTGCGCAAAGGATGCCCCTACGCGAGGCGGCGATGCTGGCGCCCATGAGCTATTCATGGGAGACCCAATCGGCGGCTGCGCCCGCCCCTGCGGCGCCGGCGGGCGCCTTCGACGACCTCGGCCGGCGCGCGCGCGAGCGCGCCAGGGCGCTCGCTTCGCGCCGCCCGCACCCGGAGCTGGCGGCGGTGATGGCGCTGGCGGCGGCGCTGAACCTGTGGGAGCTCTCGCGCAACGGCTTCGCCAACGACTACTACGCGGCGGCGGTGCGCTCGATGAGCGCCAGCTGGCACGACTTCCTGTTCGCGTCGATGGACAGGGCGGGGGTGATGACGGTGGACAAGCCGCCGCTGGCGCTGTGGGTGCAGGCGTTGTCGGTTCGCGTGTTCGGCTATCACCCCTTGAGCATCCTGGTGCCGCAGGCGCTGATGGGCGTGGCGACGGTGGCGCTGATGTACGACCTGGTGCGCCGGCGCTTCGGGCGGCTGGGCGGCTTCGTGGCGGCGCTGGCGCTGGCGCTGACGCCGATCACGGTGGCGATCTCCCGCCACAACAACCCCGACGCGCTGCTGGTGCTGTGCTGCGTGGCGGCGCTGTGGTGCACGGTGCGCGCATTCGAGGCGGCGCCGCGCGGGCGCGCGGTGCGCTGGCTGGTGGCGGCGGGCGCGCTGGTGGGCCTGGGCTTCGAGACGAAGATGCTGGTGGCGCTGGTGGTGGTGCCGGGCATCGCGGCGGCGTGGCTGTGGGCGGCGCCGGCGGCGCGCACGCCGGAGGGCGCGCCCTCCGGGGCGCGCGCACGGGCAGCGGGCCGGCTGCGTGCGCTGGGTCAGCTGCTTGCGGGCGGGACGGCGATGCTGGTGGTGGGCGGAGTGTGGCCGCTGCTGGTGGAACTCACGCCGGCGTCCGATCGCCCGTGGGTGTCGGGCACGAGCAGCAACACGATCTGGTCGTTGATCTTCGAATACAACGGGCTGGGGCGCGTGGACGGCCAGGCGGGCGGCCCCGGCGGCGTGGCCGGCAGCGTGTTCGGCGGCGCGACCGGGCCGTTTCGCCTGCTGAACTCAGCCCTGGGCGGACAGGCAGGGTGGCTGCTGGGCTTCGCGCTGGTGAGCGGCGTGGCGATCCTCGCGGCAAGCGGGCTGCGCCGAAGCGACCCGCGCAGCGGCTGGCTGATCGCGGTGGGCGGCGCGTTCGCCACCACCGCCGTGCTGTTCAGCTTCGCGAGCGGCATCTTCCACCCCTATTACGTGTCGCTGCTGGCGCCGTTCTCGGCGGCGCTGGTGGGCGCGGGCGCCGCGCAGCTGATGCGCGGCCGGGTGAACACGCGCGTGTTCGGCCCGCTGGCGGTGGCCGGCGGCGTGGCCACGGAGCTGGTGGTGCTCGGGGACTACGGCGGGCAGCTTCGCTGGCTGGTGCCGATCCTGCTCGTGGTGGGGCTGCTGGCGGCGCTGGCGCTGGCGGCGTTCGGCGAGCTCCGCGCGCGCGGCGTGGCCGTGCTGGCGGCGCTGGCCTCCCTCTTGATCGCTCCCGGCGTATGGGCGTTCGATACGCTGGGGCACGCCACCAACGGCACCTTCCCGGAAGGCGGCCCGAGCTCCGCGCTCGCCTCGGCGGGCGGCCCCGGCGGGTTCGGCGGCCGCGGCGGAAGGCCCGGCTCTCCTGGAGCGGGCGGACCCGGTGGCGGCTTCGCGCCTGCCGGCGCGGCGGGCGTTGCCGGCGCAGCGGGCGCCCCCAGCGTGACCGGCGCCTCCGGCACGGCCCGCGTTCCCGGCGCGGCCGGCGCTCTCGGCACGGCCCGCGTTCCGGGCTCGACCGGCGCAGCCGCCACGCCCGGTGCGTCGAGCGGCGGCAAAACGGGCACGACGCGCTCGGGTGCCGCAGGCGCACCGCAGCTGTTCGGCTCGGGCCCGACCTCGGGCTCCGGCGGCCTGCGCGCCCCCGGCGGCTCGGGCGCGCGCGGCGGCGCGCTCGGAGCGCCGATGGGCGCGAGCGTGTCGAGTACGGCGCTGTCCTACGTGAAGCACCACGGCGGCGGCACGATCGCGGTGGAGAGCCAGTCCAATGCCGCCTCGGCGATCGTGCGGGACGACGCGGAAGTGGCGGGGATCGGCGGCTTCTCCGGGCGCGAGAGCGACGTGAGCGTGTCGTGGCTCGCGCAGGAGGTGCGCGCGGGCAAGATCACGTGGGTGCTCGTGGAACAGGAAGGCGCGGGCTTCGGCGGCGTGGGCGCTCCGCGCACGGACACGCGCACGGGCTCGAGGAAGGCGATGCAGGCGGTGAAGCAGGCGTGCGTGGCGGTGACGCTGCCCTCGACGAGCGCCGGCGCGAGCGGATCGACCGGCTCCTCCAGCTCCACCCTGTATGACTGCGAGGGCCGGGCGGCCGAGCTACGGCGGCTGGCCGCGCGAGAATAGGCGCGTGCGGCTCCTGGTGGTAGACGACGATCGCGCGGTGCGCGAAGCGCTGCGCCGGGCGCTCACGCTGGCGGGCTACGAGGTGCAGCTCGCCGAGGACGGGGAGGGCGCGCTCGATCGGATCGCGCAGGAGGTGCCGGACGCGGTGGTGCTGGACGTGGGGCTGCCGGGGATCGACGGGCTGGAGGTGTGCAGGCGCGTGCGCCTGCTGGGCAACCGCGTGCCGATCCTGATCCTGACGGCGCGCGACGCGGTGGAGGACCGCATCGACGGCCTCGACGTGGGAGCGGACGACTACATGGTCAAGCCCTTCGACGTGGGCGAGCTGCAGGCGCGGCTGCGGGCGCTGCTGCGGCGCGCGAAACCGCAGGCGGACGGCGAGGGCGTGCTCTCGTTCGAGGAGCTGCGCCTGGACCCGGCGCGCCACGGCGCGGAGGTGGGCGAGCGCTTCGTGGAGCTGACGCGCACCGAGTACCAGCTGCTCGAGCTGTTCATGCTGAACCCGCGCATGGTGCTGGCGCACAGCCTGATCTACGACCGTGTGTGGGGCTATGACTTCGGACCCACCTCGAACGCGCTGCGCGTGTACGTGGGCTACCTGCGCCGCAAGCTCGAAGAGGCGGGCGCGCGCGATCTGATCCACACGGTGCGCGGCGTGGGCTACGCGCTGCGCGAGCCGTGAGCGCGGATGGGCGCGCGCGATGAGCTTGCGCACGCGCATCGCGGCGGTGGCGGGCGTGTCGGTGGCGCTGGCGGTGCTGGCGGCGGCGGTGGGACTGTACGCGGCGGTGAGCTCGGACCTGCGCGGCGAAGTGGACAGCTCGCTGCGCGCGCGTGCGCGGGGGATCGCCGCTCACGTGCCGGCGGGCGCCCCCGGTGCGAACCCGCGCGCGCACGGGCGGCGGGGCGGCGGCGGCTTCCCCGGCACCGGGGGCGCGGCGGCGGGCCCCCACGGCTTCCCCGGACACGTCGAACCGGCCCCCTTCGGCGCCGCTTCGGGCTACGTGCAGTTCATCTCTCCCCACGGCGAAGTGATCGTGCCGGGAGGCCAGGGCGCGGCCTCGCACAGGATCGCGCTGAGCGCGCGCGACCGCGCGATCGCGGCGAGCGGCGCGGGCAGCGGGTTCACGAACAGGACGGTGGGCGGCACGGAACTGCGCGTGCTGACGCAGGGCGCGGGCGCGAGGGGCGCCGTGATAGTGGCGCAGCCGCTGACGGAGGTCGACCACGAGCTCAGCCGCCTGCTGTTGATCCTGGCGGCGATCGGGGGAGCGGGGGTGGTGCTGGCGGCGCTGCTGGGCGCGCTGGTGGCGCGCACCGCGCTGGCGCCGGTCGCGCGCTTCACGCGGCGCACGGAGACGCTGACGGGCGATCTCGACCTCTCCCGCCGGCTGGAGGTGCGCGGTCGCGACGAGCTGGCGCGCCTGGCCGAGAGCTTCAACACCACGCTGGACGCGCTCGAGCGCTCGGTGCAGGCGCAGCGCCACCTGGTCGCCGACGCCAGCCACGAGCTGCGCACGCCGATCGCCTCGCTGCGCGCCAACGTCCAGGTGCTGGCGGACGCCGAGCGGCTGCCGGCGCATGAGCAGGAGGGCCTGCGCGCGGACATCGTGGCGGAGCTGGACGAGCTGACGGCGCTGGTGGGCGACGTGGTGGAGCTGGCGCGCAGCGCGGAGCCGGAGCGCATGGCTGCGGACGTGCGCCTGGACGAGCTGGTGCGCGCGGCCGTGACCAGCGCGCGCCGGCGCGGCGCCGGCGCGGGCGAGCGGGCGCAGGCCGGCGAGCTGCGCTTCGCGCTCGAGCTCGAGCCCACGCTGGTGCGCGGCCACGCCGAGCGCATCGCCCGCGCGGTCTCCAACCTGGTCGACAACGCGCGCAAGTGGAGCCCGCCGGGCGGCGAGGTGGAGGTGGCGCTGCGCGACGGCGTGCTGAGCGTGCGCGACCACGGCCCCGGCTTCCAGGAGGAGGACCTGCGGTCCGTGTTCGATCGCTTCTATCGCGCGCGCGAGGCGCGCAAGCTGCCGGGGTCGGGTCTCGGGCTTGCGATCGTGCGCCACGCCGCGGAGGCGCACGGCGGCTTCGCCACGGCCGCGAACGCGCCGGGCGGCGGCGCGCTGCTGCGCGTGAGCTTCGGCGCGCCGATCAGGCTGGAGAGCGAGGAACACGGCGTGCCGGAGGCCGGCGAGGGCATCGCCGGGCCCGGCTGAGCGCGATCCGCCGGCGAGACCGGCGCCCTCCGGTTTGGCCGCACGGCCAGGCGAATCGAGCCTCTGGAAGCGCTCCCGCGAGCGGAAGGACATTGGCGGAGCGCGTCTAATAGGTGGCCAGGAAGCCGCAACTTTGCGCGTTCACAGGAGTCCAGGAGGGTACTGGCTAGATGCTCGGTTCCAAACGGGAGGAAGAGGTCGCTATGAGGTCGCATGCTCGGGTCTGGTTCTTGGCACTGCTCACGGGCGTGCTCGTATCGCTGGTGGCAAGCGCCACGGCGCAAGCAGGGTCCTTCGAAGTCCAGCGCCTCGTGGCGACGAACTGCAAGGAAGCGTTTGAAAGCTGCGGCAGCGAAGAAGTCGGTCCCTATACGCGGCCCAAGGAAAAAGTAACCGTCGCCGAAGCCCACGAACAGGGCTTCACCGAAGCTGGAGGGCGCGTCCCGAACGGTGTGACCGATTTCGAAGTCAGCACGACCGGCGAATACCCGGAAGCGGAACCTACGGGAGTTGTGAACCACGTACGAGTGGACGTAGCAGCGGGCCTGGCAACAGCGCCCACGGCTGTTCCCCAGTGCTCCGCCGCCGAATTCGACGAAAGCGAATTCCCGGTCGTTGGCGCCGGCACCGGCCTCTACACGGACGGAGAACCGTCTGGGTGTACCCAGATCGGAATCGAAAAGATCACGGTGTTCATCCCCAGTGTGGGTGACGTGCCGATCTCGGGCAAGGTCTACAACCTCGTGCCGCCCGAACGGAGCCTTGCCAAAGGCGAAAAGCCGCTCGCGTCCTACTACGGCGTGTCGCTGGCGCTTCCGAAATTCATCACCGAAGCAAAATCTCTCGGCTCCACGCAGTACTACGTGCACTCCTACGTTGAAGGCAGCGTCGAATGGGGCAAGGAAGCCGAAGGCACCGAAGCGGCCGACTACCACGACTACTTCGAAGTCACCGTCAACCCCGAACTGCCGCTCGTCAGCTCTCGCCAGGTTCTCTACGGCACAACGGACCACGATTTCATCACCAACGCCACGAGCTGTCCGGGCGACAACACCACCTACGTGACCTTGAAAGACACGGCCGGCGAAACAACGCGCAAGTCGTTCACGACCCCGATCGGGCTCGAAGGGTGCAACAGCCTGAAGTTCGAACCGACGATCGCGCTCGAATCGGGATCGTCGGCAAGCGACGAACCGAACCCGTTCTCCACCGAAGTGAGCATGACGAATGAACCTGAAGAACGGGCGCAGGCCCAGGTCAAGACCGCTTCGATCACGCTGCCCGAAGGCATGACGCTCAACCCGTCGGCCGCGCACGGGCTCGAAGCGTGCACGGTGGCGCAGGCGCGCATCCACAGCTCGACCTTCGGGGTGGCTTGCCCGTCAGGCTCGGAACTCGGCACCGTGAGCCTCGAAGTCCCGACGCTCGAAGGCGCGGTGTTCACCGGCCACGTCTACCTCGGTGGCCCGGTCAGCGGCTCGGAAACCGGGCCGATCACCGGACCCCCTTACATCATCTACGTGGTCGCCGACTCCGAACGCTACGGGATCTCCGTGCGCCTGAAAGCCGAAGTGATCCCCAACGAAACCACCGGTCAGGTGACGACGGTGTTCAACGAAAACCCCGAACAGCCGTTCACCAACCTCTCGATCGACTTCAACCGCAACGTGCTCACCTCGGTGGCCAACCCGCTGCAGTGCGGCACGCCTGAAGGATCGTCGAGCTTCGTGCCGGTGTCGAGCGAAACGCCGGCCAAGAACGCCTCGTTCGGCGGGCTGTCGGTGACCGGCTGCGCCTCCTCGATCCCGTTCTCGCTGGGGCAGGCGGTCGAAAACGAAACGACCAAGGCCGGCGGGCACACCTCCTACGACATCCGCTTCACGCGCAACAACGGCGAACAGTACCTGCAGAAGGTCAAGACGGTGCTGCCGCCGGGCATCGTCGGCGCGATACCCGCGGTGACGCTGTGCGGAGAAAGCGAAGCCAACGCCGGCAGCTGCGGCGCAGCCAGCAAGATCGGCACCGTCACCGTGCAGGCCGGCTCCGGCTCGGCGCCGTACACGTTCAACGGCTCCGTGTACATGACCGGCCCCTACGACGGCGCGCCCTTCGGGCTGTCGATCGTGGTGCCGGCGGTGGCCGGGCCGTTCAACCTCGGCGACGTGGTCACGCGCTCGACCATCAACATCAACCAGACCACTGCCCAGGTCACCGCGGAAAGCACGCTGCCCACGATCTACAAGGGCATCCCCCTGCGGCTGCGCTCGATCAACGTCGACGTCGACAAGCAGGGCTTCCTGTTCAACCCCACCAGCTGCTCGCCGCTCACGACCGAATCGGCGCTCACGTCGAGCTCCGGCGCCGTGCAGTCCGCCCTGAAGTCCACCTTCCAGCTCGAAAGCTGCGGCTCGCTCGCCTTCAAGCCGGCGTTCACCGCGTCCACGGGCGCGCACCACTCGAAAGCCAACGGCGCGAGCCTGGTGACGACGATCGACATGGGCGCGGGCCAGTCCAACATCAAGTCGGTGTTCGTGCAGATCCCGAAGGCGCTGCCCTCGCGTCTGACCACGCTGCAGAAAGCGTGCCTGGCGCAGGTGTTCGAAGCGAACCCGCTCAACTGCCGTACGCAATCGCCCGGCTCGGAAGTGGGCACCGCCAAGGTGGTCACGCCGACGCTGCCGGTGCCGATGACCGGGCCGGCCTTCTTCGTCTCGCACGCCGGCGAAGAATTCCCCAGCCTCGAGCTGGTGCTCGAAGGCGACGGGGTGAAAATCGTCGTCGAAGGCAAGACGCACATCAAGAACGGCATCACCACGACGGACTTCGAGGCCAACCCCGACGTGCCGATCTCGAGCGTCACGGTGAACCTGCCCACCGGCCCGCACTCGATGCTCACCACGGAGAAGCTCAACACCAACCTGTGCACGCAGAAGCTGGTGATGCCGACCGTGATCACCGGGCAGAACGGCACGGTGGTCAAACAGAACACGATCATCAAGCCGAGCAAATGCGGCGTGCAGATCGTCGGCCACAAGGTGGTGGGCGACACCGCCTACCTGACCGTGCGCACCTACGCGCCCGGTCGCATCAGCGGCGGCGGCAAGGACCTGAAGACGGTCTACAAGAAGCTCGCCGCCGCGCACAAAGCCGTCACGCTGAAGGTGCCGCTGGGCCGCAAGGGCCGCGCGCGGCGGCGTCCGTTCACGCTCAAGGTGCGGGTCGGCTTCGTGCCCAAGGTCAAGGGCGCCCACTCGGCCACGCACGTCAAGGTGAAGTTCAGGCGTTAGCGCCGGAGAGGCAGAGAGACACAGCGCGCGATCGAGAGGGGCGGCCCGGGGGCCGCCCCTCTTCGCGCTCGCAGCGGGGATTTCGCGCAGCGTACGGTGCGCGAGCTCCCACGCCGGCCGTCCCATGCCGTACATTGTCGGCATGGATGTCGTCATGGGTACGGATACCTCGACGTCGATCGTGGGCACGGATCGCCTGCTGGCGAGCATCCGCCGCCTCACGGCGCTGGCCGACGGGCCCGCCGGTCCCGACACGCTCCTGCGCGCGCTGGCGCGCGAGCTGTTGGCGGTGCCCGGCGCCGAGGAGGTCCACGTCCACCATCTCGCCGGCGACGGCGACTCCTCCGAAGAGCTGGTTGCCGTCTACCTGTCCGGCGGCATCGGCCGTCTCAGCTACCTGCTGCCGCGCTCCGAGCGCCCGGCCGGCGTGAGCTGGGTCGCCAGCACCCGCAACAGCTTCCTCGCCGCCGACGCCGACGGGCTCGGCGCCAGCGTGCCGCGCCTGGCCGAAACCGGCGCGGTCACCTGCGCGCTGCTGCTTCCGCTCGCCGAGCGCGGCGAGGTGGAGGCGGTGGTGGTGCTGGTGCGACGCGAATCGGATGCGTTCACGCCGGCAGAGGTGGAGCTGGCCGGCGCGCTGGTCGAACAGGCCGCCACCGCGCTGGCGCTCGTGCGCGCGCGCGCCGAAGCCGGCACCGACGCCGTCACCGGCGGTCTCAACCACCGCGCCATGCGCCGGCGGCTGGACGAGGAGATCGGCCGTGCCACGCGCACCGGCGCGCCGCTGGCCGCGCTGCTGATCGACCTCGATGACTTCAAGCTCGTCAACGACCGCCACGGCCATCAGGCCGGCGACGCGGTGCTGCGCAGCGTGGTGCACGCGCTCGTCGGCGAGTTCCGCGCGTTCGATCGCGTGGCCCGCTACGGCGGCGACGAGTTCGTGGTGATCCTGCCCAACGCGGAGCTCGACAGCGCCGCCGCGGCCGGGGCGCGCGCGCTCGAGCGCCTGCGCGCGCTGCCCGCGCCGGTCGGCGCCGGCCAAGGCGCCGGCATGTCCGCGTCGATCGGGGTCGCGCAGTGGCGCGCGCCGATGAGCACCGACGAACTGCTCGAAGCCTGCGACGCCGCGCTGCTGCGCTCCAAGCGGCAGGGCAAGGGCCGGGTCACCCGCGCGGACGCGTCAGTGCGCTGAGTCGCTCGCCGGGCTCGCCCGCGCGACTCTGCGAGACTGCGATCCAGGCCATGTAGACCCGCGAGACGCACGGGAGAAGCCATGTCGCAGAACAGCTTTGGCGCCAAGAGCACGCTCGAGGCGGGTGGGGACAGCTATGAGATCTTCAGGCTCGACGCGCTGCAGGAGCGCTTCGACGTGGCCCGCCTGCCGTTCTCGCTGAAGGTGCTGCTCGAGAACCTGCTGCGCACCGAGGGCAACGGCTCGGTGAGCGCCGCCGACGTCGAGGCGCTGGCCAGCTGGGACGCCAGGTCCGAGCCCAGCAAGGAGATCGCCTTCACCCCCGCGCGCGTGCTGATGCAGGACCTGACGGGCGTGCCCGCCGTGGTCGACCTCGCCGCCATGCGCGAGGCGATCGTCGCGATGGGCGGCGAGGCCGCCAGGATCAACCCGCTGGCGCCCGCCGAGCTCGTGATCGACCACTCCGTGCAGGTCGACGCCTTCGGCACGCGCGAGGCCTTCCGCGTCAACGCCGAGCGCGAGTTCGAGCGCAACCAGGAGCGCTACGTGTTCCTGCGCTGGGGCCAGGGGGCGTTCGACGACTTCGCCGTGGTGCCGCCCGACACCGGCATCGTGCACCAGGTCAACCTCGAGTACCTCGCGCGCGTGGTGTTCCCCAACGACAAGACCGGCCAGGCCTACCCGGACACGCTGGTGGGCACCGACTCGCACACCACCATGGTCAACGGGCTGGGAGTGCTCGGCTGGGGCGTAGGCGGCATCGAGGCCGAGGCGGCGATGCTGGGCCAGCCGATGTCGATGCTGATCCCGCAGGTGCTCGGCTTTCGCCTGCACGGGCAGCTGCCGGAGGGCGCCACCGCCACCGACCTCGTGCTGACCGTCACCGAGATGCTGCGCCGGCGCGGCGTGGTGGGCATGTTCGTGGAGTTCTACGGCGCCGGGCTGGCCGGGCTGCCGATCGCCGACCGCGCCACGATCGGCAATATGTCGCCGGAGTTCGGCTCCACCTGCGCGATCTTCCCGATCGACGCGGAGACGCTCGCCTACCTGGAGCTGTCGGGGCGCTCGCCCGAGCGGATCGCGCTGGTCGAGGCCTACGCCAAGGAGCAGGGCCTGTGGCACGACGAGCACTCCGAAGAGCCCACCTTCTCCGACACGATCGAGCTCGACCTCGCCAGCGTCGAGCCCAGCATCGCCGGCCCCAAGCGCCCGCAGGACCGGATCGCGCTGGGCCACGCGCAGGCCTCCTTCCGCGAGGCGCTCGGCGGCTATGTGCCCGGCTACGACGCCCGCGACGAGGCCGACGCCGAGAGCTTTCCCTCCAGCGACCCGCCGGCCAACGGCAACGACCGTCCCCGCCCCGACGACGGCGGCCCCAGCTACGTGGAAGCGAGCTCCGGCGGCGGCGAGGAGGGCGCCGTCACGGTCAAGGCCGCGAGCGGCGCGCGCTGCACCCTCGCCGACGGCAGCAAGGTGGAGCTGGAGCACGGCCACGTGGTGATCGCCGCCATCACCAGCTGCACCAACACCTCCAACCCCTCGGTGATGATCGGCGCAGGCATCCTCGCGCGCAACGCCGTGGCCCGCGGGCTGCGCTCCAAGCCCTGGGTGAAGACCTCGCTCGCGCCCGGCTCGAAGGTGGTCACCGAGTACCTCGACCGCGCCGGGCTGACCGAGCCCCTGGAGGAGCTCGGCTTCAACCTCGTGGGCTATGGCTGCACCACCTGCATCGGCAACTCCGGGCCGCTGCCGCAGGAGATCTCCGCCGCGGTGGGCGAGGCCGACCTCGCGGTCGTCTCGGTGCTGTCCGGCAACCGCAACTTCGAGGGTCGCATCAACCCCGACGTGAAGATGAACTACCTCGCCTCGCCGCCGCTGTGCGTGGCCTACGCCCTCGCCGGCAGCATGGACGTCGACATCGTCAACGACCCCCTCGGCCAGGACGCCGACGGCGCGGACGTGTACCTGCGCGAGCTGTGGCCCTCGCCGCAGGAGGTCGCGCACACGATCGGCGAGGCCGTGCGCGCCGAGATGTTCCGCCACAGCTACGGCGAGGTGTTCGCCGGCGACGAGCGCTGGAACGGCCTGCCGGTGCCCGCGGGCGAGCGCTTCGCCTGGGACCCGCAGTCCACCTACGTGCGCCTGCCGCCCTACTTCGAGGGCATGCCCGCCGAGCCCGAGCCGGTGCGCGACGTGCAGGGCGCGCGCGTGCTGGCGCTGCTCGGCGACAGCGTCACCACCGACCACATCTCGCCCGCCGGCTCGATCAAGCGCGACGGGCCGGCCGGCTCCTACCTCCAGCAGCAGGGCGTGCAGCCGCGCGACTTCAACTCCTACGGCGCGCGCCGCGGCAACCACGAGGTGATGGTGCGCGGCACCTTCGCCAACATCCGCCTGCGGAACCTGCTCGGCCGCGGCCTGGCGGGGATGGAGCCGCTGGCGGAGGGCGGCAACACCTACCACCTCGCGGACGGGGTCGCGCCCGAGCCGATGCCGATCTACGACGCCGCCATGCGCTACCTCGATGAAGGCGTCGAGCTGGTGGTGCTGGCGGGCAAGGAGTACGGCACCGGCTCCTCGCGCGACTGGGCCGCCAAGGGCACCAAGCTGCTCGGCGTGCGCGCCGTGATCGCGCAGAGCTTCGAGCGCATCCACCGCTCCAACCTGATCGGCATGGGCGTGCTGCCGCTGCAGTTCGCCGACGGCGAGTCGGCCGCCTCGCTCGGCCTGCACGGGCTTGAGACGTTCGCCATCACAGGCCTCGCGGAGGCGATGGCCGACGGCGGGCCGCCGCCGCGCAGCGTGCGCGTGCGCGCCCGGCGCCAGGGAGCCGAGCCGGTCGAGTTCGACGCCCGCGTGCGCATCGACACGCCGCGCGAGGCCGACTACTTCCGCCACGGCGGCATCCTCCAGTACGTGCTGCGGATCCTGCTCGCGGGGGCCGCGTGAGCCCGGCCGCGCGCCGGGCGCCGAAACGCGCCGCCAAAGGCCGGGCGCCTGAACGCGCCGCCGCCAAAGGCAGGTCGGCCCGCCCGAGCAGCGGCTTCACGCCGCTCCTGCGCGAGCTGCTGAGCGCGCGCGGGCCCTCCGGCTACGAGACCGCGCCCGCCGCCGTCTGGCGCGAGGCCGCCGGCGCCTTCGCGCAGGCCAGCAGCGACGTGGTCGGCACCCCGCTCGCGCTGGTCGCGCCCACATCGTCCTCGAAGGGGGAGCGCGGCTACCAGAAAGGCCCGCGCCGCCTGCTGGTGATGGGCCACATCGACGAGATCGGCCTGATCGTCACCCACATCGACGACGAGGGCTACCTGTGGTTCCGCGAAGTGGGCGGCTGGGACCCGCAGATCCTGGTGGGACAGCGCGTGGTGCTCGACACGCGCGAGGGCCCGGTGCGCGGCGTGATCGGGAAGAAGCCGATCCACCTGCTGCGCGGCGAGGAGCGCAAGAAGGCCCCGGAGGTGCGCGACCTGCACATCGACGTCGGCGCGCGCGACGGCGAGCAGGCGCGCGGGCTGGTGCGCATCGGCGACGTCGCCGTGATCGACGCAGAGCCGCTCGAGCTGCCGGGCGGGCGGCTCGTCTCGCGCGCGCTCGACAACCGCCTCGGCTCCTACGTCGCCTTGGAGGCCGCGCGTCTGGTGGCGCAGGCCGGCGGCGCGCAGTGGGAGCTCGCGGCGGTCGCCGCGGTGCAGGAGGAGACCGTGTTCGGCGGCTCGCGCACCAGCGCCTTCTCGCTGGCGCCCGACGCCGCGATCGTGGTCGACGTCACCCACGCCACCGACGCGCCCGGCGTCGACGTCAAGGAGGCCGGCAAGCACGAGCTCGGCTCGGGGCCGGTCATCTCGCGCGGCTCCACGCTCAACGACGCCGTCTTCGAGCTGCTGTTCGAGGCCGGCGAGGCGGAGAAGATCGCCTTCACGGTCGAGGCCTCCGGCCGCAACACCGGCACCGACGCCGACGCCGTGCACCTCAGCCGCGGCGGCGTGCCCACCGGGCTGGTGTCGATCCCGATCCGCTACATGCACTCGCCCGTCGAGCTCGTGCAGCTCGAGGACGTGCACGCCGCCGCGCGCCTGATCGCCGCCGCCGCGCTGCGCCTGAGGCGCGACAGCTCGTTCGCGCGCTGAGCGCCGCCGGCCGCGGGGCGTCAGAGCGCTGACGCAGGCGCTGCCCGCAGCGCGACTTTCGGGGCAGCCACGGATCGTAGGCAGTAAAGCCGCAATCGGGCTGCCCGAGCGATCCGTCGGCCGGGACAGCCAGCCCCACGCGACGGAGGGAGGTGCAGCGGGAGGTGTCGGCGCAAGCGCCGCAGGACAGCGCGAGAGCGCGGCGTCGCGTCCTCGCGCCGGTGGGCGCCGCGCTCGCGCTGGCCGTGCTCGCGCCGGGCGCGGGGGCGGTCACGATCTCGCCGCTGCCCGGAACCCCGGACGCCTCGCCGCGCACCCAGATCAGCTTCCTCGGCGTGGCGCCCGGCGAGATCCACGACGTCTCCGTGGTGGGCTCGCGCAGCGGCGCCCACCGCGGCCGCCTGCGCGCCTACCGCAGCGAACCAGGCGCAAGCTTCCTGCCGCAGAGGGGCTTCGACGAAGGCGAGCAGGTGCGCGTCAGCGCGCTGGTGGGCTCCGGCGCGCACGCGCAGCGCGTCGGCACCAGCTTCACCGTCGCGCGCCTCGTGCACTACCGCTTCAGGCCCATGTCCGCCGGCGTCCCCAAGGCCAAGCCGGGCACCGTGCAGAGCTTCGTCTCGGCGCCGCAGCTGCGACCGCCGGCGGTGTCGGTCATCACCAGCGCGCCCTCCGCCTCGCAGAGCGACGTGTTCGTGGCCGCCAACGGCCGCGACGAGCAGCGCGGGCCGATGATCTTCGACCGCGCCGGAGCGCTCGTGTGGTTCAAGCCGATCCCGCCCGGCAAAGCCGCCATGGACCTGCAGGTGCAGCGCTACGAAGGCCGGCCCGTGCTGGTCTGGTGGCAGGGCTACATCGGGCTCGGCGTGGGCTTCGGCACCGATGAGATCTACAGCCGGAGCTACGCGCCGATCGCCTCCATCGCCGGCGGCAACGGCTACCGCGTGGACCTGCACGACGTGCAGCTCACGCCCTCCGGGTCCGCCTTCGTCACCGCCTACTCGGTGGTCGAGGCCGACCTCTCCTCCGTCGGCGGCTCCAGCAGGGGGGCGCTCGAGGACGCGATCGTCCAGGAGATCGACGTCGACACCGGCCTCGTGATGTTCGAGTGGCACGCCTACGGCCACGTCGCGCTGGCCGACTCCTACTGGCCGCGTCCCGCCTCGCCCAGCACGCCGTGGGACTACTTCCACGTCAACTCCATCTCGCTCGACCCGTGGGGCGACGGCAACTTCCTGATCTCCTCGCGCAACACCTGGGCGGGGTACGAGATCGACCACGACGACGGCCGCATCCTGTGGCGGCTGGGCGGGCGGCGCTCCAGCTTCAGGATGGCGCCCGGCACCGGCACCGCCTGGCAGCACGACATCCGCTGGCAGCCCGATCACACGCTCACGCTGTTCGACAACGGCGACTCGCCCAAGGTGCACCCCCAGACGCGCGTGCTGCACGAGCGCATCGACTGGGGCGATCGCACCGTCAGGCTGATCTCGCAGGCCGTGCACACCCCGTCCCTGCTCGCCAGCAGCCAGGGCAGCGACCAGCTGCTCGCCGACGGCGGCTCGTTCGTCGGCTGGGGAGACCTGCCCTACGTCAGCGAATTCAGCCCCTCGGGCAAGCTCGTCTTCGACGCCCGCCTCGCCCCGCCCGGCCAGTCCTACCGCGCCTTCACCTACCCCTGGAGCGCGCGGCCCGCCAGCCCGCCCGCGCTCGCGCTGCGCGCCGGCGCCGGCGAAGCGCTCACCGCCTACGCCAGCTGGAACGGCGCCACCGAAGTCAGCTCCTGGCAGCTGCTCGCCGGCCCCGCCCCCGACCAGCTCGCGCCGATCGCAAGCGCGCCGCGCGCGGGCTTCGAGACCGCCATCGTCGCCAGCAGCCCGCAGCCCTACCTGGCGGTCGCCGCGCTCGGCGCCGAAGGCCAGACGCTCGCCAGCTCCGCCGCCGTGCGCCGCTGAGCCGTCCGCCCTGCGCCGCTGAGCCGCCGTGCGCCGTTGAGCCGCCGCGCCGGCTCGCCCGCGTCGACGGCCTCGCCCCGCGGTGCGCGCCGCCGTCGGCGGGTGCGCGCCCCGCTAGGCCGCGCTGCCCGCCAGCTCGGTCATGGGGTTGATCTTGTAGGGCTCGCCGGGGGCGCCGCCGATCACGAGCAGGCGCAGGCCCTCCGGGCCGGCGTACACCTTGCGCCTCGCCTGCGCGCCCACGCGCACGAACGTGTCCGCGTCGAGCTCCACCCGCTCGCCTTCCACGTCTATCCAGCCCGAGCCGCCGATCGCCAGGAACACCTCCTCCTGCGCGTTCTCCGCGTGGTCGTGCTCGGGGTAGTCGCCGTAGTTCGGGGGCAGCTGGATCACCTGCATGCCGAACGCGCTCACGCCCAGCTCCGCCCGCACCTTCACGAAGCCGCCGCCGTAGGCAGCCTCCATCTCGTCGATCTTCTTCGCCGTGCAGTCAGCCATCTCGGGCCCCCTTTGGTCACGCAGCCAGGATTGCTCGAGCCTACCGGTCCGAGCGCGATCTCGACCTCACGCGGACGCCCGGAACGGCACCACGATCGCCAGCTGGCGCGAGTGCGCCAGCAGCGTGCCGTCGGCCGCCCAGATCAACCCGTCCTCCACGAAGAAGCCGTCGTGCACGAGCTCGCTGGTGGTCTGCGCCAGCACCAGCTCGTGCGGGTCCGCCTGCGGGGGGTGCTCGCCACGTGGCGGGCCGCCCGGTCGCGAGTCCCCCTGCGGGGGGCGCGCGGCGGCGGGCGCGGGGCCGATGCGGTCGCGGAAGTGCACCGTCAGGTCGATCGTCGGCACCGCCGAGAACTCGCGCATGCGCATGTACGGCGCTGGGATCAGCGCGTCGGAGAAGAACGCCAGCGCCAGCGCGTCGACCGCGCGCGGCTCGGCCAGCCCCATCCACGCGCGGATCAGCATGGGGTGCTCCACGCCCGACAGCGGCCGGCCCTCGAAGCGCGGCTGCAGCACGATGTGGCGCGCGAACTCCGGGCCGTGCTCCATCAGCTTCAGCCCCTCGCGCGAGGGGTCCGCGGGCGCCACCTGCGGCATGCGCACCTCGGAGATCTCCGGGCCCGACCACGGCAGCGAGAAGGCGCTCAGCACGAGCGCGATCAGCTCCCCGCCCTGGTGCATGCGCGCCGACAGCGTGCTCAAGGAGCGGCCCTCGCGCTCGAGCGTAGTGGTGATCCGCACCGGGCCTGGCTCCGGCGCACGCGCGTAGTGGATCGTCAGCGAGCGCGGCGCCCGCGCGGGGTCGGGCACCGAGGCCATCAGCGCGCGCAGCAGCATCGCCGCCAGGTAGCCGCCGTGCGGCCCGCGCCCCGCGCGCCAGTCGCCCGCCACCTCCGCCCCGAACACCGCCCGCTCGCCCGCCGCCAGGCGCTCCCCGTCCTCCGTGTGCGCATCGCGCTCGCCCGCGCCGTCCGGGGTGCGCCACACCGCGGTGTCGCGGTCGAACTTCGTCGGCGGCGCCGTGGCGGGGGCGCTCGACGCCCGCGCTGCCGGCCCGCCCGTGGTCTCCTCGACGGCCGCGCAGCCGTCGGCGCTCGCCTCAGCCACGGACCAGCCGCTTGTAGGTGATGCGGTGCGGGCGCTCCGCCGCCGCGCCGAGCAGCTCGCGGCGGCGCTCCTCGTAGGCCTCGAAGTTGCCCTCGAACCACGTCACCTGCGAGTCGCCCTCGAAGGCCAGCACGTGCGTGGCCACGCGATCCAGGAACCAGCGGTCGTGGGAGATCACCATCGCGCAGCCGGGGAAGTCCAGCAGCGCGTTCTCGAGCGCTCGCAGCGTGTCCACGTCGAGGTCGTTGGTGGGCTCGTCCAGCAGCAGCAGGTTGCCGCCGCTGCGCAGCAGCTTCGCCAGGTGCACGCGGTTGCGCTCGCCGCCCGAGAGCTTGCCGATCTTGGCCTGCTGCGCCGAGCCCTTGAAGTTGAAGCCCGCGGTGTACTGGCGCGAGTTGACCTCGCGCTCGCCCACCTTGATGTGCTCGTAGCCCTCTGAGATCTCCTCCCACACCGTCTTGTCCGGGTCCAGCGCGTCGCGCGACTGGTCCACGTACGCCAGCTGCACAGTGTCGCCCAGCTCGAGCGTGCCCGCGTCGGGGGTCTCCTCGCCCGTGATCATGCGGAACAGCGTGGTCTTGCCGGCGCCGTTGGCGCCGATCACGCCCACGATGCCAGCGCGCGGCAGATCGAACGACAGCGACTCGATCAGCAGGCGATCGCCGGAGCCCCCCGGCGCCGGGAAGCCCTTCGTCAGCTCGCTCGCCGTCAGCACCTTCTCCCCCAGGCGCGGCCCCGGCGGGATGTGGATCTGGACCTCCTCCAGCTTCACGCCCCGCTCCTGCGCCAGCAGCTCCTCGTAGCGCGCCAGGCGCGCCTTGGACTTGGTGCGCCTGCCCTTGGGGGTCGTGCGCACCCACTCGAGCTCCGCCGCGATCGTGCGCTGGCGCGCCCTCTCGCCGCGCTCCTCCTGCGCCAGGCGCGCCTGCTTCTGCTCCAGCCAGCTCGAGTAGTTGCCCTCGTAGGGGATGCCGCGGCCGCGGTCGAGCTCCAGGATCCAGCCCGCCACGTTGTCGAGGAAGTAGCGGTCGTGCGTCACCGCCACCACCGTGCCCCCGTACTCCGCCAGGTGCTGCTCCAGCCACGCCACCGACTCCGCGTCCAGGTGGTTGGTGGGCTCGTCCAGCAGCAGCAGGTCCGGCGCGCTCAACAGCAGCCTGCACAGCGCCACCCGGCGGCGCTCGCCGCCGGAGAGCAGGCTCACGTCCGCGTCCGGCGGCGGCAGCCGCAGCGCGTCCATCGCGTAGTCCAGCTGCGTGTCGAGGTTCCACGCGTCCGCCGCTTCGATCTGCGCCTGGACGCGGGCGAACTCCTCCGCCGTGTCCTCCGAGTAGTTCGCCGCCAGCGCGTCGAAGCGCTCGAGCAGCGCGCGCGTCTGCGCCACGCCGTCTTCCACGTTGCCCTTCACGTCCTTTGACTCGTCCAGCCGCGGCTCCTGCTCGAGCATGCCCACGCTCGCTCCCGCCGCCAGCGCCGCCTCGCCGCGGTACTCCTGGTCGAGGCCCGCCATGATGCGCAGCAGCGTCGACTTGCCCGCGCCGTTGTAGCCCAGCACGCCGATCTTCGCGCCCGGGAAGAACGCCAGCGTCACGTTGTCCAGCACCGTCCTGTCCGGGGGGTGCAGCTTCGACAGCCGGTGCATCGTGAAGATGTACTGGGAGGACATGCGCACGCAGGATAGACGCCCATGTGACCCCCACCTGCCCCGCTAACGTTGTGGGGTCATGCCCGCGGGGATCCTCGACATCGAGCAGCATTTGCTCCTGTTGGAGCTCGAGGCGCCGTTCAGCAAGCGCGACGTGCAGCTCGCGCGCCGGCGCATGGCCAAGCGCTGGCACCCCGACCTCGCGCCGCAGGGACAGCAGTTCGAGCACGAGCGCCACCTCAAGGCCATCAACGAGGCCGCCGACCAGCTCGAGCGCCTGGCCGAGGGCTCGCGCGGCGGCAAGGTCAGCCGCAACGCCGTCAAGGTCTCCGCCGCCGCCGCCCGCCGCGAGCGCGAGGAGGCCGGCCGGCGCGCCTACGAAGCCGAGCAGCGGGCCCGCGCCGCCGCCAAGGACAGAGCCGAGAACGACCCCTTCGGCAGCCGCGTGCCCGACCACTCCGTCGTGCACCGCTACGCGCGCTGCCTGTCCTACCCCGAGTGGGGCGTCGGCACCGTCGCCGGCATCTACTTCTCGAGCGGAGCGGGGGGGCCCTCCGACGACGGCGAGGAGGTGCAGCAGTGGGCGCGCGTCAAGTTCAGCCACGGCATCCGCACCGTGCCCGCCGGCAGCATGAGGTTCGTCGACTTCTCCAAGCCCGACCCGGCCTCCGAGCGCGTCGAGCGCTTCCTCATCGCCGCCCAGCGCGCCATGGCCGAAGGCCAGTACGAGCTCGCCGCGCAGCGGCTCATCTACGCGCGCGACGCCGAACCGAACAACGTGGCCGTGCTGCGGCTGATGACGCTCGCCTTCTGGCAGGCCGGCAAGCTCGAGCAGGCCGCCCGCGCCGTGCGCGACTGGGCGCGCGTCGACGGCCGGCGGCCCGCCCCGCACCGCTTCGCCGCGCGCATCTACGAAGACATCGGCGCCACCGACCTCGCCGAGGAGGCCGCCCGGCGCGCCGCCGAGCGCGGGCCCGCCGACGCCGGCGCCTGGGAGCGCCTCGGCCGGCTGCGTCTCGCGCTGATGGACCGCGAGGGCGCCCTGGAGGCGCTCCGCCGTGCGCTTGCGCTCGGCGCCGACGGCGAGGTGCACGAGCTCGTCGCCAGGGCGCTCGCGATCGAGCCGAGCCTGGCCGCCGGCTGAGCTCCCGCACCGCGAGCGGCGATCCGCCGGTGAGCGTCGCCAGCCGCCCGCGACCCCTCCTGAAAAGATCTCAGAGGATGTTCACCGCGCGCGAGATCACCAGGCCGATCGTCACCAGCGACACGATCGACTGTGCGCCCATCACGAGCTTCGCCATCGGCGTCAGCGGCATCGTGTCGGTGGGCGAGAAGGCGGCCGCGTTGGTCAGCGACACGTACAGGTAGTCCACGAACTGCGGGCGCCAGTCGATCGGCTCGATGCGGTCGTCCGACATCTGCGGGAACAGGAAGTCCGGCGGGCCGTCGTGGCCGGCCGCGCGCCGGCCCGGACCGCCGCGGTCGAGCTCCCAGTACCACAGCGCGAAGATCAGGAAGTTCGTCAGCCAGATCAGCATCCCGGCGACGATCAGGCGATGGCCTTCGGAGACCTGGTGGTGCAGCAGGTAGTGCGTCAGCTCAACCAGCGAGAACACGTTCGCCGCGCTCACCAGCGCCGTCAGCCCCAGCGCCACGCGGCGGCGCACAGGGTGCTCGCCCTCGAGCTCGCGCGGCGTCGCCGCGAACATGCCCAGGAACAGCGCGCCCTCCAGTGCCGGCACCACCCAGGTCGGCCCCGCCGTCAGCCGCTCCGGCAGGCTCACCTGCAGCCCGATCGCCGCCAGGATCGTTAGCTGCACCGGCCAGAACTTCTCGCTCGACGGCGGCGGCGGGTACGCGCGCCCGCCCTGGCTGCGTTGCCGCGCCGCCGCGCTCGGGGGCATCTCCGCCACACGCCAGAGCGTAGGGGGGCGGTCGGAGGGGATCGCCGCCGCCAGCGCCCCCGCCCGCCGGGCGAGCAGCGATCGCCACTGAGCCGCGCGCGGCCACGCCGCCCTCGCGCGGTTGGTCCGCCCTGGCCGGTAGTTTCGCGGCGTGCGCCTCATCGTCGCCCGCTGCGCCGTCTCCTACAGCGGCCGCCTCTCCACCGAGCTCGAGCAGGCCGTGCGGCTGCTGATGCTCAAGCCCGACGGCACCTTCATGGTGTGGGCCGACGGCGGCGGCGCCAACGTCAAGCCGCTCAACTGGATGGCCGCGCCCACCGTCATCGAGGAGCACACGGGGGAGGACGGCTGCCTGCGCCGACTGCTCGTGCGCAAGCGCGGTGGAGAGGACCGTCTCGACGTCGCCGTCTCCGAGGTCTTCTCCGACGTGGAGCACGAGCTCGACGCCAGCGCCTCGCTCGAGAAGGAGGGGCTCGAGCGCGAGCTGCAGGAGCTGCTCGCCGGCGCGCCTGCGTGGTGCGGCGAGGGCTTTCGCCTGGTCCGGCGCGAGTGGCCCACCGACATCGGCCCCGTCGACCTGATGTGCCGCGACGAGCGCGACGATTGGATCGCCGTCGAGATCAAGCGCGTCGGCACCATCGACGCCGTCGAGCAGCTCAGCCGCTACCTCGAGCGCATCCGCCTCGACCCCGCGCTCGGCTCCTGCCGCGGCGTGCTCGCCGCGCAGAGCGTCAAGCCGCAGGCGCGCGTGCTCGCCGCCGCCCGCGGCATCCACTGCGTCGAGGTCGACCCGGCCGTGCTGCGCGGCGAGCGCCAGCCCGAGCTGAAGCTGTTTGCGGCATAGTGCCGGGCATGGACGATCTAGACGCCCCAGAGGTGCTCACAGAGCGACGCGGCAACGTGCTGCTGATCACGCTCAACCGCCCGCAGGTGCGCAACGCCGTCAACGCCGCGCTCGCCGCCGGCCTCGCCGCCGCGCTCGAGCAGCTCGACGGCGATCAGGACCTGTCGGTCGGCGTGCTCACCGGCGCCGGCGGCTTCTTCTGCGCCGGCATGGACCTCGGCGCGTTCGTCAAGGGCGAGTCCCCCTGGTTCGGCGACCGCGGCTTCGCCGGCATCGCCATGCGCGCCGCGCGCAAGCCGCTGATCGCCGCCATCGAGGGCTTCGCCGTCGCCGGCGGCCTGGAGATCGCGCTCTCCTGCGACCTCATCGTCGCCGCCAAGGGCGCCAAGATGGGCATCCCCGAGGCCAAGCGCTCGATCGTCGCCGCCGGCGGCGCGCTGCTGCGGTTGCCCAGGCGCATGCCCTACCACCTCGTCATGGAGCTCGCGCTCACCGGCGACCCGTTCCCCGCCGAGCGCTTCCAGCAGCTCGGCGTCGTCAACCGCCTGGTCGAGCCAGGCGACGCCGTCGACGCCGCGCTCGAGCTCGCCGCGCAGCTCTCCAGGAACGGTCCGCTCGCGCTCGCCGCCTCCAAGCGCATCCTGCAGGAGCAGTGGGACTGGTCCAGCGAGGAGATGTGGGAGAGGCAGGCCGCCATCACCGCGCCCGTCATGACCTCCGAAGACGCCAAGGAGGGCGCCAGCGCGTTCAAGGAGAAGCGCGAGCCTGAGTGGAAGGGGCGGTAGGGCGGCGCGCGCTGAGCGTCCGCGAGCGGGCGGGCAGGCGCGCAGCGCGCCGTCAGTACCCGCGCCGCTTGCGCCGGCGCTGCGCCATGATCGCCCGGAAGCGACGCCACAGCGCGGCCATCAGCGCTCGCCCGGCTGCTTGCGGGGGTACTGGGAGATCGGCTGGCGCAGGTCGATGGCGGTGGTGACGATGCGGTTCTGTTCGGCCACGTGCGCGGCCGGGTAGCCCTCGCCGGGGCTCGCGCGCTCGGGGCGCCCGACGTAGCCGAAGTGCATCTCCGCCGGCATGATCTGCATCAAGCGCGGGAACATATGCGCACGCGCGCCCATGTTGCGCGGCTCCTCCTGCACCCACAGCACCTCGCGCAGGCTCGGGTAGCGCGCCATCAGCTCGAGGATCTGGCGTTCCGGGAAGGGATAGAGCAGCTCGATGCGCGCCACCGCCAGGCCCGTGTGCGAGGCGCGCTCGGGGTGGCCCACGAGGTCGTAGTAGATCTTGCCGGTGCACAGCACCAGGCGCGTCACCTGCTCGTCCTGCACGCCCGGCTCCGCCAGCACCGGCTGGAAGCGCGTGTCCTCCGCCATGTCCGCGAGCGCGCTCGCCGCCTGCGGCAGGCGCAGCAGCGACTTCGGCGTCATCACCGCCAGCGGGCGCTGCTTGGCGATGCGCGCCTGGCGGCGCAGCAGGTGGAAGTACTGCGCCGGCGTGGTCGGGCTGGCGACGCGGATGTTGCCCTCCGCCGCCGCGCGCAGGAAGCGCTCCAGGCGCGCCGAGGAGTGCTCCGGGCCCGAGCCCTCGTAGCCGTGCGGCAACAGCAGCGTCAGGCGGGAGGTCTGCCCCCACTTCGCCAGGCCCGAGGTGATGAACTGGTCGATGATCACCTGGGCGGAGTTGACGAAGTCGCCGAACTGCGCCTCCCACAGCACCAGCGTCTCCGGCGCCTCCTGGCTGTAGCCGTACTCGAAGCCCAGGCAGGCGAGCTCCGAGAGCGGGCTGTTGTGCAGCTCCAGCGGCGCCAGCGCGTCGGGCAGGTTCTGGATCGGGCACACCGTCTGGCCCGTCTTGGCGTCGTGCAGCACCATGTGGCGCTGGCTGAAGGTGCCGCGCTCGGTGTCCTGCCCGGTCAGGCGCAGCGGCGTTCCTTCCGTCAGCAGCGAGGCGAACGCGAGCGCCTCCGCGTGCGCCCAGTCGATCGTGGCGTTGTGCGCCTCGGACTCCGCGAGGCCCTCCCGGCGCCGCTCGAGCTGTTTGACCAGCTTGGGGTGCACCGTGAAGCCGTCCGGCACGCGCAGCAACTGCTCGCCAAGCTCGCGCAGGCGCGCCACCGGCACCGCGGTGTCCACCTCCGGGCTGGGCGAGCGGTCGAGCTGGTACTCGCCCGTGCCGTGCTCGCCGCCGTCCTCCGCGGCCGCCGCGATCTTCGCCTTCAGCCGCTGGTGCAGGAGCGTCATGTTGTCCCACACCTCCTGCGCCTGGCGCTCCACCTCCTCCTTGGTGACCCCGCCCTCGGCGATCAGGCGGTCCGCCCACAGCTCCCACACGCGCTTCTTGGACTTGATCTTGGCGTACATCTCCGGCTGGGTGTAGGCCGGCTCGTCGGACTCGTTGTGGCCGAAGCGGCGGTAGCCGATCAGGTCGATGAGGACGTCGTGCCCGAACTCCTGGCGGAAGGCGAAGGCCAGGCGCACGGCGCTGATGCAGGCCGGCACGTCGTCGGCGTTGACGTGGATGATCGGCACGTCGAAGCCCTTCGCGAGGTCGGATGCCCAGCGCGTCGAGCGGGCGTCGTCGGGGTCGGTCGTGAACCCGATCTGGTTGTTCATGATCAGGTGCACGGTGCCGCCGACCTTGTAGCCGTCGAGCGCCTGCAGGTTGAGTGTCTCGGAGACGACGCCCTGGGCCGGGAAGGAGGCGTCGCCGTGGATCACGACGGGCACCGCGGAGTCGGTGTCCTGGTGGGCGTGGGGGCCCTGGCGCGTGGTCTGGGCCGCGCGCGTCGCGCCCTCGACGACCGGCGAGACGTACTCGAGGTGGCTCGGGTTGGACTCGAGGTTCACGCGGATCGCGCCCCCGGCCGGCAGCTGGTAGGTGCCCTGCGAGCCGTGGTGGTACTTGACGTCGCCGGTGCCGCCTTGGGGCAGGATGCTGGTCACCGCCTCGAGCGTCGATGCGCCCTCGAACTCGGCGAAGATCGTCTCATACGGGCGACCCATGTTGTGCGCGAGCACGT